>JAEUUP010000148.1 GCA_016787525.1 Saprospiraceae bacterium | reverse complement strand
TGTTTTATGGAGCGAAGCTATTTTTTGATGTTTTTCGCTTGCGAAAAACATCAAAAAATAGCTTCGCTCCGAAAGAAATATAACAAAGCACGCTTTTTTCTGCTTGCAGAAAAACAGTCAAAAATAGTGTTTATAGGTTTTAAAACAGCTTCTTACTTTTTTAAGTATAAAAAGCTTGAAAACAGCAGAATTAAACCCTAACACCTTATCTTAGTCCTATTGTACAGCCGTTTCAAAGACCCCCCTCAGTATATTCACCTAATTTTTCAATTATTTTAAAATCATACAATGAAAACAACACACCCTTTCCGCTATTTGGGCGGTAGTCTGCTCATCGCAGCCCTTTTTTCCATTGCATTTATCAAACCTGATTCTTTTGATGCCGCAGATGCACCTTTACCTGCTTTGGCAGCTGTTGACAATGTAGTGAAAGACGAAATGGCTCGACAAGATTTGGTCGGCATCGTAGTTGGCGTTGTCCAAAACGGTAATATTACCCATGTCAAAGCCTATGGTCATCTCGATGAGGAGCGAACGAAAGCCATGACCACTGCAACTGTGATGCGTTGGGCTTCTATTTCCAAAATGGTGACTTCGGTAGCGGCATTCAAAGCCATAGAAATGGGCAAATTGGCTCTGAACGACAAAGCGACGAAATATGTAAGCTATTGGTCCACCGATGGTAACAAAAAAGACATCACATTATCGCAACTGCTGTCGCACCGAAGCGGGATTGTTCATTATGGCAAGGATGAGGACGAAATTAAAATCTGCAATTACAATCAATCTGCCTACAATGCCCATAATGATTTCAATGCCGAACAATCGGTCAAAGTTTTTAAAAACTGTGATTTGGCATTCACACCCGGCAGTAAATACAGATATACTACATTTGGTTTTAATTTAGCAGGGGCTATTGTGGAAGAGGCAACAAACAAGCCTTATGAGACTTTTGTAAAGGAAAACATCTCCAACAAAGCAGGAATGCCCAGCATGACAGGCTATTCGTCCGACCCTGGTGGCATTGGCAAAGACTGCAACACTTTTTTGAATAAAGATACTGAGGGGGATGTCGAATGGAAATTGCCGGGCGGTGGTTGGGCTTCCAATATCACCGACATGACCAATTTTTTGAAAGGCATGTGCAACGGCATTTATTTGAGTAATATGTCTGCTTTGTGGCAGCCTGTCGCGGGCAATGGCTCTTATTGTTATGGCGTAACAAAAGAAACATCGGGCGGAAAAACCCATATTTCGCACGGTGGTGCACATGATGATGTGCGAACTTATTTAGGTTATTTTCCGAACGATAAAACAGGCGTGTGTGTGATGATTAATAATGGCGATTGGGCAGATGCAGAGCGAGTCGGTAAATTGATTGAAAACGCTTTGGGATACAGTTGGAATATCAATAATTTGCCCAAAGATTATTGTGGCTCAGACAATAGTTGTGGTCAAAATATGGTCGGTGTATGGCGCAATACAGGCAAAGCAAGTGAAGTCTTGATTCGTCGTGGATTTAAAACAGATGAATTTCATAAAGAGTGGGAAACGCTTTTGGCAGCAGGTTTTTATCCCGATGACATCGAAACGTGGGTAGATGGCACAGTGCGCAAATGGGATGGTATCTTTAAAAAGACAACCAAACGTTCAGCCATGATTCGCAACTACTCAACCGATGATTTTCACAACAAATGGGTTGAATTGACCAATCAAGGCTTGCGTTTGATTGATGTCGAAACCTATTTGGATGGTACTGTGCGCAAATGGGCAGGTACTTTTATCGAAAGTACTGAGGGGTATGCTTTGTATCGAGAAATGTCGAGCGATGATATGCACAACAAATACGTAGAGATGAACAATAAGAATATGAAATTGATAGACATCGAAACTTATTTTTCAGGAACTGTTCAGAAATGGGCAGCTGTTTGGAAAGGTTCTGGCACGGTACTGCTCAACCGTGACTATAAAGAAAATGATTTTGTCAATCTGAGAAATGAAAGAGAAAAATTGGGTTATAAATTAACCGATGTCGAAACCTATGTGGACGGCACGATTCGCAAATGGGCAGCCATTTGGGAAAAATCAGACGGCAATGAACATTTTAGGTATGATAAGAAAATGTGCGATTGGATCAATACCTATCACAATATATACAAGCCCGATGGCTACGAGTTGATAGACCTTGAAAAGTATTAATCCTTTAGACAAAGTCTATTTATCCACAAAGGCTTGGCAACTTCCGTGCAATGACTGTTTGTAATGACAAGTTTTCAATAAAAAAAGCAGCCGTTTTGGAATGTACACAACGGCTGCTTTTTTGATTTTAGATTTCTTTGTCCGAATAGACTCCTTTGGAGGAAAAAGGTGTTTTATTTACCTACCTCTAAATCCGATTTAACTTTTTGGACATATTCAGCATCCACACCCACGAGCAGTGCTATTTTTTCAATTGTAAAATCGGTATTGAGTAGTAGGTTTTTGGTAAATTCAAGGTTTTTGGACACTCTCTCCTCCATTTTACCTTCGATTTTACCTTTTTCGATACCTTTTTCGATACCTTTTTCGATACCTTTTTCAATACCTTTTTCAGTGCCTTTTAGGTATAAAGTGTCTGATTCGTAATCAAAATGGATTGGCATTTCTTCAGCTATTTTAATTGTTAAACTTTCAATTTTGCGTAAACGGGACAACATCACGAGTTGATTGATATACTTCTGTAAAACCCGTTTGTTGCGCACTTGTTTTTTTAAGTTGAGAATGATGGCTCTCAAAACGGTCTCCGCTTCTTCGGGCGGATAGTTAGCCAAAACAGCAATCAAAACAACTTCGGGTATCTGTGAACTCAACAACTCGTCGGTGTCGAGGCTATGGACATCAAGCAAATCAAAACCTCGGAAAACCTCCTTTTGCGGCAATTCGACAGGCATTGTCGGTTTTTTTGAGCCTAAATAGACTACTACGTGCCTAATTTCTAACTTATACCGCTTCAATGCCATACCATGATATTCGCTCACTCGATAAACCATATCGTGATTGTCACCACTCTCAAACTCTAAATGTAATATAAAACTTTCGCCTTGGTCGGTTTCTACTTTATAGAAAAAATCCATTTCCAATTCTACGGTGGTTTGCATTTTTTCTTTCAGAGGTGTTGCCTTGACGATTTTTACGCCCAATCGTTTTTCAACCAACGGACGAAAAACTTTTTCAACGATTTCTTTCAGAATTTTGTCAAAAGTATTGCCTTCTTTTTTGGGAATTTTACCTTTTTGACGTGTTTGTTTTTTTGCCATTTTCTCAATAATAGTATGGTGAAATCATGTTCCTCTATGCAAAAATAGCGTTTGGTATTCGTAAATACAATTTTTCATCAAAATTTTATTAAATTCTACTTTCAAGACAACGTTTTCTTGCAACCATCATTTTACTTCCGATACAAGCCAAAAATGGGTAAATCCATCGCCACTGTTAAACCCAAACGCACGGCATTGGTCTCGCTCACCACATTTTTATAATCCACAACTTGACGCAAACGTGGAGTGAATTGAAAACCGCCCATGATAGATAGTGGCGCACCTTTTACACCCCACACCGCATAAAGACCTGGGGCAAAAACCTGTGACAGTTTGAATTTTTCGGGCAATCCGCCGCCTGCGCCTTGTTTCCAACGATAACTGAAAGCTGCGCCAATATCGAGCATCGGCATAAAAAGCGAAAACGCATGAGTCGGTTTGTCTTTACCTTTGCCAAAACTGAATGACAAACCTATGGGGGCTGCCACACCATGCACACCACTGCCTTTGCGGGTAGTATCGGTTCGTGTCCCTTCATATCCGATAAAAAATCCGGGGAACGCATTGACATCCATTGAGAAATGAGCGACCCGTTTGGAACGATAAGAACCTGAAGGCATGGCATAACGCTCCACAACTTGACTTATCGAAGCATTGTCGGAGGTGACAATGTCGGTCATAAAATTGGCGTAAAAAATATATTGTTTCAGAGCTTTTTTCGATTTATCGTTGAGCGCATCGGCTGGCAAAATCTGTTCGAGCAGTTCGGCTGTGCCTAATAAAGCGATGCCATATTGGCGATTCTTCATCAATTTGAAGGTGCTCAGGGTATTACGTGGCAGCGACATTTTTTTCAAATACACATCACTCGTGTAATACTTATCGGGATTGTTTTCCAAATAGTATTTCGACTTAAAACCCAGTTCAATCATTTGAAACATGGTCTGTGCTTTTTCTAAAAAAATATCAGCGCGGTCAATATCGGCAGCTGTTTCTTCCAATGTTTTGCCTGTTTTGAGTTGTTGCAGGGTCGAACCATCGTGTTTGGGCGGCGGTGCATCTTTGAGCGAGAGTGATTTCAGTTTTTCGCCATAGTGTAGAAATTCATCTGTCAGAGTCAAAAGCTGTGGTATATTGTCCAATGTCAATTGTATGTTCATGCGTTTGAATAAAGCCCGATTGCGTTGGTACATCAAACCCCAAAACAACATACCCCCCTCAGTACCCAGCGTTTGGAAAGAGTCGCGATGCACCCATTCGTCGCTGCGTGGATTTTCTAACAAATTCTTTGAGAGGAGATTGACCAAGCGCATATTGCGTCCCAGTTCAGTCGCTTCTTTGCCTTCTTTTTCATCAAAATAACCTAAAACCTGTGGTGCGGGGTGTTTTTCACTCAACAAACGAACGGTTTGTAAACTCATCGAAAACAGTTGTCCTTCGGTTTGTTTCATCACATGTGGATGCTGTTCTTTGATGAATCCTTCAAAATTGAACAATACATTGCGCAAATCGCTCTCGAACACATTGACCCAACTGCGACCCAAAGATGGTGTAGCAGCAGCACTGTTTTGAAAATTCATCAACCTTTGCGTCGCGGGCAACAAGGCGCGCAAAAGTGGTTCTTCCACCAATTTATCTTTGAAACGTTCAAAAAAAACACCCATCATCTCGTCGCGACTGCGTTTGACGAGGAATTGAGCTGTGGCATCTGCCATTTTCGACGGTATCACCGACCTATCAATGGGCATATTGAACAGCGAAAGATTTGATTTGTCATCCACCGTGCGCAGTGTGTTTTCAGTGTATTGATACTGAGGGGTGGTTGCAGAACGAAAACGAATGGATTTTTCAAATTCATTCACCTGTAAGAGTCGCGCATCAATCGAGTCGCTGAATGGATTGTTGAGAAAAAGCATGACGTTTTCTAAAACCATCAACTCTTGTTGCGACACACGTTCGCGAAACGAAGGGTTGGATAGTTTAGCAAAAGCCTCTTTATACTCGTTTTTTACTAATAAGAACTTTTGTGCATCCAAATAGGCGTTTTGACTCCAAAGAATCAGGTGTGTTGAAAGTAAAAAGGCAATGAGTTGTATTTTTTTCATGAGAAAAGCAATTTATAGGCTCTATGAGATACACCGAAAAGTGAAAAATACTGAGGGGGTACTTTTCACTTTTCGGAGCAACAGTTTTTATTTTCGATTATTGAAGTTCAGTGATTTTGGCAGAAATTTTCACAGAATATGTGTCTTTGTTGCTTTTGTCGGTGCGACCTGCGCCCGAATTGACACCGATTGGGTTAGCCCAAGTTTTGATTTGGTAGAGTTGATTGTTGGCTTTGCCCATATCTTCATTGTCCATGTGCAGCAAATCGTTGGTGTTGTCTTCATCTTCCCAACCTTGCGTTTCATAAACGATATAGTCTTCGTCGCTCAGATTATTGAGTTTAATGATTTTGCCGATTGAATAAGCACGACCTGCACCGCCGTTATCTGTCACTTCCACAAAGTCTTTCTTTTTGTTTTCTGGGTCTGGTGCAGTCGGCCACCATTCTTCAGCAAGCCAAGTAATCGTGCCAGACGCACTTTTTTTACCAACTTTGAGTTTCATGCGCAATTCGCTGTCGCCAGTCAATTCCATATCGTCGGTGACGGTGACTTGTTCAAATTTGAAATCCACATCCACTGTGTGCGGTTTGGCTGTGATAGACAATGATTTGCTGTTGTTGATGTACGATTTTTCAGCAACTGTTGATTCTGGATTGACAATCACTTTGCTCGAATAAGTGCCTGCGGTCGAAAAACCACCAAAACTCACATGTACCTCTGCTTCATTTTGTGCATTAAACTCAATCGGGCCATAGCTGAAAAAGTTTTTTGACGGGTCTTTTTGGTAGGCTGTTTCATCTGGAATGTACTTCAACATCACTTTATCTGTTTTTTGCGTTGCCCCTCCTTTGTTTTTGAGTTTTACTGTGCCATTAATCATCGTTTCTCTGACAACAGTTGTGCTGCCATTGTCGAGGGTGAACGATGTGATTTCGAAATCGGGTTGAGGGCCGCCTGTATTAGGTGCGGGTGTATTGCCACCATTGCCCGGACCGATTTGTGCCAATAAAGTTGTAGATGAAAGAGCGAAAACGAAAGCCGCTTTAACAGCGCGTTGAATGAAATTTGTAGATTGCATTGTTTAAAAAAATTAAGATAATTTGTTAAAAAAATTTGGTTCGCAAAAACAAGTGATTATCAGGCATTTGTGTATTATCTGTTGTTGGTCACGAGGATGATACGATTTGGTTTTTTGTTGTCCTGATTTGTTTGACCTCCTTGTTTTTTGATGACACAAAGGTGCAGCCCCTGCGATGCCGAGCCAATTTGATTCAACCAATGGTTGATTGTTTTCAACCAACGGTAAAATAGGTGAGAATTATTTGTGAAAATTTTACCACATGTGCCTGAAAATCAAGTAGGTGAGCTTGCGATATTGGGTGAGAAGCTCAAATCGTGTGTGCATATTTTATATCAGAATAGCCTCTGAAAATCTGCGAAATACTGAGGGGGTCACAAATGATCCAAACGATGGAGCAACTCATCGCGGTTGTTGTTGGCAACACTGATCTCTGAGCCGTCGTTCATAATCAGATAGCCACCATCGGCACGGACATATTTTTCGACCATCATAAGATTCACCAAATGAGACCGATGCACTTTCATAAAAGATTTGTAAGGTGCAAATAAGTCTATGTATTTACCAAGATTGGTGGTCGAGACGAGTTTTTTCTTTTTTTCATTGACCAAATGAAGGATAGTGCAATTGGTGTCTGCTTCAAAACGACAGATATTTTCTACTTTCACATACACACGTTCTGTGGCTGTCGAAATACCAATGCGTTGTGGCAATTCTTTTTGCGGCAGTTTTTGAATCACATCCATCAAGATATTGAGTTCTGTGTCCGATATGTTTTTAGTGTTTTGTTTCACTCGTTGTTCTACTTTTTCTAAAGCATCCATCAATTCGTCTATCGAATAAGGCTTTAAAAGGTAGTCGAGCGCACCAAATTTGATGGCTGTGATGGCGTGTTGTTCGTGAGCTGTTGTAAAAATGGTGCAGAACTGCGCATGTTGCACGTTTTTAAGAACATCAAAGCCTAAGCCATCTGGCATATTGACATCTAAAAAAACAATATCTGGCTTTTTTTTATCAATCAAAACAATTCCTTCCTCAACACAGTAAGCCGAACCCACCACCTCAATGTTTTTACCTGATTTTGCTAACATCGTCTTTAGACTGATATGGCTTTGTGCTTCATCATCAATAATGACTGCTTTCATATAGATTGGATTGTTTAAAATTGGTAAAAGCACTAAAAAATACTTGGTTTTATGAAAATCATCATAAAATGAGGTATTTCAATGTTGTTGTTTGATATAAAGATAGGTTTTTCAATTATTCGTAAGAATACACACCCGCGAACTTCATGAAATCAATCATGGTGAGAATCCCGCCTTCGTAATCCAAAAGTTTTTCTTCTTCTTGGGGTGTCCACTGAGGATTTTGATTCAAGTAAGAGTTTTTGTCGCCATGAATCAAACCAATTATGACTTCTGCAACGATTGTACCACCCAAAATGCCCAGTTTCCCATCTCCTTTTGCCTCCGCTTCCGCTAAGATGTAGTACCAAAGAGGCGTATTGCCACGCAAAGAAGAGTACCTATCAATCTGTTTGAGCAACTCTATGTGTTCTTGAACCTCTTTTTGATACCCCTCAGTAAGACTCATCGTTTTGGCAACATTTTCGCCAGAAGGCAATTCCAGAGAGATGCTACGAGCGAGATTTCTGAATGCCAAATTAGGCATATTCGGTGTTTTTTCACTAACAAAAGGCAATTTTTTGAGTGGGAGAGTAATATGAGGCGAAATTTTATTATTGGCATTGCCTTTTTCGGTATCACTAAAAAAAAAGTGCCGCCACTCGACAAATGAGTCGGGCTTTTTTTGATGCCGTAGGTTTATATCTTTCCCTTCACTACTGAAAAGATGCCCCATCACACTGCTTTCAGCACCTGTATTTTTGAGACGCGTATTCAGAATATAGCTGTCCAACACTTGACTATGACCTAACCTAAAAGCTGCTACGGAAAACTCGACAGGAATGAACGGCTCATTGCGCCAGTTAAAATATTGCCGCGCTTTTTTGTTCGCAATTAGGTTTTTTAAAAAATCGGGGGCAAACAGTGCTTGATTAATGATTTTTGGCAAATAATCATTCAATATCAAATATTGATAGTGCCAAGTCACTATCCTGCGTGCCACTTCAAAGACACTATCGCCTCTTGTGTGTCCCAGTTCTTTAATTTTACTATGTTTTTTCATCAATTTGGGGTCATTTATCAGTTTTTTTACAATTTTATTGTGGAACAACAGAAATGCTGTAAGCAGTTGTGAAATTAACAAATGACTGTCGTGGCGTGGGTCAACAACCAGAGCCAAGTGTTCCGCTTCTACTTTTCGATTCTTTGAATAAAGGTTTTTTCTATCCTCAAAAGCCTCCTCCGCATCGTTGGCTTGCATAATAGAAACACGGGGCAAATCATAAAACATTTTAGGCTGCTGCGGCTCTATCAACTTGCTTTCCACCAATTTATTGATTAAAAATAAAGTCCTATCGCCATTTTTATCTAAAGTGAAAAGATGCGGACATTGAGCGGGTCCACTGCCGTACATAGAATCAAGGTTCAAAGCGGGTGTACGGAAATTCCAAATATAATCTATATCCGTAGCACGTTCGGTGAGCGTCGTTGCATCGAACGTTAAATCATGTGTCATGAATTGTCCCAGATAGGTATAACCTGCGGGAATACCGTCGCGCGTATCTTTGCTACGCAACATATTTTCAGCCAATGCAACTAAATCTTCTGTTGGGGCAACGTGTCGTGGTAAAGCGGGAAATAAACGTCCAAATTTTCCGAAAGAATGGTTGACAGAGCGCGAAATATGAATGCCCTCGAATTGTTCTGCATGATTTTCCATGATTGTTTCTGTTTGATTTTTCGATAATTTTATAACCATAAAGATAGATGTAAAACACAGAGCAAAAAAGTTATTTGTTAGACCCGCTCCTTGTTTCGTCATCTATTTTTATTGTTTCATAACTATCTCTCTTCTAATTGTGCAAAACCTTGTACTTTTAGGATAATAATTCTAATTTATCATCACTAAAAAATTGAAAACAATGGCAATAACTAAGTTTCCAACTAAACTGTCCGCTGCTAAAAAAGTACATATTGACCAGCCTGATATGACAAAATTCCTGTCAGCACGTCTCAAAAAAGCAAATCAAACCATCTTGGCAAGAGTGGCGGCTAAAGAAAAAGTCCCTGTTTTTGAAAGTGTATATTTCAGTGCCGAAGATCTAAAAGCAGTTTTGAGAATGGATGCGCAAGGCAATACCACTCTCTCGGGCGCATTTTTTTATCTGAGTTCCTTATCGGCTACAGGGACGGACAATCTGACGCTCATTGGTGTAGGTGCTGCCGAAGATGGTACATTGATGACAGATGCTTTGACAAGTGGCTTGGCTTGCCCACCCGATTGTCCTGTTTGGAAAGAAGAAATATAATTTCCACCCCCTCAGTATTGAGAGGTATTTTTCGTTATTTTCTTTTGCTTTTTTAAAGGGTATAACTGTCGTTGCAGAGTTATACCCTTATTTTTTTGTTGGCTAAAAAATAATAATTACCTTGATTCCTCTAAAACGAGACCAATTTGGAACAGTCATAATGTCATGCAGAAGATAATAACGACATATATACTATTGCTTTTTGCATTTTCCCTTGCCGCACAAACAGGTGATTTGACTTTTCATTGGCTCAATCAGTCAACTGGGCTTTCGGAACTCACCAATGCTTATATCTCCGAAAATACTGAGGGGGTCGTTTGGTTGAGTAGTAACGACGGACTCAACCGATACGATGGGAAAAATATGTCTGTCTTTTTGTCCAACCTCGATAAAGATAAAAATACGACGATTGTTACGAGCAAAATCTTTGAGGACAATCAGAAAAACAGCTGGTTCAGCACAGTTTATGCTTTACATTGCCTATCCTATACCCAACAAAATGTGCAATCACAAGCCCTCAAATCTGGCAAATATTCAGATATTCATGCTTTTCATTTCGATAAAACAACTCAAAATCTCTGGTTGAAGGCAGATAGTTTTTTGGTATTGTTCAACACCTTTACTCAAGCAGAAAAGGTGTGTGGCAAATTGCCCGCCAATGCAGTGCGTTCTTACCCCATTTTCGATGCCTCAGGACGAGTAAAAGCTGTGGCTTCATCTTTTTTTTATAGTGGGTTCAGCATAAGTTATTTAACCGACAACGCTATAAGCCACGACGAAACATTTTTCAAAGGCAAAGAATGGGGCGCAATGGCGGATTTACCTATCTACAATATCCATATCGAAAGCGATACCGTGATTTGGCTACCATCGTCGAGAGGCTTGATTCGGTTCAATCCGACGAACAAAACGTATCGCGTTTTCAATACTTTTTCCGAAAGATTGTCGCAAAACCTTAGATTAAAAACCCTAACTGATGTCGCAGCATTTCAAAATAGGTATTTATGGGTTTCAAGTGTATCCAATGGGCTTTTATTATTCGATAAGCAACAAGAGAGGTTTGTTCGACAAGATACGACGGCTTGGTTGGGCAATCGTTTGATGAATATCAACCGCATTAACAATATTTATGTGGACAAAAACGATAATTTGTGGTTGAGTATATGGGAAAAAGGAGTGCTACACACCCACATCAAAAAATCAAAATTCAATAGTTATTTAAAACCCGAGAACTATAAAGACAACCGCATCACAACAGCCATTGTCGAAGATAAAAATCAAAATCTATGGTGTGCTGTGCCAGAAGTAGGCGTTTTTCAGCTCGATAAAACAGGGAAATTGTTGCATACAATCGAGAGAAGCCGACTAAATGAAAAAATCGGCTCACTTTTCTGCGACAATCAGCAACGAATTTGGTTATTGGGTTCGCAAAACATCTATCTGCTCAACCCTGCATCGAGGACTTTAAAAAAGATAAATACGAGCGATGTGCATGGTTACAATAAAATGGTACAAATCTCGGACAATCAGTTTTTAGTGTTATCCCTGTTTGAACTTATGTCTTTTACGGTACAAAATGACCAATTTGTACAAAAAACCATGATGTCTCTCAACAGTGGTCACTATTTATTCTGTGATAAATCCAAACGTATTTTCATCAATAGTGAGAATAGCTTGTCTGTTTACGCATTTGAAAAAAACAATTTTACATTACTAAAAAGGATAGAAGGAGTGGGGTATATCAATGGCGTGACGAATCATCCGACCAGCGATACCATGTGGTTGGCTTCTTCAAAAGGGTTGTTGTGTTTGAATCTTCAAAAAATCAATTATGAGGTTGTCAATGATAGCCAACGAGAATTGTCGAAGGCTTTCAATCACATTTTGCAAGATAAAAATGGCATTTTGTGGCTGAGTTCCAATGCAGGATTGTTTAAATACCAACCAGCGACAGGCTCGGTTAAGCAATATACGGAAAGCGACGGTTTGCAAAGTATGCAGTTTTTACCCAATAGTGGCGTGGCATTGCGAGATGGGACATTGGCGTTTGGAGGGGTGAATGGCATCAATATTTTTGACCCAAATACAGTGCGCAATCTGACTTTCGAACCAGCTATACAAATTGCTACCTTAAAAATCAACGATGTCAAACGCTTTGAAGGCCATGTTAATGCTTTCAAAAACTTGGTTTTTACACACGATAGCAATACTTTGACTTTTAGTTTTGTTGCCGTTGATTACAGCGACCCTGCCAAAAATCGGTACAAATATTTTCTAAGTGGCTATGACAAAGATACGGTTGATGCCAATACTGAGGGGGTCGCTCGCTATGCCAATTTGCCTGCTGGCGACTATGTTTTCAATGTTTGGGCGACCAATTCGGATGGTGTTTGGGCAAAAAATCCTAAACAATTGGCGATTAAGATTTTGCCGCCTTGGTATCAAACGTGGCAGTTTCGATTGTTTTTGACGCTATTAGCGATGGGTATTGTCTATGCCTACTACCGCAATCGTATCAATCAAATCAAAAAGGCGGAAGCAGAAAAACGAAAAGAAGCCGAATTTAAGCAAAAAGAAGCGGAGTACAAGCAATTGATTGCAGAAACGGAAACAGCGGTGCTGCGTTTGCAGATGAATCCGCATTTTATTTTCAACAGTTTAAACTCTATCAACAGTTATATGCACCAGAAAGATATGGACACAGCGAGTGACTATTTGACCCGTTTTGCCAAACTGATGCGCACGATATTGATACTGTCTGAAACGCCCTTCATTCCCATCGAAAACGAAATTCAGTTTTTAGAATCTTATCTAAAAACAGAAGCCATGCGTTTTGAGAAGAGTTTTTCCTACAAAATCAATGTAGATGATGATATTGACCCCGATGAGATGCGTGTGCCGACGATGCTGTTGCAACCTTTTGTCGAAAATGCGATTTGGCATGGTCTATCAAACAAATCGGACGAAGGTTTGGTACAAATTAGCTTTTATTTAGAAAACGAGCGGCTTATCTGCTCTGTTCAAGACAATGGCTCGGGCAGGGTTCAAAAAAAACATGACCCCAATCATGTCTCAAAAGCCCTCAGTATCACAGAGAAACGCTTGAAATATTTGATGCCCGATTCAGATAGTAAACTGCTTGAGATTTTTGATTTGAAAGACCCACAAGGCAATGCCTTGGGTACTAAGGTCTGTGTTTATTTGCCACCTACACTTTGAGGCTCTCCTTTTTTTCTTCAATCAATCAAACGCCTATTCCATTAGCTCAAATCCTCATTTCATCATGTCGTCCGTGTGGGCATGATGGAACGCCTCTACATTTGTATCATCAAACAGCGAAACAGAAAACAAACAGCCCTGTATCTCTAACAAACCAGAAAACAAGTAGTCAATAATCATTAAATTTAAAAACAATGAAAACAAATCTTTCTTTTCAAATTATTAGTCACAAGTATTTTTTTAACAATTTTAAATCTATTTATCAAATGAAAATGTCAAAGAAAATCGCTTCTCGTTTCTCACTTTTCTTCTTTTTATGTGCTATGGCACTGCTTTCTACTCAGTGTAAAAAAGAAGTCATCGTCACACCGCCCGTTGTAGTTGCACCAGTCGCTAATTTTACGACATCCGCCCAAACCATCAATGTCGGCGAGAGTATCACTTTTACAGACGCTTCAACAGGCACAGTCACGACAAGAAAATGGCAAATAACGGGCGGTTCGCCCAACATTTCCTCAGATGCTGTTGTTTCCGCAACATTCAATACTGAAGGCACTTACGATGTCCAACTAACGGTATCAAACGCCAGCGGCAGCAGCACGAAAAGTAGCTCCATAACTGTCAAAAAACCTGTTGTCGTAGTACCTCCAGTTGCTAATTTCGCAGCATCAGCCACGGTCATTACAGCAGGCGAAAGCATCACTTTTACGGATAACTCAACGGGTTCTGTTGTCTCAAGAAACTGGGATATACCGGGTGGTTCGCCCAGTTCTTCTTCAGCGCAAAGTGTTGTTTCTCAATTCAATACAGCAGGAACTTATAGTGTCAAACTGACTGTCGCTAATACAGCAGGTAGTACGCTTAAAACCTTAGTCGTCACAGTCAATGCGCCCAGTTCCGTTATGTTTTTACATACATCAACCGCCGCCAATATTGCCAGCAACTGGACAACCATTGACAATCCAGCTACGAACAATAATCCCAATGCCGTTTTGATAGTGACACCTAACTGGGGAACAACTGGACCATATCACAATAAATCCATCGGTGTTTGGTACAACAATGGTAAGTGGACAATTTTCAATCAAGACATATCTGCAATGGCAGCAGGTGTCAAATTCAACGTCTTAGTTAAAAATCCCAGCGATAAAGCATTTGTTGCAAAAGCGGCGAGTATATCTGGACATATCGCATTCCTCAATCACCCAAGTCTGAACGGTAATCCCAATGCGAAGTTTTTAGTCACACAAAATTTTGGCGCGGCAGGGCCATACAACAAAAATCCAATTGGGATTTATTATGATGGTACAAGATGGTCTGTGTATAACCAAAACTTTGCAGCGATGCCCGCTAACGTTCAATTTAATGTTTGCATAGACGATAAAATCTTTGTTGTGACAGCAACCACACCGTCAAGTAATTTTTATGTATTCAGCAACTCAGCCACAGATAGCAAACCCAATGCCTTAGTTTTTTCAACACAATATTGGACGGGTGTCTATAATGCCAATGAGATAGGCGTATGGTACACAGGAACACGTTGGGCTATATTCAACCAGAGTTTAGCCGCCATGCCTGCCAATGCAAAATTTATGGTGCTATCCGACCAATAAGAAAACAATAACATCATTTGATAAGACCGCTTGATTTAAGGGCAGATTAACAAGTTTTTTTGAACACAAATAGATGCGTTAATCTGCTCTTTTACAAACCTTCTAAGTTTATTTCACCCCCCCTCAGTATGAGCAAATATTTTATTTAAAAACAATTAAAATTATAAAACAATGAAAACAATTATTTCAGCAATCGTATTCACCATTTGCTACTTTATCGGAACGGCTCAAGTCGCTTCTTTTCAATCTGTAAATTATCCAGATAAATACATCAGACACAGCAATTCTACGGGCTATATCACCAATATCGTGTCAGAACTTGACAAATTAGACGCGACTTTCAAAATCGTTAAAGGTTTAGATGCGCGTTGCCCCGACTGTATTTCTTTGGAATCCATCAATTATCCGGGCAGATTCTTACGTCATTCGTATTCTAAAATTATTTTGACTAGCATCAACAATGATTTGGACAGAGCGGATGCCTCATTCCGACGGGTCAGTGGTTTAGCAGGTAAAGGTAATTCGTACCAATCGTTTAACTATCCTAATCGCTACATCCGTCACGCCTATTCTGTTTTATACATTGCAGACAAAACAGAAGACGATTTATTTAAAAATGACGCAACTTTCAATGAAGTCCGAGTCAATGGGCGCGAAGCCAAATTTGTAAAATTCATGAATGCCAATGGTGAAAGTTGTGCTTTCCGACAAGAAAGCAATGGAAAATGGAGTGAATTGAATGGTAATCGAGTGGTTTTCAATTTCAATGAAGTCAATCGCGACGATTGGTCAGTTTATTTACAAGATCCTTCTCGCGGCATTGCTTTGCAATTGGATTTGCATACGTTCAAAGTGATGATTAGCTCTCTTGATGGCAGCAATCGAAGATTTTTATACAATATTCTTTGGTCACTTCGATAGCTCTCAATCTGGTAGCTTTAAAAAAGTAATGGTAAAAGTAACGAAAGAGTGATGAAATGAGGCACTTCTTTGTATAAAGCGCAAAAAAGAAAGATTGACAGAAACTGAGCGTTTCTGTCAATCTTTCTTTTTTGATAAAAACACAATAGGCGGACTTTTGATATTGCCCAATTTTTAGCGTAATAGACTATTTCGAAGCCCTTATTGAGCATTCTTTTGTTCTGGACGACTTATTTTTCATCTGGATGACATATTTTTCATTCGGATGCCTCAACTTTCCGTTCGGATGCCTCAACTTTCCGTTCGGATGCCCCAACTTTCCGTTCAGATGCCTCAACTTTCCGTTCGGATGCCCCAACTTTCCGTTTGGATGACTGATTTTTGTATATCAGATTGTTCATGCGACTAAAAAATAGACGTTTGTATCTATCCGATAGGTGAACAAATCAAGCGTATTTAAAGCCTTTTAGATGAATTAAAACTTTGATACTATTCTAATAGTAATCTTTGGTTCTTTGATTGCTTTGTTTTAAGTTTGCAAAGGCATTTGCTGAATGTCGCATTTGAATACTGCCTAATGTTAAAAAGTGTCATATTTGCATATTGCCTTATACAATTTTATATAATTGAATGACGGACGGGTGGGAAATTGCCGCCATTTGGCGGCAAGCGAAATGTTCGCTGATATGAAAAAAAAGCCTACGAAATAAAATCAAATAAACCTGCAAATAATAAAGAAAGAAAGAAAGAAGTCTGCAATAAATTGACTAAAAGAAGAACTTTGCAAAAAAGATTATTCACTTACAACAAAATATATAGAAATGGACAATCAAAAAGAAGTTAAATTTTACAGAGTTAATGACAAATTTGGTTGTTTTTCCAATTTTTCAAATCATTCAATTTTCTACAAAGGAACTTTTTGGAAAACATCAGAACACGCATTTCAAGGACAAAAATTCGCCGATTTTGAAAATAGATATGCTGTAATCTGTGCAAAAACACCTATGGAGGCGGCTCAAATTGGTCGAGAAAGGAATAGACCATTGAGAAGTGACTGGGAAGAAGTAAAAGATGAGATAATGAAAGAGATAGTTTGGGCAAAAGTTATGCAACACTCGGAAGTAAGAGAAAAATTATTATCTACTGGAAACGCTATCATTATTGAACACACTAAAAACGACAATTATTGGGCAGACGGTGGAGATGGAAGCGGAAAAAATATGCTTGGAAAAATACTTATGGAAATAAGAGTTGAACTCAATAAAAATGGTAGTTTTGATGAATTGAGAGATATGCAACTACCACCTTGGGAAAAACATCCAGAATTAGATAGATATTCGATTGGTTGGCGTATGGGATATGGTGAGGAATATATGCTTATTTGGTATACTTGGTACAGAGGGCTTTCAACAACTGGAAAAGAAAAATATAAAAAGCAATATATAGAAACAGTTGAATGGATTGGGTTTTATAAACAAACAGAGGAAGAATAGAATTAAATTTCGTGAAAAGATAAAATTGAACAAAAAGCACATAAAATACCGTTTGGATGCCTCAATTTTCCGTTTGGATGACTGATTTTTTGTATATCAGATTATTCATGCGACTGAAAAATAGACGTTTATATCTATCTCACAGGTGAACAAATCAAGCGTATTTAAAGCCTTTTAGATGAATTAAAACTTTGATACTATTCTAACATAATACTCTTTGGTTCTTTGATTGCTTTGTTTTAAGTTTGCAAAGGCATTTGCTGAATGTCGCATTTGAATACTGCCTAATGTTAAAAAGTGTCGTATTTACATGTTGCCTTATACAATTTATACGATTGAATGACGGACGGGTGGAAAATTGCTGCTATTTGGTGGCAAGCAAAATGTTCCGTGAAATCAAAAAGAAAAAAATTCGTTCTTTGGTAAAAAAAGTAATTTAATAAAAAAATAGTATAGATATGCCAGACCATTCGTTTTGTATCATTGCCAGAAATAAATCCTCAAAAGAGACTGTTTTTAAACAAAGTTTCGGAAATTGGGATGAACTATTATTCACATTATGCCCTCATTTTGGAGTGTACTCCTTTGAATTTCCATTCAAAAGAGAAGAAGTATTAAGTGAAGAAGCAGAAAAAATGTTTAACAAAATTTCTTACGACGAGGAATCTTTAACCATTCAAGAAGGCGGGCTAAGATTTAGAGAACCTAATTTTGAATATTCTCCATACGAATGGCGAAAAACTTTTGTAAATCTTCAAGAAAAATATTTTAATCACCAAACCGATATTTTTACTACTAACGTCCACAAAACTGAAATTATTAGACAAATTCAAGAAATTCGATTTAAGCAAATGATATTTTCAAAGATTATTGGTGCGATAGATATAGCTTGGGCAAACCAATTAGAAATTGCTTTTACCAAGACTGATTACTGAAAATGATAAATTTGCAATAAATTGGTAACAAATAAAACAAAGATAGAAAGGATAGAAAAAGATAAAAAGGACAAGAAAATCGATAGTTTTGAACGGAAAGCAGTAAAAATTAACCAGCTGGCATCTGGTGTTCAACCAAATAACGCCCAAATCCCGCTGGCATCAAGTATAAAAGCGTAACTGCTCGTGAGCGTCTCAGACGCGATACATACTATTTTGTGGGTCTTAGACCCGAGAAATAATACCTGCGGCATATGGTGTTCAACCAAATAACACCCAAATCTTAAATTAAAGAACGGAACTGTTGGTGTCAGCTTCCAAGCCGACATCTACTATCTATCAGGTCTGTGACTTGTTTGCTTTGTATCACGCACTTTTAGAAAAAATACTGAGGGGTCTATTTCCACCAAAATAGACCCCTCAGTATTTAGTACCTCAATATCACTGTTTTGTTGGAGTTTTGGATTAAAATAGAGGATGAACAAAGTACAAACAAAAAAAACGTCGGAAGGCTCTTTTGCCTTGTCCGACGTTTACTCAATGAGAGAATCATACAAACTAAAACTGACTATATTATTCTTGTAAAGAATTGTAAAACAATGTATTACAATGCGACACTTTTTATTTTGTTCACCAAAGCATGGCGGTCGGTTTCCAAAACACGCATCAAATCAAATACCTTCTCGCTGAAACCAGCTAAGGCAAAAACATTGCGCTCTGGGAACTGCAATGAGCCATAGCCTGCCAAGTCGAACGAATAGATGTACGGATTCGCACCTGTCCGACGTTTGTAAGTCGCCAAAGCAGTGGTTGGATTTGTGTAATGGACCCAACCTTGCATGTCTGAAAAGATGACGATGCGGTCGTAACGTTTTTGCGCTTTCTCAAAAATCGAATGAAAGTTTGTACCATGACCCACTTTGTTCAAGCCTTGAAAATTGGCACTGAACTCAATCGCTGAATCCGACAAATTGAATTTGATATAGCGGGCTGTGTCGCCAAACTCCATCAAATCCGCATTGCTGCGTTTCGCCAAAGCCATACCGAACAGTGCGCCCATCTCGGCATACGTCATTTCAGATTTTGCCATACGCATACCCATCGAGCCAGAGTTGTCCACAACGACTAAGGTGTTTTCCAAAGCTGGGATATTCTGGCAAGCTATATCTATGGCTTTGCTCAAGTATTCGCGTACTTGACGTGCCTGACTGTTGTTGCTGTCCAACTGTTTGTAAGCCACCACCAAACGGAATGGCAAAACAAGCGATTGACGGATGCGGTCTTTGTTCACCAACTGAGCGCATACTGAGGGGGTCAATTCGGGTGCTTGCTCCAAGATATTACGCAGATTACGCACCAAAGCGAAATAGCCCAAACGATTGCCTTTGACCAATTCAGTCCAAGCTGCGGCTTTCAAATCCATTTTTTCTTCATCCGATTCGGCTTTTTGACCTGCTTGTGTCAGTTTCGCTTCCCATGTCTCGGTGTTGCGCAACGTACCTTCCACCAAGGCTTTCAAACCGTCGGCGTTTTTGGCAGTTGGCACAGGGCGCACCAAATTGACCAAGTCAACCAATTTCAAAGCTTTGTTTTCGCCGCGATATTTTGCCAATTGGTAAGCATCGAAACGGTCGAATGCCGATGCAAAGCCTTTTTTCATCGCATTGGGCAAGTTTTTACCACCTTTGGCTTTGTAGTAGGCGGCAATCTCCAACATATCGTCGGGGCGATTGATTATTTTATCGTAGAACGACTTTGCCCATGCTTGACCTGACGCACCCGATGCCAACTCTGCGGCTAAGGCGTGCGTAATCGAACGCATACCGAACTCACGACGGGCATACACACCCGTTTTGGCAACAAACTCAGGGGCGCATTTCGACATGGCTTTTGCCAAATCGTCGAAGCTGGCTTTTTGGTCGCGGTAGAATTGTTCTTGCGCAAATGAGGTCAACACCAAAGAAGCCAATTCCAATTCGGGTGTCATCACGAATGCTTCGCCGCCTGCCAGATTTACGGTTTTTTCTACTGCTGTTTTTTTGAAATTGAATAATGCCATTTTGGGTAAATATTAAAATGTGATTAAAAAATATTGATTTATGAGCTACGAATTACACGAATTAACAGATTTTACAAATTTATTTTGTTGATTATGGGGCTACGAATTAGACGAATTAACGGATTTTACGAATTTATTTTGTTGATTATAGGGGCTACGAATTAGACGAATTAACGGATTTTACGAATTTATACCTACACCTCTTTCGTGTAATCCGTTAATTCGTCCAATTCGTAGCTCTTTATACGTTACACCTACATCTAAATTCGTGTAATTCGTTAATTCGTAAAATTCGTGGCTCTTCATTTCACTTTTGAAAATAAAAACACATCGAGCGGCACACCGTCTTTAATATGAAATTTTCGTGCAAAACCTTCGCGCTCATATCCCGCCTTTTCCAAGGCTTTTTGAGAAGCGATATTGGGGGCAAAAACAGTGGCTTCGAGCCTGACCAAATGTGTGGTCTGAAAAATGAACTCAGTTAGACCCCTCAGTACATGCGTCATAATACCTTGATTTCTAACAGATTGAGCGATCCAATAACCGATTTCTGCCTTGTGCGTTGCCGTCTCTTTGTCGTTCAACATCAGTCCAATGCCACCGACCAATGCACCGTGTTTGCGAATGGCAAACTTGACCACAAAGCCGTGTTTGGCTTCTTGCTCGCGGGCAAAGTTGATAAACCACTCGGCATTGGCTTCGGTATAAGGATACGGAATCATCAACGTGTAGTCGAAAATCGTTTTATCGTTGAGGTGTTTTGCCAAGGCTGCTTTATCCGTCTCTCGGATTTCGGTCAATTCTATGTCCGCATTGATTGTGATGGTCTGTGTCATGTTAAAAAGTTGATTTATGATGGAAAAACGATGAATCGTACAGGCACATGGTCGGTCAACCAAACGCCATTGTCACTCATATAAAACATATAACCTGCCTCTTGCATCTCCTTGGCACGCACTTTCAAAATGACGGGAATGCCGTAGCGGCTGCCCACCTTTTTTGCCGTGCTTTCGTCGGTTGACAAATGCACGTGGTGGCGCGCACCTTTGATAAGCCCTTGTTCTTTAATGCTTTGCACATTTTTGGTGGCTGTGCCATGAAACAAAAGCGCGGGCGGCTCGGTGGCTTCGAGAGCCAAATCAACGGTGACAGAGTGACCTTGGTTGGCTCTTATTTTTGTTTTGTCTTCGTTGAATGTAAACCTTTGTTTGTCATTCGTCTCGACAACGGTTTCTAAGATTTCGATACTGAGGGGGGGCGTTCCGAATTTCTCCATGAGTTCTTCGACGCTTGCCCAACCGTTTTTATCGAGCGTCAAGCCTATCATTTCGGGGCGGTGACGCAGTATTTTTGACAGTTTTTTACTGTATTTGGTGATTATCTCTTGTTCCATTGTTGTTATTTTTTGAGCCACTGATTATGCGAATTAACGGATTTTACGAATTTGGTTTTGTGACGCGGATTACACGGATTTTCAGATTTTCAGTAATCCATTAATCTGTAAATCCGTGTAATCCGTGATTCTTGAAACTGCTTTAAAATCTCATTCCAACTTCATTTTTAAACCCATCTCGTGCAGTTTCAGTAAGGCTTCAGCATTGCCCAACGCATCGTTGACGGGGTTGTGGTCGTGTGAGGTTTGGCGCAGGTGTTTCCACGAAGTCCCTTGTTTGATGTCCATTTGCATACCTGCGTAGAGGTCGCCAATGCGTCTGCCCGAATGTCCAAACGGGTTTTTGCCCAAAAAGAAATGGAAATAGTAGTTAATCCATTGCCAATCAAAAGCCAAATTGTCAGAAATGAAAACGGCACTGCCGACGGTATTTTTGCCTAACCACGTTTTGAAAGCCGCCATCACCTCTTTGGGATTGTCGAAGGTCTCATGCTCGGCGCGACTGAATCCGCTGACCGCCAGAGCTTCGGGCATAAATTCGTTCGAGATGGGTTTGACTTTGCCATAAAACCGCTTGGTCAAGGTCGGTTCAACGACGACTGCCCCAAAACAAACCATAGAATACTTGTGTGGAATGGGCCCATCTGCCTCTATATCCACGACGACTAAGCTCATATTTCTGTTGTTTATGTAGTTATAAAATATTGTTTGTCAATGACTTGGTGATTTTTTACGAAAGCCAAGAGGCGATTCACTTAATGTCCGAAAAAAGTAGGGTAGTGCTACGTTGGAGAAACCTTCTTTATGGTTTGCGTTCATAAGTATAGGATATTTTAAAAATATCCGATACTTTTTTAAAGCCTACCGACTCTAACATCTTGTCGGTGTTGGAGAAACTTTCTTTGTAGTTTGCGTTCATAAGTATCGGATATTTTAAAAATTAATGCTGTCAACTTAGTGAAAGAATGATGTTATTTATACACATCGTCGCAAGTTCATTGAAAATTTTAGCTTATGTTTTCGTTTACGTTCAAACGATCGATTAGGTCTCACAGGGATTCGATATTTCAAGATACTGGGTATTAATCTATTCGACAAGGTTTGTATAGACATGTTGCCAAATAAGACTTTGGGAATTTCATCCTTGATAAGACCGATGGCAATAGCGCGATTGATTTTATAGTGATATTTATTATCTTTATTTTGTTGTTCTGTGTCAAGTATCTCTTGTGCTTCTTCAATGAGTAGCTGTGCCATATTTGTCATTAATGTATTGGCGTACCAGTCTTGACGAATACCAAGGGGCATTTTGGCAGAAAAGTTCTCGATTTGGGTGAGGTTTTTATCAAAATTGTAGGATTCTTCTTCCCCCCAGCGATAAGGATACAAATCAACGAGGTCTTGATAAGACCACTCTGTGTCGGATAGTAAAGAAGTAATCAAACAAGATTGCTCCCCCGTGGGACGTGTAAATTTAACTGCCCGCACTATGAGACAGTCAGGTGCTTGTTCATAATCCACTCGGTTGAGCCGTTTGAGGAATTTCCTTCGCCGATAAGGGTCTGCATGAATGGGTATTTGAATCACTTCATCTTGGGCATCACAAGCCATAAATTGGACAATTTCTCGGCAAAAATCAGGACGACATCGAAATAAAAAAGCATTTTTATCTGCCATCAACTCAAATATTAACCAAAATGACGGATAGTGCATATCACCTAAAAGCAATAAGGTGTTATCACACGCCTGTTTTAATAAACTTTGGGCAGACTGCCATGTCGGTCTGAAAAGCATGATTTCAGCCTCATCGTAACGACCCAAATGGCTACAAATAGTTATTTGATTGAGTATATCCCATATTTTAACGCCTTTTGCCATACATATAGGTTGCTTAGCTGAGGCATCGACAACACCAAACTCGGTAATAAGGCTTGGCTCATAGGGTAATTCATAATCAGAACCATCTGTGGCTAATAAGAGATATTTATCTCGATATAAACGATAAGAGCGTGACTGTTCCTTCTCATTTTGTCTATCATCACTGGGCACACTGTAATAGAGCCGAACAAATTCTTCGTTCAAATCGATAAAGGCCCGCCAATCTATCTTATAGCGCGCTTTACTAAAGGATTGCTTACTCCCTTTGACCACACGTTCTAGGCATAGAAATACTTTGGCAATTTCAACGCCTAACGATTTGCTGATATTATTGAGTATTGTTATCATGACAAGTGGAAAGGTAAATATGCGATCTCGACTAAAATCATGCTTACTAAGACTGTATTGTCTCTTAAAAATAGTCGAATTTATTCGATCGCCTATCGTCGTATAGATATAGTCTTTTTTTTCATCCCTAAATATAAGCTAAATATTTCAATGAACTTTGTTCTTTGATAATAACACAACATTAGCACTAAGTTGACAGCATTAACTTTT
>JAEUUP010000146.1 GCA_016787525.1 Saprospiraceae bacterium | reverse complement strand
TTCGTGTACTATTTCGTGTACCTCAATAAAAATAGGTTTTATGCAAAAGTGCATAAAACCTATATAATGAACTGAAAATCAATGTTTTAAATAAGTAGGGATGACAAGATTTGAACTTGCGACCCCACGCCCCCCAGACGTGTGCGCTACCAGGCTGCGCTACATCCCTAAAATGAAAAAAGTCATTGGTTAATCGTCATTTGTCATTATAAAACTGACTAATGACGATTGACTAATGACTTTTTTGTCGAAGTAAGTGGATTCGAACCACTGACCCCCGCCATGTCAAGGCGATACTCTAACCAACTGAGCTATACTTCGATTTGTACCTTTCTTCAAAAGTGGTGCAAATATACAGGTCGTTTTGATTTTTCAAAACACCCCCTCAGTAATTTTTAATTTTTATAGAATCTGAATTGAAAAAAATAGAAAATATCTAAAAACCTCGATGTGTTTTGATTTACCTTTGTGGCAAAAATCATTTTATACATTCGTAAAAACATCTCGACTCTTATGGAATATCGGATAGAAAAAGATACGATGGGCAAGGTGGAAGTGCCTGCACACGTCTATTGGGGCGCGCAAACACAACGCTCCGTTATGAATTTCCCTATCGCTCAGGACATCAACAAAATGCCTAAAGAAATCATCAAAGCTTTTGCCTACTTGAAAAAAGCGGCGGCTTTGACGAACTATGATGCGGGTATTTTGCCAAAAGACAAATGCGACCTCATCGGTCAAGTGTGTGACGAAATACTGAGGGGGGAGTTGGCTGACCAATTTCCGCTTGTGGTTTGGCAAACAGGTTCGGGTACGCAGTCGAATATGAATTGTAATGAAGTCATTGCTTATCGTGCGCATGTACTTAAAGGTGGCTCGCTTTTGGACGAAGAGAAATACGTAAAACCTAACGATGATGTCAACAAATCGCAATCATCGAACGATACATTTCCAACGGCGATGCACATCGCAGCCTATAAAATTCTGGTAGAAACGACGATTCCTGGTATCGAAAAACTCCGCGATACGCTTCATGCAAAAGCTGTGGCGTTCAAAGATGTGGTCAAAATCGGACGTACTCATTTGATGGATGCTACGCCTTTGACGGTTGGACAGGAGTTCTCGGGCTATGTATCGCAATTGAATCACGGTTTGCGGGCTATTCGCAATACTTTGGCACATCTTTCAGAATTGGCTTTGGGTGGAACAGCTGTTGGCACGGGTATCAATACACCCCCTCAGTATTCTGAAAATGTAGCTGCTCATATTGCCGCTTTGACAGGTCTGCCTTTTGTGACCGCAGAAAATAAATTTGAAGCATTGGCGGCGCACGATGCGGTTGTAGAAGCTCATGGCGCTTTGAAAACAGTGGCTTGTTCATTGATGAAAATTGCGAATGACATTCGTTTGTTGGCTTCTGGCCCTCGTGCAGGTATCGGCGAGTTGTATATTCCTGACAATGAGCCAGGTTCGTCAATCATGCCAGGTAAAGTCAATCCAACACAAAGTGAAGCGATGACCATGGTGGCAGCACAGGTTTTGGGCAATGATGTAGCGATAAATGTGGGTGGAGCAATGGGGCATTTTGAGCTTAATGTATTCAAACCTGTCATTATTTACAATTTCTTACACTCTGCACGCTTAATTGGGGATGTTTGTGTGGCATTTAATGACAAATGTGCGGTCGGTATTGAACCTTTGTACGACAATATCCAAAAACACGTTTCTAACTCATTGATGCTCGTGACGGCTTTGAACCCGCATATTGGCTACTACAAATCAGCTGAAATTGCTCAAAAAGCGCATAAAGAAGGGACAACTTTGAAAGAAGCAGCTTTGGCATTGGGTTATATCACAGCGGAAAAATTTGATGAAGTCCTGCGTCCTGAAACGATGGTCGGTGAGATTAACATATAGCTATCACTCTCAAAGTAACAACTTTTACATCCCGAATTTTCTGGTACAGGAGATTCGGGATTTTTGTTTTTATTAGGTCATTTCAAAGGCTCAATACTGAATATAAGATTTTATGATATTCTTATTATGGTTAGGTGTTTATGGTTAAAAATGAATTTTTTAAGCGTAAAAAAGCAATTCGACCAATTAATTTTTTTTTTCACATTAGATTAAAGTCTCTATATTTGCATAAATGTTGTTTAAGAGACAAAATAAACGTGTTTTTCTCAAAACCCTTTTTGAAATTTAATTAAAAGTTTTCACTACAAAATCATTTTAAAATGAAAAAAACCAAAAAACTCTTCCTCCCTATCCTTTGTAGGGTATTTTACTCTTCTCCACGTTTCGGACTTTTTCTTCTAGCTTTACTCAATGTTTCGTTGCTTTTGGGACAATCGAAAGAGCGGGTCTTCACTTGGAATAATGATGCTTTTTTGCAAAAAGTAGCCAATGCACCTATGGAAAAACGCGCCAATCCTCAAACCCAAAATCAAGGGGTAGGGCAAACACTTCGAGTCGAGATTCCTATGTTAGATGGTTCTACTCAAATCTTTAACATCGTTGAATCACCTGTTTTGGAAGACCCTTTGAAACCCAATTGGATTCCCGTTAAAACCTATCAAGGGCATAGCGATGATTTGAGAACCATCATCCGCTTTTCTGTCAGTGAATTTGGTGTGACGATTTTTATGAACACACCACAAGGTGTTCTAACATTAGAACCCGTTGACCTCTCTACGCAGAAATATAAAATTTCTAATGTCGAAAACCCTGATTTTAAATGTCTGAAAGATGAAGTCTCAGGACTGTCGGCACAGGCGGCAGCGGCTGTTTCGTGCAATAGTTATGGTGGTACGCGCCGTGATTATCGTTTCGCTATGGCAGCTACAGGCGAGTACACAACTTTCAGAGGTGGTACAGCAACTGTACAATCAGATATTACCAATTTGATTAACTACTTAAATGTTTTGTACGAAGTTGAGATGGCTTTACACTTCAACTTAGCAACTGGGAATGACAATATTATTTATACGAGCGGGGCGACCGACCCCTTCACGCCCGATGGAGGTGGGAATGCTTCTGCGGCGGCGGCACAAGCAGGATTCAGTTCTGCTGCTTTAATAGCTGTTATGCCCGAAGCCAACTACGATATAGGACACGTTCTGCACTATGAAGCAACCGGAGGTGGCTGGAGTGGTCAAGCAGGCCCTGGCCCTTGTTCAGGTGGTGGTAAAGCCAGAGGTTGGTCTCAGATTCGCTTAGGTGCGACCTTTAGCATTGGTCCATTTGGCGGCGTTTTCGGACATGAAGTTGGTCACCAATTGGGTGCTAACCATCCTTTTTTTGGTAATGCAGGTTCATGTGCAGGTGGTAATAGAAATCCTGCAACGGCGTATGAGCCAGGTGCAGCGACTTCTTTTATGTCCTACAATGGGTCGTGTTCACCACAAAATATTGGTTCGGGGTCACGTGATTTGTATTTTCACATCACCAATCTCAACGAAATGCGTGCGTTTCTAACAGGTTCTGGAAACAGTTGTTCTTCGCCAACTGTGACAAGTAACTCTGCACCTGCGGCAAATGGGAATCCAAATAGTTTAACTTTTAATATTCCTACACGAACACCCTTCGAGCTAACAGGTTCTGCCACAGACCCAGAAGGAAACCCACTGACTTATTGTTGGGAAGAATATGATACTGATTTAGCAAGCAGTGGAGCAGCGCCTAATGCTGCTGCAACGACTAATAACCAACCTTTATTTAGGAGTTTTCCACCTACCACAAGTTCTAAACGTATTGTACCGCAACTCTCGGATATTTTAGCTGGGACACAAACCCAAGGCGAAATTTTGCCAGAAGTCGCACGTACAATGAAATTCAGATTGACTGTTCGTGACCGTTACACGTCAGGAGGACTTACATTGGGTGGTTGGTCTTGTGATGAGATAACGATTAATGTTGTTGATATTGGGGCAACAGGCTTTTCTCTCACATCGCAAAATACAACGACTTCATGGACAGCAAACGGAACAAATACGGCAACCATTACTTGGAATGTGGCAAACACAACGGCTGCACCTATCAGTTGTGCCAATGTCAATATTTTACTTTCAACAGATAATGGTCAAACATTCCCTTATACTTTGGCATCGAATGTGCCTAACAATGGGTCGGTCAGTGTTGTAATTCCGAGTTATCCAACTTTTACAGGTCGTATAAAAATCGTTCCAGCAGCTAATAATATCTTTTTTGATATTAACAATGCGCCCATAACGATTACATCAAGTTGCACCGCAGAAGCGGCTTCTGTTACACCCACAACATCTGTTACAGCTCTGGCAGGTGCAGCAGCCTTAAATTTAGGATTGACCCCTCAGTATGGAACAACCCAGACATCTTGGACTGCAAATGTTCCAACAGGAACACCTACAATGCCTTTAACTTTTAATCAAAACGGTGCGGGATGTGCTGCTCCGTTTAGTAACTCTCCCGCTTATACAACATATAACTTTCAGGTTGGGTTGCAAGGCAGTTACACTTTCACACTGAACTCTTCTTCCAGCACAGTTATGAACTTATATCAAACTTCTTTTGATAATACTAATACATGTTCTAACTGGTTGGGGTCATCAGCAAGTGGCAATGTAACAACTGGTACAACAATCACAGCTTCACTTAGCCCAGGTGTAAACTATATTTTGGTTGTGTCTGGTTTTTCGACGGGTCATGCTGCTTTTTCACGTACGGTTACTTTTACTGTTCCAGGAGGTGGAAGTGTACTAACAGGCGGCCCTGCTAATCCAGGTGCTTCTTTCAACTACGCTTACCTTGTGTTAAATACAGCAACAAACAATATTACTGCTATTCAAGCAACATCAAATTTGACCAATACAACGACTTTCCCAGCCGGTTCATATTTGGTTTATGGTCTTTCTTATCAAAATACAACCACTTTAGCCGCATTACAATCTTATGTAGGTGGCACATTTACGGCTTTCCAAAATGCTATAGCAGCATTGACATTTTGTGGAGACTTGAGTTCTAATAGTGTCTCGGTGACTATAACATCCTCTTGTACAGCACCAACTATTAATGCACCAACTGTCACTCAACCCACTTGCGCCACAGCGACAGGTACAATTGTTGTGAATGCAACAGGCGCTTCTACATTAGAATACAGCGTTGACAATGGTACTAATTGGTCCACAAATGCAACATTTAGTAACTTAGCTTCGGGTAATTACAATATCCAAGTTAGACTCCAAGCAAGTCCTACATGTTTGTCAACATACTCACTCAATCCTGTCGTTATCAACACGCAACCTGCCACACCAACGGCCCCCTCAGTAGGAACAATTACTCAACCAACTTGTGCTGTCGCAACAGGTAGCGTCGTTCTGAGCGGTTTGCCTGCAACAGGGAATTGGACATTGACAAGAAGTCCTGGTGGAGTCACTACGACAGGCTCAGGTACAAGTACAACAATTAGTGGTCTT
>JAEUUP010000139.1 GCA_016787525.1 Saprospiraceae bacterium | reverse complement strand
ACGCACGGTACAGTTTACGCACTGTTTTTTGCTGCGCAAAAAAAGCGTACTAAAAAGAATCTATCAGACCGAAGTTCATTTTTCAATCGCTTGCGATTGAAAAATGAACTTCGGTCTAAAAAAAATAATTTCTTAGCACGTTTTTTTTGCGTAGCAGAAAACAGTGCGTAAACTGTACCGTGCGTAACATCAGTTAATAATAGTTCGGTAACTGGTTAGTACCTAAAATAACTTAAAATAGCCGCCTTCGGCGGTAAAGAGACCCTTTGGAGCGAGATGTTTTATTTTTTTGAATTGTGGGTACAGCCCACAATTCAAAAAAATAAAACATCTCGCTCCATACCCCTCTTTTTCGGCGACGAAGCCGCCGTTTTTCAACTAAAAAATTGCCGAAGTATTGTACAAGATAGCTACGTAAAAGGAATAGTTACCTATTCTATCCATAAACGCCCGAATGACCATCAACCCGAACCTTGCCGCCATTAGGCTCAAACTTTACCAAATATGAGAGATAAGTAATTTATTTTTTTTGTATGAAAATTAAAACTTTACACAACAACAAGAATTTTGTTTTTCTTAAAATAGTTTCAAAATACACCAGTATTCTTTATTTAGTGAGTTTATTGGGTGTGTTTTCAGCTTGCGAAAAGAATACGTCGTCTGTGAATGAAAAAGACTTATTCGATGCTTTTGCTCAAGACCCCAAATATGGTGGCGATTATGCGAAAACATTGCCTTACGACAATCCAGACAGTTGCATGAAGCGCATTCGTGCTGAAGTACCAGCTAAATGGAGGGGCTATATGTGTATGAATCTATTTTATCACTTGCCCAGTTCCATATCAGATTCACTCAATTTAAAATTCCTCGATAGTTTTGAGTCTGCCTTCCCACACGATTCTGTGCGGGAGTTTTCACAACTACTGAGGGGTAAGATTTTTATTGATGCCTTCCAATTCGACACAGCTAGAAAGTGTTTAGAAGACTGTTATGCCTCAAGTATGCGAGGGCAACGTATGACGCGAGCAGGTGATGCCAAAAAGTATCTGGGACGCATGGCTGTTTTGCGTGGTCATTATCCAGAAGGTATCCAACTGATGTTGGAGGCTTACAATACCTACCCTTTGAGCAAATCTTATGATGCCAGCCAAATCCACGACATCATGCTGGCGATAGCCCGTGCTTATAAACTCAGCCATGACTATCAGCAATACCAATCATGGTCGCTTAAAGCGTGTCAGTACGCCGTATCTATGGAAATCAGTGCGCGCATCAATGCGACAGTAGAATTGGCAGAAGCTTATCTGATGAATCGTTATTTGGATTCGGCACAAATGACCGTGAACAAGGTCTTGTCTATGATGAAAGAGTCCAACGATTATTATTATTGTCCCGAATCGTATTATATCTTAGCTCATTTGCAGATAGCCGAAGGAAATTGTTCAACAGCTTTAGACTATTTCTGGAAAGCCAAACAGACCAATCGGACAGTTGCTAAGCCGCGTTTTGCCAGCCTATACGATAAAGGGGTAGGTGATGGCTATGCTTGTGTGGGAAAATGGGATTCGGCTATTTTTTTCTATAAAAAAGCATTAGTAACACCCGATACAACCGCCCAAATCTCAATTTACAAACAATTGGCAGTGGCTTATAAAAACAAAGGAGCATACAAACAAGCCTTGGAAGCTGAAATGACAAGCTCAAATCTCAATAACCTTGTTTTTACAGCAACAAAAGAAAATACCATTGGTTATTATATCGCCAAGTCTGAAGCCAATCAGGCTATGGTAGTTAAACAAAAAGAAATAGATGACCAGAAGTTATACATGCTTTTAACGACGATTCTGGTGGCATTTCTCTTTTTGTTGGTCGGTTTTGCCGTCTATTACTACCGACGTGAACAAAAGCGCAAAGATGAACTGACTTCGCTCAATGCCACAAAGGATAAATTGTTCGCCTTGCTTTCTCACGACCTTATGTCACCTGTGTCAGTCCTCAAAAACCATATAATTCTGATGGATTGGGGGGCTATGAGTCAAGAAAAGTTCGCAGAGTCGCTTCAACGACTCAAAACGAGCATACACTACACATCCAATATGCTCGAAAACGTTTTGCACTGGGCAGTCAGTCAAATGGGCGGCATGAAACCTAAAACAGAGTCTATCCATATCGCTGAGTCTGTCAACGAGCAACTGATTTTGATTCAATCCATCGCCGACGACAAAGGCATACACTTGCATCAAGCCATTCCCAACGAAGCGGTGCTGAAGATAGACAAAAACCATTTTGGGCTTATTGTGCGCAACCTTTTGCAAAATGCTTTAAAATTCACACCAACAGGCGGTACTATAAATCTTTCCTTTCAAAATACTGAGGGGGTAAAAACGCTCACAATTCAAGACTCTGGCATGGGTATGTCACCCGAAATCTTGTCCCAATTGTTCCAAATCAATAAAAATACGCATCGTGAAGGGACATCAAAAGAAAAAGGCACAGGTCTGGGTCTGATTCTGACCAAAGAATTGGTAGAACTGAATAAAGGACAAATATCTGTCGCTAGTGAAGTGGGTAAAGGCACTACTTTCTCTTTGGTTTTTGATAAGTAAAGTCAAATTTTCGATAGATACATGATATTTACAAGTGCAGTCAAGCCTGTTTTTGGCTATTTTTGCCTCAACGAATCTGATAAACTATGAAAATCACACACTCCTTTTTTATTATTTTAAGCTTAGGACTTGTTCTAAGCTCTTGTAAAGACAAACCAACAGAACAATACAAAGACTCAAATGAGTTTTTTAGCCATCCTCGATACAATGGCAACTTTTTCAAATCCTTTAGTTTACTGGACGTTGATGCGGTTGTGGCACGTATCCACGCGGAAGTACCCCCTCAGTGGCAAGGTTTAGCGTGTCAAGTGGGGTTTTATAATGTGCAGGGTTTAGATGTTTCTACCGACTCTATGGAGTTTCGGTATTTGGATGGTATTTCAAAATTCTTTCCTGCTGATTCTACCCTTGCCTTTGCCGATATGACACGCGGCGATTTGTTTATTCAATTGGCACGATACGATACTGCCGCCAAGTGCTTAAACCGTGCTTATGATTATGCTTTACGGTGCAACAACCAGATGTTGATGGCGGGTATCACCAATGAGTTTGCACTATTGGCGATACGGCGAGGGGACTATCCAGAGGCTCAGAAACTTTATCTACGCAGTTATGCTTTTATCAGCACCTTAGACACAATACAAGATGAAGGTAGAATATCGGATATTCTAAGAAGGTTGGGGAGGGTTTATACCAAAAGTCAGAACCTCAACGAAGCGCACAAGTGGTATCTTAAACTTTGGGATTATGCCATGACCGGACCCAACGGACGACGGTTTTACTATGGGGCTGAATCCGCCCTTCTCTTAGCTGATAGTTATGCAGAACGTCAGCAATGGGATTCTGCTCAAATCATGTTAGACACACTCAATTATTTTAAAAAGACTTATAATAATTTTCGTCGAGAAGATTGGCAGACATTGCTAAAGGCTAAAGTTGAAGTCAGTAAAGGCAATTGTTCGGCTGCGCTACCCCTTTTTGTAGAAGCCATAAAACGGATAAGAGACTCTACCGACCGCGCTAAACTACCCGTCTATCGCAAGGCATTGGCAGATGGCTATGCTTGTGCGGGGCGGACGGATTCGGCTATCTATTGGTATAAAGTGGCCTTGGCTACGCCTGATTCGCTTTTCTATATAAAGATTTTGGAAGCCTTGAGCAAAGTCAATTTACTGAGGGGGGACTTTAAAGCGGCGTATGCATACGAACAAGAGAGCAAAGACCTGCGGAATCGCATTTTTACGAGAGAAAAAGAACAAGAAATTGGGCGTATGCAAGCCCGAATTGATTTGGAACAACGTGAGCAGCAGTTTTTAGCAGCGCAAAACCGCACGCGGCTCTTGATGTTTGGTGCGTTGGGTGCATTGGCGTTAGGGCTTGTTTTCCTGTTATTGCGTTACCGCCGCAAACAACAAGAACTCCGATTGGCAGACCAAGAGAAACAACAGTTGGCACAGCAAAAGCAATTGGCAGAAGAAGAGGCTCGATTGAAAACACAAGGACTTGAAGAAGTAGCGGCTGAGTTGACAATTAAAAGCACACAGTTGGAGGAATCTATGCAGTTGTTGAATTTCAAAAACAGTCTTATTGAAGACTTGCAAATGCATTTAGCTAAAAATACTGAGGGGGAGCAAGCCTTAGCTACCGCCGCGCTCAAAAACCTAAAACTCTTGACGACCGACGATTGGCGAACCTTCCGCGCACTGTTTGAGAAACGTTTCCCTAATTTCTTCGCGCATCTCAATCAGCATTATCCTAAATTGTCAGTTGCTGAAACCCGTTTATTTCTGCTCATCAAATTAGGTTTTGACAGCAATGAGATTGCCGATGTATTGGGCATTTCTGGCACGAGTGTCTATGTCGCCCGTTCTCGCTTGCGCCAACGCCTGAGTTTAGGTAAAGAAGATGATTTGGAACAGTTTATTCAAGGGTTTTAAAACAGTTTCTAAGATTTGAAAAACCTTCGATGTTTCCTGAACCTGATATTCTATTAACGTAAGTTCGGAGATTTCACAGAGCCTATGGTTCTTGATAATCTCCGAACTCACGTTAATTAATGCGGCGGCTTTTACGTTTAAAAAAGTACCAAAATATTGACAAAATGAGCAAAAAAAACAGCGTTTTTACCTCATTTACCCAATAAAACATAAAAAACACCTCGTTTTTATTTTAATTTTCATTCATTCCGACGACGAATCAAGTCGTTCAGATAACGAATCAAGCCGTTCAGATAACGAATCAAGCCGTTCAGATAACGAATCAAGTCGTTCAGATAACGAATCAAGTCGTTCAGATAACGAATCAAGCCGTTCAGATGACGAATCAAGCCGTTCAGATAACGAATCAAGTCGTTCAGATAACGAGTCAAGTCGTTCAGATAACAAATCAAGCCGTTCAGATAACGAATCAAGCCGTTCAGATGACTCACCCAATCGTTTAAAAATGTAGATTATTGTTTAAAGAAATGAGCATGAAGGTTAAAAAAACAATATGTAATTGCCATGCAGATGGGTCGTGAACAATATTTGACCTATTGGTTGAATACCCCCTCAGTATAATCAAGCCGTTATTCCCTCATCGCAACGTATCTTTTTTATAAATTAACCAAGGTCGTCGAATTGCAAAACTTAGACGATATTTTTCTAAATATCTTAGTCTTTAAAAAAACAGGAGGCTTTAAAAGCTGAAAGATGCCCCATGCCTTCTGTTATGAGCAAAACCGCGACACTTATCAAACCAACGTCAACACTTATCAAACGAGCGAGTCCTCCCTATTTACACAAACATACATTTGACCTTTAATTAAAACCATTCATCCTCACCAAACAAGAGTCATAACTGTCTAATGAAAACGACTACATATCACCTGACACAATGGTCGGGTCAAAACACTGCATCGAACACCATTGTGAGCCGATGCTTGAAACCATTGCTGCTTTTTATGCTCTGTGCCATCCACCAATGTGCAACTGCTCAAGTATTTTGGCAAGACAATTTTGAAAATACCTCAACGCCCGATGTAGCAGCTGGTAGTACCCGCCTATCTTCTCTCAATCAAGGATTCGGCACGCCCAGCACATCCTATTTCAAGCGTTCGAGCAATACGGCATCGGATATTAGCTTAAATGCCAGTTTTGGTACGACCTATGCCAGCATGTCTGGCTCTTTTATTTGGGCAGGTGAGAACCACGACGCAGCAGGAGGAACAGAAAATGCTTTAAGCCCTGTGCAAACAATCGAATGGACCAATATTGATATTTCGGGCAAAACGAGTATCAGTTTCAGAGGTCTGTTTGCGGCTAATAATGTCAGCATATCATGGGATAATGGGGTCAATACAGGTGGCTCTGACCCTGTGGGTATTGCCAGTGGCAACAATGACTATATTTTAGTAGAATATGCCATCAATTCAGGGAGTTATCAAACGCTTATTCTCTTTATGGGTGACAATAACACGAGTACAAAAATCTTAAAAGAGGATACGAATAATGACGGTTTAGGCGATGGCACAGCTTTGAACAATACTTTACAAGAATTTACAAAGACCATATCAGGTACAGGGACGACTATGAAGATTCGTCTGACAGGTAGATGTAATGGCAGCAATGAAGAATGGGCTGTTGACAACTTCCGCCTATCAACGCCTGTGCTACCTGTTGAACTCATCCGTTTCGATGCACATACTGAGGGGGGTACAACCCATCTCGCATGGACAACAGGTGAAGAAAAGAACAATAAAGGATTCCAAATTGAGCGCAGTCGAGACGGGCGTACATTTCAAAAGATAGGCACAGTCAATGCCATAGGTAAAGCTGGCAACTATACATTTACAGATGCCAATCCCATCAGAGGAACAAACTACTACCGTTTGCGTCAGATAGACCATGAGGGTACAGAAACCTTATCAAAAGTTGTATCTGTCACCACGGAGAGCAATAGCCTACTCAGTGCCTATCCCAACCCTGTTTCTGATGTTTTGACCATTGAAACAGACCTTTCTGACATTAAAAATGAATCAAGCTGTGATTTCCAAATTATCAACCTTTTGGGGCAAACAATAATGACTGGCAAAACAGCCCCCTCAAGTGCCACAAGGTTCGATGTATCAGCTTTGCGAGAAGGTACATACTTTCTGAAAATGGGGTCAGAACAAGTTAAGTTTATGAAAAAATAGTAATTTCTTTTCATAGTCTAAAGCCTCTTTTAATGTTGAAGGGGTTTTTTGAGTTTATGAGAGATACCCCTCAGTATAATCAATCAGTTATTCCCTCAACGCAACGTATCTTTTTTATAAATTTGTGCGTTATTCTGAAAACAGTCAACGTCGTCGAGGTGCGAAACTTCGACGACGTTTTTCTAAATTGATAATCAGCCGTTTATGAAAAAAATACTAACATTCATCTTATTCTTCATTTTTCACTTCGCACTTTGCGCTCAAAACAATGCGACTGTTTTCGGTACAGTTACTGAGGGGGGGACAAATACGCCGATTGAGTTTGCCATTGTATTCATCAAAGACCTCAACCGCAGTGTCGAAACCAATGCCGCAGGCGAATATTCGATAAAAGTACCCGCAGGGCGTGCCGTCCTTCTGCAAGTGCAGCGTGTCGGCTACAAAGAAGGCAAAGTGACCATCGAAGCCATGCGTGCCGAAACCCAACGCCGTATTGATTTCACTTTGGTCAATGCCACATCGCAACAAGAGGTGATTGTGAAAGATACACGATTGAAAGACAATGGTTTGATTCGTGAAGATGTGAAAGATTTTAGACTGTTGCCGACCACAACAGGCAATTTAGAAGCCGTTCTGCCCCACATTGCTCTGGGTACAAACTCAGGGTCAGGTGGCGAGTTGACTTCCCAATATCAAGTGCGTGGTGGTAACTACGATGAAAACTTAGTCTATGTCAACGATTTCGAGATTTATCGTCCGCAACTCATCAGAGCAGGTCAACAAGAGGGTTTGACCTTTGCCAATGCCGACTTGATGCGTGATTTGTCGTTTTCCTCAGGCGGTTTTGAAGCCCGTTATGGCGACAAAATGTCTTCTGTTTTGGACATCAAATACAAACGTCCCGATTCATTTCGCATTTCAGCCGCAGGAAGTTTATTAGGTGGCTCGGCGCATGTCGAAGGGTCGAAAAAACTCGGCGGTACTGTCGCGAAGGACTCCTTCGGAGATGGGTATCGCCGTTTCCGCTATTTGGTTGGCGCACGTTACAAAACGACGCGATACATCTTAGGTTCTTTGGATTTGAAAGGGGAATATGTGCCTAATTTTGCGGATATTCAAGCCTATTTGACCTATGACTTAAATCGTGCTTGGCAAATTGGCGTTTTGGCAAACTACAATGAAAGTGTTTATAACTTCGTACCACGTTCACGCGAGTCGGCTTTTGGTCTTATCAATTTCACCCTCGGCGTGCGCACAGCTTTTGAAGGGCAAGAGCGCGACCGATTCACAAATGGCATGGCAGGCGTGTCGTTGACGTATTTGCCCGACCGCAAGAAGAACCCGTTTTTCTTGAAATTCCTTGCGTCTCGTTTCCAAACACGCGAAGTGGAAGGCATTGACATCATCGGCGATTATCTGATTGGCGAGATCGAAACCAACCCGAACAAGGACAACGCAGGCGATATTGTTTCCACTTTAGGCACAGGCACGCAGCACCAATTTGTCAGAAATACGCTTTGGGGAGCTGTCACAAACGTCGAACACAAAGGCGGTTATGAGATACAACTTGCCACAAGCACCCCCTCTCCAGAGGAGTCCTCTCGGACAGTAACGAAGACAAGTTTTTTGCAATGGGGCATCAAATATCAATCTGAGCAAATTGAAGATAAAATAAACGAGTGGGAGCGCCTCGACTCTGCTTTGTATTCACTGCCTTTCGACACAACAAAATTGGTGGTCAAAAACGTGTATAAAACACAGAACTCGTTGACATCCAATCGTTTTTCATCCTTTGTACAAAATACTTACACTTGGCGCAAGGATTCGGTGGGCGAGTTTCAAGCAACTTTGGGCGTTCGCGCCGCTTATTGGGATTTGAACAAGGAAGCTTTTGTCACACCGCGTTTGCAAATGGCTTACAAACCCTTGAATTGGGAAAAAGACATTTCGTTCCGTTTGTCGGGTGGTCTGTACTATCAGCCGCCATTCTATCGCGAATTGCGCCGACCAAATGGGACGGTCAATAAAGATGTATTGGCACAAAAGTCGGCTCAAGTTGTCACAGGTTTGACTTACGATTTTTCGATTGGCAGTTTGCGGCGCATTCCTTTTCGCTTGATTTCTGAAATTTACTACAAAAAACTGTGGGACGTTGTTACCTATGACGTGGACAATGTGCGTATTCGTTACGCAGGTGAAAATAATGCCACGGGTTATATCATGGGTTGGGACACACGCATCAATGGCGAGTTTGTACCGGGGGCTGAATCGTGGATTAATCTTTCGTTCTTACGAGCCAGAGAATCACTCGACAGTGTACAGCATCGCGCCCGCGAGGTGGGCGACCCCACAGGCAAAGAAGTAGCTGACGTGCCGCGTCCAACCGACCAATTGATGACCCTCTCAGTATTTTTTCAAGATTATTTGCCCAAAAACAAAAACTTCAAAATGCACTTAAACACAACCATTGGCACGGGTTTACCTTTTGGCTTTCCTGGCAATAATATTGTCTATCGAAATACTTATCGTTTGAAACCATACCATCGTGTGGACTTGGGTTTTTCAGTCTTGATGTATGATGAATCGTGGAAAAATCGCAAACCACGCCATACTTTGCGTTTCACACGCCAAACTTGGGCAAGTTTGGAGATTTTCAACTTAATGGCAGTGGCGAATGAAGCCTCCAAAACGTGGATAAAAACGATTTACAATACCCAATTCGCAATTCCAAACTACTTGACATCAAGGCGGATAAACTTACGCGTGCGTATGGATTTTTAAGCGATTTTGACTGTTTATACTGAGGGGTGTACAAAAACAAATCTGTTTTTGCACACCCCTCAGTATATTTACCCAAAAAAGAATCAATCAATGAAAAATATCACTTTCCTACTGCTTTTCGCAGCGTTTTTAGCACAAGCGCAACCCAATCACTTTCCAAAAATTCTCAGCGAAAGAGAGCGTGCCGATGTCATAAATAATATGCTTTCTGACCGCTTCGACCATGTATTGCCACAATTGATGCGCCGAGAAGGCATTGATATGTGGATTTTAATCTCGCGCGAATACAACGAAGACCCTGTCATGCGCACGATGTTGCCCGCCGAATGGTTGTCGGCTCGTCGTCGGACAGTCATGGTATTTTTCGATAAATCAGGTCGAGATTTTCAAAACCCAATTGCCAATCGCCCCGATTTGGGTGTTGAAAAAATAGCAATTGCACGCTACGATGTCGGTTTGTTGAAAGCCGCTTGGAACTTAAATGTTTATCCCGACCAATGGGATGCCTTAGTAGAAGCCATCAAAGAGCGCAATCCCATGAAAATAGGTGTAAATATTTCACCCAACTATGCCCACGCCGATGGATTGAGTCACAACGAATATGAGCAATTATTGAAAAAATTGCCCAAAGAATACCACAATCGCCTTGTCAGTGCCGAAAAATTAGCGGTTTCATGGCTCGAAACGCGCTCTGCCAATGAGATGGTTTTGTTTGAACACATTGCGCGGATTTCACATCAGATTTTGCGCGAAGGGTTGTCCGATAAAGTGATTCAGGCAGGTGTCACTACCACTGAAGATCTCGTTTGGTGGTATCGCCAACGTGTCACCGATTTGGGTTTAGAAACGTGGTTTCAACCGTCTGTGTCCATCCAACGACAAGACACTGCTCGATTCGACCATTTGCGTTCTTTTTCCAAAAGGTCTGACAAAGAAGTGATTATGTCGGGCGATTTATTGCATGTCAGCAATTTCTAATGTAAAACAATTGCGTTCATTGACATATGATTATTCTAATTTTGGAATAAATAATAGTTCGACTAGTTTGTAGATACTTATAAAAGAATCGACTAGTTGAGTCATAAAAATAGCTTTGACAGACTCCC
>JAEUUP010000127.1 GCA_016787525.1 Saprospiraceae bacterium | reverse complement strand
CGCAGCCCGAACTTGAAAAAAATTAAACCCTCCCTCCAAAAAGTCCACTCCGCCACCACAGGCGGCGTTATTTACGCTTAAAAAACTACCGAAGTATTGAAATGTGAAATAATTGTAATTTCGTCTATTTCTCAAAAGAATGACCCTAATAAACTGTTTCAAACCTTAAAATAGTTTCTTATACTTGTAGGCGAATTACGGTTTTTATAAAAAAAAATTACCTCATTGAGCTGAGTCAACGAGGTAACTTTGGTAAGTAAAAAAACTTTAACTGAAATATCTTATTCTATTATCACCATTTTTTTAGCTGCACTGTATTCTGCTGTTTCCAAGCGATAGTAGAATATTCCATTCGTATTCAAATCTGATTTACTAATCGAAATAGCATTGTAGCCTGCTTTATACGTCCCATTCACAACCTTAACAACGCGACCATCAATTGTTGTGATAGTCAAACGAGCTTTATCGTCTTTAGGCAAATTAAAAGCTATCGTTGTTTCACTTGTCATAGGATTAGGTTGATTCTGATAAAGTACAAAATCATCGCCATTTCCTTGTTTCAAAGTTGAACCTGATACTGTTTGGCCTTGTGGAATGACTCTATTTGTCGTGACACCTAATATATAGGTGAATGCAGAGTACCACACACCACCCATATTGTCTGTTGCTACTGCACGCAGGTAATAGTTACCTGATGGTACACTATTCCACGTATATGAATAAGGAGCTGTAAGGTCTTCACCCAATTTTGTCGTCCCTGCAAAGAATTCAACTTTGCTTATCGTTCTGTTTGTAAAAGCGACAACAGATGCAGTCAAAGTCAAACTTGAACCTGGAACAAACTGAGTGCCTCCTATTGGTGATGGCATGAGTATCGTAAATGTCTCTAAAACATTAATATTGGAAATAGCACTAAATGCGGTATCGCCACAATCATCCACAGACTCTGCTTGAACATCGTAGTTACCACCAACCATATTGAGCCAATCGTAACTGTATGGTGCGGTGTTGTCACTACCTAATAATTGACGCGTCAATACACCTGATTTTGATTTTCCTACAACCCAATAAAAATTAACACGAGAAATAGTCCCATCGGGGTCTGAAGCAGTTGCTGTTAAAGTCGTATTTGTTACCAAGGTCGAACCATTGGTAGGGGCGGTCAAAGTCACTGTAGGGGGGAGGTTTATATTCGTTCCAACTGTTGCAGTGGCTGTTTTCGTACAACCATTGGCATCTGTGGCGGTAAAGGTGTAAGTCTGTGCCGTCAAATTATTGAATGTTCCTGATGGGCTTTGTGAACCAACGCTTGGTGAAATTGAGTATGTGATTGTACCTGTACCACCTGTGGCAGCGATAACGACTTTACCACTATTTCCACCAGGGCATTTGACATTTGTTATAGTGGGTGTACCGAATACAATAGTAGTTGGCTCTGATACTGTTGCTGTTGTTGTTGCTGTGCAACCATTCACATCTGTTGCTGTGAAGGTGTATGTTCTTGCTGTCAAACCACTGAAGGTCGTGCCAGCAGTGGGTACTTCTCTATTGTTACCAGATTGTATTGTATAATTTATTGTTCCTGTACCGCCTGTTGCTGATACTGTTACACTACCATTGCTACCGCCATTACAACTTACATTCGTTACTGAGGGGGTCGCAAATACAATGGCCACAGGTGCTGTCACTGTTACACTTCCTGTCATAGAAGCTGTACAAGCACCCAGGGACTGTGTGGCTTCCACGGTATAAACACCCGCTGTCTGGTTGCCAAAACTAATAGCAGAGCCAGTACCAGGTACTGTATTCCCAACATTAACGCCACCTTTTTTCAATTGATAACTGACACCTGTCTCTGAGTTACTCAAACCAACAGGAGCGCCGTTGCCACCTACACAGTATGTACCGCCTCCTGTGACATTATAAGCAGTGGGTGTGACACAAGAAGGACAAACGCCTTGCGAAATTGAAAGTGGTACACCACATGCGGGCGCGCCAAAAGTAAAATCAAACCAACCTGTTAGAGGTACAACATTCGGGTTATCTGAATCATTTCTGAACATGGGGTTGATACCACCATCTTTTGTATTAGCTATAAACCATCCTGCAAAGGGTTCAAAATAGAACAAAACATTCCTTTCCGCATCAATATGAAAGTTTTTCATACCGTTTGTGATGACTACACCGGGGTGATTCACAGGACTATAAGTACCCGCATAGTCGCTACAAGTTGTTTTGACGCATACAGAATTCGGCGGTGCAACTGTCATTGTAATAATGTTACTCGTTACAGTTGTCGGTGTCGCACAAGGCGCATTACTTGTCATTTCTACCGTAATTTTATCACCATCTGCAAGGGTAGAAGAAGTGTAAGTTGTACCTGTCTCATTGGGGATTGTTACGTTGTTCTTTTTCCAAATATAAGTAGGCATTGTTCCTCCGTAGGTAGGCACTGCTGTAAAGGTTACACTTGTATTGACTATAATATTATAATCGGGACTAGCCGTAATCTCTACTGAGGGGGTCGTATTGCTACAAGCCGTGATGGTATAAACCTCTCCTACGAATGGTAATGTATTGGTCAAACCCGTACTCATATTGGTATTGCTAATGCAATTTAAACCGATACTACCTGTACCCGGTCCAGTCAATGCTTTAACGACCCAATCCTTAGATGGCGCGTTGCCCACAGGTTTGACAGAAGTGATAATAGAACCCGAAACCCCCGTTTCGATTAAGCTAAAGTTACTTGCAGTCAAACCACTCATAACTTTATCAAAGCTGACTGTCCAAGAAACAGTTGAACCAGCAGGTGCTGAACTGGCATCAATGCGTGCAATCGAATTGATGGTGCTGGATAGCATTAACTCCCAACCAAAATTGGCAACCGTACTCGGCAATGTGTAGGTTGTACCAACTGGGTTATTTTCTAAAAAAGAACCCGTTGCAGGATAGCTGGTTGTTTGAAAAAACAAGTCTGTACTTGAGCCAACCACAACAGGGTTGTACAATGCCACACCAAATTTGCCTAATTGTGTAGGTGTTGCAGAAGTGCTGCCATCTTCGTTGTCGTATAAAATACCAGCCCAAATATTATTTGAAGTAATTGTCAAGGGTAGCAAAGGTTTTATACTTAAAGTTGTCGCATTGTTACCAGAGATACTAATTGAGTTGAAAGAAAAACCTGCGATGATTGTACCCGGCGTGCCATTAGGGCCATCTGCAAGGTAAAAACGAATACGTGGTCGGATAGTGACAGCCGATGTATTGGTATTGGCAACAACAAAACTAAATTTCCCAAGAGAAAAAGGCGGCGTACCTGCCAAAGTCAAGTTATCACATATCATACCTGTAATATTATTGCCACTTACAGTACCCGCATCTTGTACTGGATAACTGCTTGACAAAGGATTAGTCAGATTGGAATAAAATGCTAAAGGATCGGCATCCACCAAGCTGCGATTACCAATAGTCGGCGGCGTTCTGTCCAATGAGGAAGGAATTGGCTCCGTTTTGATAATTTCTAAATTACCTGCGAATTGCTCTTTGACAATTTGTGCAAACGACGAATCGGCCATGAAAGTCCATAAAAATAGTAGCAAATACCATTTGGACTTTTTTGTAAAGTGTTGACTACTGATAGAGCTTTTCTGACACAACAGAGGTAGTCTATCTAAAGAAGTGTAAAAAGAATTTTTCATAAAAAATTTAAATAATTAATAAATGAAGGAAATTATAAATTTAAATAGAATCATAAACCGTTCTTATCATCGCAACCTTTCTTCTAGATGGGTCAATTGAGCCACATATTGATTACAGATTCGATAAGACGGTTTCCGAGATGAAAATAGCTCTAATACAAGTATTTAAATATGCTTGGTTGGACTAATTGGAATATCATATAAATAAAACTTAGATGATATATTATGGGCTTAAAAATACCCTAAGATACAGATTTGAACAATTAGTGATATTGCAGGCACAAACATATTAACTAAAAAATAATAAAAAAAATTTAAAAATAAAAAAATGATGAACCAGCGTATTCTACTGATGAACCAATCTATAACATGGTTGAAATCGGCGATGGAACATTTATCTCATAAAATACACAGTTCACTCTAAATGTCAAAATCGTATAATACAGAGCTTTTGAAAAGGATAGAGAGCTTGCGCTGCCTGCCATCAAGTCGAGAGTATAACCAAAGTTGTCGCTATTTTTATAACAGCTATCTAACACCAGTCAATTGGAGAACTCGGTTAAATTTAGTGACCAATCACCAATGAAGTCTTCATGGATTTGCGCCACAAGAGGAAGCCACGAATGGAAAAAACGAAGTAGATAAGGGACAAAATACCGAGCAAAAATTTATCTCGACTAAAGTAAATGAGGGCATAACTAAAATCAATGACCAACCAATAGAGCCACGATTCCAAAACTTTGCGAGCTGTCAGAAAGGTGGTGATGATACTAAAAACAGCTAAAAAAGCATCTTCAAACCGAAAAGCGGCTGATTGCCAATATAACCCCAGAGGAATGGCCACCAACGCGCCCAGAAGTCCAATTTTGAGGTGCATACTGAGGGGGCTTCTGACGATGTCTAACGGAGAACCGTCTTCCTTGCGCTCTTGCCAACTGAACCATCCATAAACGGCGGACAAAGCATAATAGACTTGCAAAGCGGCATCTGACTTCAATTCGGCATCTACACAAACCACAAACTGAAAAATAGTACCAAAAAATCCGAAAAACCAACACCACGCATTGCCACGCCCTGCCAAAATGACATAGACCAAATTCAGTCCAAAAGCCAACCATTGAGCTGCATCATCCAGTGCCGTGAAAGGCAATATTTTCAGTATTGTCTCCATATTATCTTATGACGCAAAATCATCGCCAAAGATTTCATTTTGTTTGCTTTTTAAAATTTTTGTAACACTTTCAGCCAATCAAATGTCCCGCTTTTAGTCTTATGAGTTGCAATTGAAAACCTTTTTTTCGATGTAAGGCAAATAATAAACCCTATGATGAGATAGTTTTACAACTATTCAGTCAATTTTATCGTTATTTTTTTGCTTGTTTCGTAGTTTTTTCAGAATTTGAAGTTTTATTTTGAGCATTACTGTTTATAAAGAATATATCACATCCAACCATGATAAAAAAACACCTACTCCTTTGGCTTTGCTTATTGCCTTTTATGGCTGTCGGACAAATCAATCAGATGCAGTTCGGCAAAAATCGTGTTCAGTTTCATAAACTTTTTGATGATTGGGAACAGTACGAAAGTGAAAATTTCATCACTTATTGGTACGGACAAGGTCGTTTTGTGGGTCAAGCAGCAGCACAATTGGCAGAAATGGACTTTGAGGAAATCCAAAAAACACTCGAATATCGCCTCAATGATAAGATGGAAATCATCGTTTATACCGATTTGACGGACTTGCACCAGTCGAATATTGGTACAGAAGAGACTTTCGTGACCAAAGGTGGTTTGGTCAAAGTGGTGGGTGAAAAGATGTTTGTTTATTTTGATGGCGATCATACGCATTTACGAAAGCAAGTGCGCGAAGGCATTGCAGGTGTGTTTCTGAACGCGATGTTGTTTGGGTCAAACCTACAAGAAGTGGTGCAAAATGCCATTTCGTTGAACTTGCCTGAGTGGTATAAAGTAGGTTTGTTGGCTTACATTGGCGAAGAGTGGAGTACGGATTCGGACGACCGTTTGCGTGATATTTTTCAGTCTAAAAAATATAAGAGTTTTAACAAATTTGCTCAAGCGGAACCTCGTTTGGCAGGTCAAGCTTTTTGGTACTATATCGCCCAACAGTTTGGCAAAGCCAATGTCAGCAACTTGCTCTATTTGACCCGCATCAATCGCTCGCTCGACGATGCGGTGATGTATGTTTTGGGCAGCCCGTTCGAGGCAACGAGTTTGGCATGTATGGAATTTTATCGAAAAAGATACGAACGAGAGCTGTTAGATGCCATCAAACTGAATGTTAGTAAGCAAGTCAAAATTAAAAACAAGCGAAAACTGCCGATGCCGCAAGTCAAAATCAGTCCCGATGGACAGCGTTTGGCTTATGTTCAGAATGAAATCGGGCGTTGGAAAGTGTATGTGCAGGAGGTTTCTTCGGGCAAAAAAGAGATTATACTGAGGGGGGGGACGCGCAATCCATTTCAATCAACGGACTATCAATATCCACACATTGCTTGGAATCCAGACAATCAACGCGTTTTTGTGGTGTATGAAAAACGTGACTTAGTTTATACGTTTGAAAAAAATGTAAAGGATAAAAAAGTAAAAAATAAAACAACTAAGTTCAATCCTGATGTGCAACGTGTATTTTCTATTGATTTTTTGAACGGGAAAGACATGGTTTTGACGGCATCTGTGAGAGGTTATTCGGATGTGTTTGTGTATAATACTGCCACCACAGGTTTACGACAATTGAGCAACGACCATTGGGACGATTTGGGTGCAATTGCTGTTAATCTTGATGGGCGAAAAGGCATTGTTTTTTCATCAAACCGATTGAATGAACGTTGGGAAAATGAACGATTAGATTCAGTTTTGCCTGTCAATCGCTTCGATTTGTTTTACAAGGACTTAGAAGATACATCAAAAAACTTGGTGCGTATCACCCACACGCCTGATGCCGACGAACGGAGTGCGGTGGCGATTGATACAACATTTTTTGGCTTTTTGAGTGATGAAAGTGGTGTTTTTAATCGCCAATTAGCCTATTTGAAAGACGTTCTGGTGCGAACGGATACTGTTTTTTATATCACTAACGAGTTTAAAGAAAAAGTAGATATTACAGTGATGCAAGATTCTATGCGACAGTTCCCTCCAACTCAAAAAATAGATTCTTTTATTTTGAAGCCCATTCTGAAAAAAGTGGCGATTGTGTCAAATAACACAAACTACACACATAATATTGTTGCTCAAAGTACCGCACCACGTGTTGGGAAAGTTGCAGAGGTGTATATTACTGAGGGGGTGCCTCATGTTCAGATCGTACCACTACACATTGATTCGCTTATAACTGCTTCATTTACAAGATTTTGGCAATGGAAAAAGCAGATACAAATCAAACAGAATAAGGGTAAAAGTGTACCACCAAACAATATTATGCAGCCTGTTGTAGAGCCGAAAACCCCAGTTAATGAACCCAAAACAGATACAACCAAAGCTAAAAAGAAGCTGGATATTGACTCTTACGTTTTCCAAAGTGAGTTCGATAACGACGAAAAGCCTAAAACAACTCAAATAACGCCTGATAAAATCGAACCTAAAACGGAGGTCATCCCCTCAGTATCAGAGCCAAAAATGGTTGCAGCCGCTCTGAAAAATGACGGCTCAGATAAAAAAATCCATGTTTTCCGTCCTGGGCGTATTTCGCCTTATCGTTTGAAATTTAGGTCTGACTATTTTACTTCCAAACTAGATAATAACCTCCTGTTTGGTGGTTTAGACAGTTATGCAGGTACACCACAAGGTTTTGCAACGCCGCCAATGGGTATTTTGATGAAAGGTAATTTCAAAGATTTGCTCGAAGATTATCAATTGGAAGGCGGAGTGCGTATTCCAACCACTTTCAATGGCTACGAAGCTTTTGCTTTTTTCGATGATAAAAGACATCGTTTGGACAAGCGCTATGCGATTTACCATAAATCAACCAAGTTCAGCGACAACAATAGCTCTGTATTGGACAATCGGCGCAGCCGCACACAGACAAGTTTGGGTCAATACGAACTCCGCTATCCACTTGATATTTACCAACGTGTGCAAGCCACAGCTACTTTGCGCTCCGACCGATACACTCAGTTGGCAACAGACCAAACCTCATTGACCGCCCCAACTTTGAAGGAACAAAGGGTTGGTGTGCGCGTAGATTATGTGTTTGACAATGCTATTGACCTCGAAGTAAATGCCAAAATGGGTTCGAGGGCTAAGGTTTGGGTGGACTTTGTGAAAAAATTTGAATTGGATTTTGTGGACAATTTTGCATTCAAAACCAATGCGGGCTTTATGGGCATCATCGGTTTTGATGCACGGCACTATGAGCGTATTTTGCGCCATTCCATCTTTGCTATTCGTGGGGCAGGAGCGACCTCTTTCGGGGCTGAAAAAAACTTATTTATTTTGGGTGGTGTTGACAATCAATTGTTTGCAAACTTTAACGATAACGTTTCTATTCCGCAAGGCAATTATGCGTTCCAAACTTTGGCTGCCAATATGAGAGGTTTCAGTCGCAATATTCGCAATGGTACGTCGAATGTGGTTTTTAATGCCGAGCTGCGTGTGCCGATTGTCAAATATTTCTCATCGCGTCCGTTGACTTCTTCATTTTGGCGCAACTTCCAGTTGGTTGGCTTTTTCGATGCAGGCACAGCTTGGCATGGAGCAAATCCATTTCGCATAGACAATCCACTCAACACGGTTGTTTTACCGAAAGATGCTAATGCGAATACAGCTGTGACCATCAAAGTCAATTATTTTAAAGATCCAATCGTTGCCAGCTATGGTTTTGGTGCGCGTTTATTGGTCTTTGGCTATACGATTCGTGCGGACTATGGCTGGGGTATTGAGACCAGAGAAGTTCAAAAACCTATGCTACACCTTGCTTTAGGCACTGATTTTTGATGAGGGAAAGGTAAAGTTTGATATATGTCCACACTAAAAGCAATAATTATTGACGATGAGGTCAGAAACCGCGAACTTCTGAAATTAATGTTGGCAGAACACTGTCCAACAGTTCGGGTGGTCGGTCAGGCGGCAAATATTACTGAGGGGGTAAGGTTGACTAAAAGCCAAAAACCAGATATTGTTTTTTTAGATATTCGTCTATCTAATGGTGATGAAGGGTTCGATTTTTTTAACCATTTTCCACCTTCTAAATCTGAGTTTGAGGTTGTTTTCGTCACAGCACGGGAGGAATATGTCTTTCGGGCATTCAATCAGACATTCGCCATAGGCTATATTCTGAAACCCATAGATCCAGATGAACTGATTAGTATTGTTTTCAAAATCAAACAAAAATTACTACTGACACAGCAGCCCGATAAATTTATTGATGACACTTATAACAGTAATGATGTCATGTTTATTTTCATCAAGGACGAGACTGTGCGTTTACATTTTGTTGATGGTCGCGAGAAAATAGCGAAATCCAATACACTCGAAGAATATGAACACTTACGCACTTTCGTCCGAGCCAATCGGCAGTATGTCGTGAATTTGGCTTTTGTGAACAAAGTGACAGATATTGACGCACAAGGTGACAAACTGAGGGGGGCCATCGCTGTTTTGTACAACAATCACGAAATTTCGATTTCAGTGAACCGAAAATCTCATTTTATTCGGTCTTTTGTTCAATTTTCATAAATAAAAATTATAATACAAAGGCTTTGAAATCAAGGTTCATACACACTCACCGAAGAAATTGCACATTCACGAAATATTTATGTTCGCAAAAAATAATAACAAAACATCTTTGCATGGGTCTTCCAAACAATAAGAGTACGTCGTTATGATACTCCTTAAAACCGCTTGAAAGTCAAATTCCCACAAAGTGTTAGTAAACATTTTTAAAATTAGCAGACGACGTACATGTGGCTTTGGTCTAAAATAACCAAAGCCTCTTTTTTACGCCTGTATAAATCCATTAATCCAACTACGGCGATGTTCCTCTACGAAACATCGCCGCTTTTTTATTAAAAAATTCTACTTTTGTCTTTTTACTTAAGTTTTTACGAAAAAGCACCATGTTTATTACCGAAACCATCATTGATGCTGTTGTTGGCGAACTCGAAAGCACGGATTTTGAATATGAAATCGCCGTTTTTTCAAAGCAATACCCTGTTTTGATTGAATATTGGGGCGCAGAAGATTTTGCTCTTTTGACTCAAGATGAGCGCGAGTTGATGCTCTATCTCATGCTTGTATTGGTTAAGTCTGTAGAAAAAGCCAAAGCTAAATTGCCCCCCCTCAGTCATAAAGCCCTCGAAAATGCTGAGGAAACCAACTGGGAACGCCTTGACAACGTGACTGCCAAACGTTTTCGCGACAGAATGGATGTTTTTTTTGATAACTATGCCCAAGAAGACCTTTTGGCTTTTGTAGAAGACAATCTGGTTGAAGACGACGATAGTGTTGTGACAAAAGAAGGACGCGAACCCATTTTTGTCGCGTTGAAATCAGTTATTGATATTATCGCTTAATCATAAAAAACGATGAAAACAACTGTTTTTAAACTATTTATACTCCTTCCTCTATTTTCTGCCTGTCAAACAGCCAATTTGCGTGTCGTTTGCTCACTGCCTTCAGCCGTGAAAGAAAGTTCAGGGCTGGTGGTCGAGTCGCCCAATCGTTTCTGGACACACAACGATTCAGGCGACAAAGCTCTGCTCTATCAATTCGATTCGACAGGTGTTTTACGGCGCACAATTGTTGTAAAAAATGCCAGTAATATAGATTGGGAAGACATCGCCATAGATGCCAATAAAGAAAATTTTTTCATAGGTGACTTTGGCAACAACAGCCAAAACAGACAAGATTTAGCCATCTATAAAATTTCTATTCCAGTATCTACTACATTTTTTTCAACTGATACCGTCACAGCAGATAAGATTTCGTTTAGCTATGAAGACCAGCGTGACTTTCCGCCAGCCGATTCGCTCAAACAGTTTGATGCAGAAGCATTTATAGCTACTACTGATTCGATATATATTTTCACAAAAGACTTCGACTCGCAACCTTATCAAGGTAAAACACGCATTTATCGTCTGCCCAAAGTCCTTGGTACGCATACAGCCAAACTGGTGCGCATTCTCGAAACAGACAATTCTTGGAAATACAATGGAGCTATCACAGGAGCGAGTTTGGGTAGTGACGGCAAGCTCTTGCTCATGTCTTATCAAAAATTATGGGCTTTTACAAACTATCCGAACCGACAGTTTTGGTTAGGCAACCGAAAAGAATTGACTTTTGGTCTCACACAATTTGCCCAACGCGAAGCTGTGGCACTCGCGCCTTGGGACAATTGCACGGTCTATATCACCTCCGAAGAGACGCAAAACATCGGTGGCAATCTTTCCACATTCAATATTTGTCGCATTTTGTCAAAATCTAAAGAAACCTCGACTTCAAAAACGACTTTGCGCATCGCACCGACCCCCTCAGTATCCGATGTGACGGTAGCAATTTCGGGCGAGGTTTTTGATAAAAGTGTACTGAAAGTCTATAATGCCAACGGTTCTGAAATTCTGCAAAAGAAAATAACGCAGGGTGAAACAGAAATTTCCTTAGCCAGCCACACATTTCCATCGGCTGGGTTCTATTTTTGCAAACTTTTTTCCGCCGAAGGCGACCCCCTCAGTATGGAAAAGATTTTAATCATTCGATAACTCAATATGATTTTTACAGACAAAAAAATATTAGAAAGTATAGCAAGTGGCGACATCGTCATTGAGCCATTTCGTCGCGATTGTCTTGGTACCAATAGCTATGATGTACATTTGGGCAAGTATTTAGCGACCTACAAAGACGCAGTATTAGACGCTAAAAAGCACAATGAAATCGAGCATTTTGAGATTTCTACTGAGGGGTTTGTGTTGCAACCAGGTCGTTTGTATTTGGGCGTGACCGAAGAATATACTGAGACACATAATTCTGTGCCTTTTTTGGAGGGTAAATCGAGTACAGGACGTTTGGGTATTGATATTCATGCCACCGCAGGCAAGGGTGATGTGGGTTTTTGTAACCATTGGACGCTCGAAATTTCGGTAGCGATGCCTGTCCGCGTGTATGCAGGGATGCCCATTGGTCAGTTGATTTATTTTGTTGTAGAAGGTGATATTGAAAATTTTTACAACCGAAAACCCAATGCCAAGTACAACCAACGCTCCGAACGCCCCGTGGAAAGCATGATGTGGAAGAACAAGTTTTGAGTTCTACGTCAATCTTTACGATTTGGATGGATTAATCACTTTCATCAAAGCTTCCAAATGGGCATCACTGACAGGCACATGGTGTTCGCCAATTGTAATGCTTTGGCTTCGGATAGATTCTATCTTATCTATATTGACAATGAATGATTTATGTACACGCATAAAGCCTTTTGAAGGCAATTTTTCTTCAATTCCCTTTAAGGTGCTTTTTGTCAAAATAGGCTTTTTGGCATTTGTCAAATAGATTTTAACATAGTCTTTCATGCTTTCAACGTGTGAAATATCTTTGATAGACACCTTGACGAGTGAATATTCCACATTCACAAAAAAATAATCGGGCAACGCTTCTTCTTCTTTAGTCAATGGCGGCTCCACGGCAACGGATACTGAGGGGGTCGAAACGGCAATCAATTTCTGCTTTTCCTCCAAAGCTTTGTAGGCGGCTTTCGTAAAACGCTCTACACTAACGGGCTTCATCAAATAATCCACCACATCCAAATCATAACTTTCAACTGCGTAGTTGGCATAAGCCGTGACAAAAATAACCAATGGTTTTTCGCGCAGGCTTTGCAAAAACTTAGTTCCCAACATACCCGGCATCTGGATGTCCAAAAACATCAAATCCACCGTTTGCTCTTGCAGTATTTGCATCGCTTCAAAAGGATTTTTGCACAAACCCACTAACTCCAAAAATGGCACTTGTTTGATGTTTTCTTCTAAAAGTCGGCGCGCCATACTTTCGTCGTCAACGACGATACATTTTAGTTTCATCTTGTTTTTTTAATTAAACTTCAAATTCAGATTGACTTCAAACCACCCCTCAGTATCCTTGATATCCAACTGATGTTTATGTGGATACAACAGCTCCAAGCGTCTCTTCACATTGCGCAAGCCGATGCCTGAGCTGCTGTCTTTATCCTCCGCCGATTCAGGAGCAATTTTATTGCGGACGTTGAAAAACAATTCGTTTTCTGTTATTTTTATTGAAATATCAATAATGGGGTTCAAAATCATACCGACACCGTGTTTAAAAGCATTTTCCACAAAAGGAATCATCAACATTGGCTCAATAATTTGGTTCGTCACCTCCCCCTCAGTATGGAGCTTGATTGCCACATCATCTTCAAAACGTACTTTTTGCAATTCGATATAATTTGACAAATAAGTCAACTCTTTATCAAGCGGAATCTGCGCACTTTCAGATTCATACAACATATAGCGCATGAGTTCCGAGAGTTTTATCGTCACAGGTTCAGCAAGGTCTGACTTTGTGCGAATGAGATAAACAATACTGTTGAGAATGTTGAAAATAAAATGCGGGCTAATCTGCGAACGCAAAAACGACAGTTCCGATTGCAAACGCTCTTGTTGCGCCTCTTGCTTCACTTTTTCCTCTTTAACAACATAATTGAATAGCCCATAACCCGTACTGATAGCTGTGACAAAAATGATAGGTACAAGAGACCACGTCAAATTTCTATGCCCTCTGTCTTTTATATCCAAAATATTCTTGACCCAATCCCCTACTAAATTGTGCCATATGGCAAAAACAAGAATAAAACCTAAAAGCAGCCAAAAATAGGTCGTCGTCCCTTTTTTATGTAGAATTTTAGGAATCAACCACTCCGTATTGATAAAAAAAAGCGGTATATGTGTCAAGAAGATAAATGAAAACATCTGTATTGTGCGTGTGTACAACTCTTCGTCGCGTGTATTCGACAAAGGCAAGTAGAGCCAAATACCCCACAAACAGATGTGAAAGAGAATAGTCTTGTATTTGTCCGAAATGATATTTTTCATCAATGAATCTCTATTTTATCGTTTTTTCTTTTCGACAAAAGTATAAATTCTCTCGTTAAATGGTTTTAAGAGACGACCATTAAGGCAAGTGTGGCGATGAAAAGGCTTTGATTATTAGTCATTGGTCAATACAAACATGACTCCTGATAATTTTCCCTACCTTTGCGCCCGCGTGTCAAAATGTCAGTTCAGATGCGATGGCAGGCAAATTGAGAGTTCAAAATAACTTAAAACAAATCCATGATAAACAAGTGGTTTAAAAAGAAAAGTATGGAAAATAATGAGGTTTTACAAAACGAAGACGTTTTGCAAGAAGAAGCAGTAGAAACACCTACAGAATCATCCAACAAAGGAGAAACAGAGGGTTTGTCGAAAGAAAATGCCGATTTGAAAAAACAGGTAGATGAATTGAAAGACAAATACTTACGTCAAGTTGCGGAGTTCGACAACTTCCGCCGCCGTATGACTAAGGAAAAAGTCGAAACCATCCAGATGGCAGCGCGTGACACTTTGACAGCCTTATTACCAATTTTGGACGATTTTGACAGGGCCGCTAAAAATGAATCTTTTACTGAGGGGGTCAATTTGGTATGGCAAAAATTTCAAAATACACTCCGCTCAAAAGGCTTAGTTGAGATGGAGTCACCGAAAGGCACAGATTTCGACCCCGACCAACACGAAGCCATCACGGAAATACCAGCGGGCGACGATCTCGTTGGCAAAGTTGTGGATACCGTTGAAAAAGGTTATTTATTGAACGAAAAAATTATTCGCTACGCAAAAGTGGTAGTTGGTAAATAATGTCATTAGTCATGGGGTGATTAGATATTGTATCATTTTTGACTGACCAATAACTGATGACCCAATGACCGATGACCCAATGACATTAAAACATGGCAAAAAGAGATTTTTATGAAGTGCTGGGCGTTGCCAAAAATGCTGACGATGCGACCATCAAGTCCGCTTATCGAAAGCAAGCGATGCAATATCACCCCGACCGCAACCCCGGCGATAAAGCAGCCGAAGAGAAGTTCAAAGAAGCAGCCGAAGCTTATGAGATATTGAGCAATGCCGACAAACGTGCCAAATATGACCGTATGGGTCATGCCGCATTCGATGGTTCAATGGGCGGTGGTGGCCATGGTGGTGGACGTGGCTTCACGATGGAAGATATTTTCAGCAATTTTGGCGACATCTTTGGCGATGGTGGTCAAGGTGGCAATCCATTCGAGTCGTTTTTCGGTGGTGGTCAAGGTGGTACTCGTCGTCCACAAGGGCAGCGTGGTTCTAACTTGCGTATCAAAGTGCGTTTGAGTTTGGAAGAAATTGCCAACGGTGTCAATAAAAAGATAAAAGTTAAAAAACAAGTCGGTTGTCAGACCTGCAATGGTAGTGGTGCAAAAGACGCAAATGCAGTGTCAACTTGCCAAACGTGCAAAGGCTCAGGTTATGTGCGTCAAGTGCGCAATACTTTTTTAGGTCAAATGGCAACAACTTCGGGTTGTCCTACGTGTAAAGGTTCAGGTCGAGTGGTAACGGCTAATTGTGGTACTTGTCGCGGCGAAGGTACTGTCTATGGTGAAGAAACAATTGACATCCAAATTCCAAGTGGTGTAGCAGATGGCATGGAGTTGCAAATGAGTGGGAGAGGAAATGCTGGGGCAAAAGGTGGCCCTGCGGGTGATTTATACATCGGTATCGAGGAAATTCCACACGAAAGCTTGCACCGCGACGGTATGAATTTGCACTGTGAAATCTTTATCAATTTTGCAGATGCAGCTTTGGGTACACAAATCGAAGTACCTACACTCGATGGCCGTGTTCGTATGAAAGTACCCGCAGGCACAACAGCAGGCAAAATTTTTCGTTTTGAAGGAAAAGGCTTGCCGTCTATCCAAAGTTATGGCAGAAAAGGTGACCAACTCGTACATATTAACGTCTGGACACCTAAAAAATTGACCGATGAAGAACGCGCGCTTTTGGAAAAATTGCGAAATATGCCTAACTTTCAGCCCAAGCCAGAAAAAGAAGACAAAGGCTTTTTCGACAGAATAAAAGACATGTTTAAGTAAATTAGAATTTTGAAAAACAGTGTAAAACATATTACGGTTGGTTTTCTCATCGCCATTGTTTTATTTTCGACAATGGGGCTGAGTGTCAATACTTTATATTGTTTTTGTACTGGTAAATCAGAAACTTCTTTATTTGATATTGCACATCAGTGCGAAAAAGAGCCTTCGGAGAATGCTTTACAGCTTCCCGAAGGCTTTTATAATATGCACCCTTGTTGTCAGAAAGCCATCAAAGATGCTTTGTGCAAAAAAACAGGGCATGACAACCATGATTGCACTAAAAAAACTAAAAAACACCTCAAAGCAGACCTCAAATTTTTAGAAATCAAAAAATCTGAATTGCCAACCATCGAACTACTGGCAATCCAACCTCAACACAATACACCACTCTTTTCGGAAGTAAAAATTGAGGCTTATTGCCCGATCACTCAGGCGTTGCCTCGCCCACCACCCCCTCAGTATTCTGGGCGCGATCGGCTCAATTTCTTACAAGTTTATCGTTGTTAGATTGTTTTGGATTATCTTTTGTCTGAGATAGCACAGTTAGTGGGCGAAAATCACCCATAAATACTAAAAACTGTCCTACTACAAAGCATTTACATCTCTATCAATCATTATTAAATCTAATCAACGATGAAAAAAATCATGTCTTCTCTCTGCTTCATAGCAGCTTTCATAGTCCTTTCCATTCAAACAACAGTGGCTCAAACAGTCGATGCTACCACCATTGTGACCGATACACTCTCTGTCAATGGTGACTGCGGTATGTGCAAAAAGAAAATTGAAACCGCCTGTTTCGGTCTCAAAGGTGTACAAAAAGCCAATTGGGATGATGAAACCTTGACTTTAGTAGTCACTTATGACTCAAAAAAGACAAGTTCTGATGCTATTTTGAAACGTATTGCACTCGTTGGCTACGACAACGAAAAGTACAGAGCCGCCGACAAAGCCTATTTCAAATTGGAAGAGTGCTGTCAATACGACCGCAGCCGTGTGACAACAGTCGCATCAAAAAAAGAATAGAAAGTGGTTAAACTGTTGAAAATCATCATCAAAAAACTGTTCTTAAAGAAATGCTGTCAAGGGTGAATCAAAGATTGAAACCCTCGGGACAGCCGTATTTTTAATCTTTTTAACTTTTAAATTTCTTTCGTTATGAAAAAACTCTTAGTGGCTATCGCTTTGATGGCTCTCGGTACGACTGTTTCGTTCGCACAAAATGCACCGACAACAACGGCCAAGCCTAAAACAACAAAAAAAGCGAAAAAGCCTGCTAACAAAGCAGCAACTGCGGCTAAAACCATGTACGAATGTCCAATGAAATGCGAGCCAGCAACTGACCACGCAGGCAAGTGCGGCAAATGCAAAATGGACTTAGTAGCGGTGAAGTCCAAAGCTCAAAAGCAGTAAAATACCCCCTCAGTAAAACACCATTTACTGAGGGGTTTTACGCATTTCAACGAAAGAGATTTGGAGTTTCTACTGAACTCATAAATCTTATAAAGCAATGAAAGTCAATATAGTAATAATACTTTCACTTTTCGCTTTTTCACTCAATGCCCAAATACTGAGGGGTGTTGTGAAAGATGAAAAAGGCGAGTCAATCATTGGCGCACATGTGTTTTGGATGGATAAAAGTGCCGAAACTTTGACCAATGAAGATGGCGTATTTGAACTCCCTCGCAAGACAAAAGAGACCATGATTCACGTCGAATTTGTCGGCTACGAAATGGCTATGCTGACGCTAAAGCCCAATCAAAACGATGTTTCCATCACGCTCAATGTGCCGAAAACACTAAAAGCGGTGGAAATCAAAGGCAAAAGAGGCGATAATATGGTGTCCGCACTCGACCCTCGCAATGTCGAGCGCATCAACTCCAACGAATTGAAAAAAGCCCCGTGCTGCAATTTGTCCGAAAGTTTTGAAACCAATGGAACAGTGGACATTCAATATTCCGACGCTGTGACGGGGGCTAAAGAAATCCAAATGTTGGGTTTACGTGGCATTTATACACAATTGATGGTCGAAAACAGACCTGATTTCTATGGTTTGGCGCAACCTTACGCACTCGAATACATACCTGGCACGTGGATTAAGAATATTGACATCAACAAAGGCGTAGGTTCGGTACGCAACGGTTTTCAGAGCATTACAGGGCAAATCAACGTGGGTTTGGTGCAACCTGGAGAGGACAAAGCGGCTTTTGGCAACCTTTTTGCAGAAAATTCAGGTCGTGTCGAAGCGAATGTGCATCTCAACAAAGTGCATACCGAAAAATTTGCACAGAGCCTTCTGCTGCATGGCAGTATGTTGCAAAACAAACTCGACCATGACGACAATGGTTTTGTAGATATGCCTTTGAAAAAGCAGCTGAATGGTATGTATCGTGCCTTCTATCGAGATGACAAAATTGAAAGTCAGCTTTTTGTTCATGCCATTTCAGAAGAAAGAAAAAGTGGACAATTGATTGATAATCCGAGTATTAAAAATCCGTTTCAAATCAATGTCTTGAACCAACGGGTTTCTGTTTTGGGCAAATTGGGTTACTTAGGTTTTGCCAAACCTTATAATGCTTTGGGGTCGCAATGGTCAGCAACCTATCACAATTTGAACGCCATTTATGGTAAAAACAAATACACGGGTACACAGCGCAGTCTGTATGGTAATGTATTGTTTGCCACCATCATCAACACCACCGACCATAAATTGCAATTGGGCGGTAGCGCACAACTCGATGATTACAAAGAGTTTTTGAATGATAAAAACATATCACGTACTGAGGGGGTAGCCGGCGCATTTGGCGAGTATGTTTTCAATCGTCCGACGATGGAAGGATATAACGATTGGACAATTGTGGCAGGCCTACGAGCTGACTATCACAATATCGCAGGCTTTTTTGTCACTCCGCGTTTGAATGTGAAGTATAATTTCAATGAAGGGGATGTGGTGCGTTTTGTAGCAGGTCGCGGTGTACGTATGGCAAGCCCGATTGCTGAAAATGTATCGTATTTGGCAACCAATCGCGAAATCGTTTTCCCGACCAATCTGAAACCTGAAGATGCTTGGAACTTTGGGTTGAACTTTGTGAAAACGATGGATTTAGGCAATAAAAAAGAAGCGCGCTTGAGTTTGGATTTGTATAGAACAGAATTTGTGAATCAAATCATTGTTGATGCTGAAACCAATTATCAAAAAGTTCAATTCTACAACTTGACGGGTCAATCGTACTCCAATACCTTATTGGCGATGCTCACCGCCGAAGTTGTCAAAGGTTGGGATGTCAAATTGGCCTATAAATACAACGATGTGAAAACAACTTATAACGGCAAATTGGATGCCGTGCCACTTGTACCGAAACACCGTTATTTGATGACTTTGGATTACAAAACACCCAATAAAAAATGGTCGTTCAACTACACAGTTTCGCTAACAGGGCAACAGCGTTTGGCTGACCGCAGCTATACCCCCCCTCAGTATTTGCATCATTTCGACCCTTATTCGCCCAGATATTATTTGATGAATGCTTCTGTCAATCGGTTTTTCAAAACTTTTGAACTGTATGCAGGTGGTGAAAATTTGACAGACTACACCCAACACAACCCGATTATCGCTTACAACGACCCGACGAGCATCTATTTTGATGCCACTCAAGTGTATGCGCCTATGATGGGTCGTCGGATTTATGCAGGTTTGCGTTGGTGGATTGACAGGAAAAAATAGACTTGCCGATGTTTTCACAGAAATGAAAACGAGTTTTTTATATCAGAAAATATGAAACATCGGCTCGGTTTAGGTCTAAATGACCAATAAATTACCGAAATTTCCAATTTCCATAACTGTCTTTACAACCAAAAAACGTAACTTTGCGGCGCAAAATGACCCCTCAGTATGAAATCAATTAATTTCAACATAAAAAATCATTTCGAATGAAACGCGACTCGCTCATTCCACAACTTATCCAACGCGAACTCGAACGCCAACGCAAAGGTATTGAACTCATCGCTTCCGAAAACTTCACAAGTCAAGCTGTTATTGATGCTATGGGCAGCTGTTTGACCAATAAATATGCCGAAGGCTATCCCGGCAAACGCTATTATGGCGGCTGTGAAGTGGTTGACGAAATCGAACAAATTGCTATTGACCGTTTGAAAGAACTGTTTGGGGCAGCTTATGCCAATGTGCAACCACACTCAGGCGCACAAGCGAATGCCGCTGTCTTTTTAGCCTGTTTGAAAGCAGGTGATACGGTTTTAGGCTTCAATTTGTCGCATGGCGGTCACTTATCACATGGTTCTCCAGTCAATTTTTCAGGCAAGCACTTCCGCGCCACATTTTATGGTGTCGAAGAAACAACGGGTTTGATTGACATGGATAAAGTGGAAGCAACGGCTCTGGCTGAAAAACCTAAGCTCATCGTCTGTGGTGCATCAGCTTATGCACGTGATTGGGATTATAAGCGTTTCCGCGAAATTGCTGACAAAGTCGGGGCTTTGTTGCTAGCAGATATTGCGCATCCTGCAGGTTTGATTGCAGCAGGGTTGCTCAATTCGCCTATGGAATATTGCCACATCGTCACCTCAACAACGCATAAAACACTGAGGGGACCTCGTGGAGGCATCATTATGATGGGTAAAAACTTCGACAATCCTTTTGGTCGCACAACAGCGAAAGGCAATATGATAAAAATGTCAGCGATTTTGGACTCAGGTGTTTTCCCTGGCATGCAAGGTGGACCATTGGAACATGTGATAGCCGCAAAAGCCATTGCCTTCCACGAATGTTTGCAACCAGAGTTTAAGGCTTATGGTCAGCAAGTTATCAAAAACGCTCAAGCGATGGCTAATGCCTTTGTATCGAAAGGTTACAATATCATCAGTGGCGGTACTGATAACCACTTGATGCTCATTGACTTACGCAATAAAAACGTTACAGGCAAGCAAGTGCAAGAAACACTCGAAGCCGCTGATATCACTTTGAACAAAAATGCTGTACCATTCGATACACAATCACCGATGATTACATCGGGTATTCGTGTAGGTACACCTGCCATTACGACACGTGGCTTCTGTGAGTCGGATTGTGTGCAAGTGGTGGAGTGGATTGACCAAATCATCGAAAATATGGGCAACGAAGCTGTGGTTGCCAATGTAAAAGATGAAGTCAATGGTTTTATGGAGCGTTTCCCGCTTTATGAAGAAGTTAGTGTAGCTTAGAGATAAGATATGCAAGGCATGAAATACGACATCATACCCCCCCTCAGTATAAGGTCATATTTCATGCCTTGCATCTATTATTTCAATAAAATGAACTTTTTGCAACTTTTTATTTTTTTGTTTGTATTTTAAAGACGGATTTTTTCGTTACAAAATCAAAAACAAAAGTGGCATGATGAAGATAATCACAGTCGAGTTTCCTTTCCAACTTTTCCACGCAGGGCGTTATATAGATGTCATTATCAATGGAAGACCTGCGGGTACTGTTCCCAACGGCGGTACGCAAAAGTTTGTCATTGCCTCAGAGGATATCGCTGTCGAAGCGCGATATTCTATATACCGAACTGAGCCAATAAAATTGAGCTTATCGGATAGGCAGGCTGCACAATTGCGTGTTGGCACATTTAGGACGAATATGCAAGCGATATTGACAGTGGCATTTGGTGGCGCATTGTGTTGGTTTAGAGATTCGGTCAATGTATATTTAGTTGTTGCCGTGGTGGCTTATATGGCATATATGATTTATTTTTCAATTATAAATAAAAAGCATTACCTATTCGTCAAAGAAGTTTAAGTAACAAGTTGCGTAAAGCGATAAAGTTCTTTAAGGAGAGCTTTATCGCTTTTGTATTTTTAATCCGCCGATTCATTAGGGAAATTAAAAACTAGCACTTACTTTTGTGGACTTTTTGCCAAAATAGAACAAAATGAAAAGCCCACAGGATAAGATATTTGAGGGAGAGTTTTTACCTCATGCAGATGCTTTAGCAAATTTTGCTTATTACTTGATTCAAGACGAAGATGAAGTTGACGACTTGGTTCAAGATACTTTTATGAAAGCATACAAAGCTATTGATCAATATCAGGTGGGAACTAATTCAAAGGCTTGGTTGTTTCGTATAATGAAAAACACGTTCATCAACGAATACAAGCGTAAAAAACGACAAGGGCAAAAAGTAACGTATGAAGAAATCGTTACGTTCCACGATGAGGAAGAATCAAATTTGACCTCTTATACAGATTTAAGAACAGAATTGTTCAGTGATATGATGGGTGATGAAGTGATGATAGCCATCAACGAATTGCCAAGAGACTACCGAACCATTATGATTTTGTGCTACGTTGAAGAGTTTCAATACGAAGAATTGGCAGCGATATTCGATATACCCATTGGTACTGTACGTTCACGTTTATCTCGTGCAAGGGGTTTGTTGAAAGATAAGCTCAAAGAATATGCTAAAGGCTTAGGCTATACAGAAGAAAATATTAATAAAAATTAATTTGTGCATTTTGAATTTAAACATACAAGTCATCATAAAACCATATTGTAGAACCACTGGCTGGCGAAAAAAAATGGTACGTGCTGCCACCCAGTACAAATCCACCAACCAATGAGAGAGATTCAACAATTGAACGACGACGTATTGCAGCGCGTTAATCTGTACCTTGACGGCGCGATGACTCAAGAAGCAGCAGCTAATTTCCGTTCTGAAATGAACCACAATCCTGCAGTCAGCGAAGCCCTACATCACGAACAGTCGTTCCGCGACCTCCTCAGAAACAGCGTTCATCGGCGCAAAGCCTCTCCGAATTTGATTCAAAATATCAAAGATAAAATTCGGACAGCCCCGCACTAACTAAAGGTGAACGTGGCAACATTTTTTCCCATCGAATATATGTAAAAACAGTAACCGAATAAAATTAAAACATCGAATTGTATCTATTCTACTAGTTGAATTTTCAAACAAAGGCTTGCCTCAATCTGTTATGAGACAAGCCTTTTTTATACCCCTCAGTATTTTTACAGTTAAAACTCAAAGCTTATGCGAGGTTCTGTGCAAATAGCAAAAATTTTTGGGATTCCAGTCAAAGTACATTGGTCTTTCGCTCTGTTGTTTCTGTTTGTCATTTATGTTGGTAAAAGCAGAGAGGCGAGCTGGACTAATATTGCACTATTCGGTCTTACAATTGTCGCGCTATTCGTTTGTGTATTGTTGCATGAGTTTGGTCATGCTTTATCTGCGCGATATTTTGGTATTAAAACTCAAGATGTCACCATTTTGCCCATTGGGGGAGTGGCTAGATTGAATAAGTTACCCGAAAAACCCTTTCAAGAATTTATTGTTGCCATAGCTGGTCCTGCAGTCAATGTTGTGATTTATGTAGTTCTGGCTTTATGGCTCTATTTTCAATATTCACTCCAGTTTTCATTTCAGGAGCTTTTGTCAAATGACTCGAATGAAATTATCATTGACCCGACTTTGGGATTTTTTGCTGCTTTGACTAAAGCTAATTTCATGCTTGTTGTATTCAATATGATTCCAGCTTTTCCGATGGATGGTGGACGGGTTTTGCGTGCGCTTTTGTCTATGTCTTTTGGGCGTGTGAAAGCAACAAAACTAGCTACGATCTTAGGGCAAGTTATTTCGATAGCCTTTTTCGTTTACGCACTTTTGCCTGCTGTGGCTGATTTCTTTCCAGAAAGTCCTTTTTTTGAAAACTGGCGCGATGCAGAGGGTGAACATTGGGGCTTAAAACCTATTTTAGCTTTGATTGCAGGGTTTGTATTTTACACGGCTCGTCAAGAATATCAGCAAATTTTGTTTGAAGAGCATCTGAGTCAATGGAATGTAAACCAGATTATGCGTCCTGTCTTTACTACTTTTCAAACTTCCGACCCCATGCATATAGCTATCCAAGAACTGGCTAATGGACAAGAAAGCAACTTTTTAGTCTTCGACGATGCCCATATACTGAGGGGGATACTTCAAGAGCCAGATATGTTAGATGCAATGAAAAACAGGCATTACGACGCGCTTGTGTCATCTTATGCAAGCTTAAGTAATGAAAAAGCAATGGAAAATACCTCATTGAAAGAAATCTATGAAAAAATGTATCGAACCAATGTATTTGCTTTGCCTGTCGTAAAAGAAGATAATCTTATTGTTGAAAGAAGCGAGGTTTTAGGTATTATAGAACTATTGGCAATTGAAAACTTACTAACAAGAAAGTGATAAAAAGTACCCCTCAGTATTTTACGATGTATCAACTACAGTTGAGCGTAAAAGGCAGGAGATTGTAGTGTGTCAATGAAATGAATTGTGTCGTCAAGACTGTGGCAAATAGATACGTTTGAACACAATTTGAGTTCTTTGGAACTCACTTGGTAGCCAGAAAGCAGAATTTGACAATCTGAAAATGCTGTTGCAAGGTTGTTTACGTATTGTTGTGTCGAAATTTTTAAAAAAGGTTCGTTTATAAAAGTAAAAATATAGTCGGGTTTGCGGATTTGGTAAGCATCCTTCAAATCATCCCAACTAACTTCATTGCCCAAATAAATGACGTGGTGATGACGTGTTTTGAGCAAAAAATACATGAATAATAAACTCAACTCCTGTCGTTCGCCTTCAGGAAGATAAATCATAAACCGTTTGGCATCTCGTTCTTTGGGCGATACGATTGGTTCTCTATCAATGGCAGCAATGACTTTTTGACGTAGTAGATTGCTCATGAAATATTCTTGAACAGGACTAACGCTTCCTGTCAACCACAGCAGATTCAATCTTTCTAAAAACGGATAGACTACGGACAGCATTGTTTGTTCAAAACCCATTTTATCAATATTGGCACTCAGCACATGGTCGAATTTGTAGTCATCCATTTCAATCATCGCAATGGTAAGTGTATCGAGTTGTGTGTCATATTCTAAATTACACTCTGAAATCATAGAAGCTTGTTCTGCAATTTCTTGCGGTGTCATTGTTGCTAATTTAGATATTTTTACACCTTGGCGATTGAGCAAAGCGATATTGATAAGTTTTTTGAGGTCGGCATCACAATAGTATCGGATATTGGTTTTCGTCCGTTTAGGTTCAATAAGGCAATAGCGTTGCTCCCATATCCGAATGGTATGAGCCTTGATGCCAGTCAACTTTTCTAAGTCTTTGATTGAATAAACAGCCACTTTGACGAAATTTTTGACAAAAATTGTTAAATATTCTTATTCTGTGCTAATGTAAATTAGGAATAAAATAAAAAAGTCGAAATTTTGTTTAAATTTCGTTCGAGAATTTACATTCCGAATCTTTTGAAAAAATAAAAATGTAACAATAAGTACATAAATAAAGTTTAAAAACATATAATTTTAGAGCGGCAAATATTTTCTCAATTCATTTTCTAACTTACAAATAAAAAAAATCTCTATTTTTAACCTTTGTTCTTTGTGCTACTTCACAAAATTTGTTTTTAGAACATTATAAAAATATGTCTATGAAATTAACCAGTACGCTATTTATGAAATGGCTTTTTGCAGCATCTGTATTGCTGCTCTCGACCGTACAACTGACTGCGCAAGATAGCTGTACGTTTACGCTGCGCATTTACGACCGCTTTGGTGATAGTTGGGACGATTCTCAAGTCTTTTTAAAGTTTGGAAACAATGCCGAAAGAGGCTATACGCACGATGGGACTTCTATCAACTCGGCGGATAGTATTCGATTGTTCCAAATTCGTGTCAAACCAGGCGACTCTATCATTATACGCTATGTTGCGATGGGGACTTATCAGAATGAAATCAAATACGCACTTTTCAATAATGCAGGCGATTTGATATTTAGTGATGGTTTGACTCCCAGAACGGGTATTGTCTTTAGAGGTGTAGTCAAATGCGTGAACTGTGGCTCGGCAGTTAATGCGCGTATTTCTGCCATCAGAAGTGCCAATGCCACTCTCACTTGGCAGCCGACACTGAGGGGTAATCAGCCGACTTATCTTGTTGAATGGGACACGGCAGGTTTCCAATATGGTCGTGGTCGCAACCGATTTAGAACGACTGACACTTTTGGTATTTTGACCAATTTGAATGAAACGACTAATTATGCTGCATATATTCAAACGCTTTGTACGAATAATGATTCAAGTGGTGTTGTTGGTCCTTTGAATTTCAAAACGGATACGGCTACTAATGTGGGTATTATCAACATTCTCAGACCCCTCAGTAGTTGTAACTTAGGCATTGATAGTATTCGTTTCCTTATGAAAAACTTTGCGGGTGCGCCACAGCAATTGATACCTTTCAAAGCCAGTATCAATGGTCAGTTATTGAATATCCCGTTCCCTGCCGATGGACTTTATACAGGTGTTTTGTCGAAGGACAGTACTGCTACTATTACATTTAAAACGCCTTACGATTTCTCAACACCAGGTGAGTACAATATTGCCGTATGGACAGAGCTATCGGGTGATAAAAACAAAGCCAATGATACTTTCCGTATGACTATTGTGCGGCCACGTTTGGTCAATCAATTCCCTTATATTCAAAATTTTGAAGCAGGAAAAGATACTTGGTCTGTATTAGACACAACGCCAACCAGAAATTCAACTTGGCAGTACGGCACGCCGAACTATCGCTACATACAAGGTGCGGCGAGTGGTGTATCTTGTTGGACAACAGGTAAAGATACGGCTTATAATAATAATGAGTTTGGCTACTTATTGTCACCTTGTTTCGATTTTTCACAATTAGGGACTGACCCTAAAATCAGCTTCGACATCAATGTCTATTCTGAAAAACTTGGTACAACAACTTATGATGGTGCTTGGTTGGAAGGTTCTACAGATGGCGGACAAACTTGGCGTGTTATGGGTGGTCGTGGTACAGGTATCAATTGGTATCAAGATACTATCAATACCATTCGTCGTCCTGTTTGGGCAGGCACTACAAAAGCAGGATGGTATTTGGCTCAAAATACTTTGACAGGCATGGCAGGTCGTGCCAATTGTCGTTTGCGCTTTGGTTTCCGTAGCGATGGCAGTGGCAACACAACTTATGACGGTGTAGCCATTGACAATATCGTGATTGGTTCAACACCAACTGTTGACTTGGCGGCTGACAGTGTAACGTATTCGTATGTCAATTATATGAATAATTGCCAAATTGTGATGCGTATTGCTAACTTAGGTTCGACCCCTCAGTCGAACTTCAGTGTTGGCTATCGTGTGGGCAATGGTGCAGCAGTCACTGAAAATGCCACTGGCTTGACCATACAACCCAATAGTGTAGGTATTTACAGATTCAATGCAAAAGTACCAACCCCTTCAACTAATCAACGATTGACAGTTTGGGTCAATGCAGCAAATGATGCACTGCGTGTCAATGACTCTTTGCCAAGCGGCTTGTTGATTCCAGCTGCGGTGAAAGCAAAAACTTTATACGATTTCAACAGCACAACCAATCCTGTACCGCCACATTGGACAGCCGTTCGTGCAGCAATCGGTCGTAGCGGACATGGCAATGCTTCTGGTAATGGTTATATTTTCGCCAATATCTATACCGATACAGCCATATTCATAGATCCTATATTCGGTAATGATACCATCATCACACCAGGTGCACGAGGTATGCAAGCCACCGCGGGTAAATTTGGACCTATCCGCACCGATGATACTTTGCGCTATGACTACCGTTTTGTCAATGAATCATCGCCTTATGCAGGCTATGATTTAGTGAATAAAGATACTTTGAAAGTGATGATTGCAGCTGATTGCGATACGGTTTATACACTTGTAGATACCATTTACAAAAGCAATCACATTATTGCCAACACCTATCGAACCCGAACCATACCATTAGCGCGATTTGCTGGACAAATCATCAAGGTAAGGTTTCAAGTTGTGAGTGCGATTGACTCATTTATTGGTTACTATATAGACTTAGATAATCTCAATATCTTGTCTTGTCCACAAACGTTTGGACATAAAGTGACTATCACAGATGCTACATTTGGCTTGCCGAATGGTAAAATTGTGCTGTCATCGCCTACAGCAGGAGCATCGCCTTACACATTCCTTTGGAGTAACGGACTGTCAAGAGATTCTATTGTCAATCTTGCACCTGGGGATTATACAGTTACAATTACAGATGCAAAAGGCTGTACTGAAACAAGGGTTTTGACTGTTAAACGTTCAACAGTCAGTACCAACGACCCTACTTCAGCCATCAGCCGCTTGACGCTTGCACCGAATCCAACATCTGGTAGTGCAACACTTTCACTTGACATGAGCCGCCCTGTGGACACACGCGTTCAAGTTTTCAATCCGATGGGTCAATTACTCTATCAAACGGGTGCAAAAGCCTCTGAACAACAGACGTTCGACCTCGATATGTCGAGCCGACCTGCGGGTGTCTATCTCATCCGAGTGACTGCTGAAAATCGAAGCCATATTGTGCGATTGGTCAAACAGTAAAAGGTATCTATGAAAAAAAGAAGGTCGGCGAAGCGTACTGCTTCGCCGACCTTCTTTTTACCCCTCAATAACCTGTTTCAATACTTCTTTTAGGTGGTATTAGTGATTTTTTATGTAAACACTTGTTCATAATTTGAGACAAAACGCTATTTTTGGACTTTAGTACCTATTTTTAAACAATTAAAATCTAAAAAATGGAAGAAGGTGTTGTCAAATGGTTCAACGATCCCAAAGGTTATGGTTATATCACAAGACCCAAAGGCGATGATGTATTTGTGCATCATGCCAGTATTATTGCTGAAGGATTTAGAACTTTGCATGAAGGTGATAAAGTAAAATTTGAGGTGGTAGAAGGACCCAAAGGTTTGCAAGCGAGAAACGTTATAAAAGTGAGTTAATCCACAACACTATGACCATTGGACTTACCTACGATTTGAGAACAGACTACCTCGCTGAGGGTTATTCTTTGGAAGAAACGGCAGAATTTGATGACGAATCTACCATCGAAGGTATCGAACAAGCCATTCAAAAAGCAGGACATCAGACAGAACGAATTGGTCATGCGCGTCACCTCATGGCACGCCTCCTAAAAGGCGACACATGGGATATGGTGTTCAATATTACTGAGGGGTTGTACGGCGGTGGTCGTGAATCTTTAGTACCTGCATTGCTCGATGCTTATCGCATTCCCTACGTATTTTCAGATGCTGTGACGATGGCGTTGACTCTGAACAAGGCTTTCGCGAAACAGATTGTCAGAGATGCAGGTGTCAATACGGCTGCTTTTCATGTTGTTTATCGGGAAGAAGATATTGCTCAGATAGATTTGGTATTCCCTCTGTTTGCCAAACCCATTTCGGAAGGCACAGGTAAAGGTGTGGATACGGCATCGAAGATAGAAACACCCGAAGAGCTGGAAATCGTGTGTCGGCGTTTGCTCAAAACATTCAATCAGGCTGTTTTGGTAGAAGAATACTTGCCTGGACGTGAGTTTACAGTTGGCATATTAGGTACTGGGGCAGATGCGTTTGTGGCAGGAGCTATGGAATGCGTTTTTACAAACGGCCAAGATGTGTTGCTGTCTTTAGAAAATAAAGACATTTGGGAAAGCATTATGAACTTGGTTGCTGTTGAAGGCGATATTTTGGAAGCGTGCAAAGACATGGCACTGAAAAGTTGGCGCGCTCTGAACTGTTACGATGGTGGTCGAATGGATGCTAAGATTGACCGACACGGCAATCTGAGTTTTATAGAGATGAATCCTTTGGCTGGTTTACACCCAACAAGTTCGTACATGCCCATTCTTTGTAGGATGAATGGTCTCTCTTATCAAAAAGTCATTGAAACCATTTTAGAATCAGCCACGAAAAGACATTTCGGTATATGAATCAAACCATTGTGATATTGACCAATGAAGTAAAAAGTGACTTACCCGACGTAGTAGATGTGTTGGAGCAACGAGATTTGGTACTGACTGCCTGTTTGGCTTTAGGCTATGAGGTTATTTGCCTTGAACTTGGAGACAACCTCAAGACTGATTTCGAGAAAGTCGCTGCGGCACAACCCGATATTGTTTTTTCATTGGTTGAAGACATTTGGGGAAAGGGAGAATTGCTCTATTTTGCTCCAGCCATTCTGACTGCTCACCGCATAGCTTACACAGGCAATCCTTTAGAGGCATTGTTCCTTACAGCTGATAAAGTATTGACTAAGAAACTCTTGCGATTGCACGACTTGCCCACAGCCGATTTTTTTGACCTTAAATCTTTGGACACACTCGACCCTACGAAAACCTATATCGTCAAACCCAAGCGCGAAGATGCTTCAATTGGTATTGATGCGTCAGCCGTTTTCAACATTTCGGAGACTCTGAAAGTGGAAAAAATACGCCGTCTACCACCCCCTCAGTATTTTATCGAAGAATACATTGATGGCCGTGAATTTAATCTCAGTCTGCTTGTCAACGATGGCAAAGTTGACATACTACCCATGGCTGAAATTGAGTTTTTGCCTTATTTCGCTGATAAACCTAAGATTTTGGATTATGATGCAAAATGGAACGAAACAAGTGCGGGTTACAAAAATACAATCCGCTCCTTTGGTACTTTAGAAGACAAACCACATCTGAAACAAGCTCTTACGCAAATATGTGAAAAAGTCTGGCAGGTTTTTGACCTCAAAGGCTATGCTCGCATTGACTTTCGGATAGATGAACACGATAGTATCTATATTTTAGAAATCAACGCCAATCCTTGTATTTCAGCCGATAGTGGTTTTGCAGCAGCCGTGCAACAGGCTGGTTATTCGTATATCGAAATGATACAAAGAATTTTAAGTGATTTGAACCAATGACTCATCGAATTAGAAGACAATTGCGGGCAGAAGACCTTGACAGTATTAAAGAAATTGTCGTATCCACCAATTTTTTTAACGAAGAAGAAGTGGCTATTGCGCTCGAATTGGTAGAAGAAAACCTCCTCAAAGGTGAAAAACTCAGTGGTTACATCTTCAATATCTACGAAATAGATGCCATACCTGTGGCTTTCATCTGCTTCGGGAAAATATCGGGCACCACCAACAGCTTCGATTTATATTGGATTGTCGTCCATGAGGCGTACAAGAGAAAGGGCATAGGTTTAGTTCTGATGAATGAGGTCAAAGTCTATGTCGCTCAACAAGGCGGTGGACAAATTTGGATAGAAACATCATCGCGCCCACTCTATGCACCCACACATCAATTCTATCTACAATGTGGTTGTAAAAAAATGAGCAAATTGCCTCATTACTATGCACAAGGCGACCACAAAATAACGTATCGTCTGATAGTCTAAACTTTTGAAATAGACCTCAGTACAGTCGCTAAAACACCTGCTGCTCGTTGCTCATCGTACGCATACTGAGGGGTCGGTAATGTGACTAACTTTTCCGTGGGCGTTTGATGCGCTAAGGCGAACAATTTAGACTTTTCAGATTTAGAAAATGCTGAAAACGTGCGTCGCAACAAAGGCAACAGATATTCCAACCGCGATAAATCCGTCTCGACCACCCATTCGTCGAGAACATGCCAGAGATTTGGATGATGAATCAACAACAAACCACTACCATATAAAAAACCTTCGAGCCAAGCAGCCGATTGTGTTGCATCGTTGCTGGGAGCAAGAGCGTAACGCATTTTGACAGCCGTTTGCGCGATATTGAGCATGGATTTATCGAATAAAATGCGTGTACAATTGCCGCGCAATTTGCCATGCACTTGCGGTATATCCACCATCAACCGCAGACTGTTGAGCCACCTCTCAGTATATTCGGGCTGTGCGAGTAGATTGACGGCGCGATGCGTGTTCTGTATGTGATTGAATATCAATGCCGTTGCATCGTCGTCCGTATTGAGACAAGCAGGTGGCAAACCAATAAAAATACGTGGCAATATTTGTTGCACCACAAACTGAACGGCTGTAGCATCCGTACCACGCACATTCCCATATTTCAAAATACTGACAAGCGGGGGCAAAGCTTCCATCAACACCACCACATCTTCGGTCAAAGCCGCCAATTCTTGCATCCGTCGGATAAGCGAAGGCAAGGCTTTGGGCAAATCAGCATCCAAGGTTTTTTCTACCAAAAGAGTTAGTGAGGACAGTTTATCCAAGGTTTCTGCTTGCCTTTGAACATATGTCGTGGCGGCTTGTTCGATGCGGTTGCCCCATTGCGCCGCTTCGATGAGGCGAATCATGTAGTCGGGTCGCCAATGCAATTTCCACGTTTCTTTGAACGAGCCTTGTTTGTAACGCGAGCCTTTCATAGGTTTTCCCCACGGAATACTAAGCAACGACAAACGATGCAACAAATGACTGGCATAAAGCTGATTGGGCTTGCGCAAATCCAATTCCTTAGTGACGGCTTCTGATGTGCTGTATTCTTTGGTCAAACGAGCTGTTTTCACAGCCGCTTCAAAATCGCGTTGCAACGGCACTTGCGGAATCTCAGGTGGCACTTTGCCAACCACATCGCCAATGACTAATTTTCGTCTAATCAAAGTCAATGGTGCTTCTGCGCCGTTGCACATCACCGTTTTTACAGCTTCCTCCAATTCGTCCAAACCTGCGATGTCTTGACCCCTCAGTATGGCAAGCATTTCTGCCAATTTGACGGCCTCGACCGTATGCGCTGCCGAAGCCGATAAGTCTTTGCGGCGCAACAATCGCGCAGCCCGCGTCACCCACCTTATGGCAGCCTGTTCTCTTTTGGTGAACAACAACTCGTACCATGCAGGACTACTGATGCCTGCACCGTAACCACTGTCACGTGCCAAACGCTCGTAACTCCACGCCATCCAAGTGGCTTCGGTGGTCGTTTTAGTGAGTTTTTTGAGTAGGTCGGTATCGGTTTTTTCTTTGTAAATACCAACTTGAGCTAAAATAGGCGCGTGCCATGCCCCACAGACGATGGCAATTCGTTGGGCATTGGTTTTCAGCGTTTTGCGAATGATTTGCCGCATATGAGCTTCGCGAAGGAGTGTTTCATTGGTTTCGGCTCGATTCAATTCACTGCGCAACGCCGTTATCATATCGAGAATGGTGTCAAAGACCTCAATAGGGTTTTCTGTTTGTTCAAAAGTCTGCTCCCACCAACGTTCACTATCGCTATAGCCTGCCAACTCTGCTAAAAAACGCATGGGATCGTTGATGATTTTTTTATTTTCTGTATCTAAACTCCCCCCCTCAGTAAAAAGCGGTAATGTAAAATTGGGTGAATCAGGATTTTTCAACCCAAAATTGAGACTCATGGGCAAATCCATAAAATTCACGGCTGCTTTTTTTTTCAAGCCCCACTTCATAGCTTGCCATTCAGGCGAAAACTCGGCAAAAGGGAAATAAGACGCTTGCTGCAAATCCTTGGGATTATAGACTAAGGCTGCCACAGGTGGTTTTAGTTTCTCATTGGCAACGTGTTGTATCAGTTTTTCGGCATCGGCGGGTGCTTCGATGAGTAGCGCATCGGGTTGCCACGCTTCGAGTGCCATCAGAAGTGAGCGCGCCGAACCAGACCCGTGGTGGCGAATACCAAAAACTTTGAGACGAGGATTGAACACAGGTTAATTCAGTTTTTGAAATGCCGACCAAGCCGCTTCTGCCAGTTGCTCGGTCATCTTTTCGATGTAGTACGAACCCGCAGAAGGGTCAGCCACTTTGTCGAGATACGATTCCATAGACAACAGATGTTGGACATTGCGTGCGATGCGCCGACCAAAATCAGAGGCTTCACTGGCAGAGACGGTCAGTGTCTCAACGCCTGCAATGACGGCACTCATGGCTTCGGTTGTGGCTTTTATCTTATGCGTATGCACATCTTCGGTTGTTTGAATCGGTGACGTAACAGCAAAAATGGTGGGTACTGTCGGGGCAACATCATAAGCTGATAAAACATTCGCCCACAATAATTTGAACGCACGCAGTTTGGCAATCTGAACAAAATACGAATGCCCCACTTGAAAGCGGAAAGCTATCCGATTTTGTAATATTTCAGCACTCATACCATTGTCTATCAATCGTTTCAAGTAATTTTCTCCTGCCGACAAAGCATTGGCTAACTCAGAAACGACCCCCTCAGTATTTTGATAGAAACGTTCAGCATTGACTGTCATAACAGTAAAATTCGGTAAATTATCAGCTGCCCAACTGACAGCTTCGGTAGCGGCTTTGACATCGTGGCGACCATCGGCAAAAGGGTCGTAGTGGATAGCACCCTTTATGTCCATAGCTTTGTCGCCAGCAACAGTTTTCAGGCTTTTCAAAAAACTCAATGGCGAACGGTTTTCTGTTTTTTCTTGAAAATGAGAAGTAATATAGTCTAATTCGATACCTTCTAATAACTTAGACAATTGGTTATCCGTTATATAATCGTCGAAAACGAAGCGAGGTGCATTTACACCAGCCATGAGAGCTGCTAAAACTTGTTTGTTGGCTGCTTGAATGTCTGAAACGATGACATCTTCGCCAATTGACCACGTATTAGCTGAACGTTGGTCGAGAATGGGCGAGGGTGACTCTGCAAAATCATCGGCGTGCAAAAATGGCTCAATACTGAGGGGGTCTTCTAATGACCAATGAAGCTCTGCTAACGGACGACCTTTGAGGTCTTTTTCGATTTTAGCGAGCCAATCGCTTTTAGAAACAGGTGAAAACTCTGCAAATAGGCTTGTGTTTGGTACTGACATTGGTGATTTGATAAATTAAGTGAATGAATTTTTGATTATAAACTTAAACTTAATGCTGTTTGATTTCGTAATAAAGCAGTTGTGTGACCGTACCAAATAAAAGAAGTCTCAAAATTATATATTTTTAGCCAAAACAGGCATAAATATTCACCACTTTTCTGTAAATTACACACCGTTTGAGAGGACACATAATGCATGAAAACACAAATAATTAAAAATGTAACTAATTCGTTATTCGCTGAATATAATCCATTTATTACTTTTACTCTTATTTTATAAAAGTTAAAACGTCGAACATGAAGTCTGTCAAGCTCACCCTCTCTTTTTTAATCTTCACTTTAATCGTCCATACTGAGGGGGTCTCTCAAGTGGGTGTTTCTAAACCTAAAATAGCTGCTAAATCTGTTGCCACGTCTGCCAAGAAAATAACGCCCGTCAGAGCGGCTAAAATAAAGTTTGATAACATGACTTTAAATTTAGGCACTATCAAAGAAGATGCTGTTATCGAAAAAACGTTTGAATTTACGAATATCGGTGAAAAAGATTTGGTCATCATCAATGCCAAAGGTTCATGTGGTTGTACAGTGCCAACACCACCCGTTGCGCCCATTGTTCCAGGTGGGAAAGGTAAGATTTCAGTCAAATACACAGCTAAAAACAAAGTAGGCCCTCAGAAACCCACCATCACCGTTACGACCAATGGCGTGCCAAGTGTCGTCAAATTGAATATGGAAGCATGGGTTGAACAGATACCCGGCGGTGTGAACTAATCGCACGTTCATCCATTAAAATAGGCAACGCTATAAAATGCTCAAGTGTCATTCAAATTCAGTAGCATACAGACTCAAAATGGAGGCTTCCTCTATTGAGCATGTGTGGCTTTGCCTTTTTTATTACCTCTCGACCGCCATTCCACGATTTGCTTTTCAGACAAAGAGCTGGGCAAATATAAGAATGCTCTTTTTTTCAAAAATCTCACCTCATCTTCTTATCCTTTCCACAAAAGACAAAAGCAAGGGTTTTCAGAATTTTAAAGCATTAAAAAATGCAAATTAGCTTTGTAAAACAACGATTTGCGTTTAGTTTTGTGCCACTTTTTGAAAGTATATAGAAACCTATATTTGTTCACTTTTTTTTTGAAAAACTAACTCGAAGAGAAAAATGGAGAATTTAATTTACATCTTACCCTTCTTTGGTCTTGTCGGTTTGGCTTACATGGCATACCTATGGGGTTGGGTCAGTAAACAAGATGCAGGAAATGAAAAAATGCAAGGCATTGCTTCTGCCATTGCCGATGGAGCTTTGGCATTCTTGAATGCAGAGTATCGTGTCTTAGGTGTGTTTGTGGTTGTAGCGGGCGCACTTTTGGGCATTCAATCACAGATGGTTGAAAACTCAAGTTTGCTTATCGTTGCAGCGTTTGTGATTGGGGCTGTGTTTTCAGCTATTGCAGGTAACTTAGGTATGCGCATTGCAACGAAAGCCAATGTGCGCACAACACAAGCGGCTCGTTCGAGCTTGTCAAAAGGGCTTCAAGTATCCTTCCGTGGTGGCACGGTGATGGGCTTGGGTGTAGCTGGTTTGGCTGTGTTTGGTTTAGCCTTTTTGTTCTTGGCTTTCACATATCAGTTCATGTTTTCTAATCCTGGTACTGAGGGGTTCGTTCATGAGATGGAGAAAACACTCGAAGTATTGGCAGGTTTCTCACTCGGTGCGGAGTCTATCGCTTTGTTCGCTCGTGTGGGTGGTGGTATTTATACTAAAGCGGCGGACGTAGGTGCTGACCTCGTTGGTAAAGTCGAAGCAGGGATCCCAGAAGATGACCCACGTAACCCAGCTACTATCGCCGACAACGTGGGCGACAACGTGGGTGACGTAGCGGGTATGGGTGCTGACTTATTCGGCTCTTATGTCGCAACTGTTTTGGCTTCTATGGTTTTGGGCAACTACCTCATCAAAGACAATTTGGGAAGCCCTGAGATGAGTAGCCAATTCGGTGGTATGGGCCCTATCCTTTTGCCTATTTTAATTGCGGGTTTGGGTATCATCTTCTCTATTATCGGTACATGGTTCGTTAAAGTGGGTGACAATGAGTTGTCTCTCGATGCGGTTCAAGGTGCTTTGAACAAAGGCAACTGGATTTCAATCATTTTGACAGGTGTGGCTTGTTATTTCATGGTAACGACAATGTTGCCAGCGAATATGCAAATGACATTCTTTGGCGAAGGTGTGAAAACAGTGAGTTCGATGAACCTTTTCTATGCCATCTTAGTCGGTTTGGGCGTAGGTACATTGATTTCAATGATTACGGAATACTATACAGGTATGGGTAAAAAACCTGTTGACGACATCATCCAACGTTCAGGCACGGGTGCGGCAACAAACATCATCGCAGGCTTGGGTGTCGGTATGATTTCAACAGCTTATCCTATCATCCTTTTCTCAGGTGCAATTTGGGCGGCTTATTCATTGGCTGGTTTCTACGGTGTAGCGATTGCGGCTTCTGCAATGATGGCAACAACAGCGATGCAATTGGCGATTGACGCATTCGGTCCTATTGCCGACAACGCAGGTGGTATTGCTGAAATGTCAGAATTGCCAAAAGAAGTGCGTGAGCGCACAGACGTTTTAGACTCAGTGGGTAACACAACAGCAGCGATTGGTAAAGGTTTCGCGATTGCTTCTGCGGCTTTGACAGCTTTAGCTTTGTTTGCGGCTTATGTGAAGTTTACAGGTATCAATGGTATTAATATCTTTAAAGCGGACGTTTTGGCGGCTTTGTTCTTGGGTGGTATGATTCCAGTTGTGTTCTCCGCTTTTGCGATGAATGCCGTTGGTCGTGCAGCGATGGACATGGTAAACGAAGTACGTCGCCAATTCCGTGAAATTCCGGGCATCTTGGAAGGCACAGGTAAACCAGAGTACGCAAAATGCGTGGCTATCTCAACCCAAGCTGCTTTGCGCGAAATGATGATGCCAGGTGCTATCACCATCATCACACCGCTTATCGTGGGTTTCGTCATGGGACCAGAAGCCTTGGGTGGTTATATGGCTGGCGTTACCGTATCGGGCGTGCTTTGGGCTATTTTCCAATCAAATGCAGGTGGTGCATGGGACAATGCTAAAAAATCTTTCGAGAAAGGTGTGAGCATCAACGGCGAGATGTACTACAAAGGTTCTGACCCACACAAAGCGGCTGTAACAGGCGACACAGTGGGCGACCCATTCAAAGATACATCTGGTCCATCAATGAACATCTTGATTAAATTGTCTTGTCTGATTGGTTTGGCAATTGCCCCCATTTTGGGTCAAAAGTTCAAGAAAGCAGCCCCTTCTGGTATCGGCGAACAACGCAACGAACAAAAAATGTTGCAACAACCCGCTAAACAAGACGGTCTGACTTACCATATCACGAAATAAAAACGGCTTGTTCGTGAGAAATACAACGTCGTCGAGGTTCTGAACTTCGACGACGTTTTTTATTCCACCCCCCCCTCAGTATGATGCATACATAGAGCCGTTTCAATCCAACCTCAAATGGATAATCTTCAAAAAGCCAACACCGACGAGGTTTCAAACCTCGTCGGTGTTTTGCGTTCAATCCAACTTGTAATGGATAACCTTCAAAAAGGCAGATAAAGTCAGTTAGAAAACTGACCAATCAACTGTTTCAATCCAACTTGTAATGGATAACCTTCAAAAAGTTGCTCTATTTCGTAGGGCAGAAACAGTACATTTATGTTTCAATCCAACTTGTAATGGATAACCTTCAAAAAGAAGGATAGTACCAGAGATAAGGCTTATGAAGACTCCGTTTCAATCCAACTTGTAATGGATAACCTTCAAAAAGTCATATTGTGGTGAGCGTATTGGATGCCGCCAGCCAGTTTCAATCCAACTTGTAATGGATAACCTTCAAAAAGAGCGCACAACTTCTTTATCATCTCCATTATAATAGCAGGTTTCAATCCAACTTGTAATGGATAACCTTCAAAAAGCTCAATCGAAGATAATAGGTCTCCTAATTTATTTGCGTTTCAATCCAACTTGTAATGGATAACCTTCAAAAAGCAATGCGAAAGCAAAACTGCAATTAGCTGAAATCGAGGTTTCAATCCAACTTGTAATGGATAACCTTCAAAAAGGCTTATCACTTTTTCTTTTAAATACTACCTGCCTTGGTTTCAATCCAACTTGTAATGGATAACCTTCAAAAAGTAAGCAATACGACTTTCGGAATGCCCGTCAATACCTGGTTTCAATCCAACTTGTAATGGATAACCTTCAAAAAGTGCTACTACTCCCGACGGTTATATGTATTATCCGTTTGTTTCAATCCAACTTGTAATGGATAACCTTCAAAAAGATCACGGCAATGGCGCACATTCAAATATTACAGGTAGTTTCAATCCAACTTCTAATGGATAATCTTCAAAAAGCGAAAGTTTTTATACCGACGTACATCAATTGATTTAGTTTCAATCCAACTTCTAATGGATAATCTTCAAAAAGCCCGCCGTTTTTTGAAGTCAAAATCGTGGGGAAGAGGTTTCAATCCAACTTCTAATGGATAATCTTCAAAAAGTCTTTGCTTTTTTCGATGCTCAAAACAAGGCGGCTATGTTTCAATCCAACTTCTAATGGATAATCTTCAAAAAGTTTTGAAGTAGCTTGGCAAGAATAATATGTACGGAATGTTTCAATCCAACTTCTAATGGATAATCTTCAAAAAGTTACCGACCAATTGGCGGCAATGAACGCTAAATTGGAGTTTCAATCCAACTTCTAATGGATAATCTTCAAAAAGTTATTTTATTGATAATCAATGTATTGTGATTTTCAGTTTCAATCCAACTTCTAATGGATAATCTTCAAAAAGGCACCATCTTTCTTATAAAAAATCGCTGTTACACGGGTTTCAATCCAACTTCTAATGGATAATCTTCAAAAAGCGCTTGGTCAATGTTTTCGCGTGTGGGGTGCTGCTTGTTTCAATCCAACTTCTAATGGATAATCTTCAAAAAGAGGGCAATAACGGCAGTGTCGCAGTTGTAAAAGACAAGTTTCAATCCAACTTCTAATGGATAATCTTCAAAAAGATTATTTTCTCTTTGTCTTATTGACCTTATAAAGGTAGTTTCAATCCAACTTCTAATGGATAATCTTCAAAAAGGCGTGCGTTCTGTTCCGAAGGCTTCAATTGACAATTTGTTTCAATCCAACTTCTAATGGATAATCTTCAAAAAGTATTCTGACAACTGGCAGCCATACGTTGGCTATGAGTTTCAATCCAACTTCTAATGGATAATCTTCAAAAAGTGTGAAGACCGTAAGACGTACCACCTGCACCGCAAAAGTTTCAATCCAACTTCTAATGGATAATCTTCAAAAAGATCGCTTGCGCTGCCGACAAGGTTTATGCTGTTCCAGTTTCAATCCAACTTCTAATGGATAATCTTCAAAAAGAGGTAGTCATTAAATAATTATAATCACAATTTTAAGTTTCAATCCAACTTCTAATGGATAATCTTCAAAAAGTTTAGCAGATTGAAAATATTTTCACTTTTTTTAAAAAGTTTCAATCCAACTTCTAATGGATAATCTTCAAAAAGCCGCAGCGCAAGCTATTACGAATGTTCAGAATTATTTGTTTCAATCCAACTTCTAATGGATAATCTTCAAAAAGAGCTGCCAAGCTGAACGGAGTCAAGCCAAACGGATGCGTTTCAATCCAACTTCTAATGGATAATCTTCAAAAAGACAAAAGCCCCGATGCTTATATGTTCCCGAATATAAAGTTTCAATCCAACTTCTAATGGATAACCTTCAAAAAGCTATAAGGCAGATACGACAATTAGCGAAATTACGCCGTTTCAATCCAACTTGTAATGGATAACCTTCAAAAAGTTTTATAGTTTTCTACGCCGTTGACGAATGGTTGAAGTTTCAATCCAACTTGTAATGGATAACCTTCAAAAAGGTCTGCGTTCCGTACTGTTGTGAAACGCAATCCTCGGTTTCAATCCAACTTGTAATGGATAACCTTCAAAAAGCTAAAAATACAAGCCGCCAAATTGGCGAAGACTAAGGTTTCAATCCAACTTGTAATGGATAACCTTCAAAAAGGTAGGTTGCGATTTTTGAACGCCGTTTGTGCTTAGAAGTTTCAATCCAACTTGTAATGGATAACCTTCAAAAAGCACAGCGCATCAATAGTGCCGACGATGACAATGCCAGTTTCAATCCAACTTGTAATGGATAACCTTCAAAAAGGCGGATTTATTTGAAAATCAAACAGTTGCACAATGATGTTTCAATCCAACTTGTAATGGATAACCTTCAAAAAGCCGCCATTGTTGCCAGTACGACCTGTGACGATGTGCCAGGTTTCAATCCAACTTGTAATGGATAACCTTCAAAAAGGTATGCACGGCTTTATGGACGTGCCGCGCCGTATTCGGTTTCAATCCAACTTGTAATGGATAACCTTCAAAAAGATTTGAATCTAATTTTATAGGCTTTTAATTAAAAAAGTTTCAATCCAACTTGTAATGGATAACCTTCAAAAAGGCTTTTGATGGTTTGTAATTATTACCCCTCACCTTTAAGTTTCAATCCAACTTGTAATGGATAACCTTCAAAAAGGAATTTGTTGTTTCCTTAGAAAAAGATGCGGCGGGTACGTTTCAATCCAACTTGTAATGGATAACCTTCAAAAAGAATTGACAATGGCGAGCGTTTCAACATCAGAAATATGTTTCAATCCAACTTGTAATGGATAACCTTCAAAAAGATTTTTGTACCAATCTTGTAGCGATAGGTAAATCGAAGTTTCAATCCAACTTGTAATGGATAACCTTCAAAAAGGGTGGATATTTATTTGAATCTGAAGGGGGAGAGAAGTGTTTCAATCCAACTTGTAATGGATAACCTTCAAAAAGACATAAAAGGACAAAAGAGGACGAAGCCAAAAAAGAGTTTCAATCCAACTTGTAATGGATAACCTTCAAAAAGCGGTATCCATTGCGGCGGTTGTTACAAGTTCCTTTGAGTTTCAATCCAACTTGTAATGGATAACCTTCAAAAAGTGGACTTGCTGGGCTTTATGTCTTTAGAGCCAACGGGTTTCAATCCAACTTGTAATGGATAACCTTCAAAAAGGCGCAGTGGCTACGCCACCGACCGCATGTATGATTAGTTTCAATCCAACTTGTAATGGATAACCTTCAAAAAGAAAAAGAGCGTGCAAGGTGTGTGCAGCTGCACATTTAGTTTCAATCCAACTTGTAATGGATAACCTTCAAAAAGACAAAAGAACTTAGCAACACTTTGGGCGGTACAGATGGTTTCAATCCAACTTGTAATGGATAACCTTCAAAAAGAGATGCGACAGCGGCTTTGGGGACAGGCAAGGTTTTGTTTCAATCCAACTTGTAATGGATAACCTTCAAAAAGTTGCAGGTTACTTAGATGCAATGAAGGGTAAGACCTTGTTTCAATCCAACTTGTAATGGATAACCTTCAAAAAGCAAATCATGCTTTTTCATATAATTACGAATAAGAATGTTTCAATCCAACTTGTAATGGATAACCTTCAAAAAGACAAAAAACGTTTATTTCTCATTACTATTAAGAGATTGTTTCAATCCAACTTGTAATGGATAACCTTCAAAAAGAAACGACCAAAAAAGTAACCGACAGTAAGGAGAAACAGTTTCAATCCAACTTGTAATGGATAACCTTCAAAAAGAAAAAAAACTTTGCAGAAGTCTTGATGAGTGATATGTTTCAATCCAACTTGTAATGGATAACCTTCAAAAAGTAATTGGTTTATTGATAAGGCAATTCATACGATTGAGTTTCAATCCAACTTGTAATGGATAACCTTCAAAAAGAGTTGTTTTGAAAAGAACTTCTTACCCCTTAATTATAGTTTCAATCCAACTTGTAATGGATAACCTTCAAAAAGAGTTAGATTCTCAGTACAAGGAAGATTGGGTAATGAGGTTTCAATCCAACTTGTAATGGATAACCTTCAAAAAGTCGTTCTTTGATACAATGTATTGAAAAACAATAAGTCCTTTTACTTTTTAATTGATTAAAATAGGGAACAACAATGTCAAAGAACGGTTAAAAGGCAATTTTTTCTCAGCTTTCCGAAACTATAAAACATTGAATAACAGATGTTTGCAAGCACTTTTTTGCTTCGTAAAAATAAATTGCCTCTCGGAACAGCCAAAGACCCTTAGATTGAGTCGGTGAGTGAAGAACTTGGACGTAAAAGCACCCTATTATTTTGGTAAAATTAAAAAAAATCGAACACATCTTTTACAACAAGTAAAAAAAACATAAAAAACTCTAAAAATATTTACATTTTTAGAGTATAACAACAAGTATTGCATTATCAACCAAAATACTGAGGGGGTTAATATGCTCATTGTTTTGGTTTACAACCAGTGACACTGATTTAAACTTTTTTGTGCGAGAGTGTGTAAGTCGAGAATCACTCTCCCCGAGTCAAGAATCCGTCTCCCCGAGTCAAGAATCACTCTCCCCGAGTCGAGAATCAGTCTCCCCGAGCCAAGAATCCGTCTCCCCGAGCCAAGAATCACTCTCCCCGAGTCGAGAATCACTCTCCCCGAGCCGAGAATCACTCTCCCCGAGCCGAGAATCACTCTCCCCGAGCCGAGAATCCGTCTCCCCGAGCTAAGAATCTGTCTCCCCGAGTCGAGAATCTGTCTCCCCGAGCCAAGAATCGCTCTCCCCGAGCCAAGAATCGCTCTCCCCGAGCCGAGAATCCCTCTCCCCGAGTCGGTTTGCTTTGCGTGACGGTCTGGAATGTGTGTGTAGGAGATATTGGGGTTGTTTATGGATGGTTGAGGGTCGGAAAAAGTCCGTGTTAATGCAAAATGACCCATGACTGGCTAATTATCGCCTCATACCTCCGCTCTCTCCGAAGGAATCTCTTTGGGAAAGGAGTCTTACGGATAGTAAAAACAGGAAAAAAGTCTTGCAAAACACATGTTTTGCAAGACTTTTTATGGTTTGAAAGGGCTATCAGCCGCTAATCATCTTTTAATTTCTTGTGCCGCCGCCACCGTCGCCGCCAGCACGTTTGCTTTCGTCTTCCATGCCTGTGGCACGACGACGGGCATTTTGGACGTTTTTGTTGCCAAAGCGATAAGTGAAATTGGCTTTTAATTGTTGCCCTTCCCACGCACCAGAAGCGTCAATGTACAGACCGCCCAATCGCGTATAGGCCGACCAACGGGCTGTGTGCCACACATCAGTGAAACTCAGACGCAATGTGCCATCGCCATTCCACAATCTTTTGGTGACACCGATGTCCATCACGCCTTGTGGACGGTTAATATAAGCACCCCACATGCCGCCGAAGCTACCCCAACCGCCTAACTCAGCTGTCCAAGTTTTCGACAAGGTGAAGACGTTTTGCATCCAAAATCCGCCACCACCGACTCTGGTATCCAAGGTTTTGCCGTTGCCATAGTCCGCTTCGATGATGGAGTAGTTGTAGAAAAGATTGAGATTGCCATTCCACCATTTTCTAATCGGAATGGGCGTAGTCAAACTCAAGCCAATATTGTTGCGAGTCGCTAAGTTGCGTGTTTGGAGCAAAAAGCGTTGTTTGCCCGTGAGAGGGTCAATTTCTGTATCGCTGATTTCTGCGAAGGCATTGTCCGTATGGGCGTAATTGACACTCAAATTGGCTCGTTGCCAGAGTGTCCAACCCATTTCCACGGAGTTTGTGTATTGTGGACGAATGAAAGGATTGCCTTTGCGGAACGAAATTTCGTCCAATCGTTGTTCAAATGGATTGAGTTGTTGGTAGCGTGGGCGGTCAATCGAGCGACGGAAAGTCAGATTCATCGCCACATTCTTTGAGAACTGATACCCCAAAGCCAAACTCGGAAACACATTGGTGTAGCTCGTGTCTACTGTTTTATTGTTCACAGGTTTGTAGGCAACGAGGTCGCCGCGCGAGTCGGTGTGTTCCAGACGCAAACCTGCTTGGATGGTCATTTTTTTAAATTTTGTATTAAAATTGGCATAACCAGCCGAGATTTTCTCTTGATAAGTGAAATTGTTGGAGCGGTCAACATCAAATTCATCTTGATTGTTAATCACATTCATAAAATTGAAACGATTGTCCGTCAACACATTAGACAATTTGACACCCGCCCCAAATTTGCTGTCTTTTTTGCTAAAAATACTGAGGGGGCGTTCGTAGTCGGCTTTGATGGATTTGATGTCAATATCGCGCGGCATCACCATTTTGAATGACGATGACGATAGGGTTCTGTTGTCTTCGCCATTCCGATACACATTGTTATTCATAATCGTTTGACTGTCGCGGAACAGACCGTAGTCGGCATCAATGTTCAATTCGTTGCCCAAAGTATCCGAAAACTTGTAATTGACATTGAAATTAGCGTTCCAATTCTGCATTTTGCCCTCGTTACTGGCAATCAAAATAGAATCCCGACGCTCGGTACTAAGGCTGCCGATGTTTGTCCGTCCGTTTGAAGAATTAGTTGGAACGAATAGACCACCTGTAACCAGAACGCCAAAAGTGTGGTGGCGATTGGGCGAATAGTCCAAACCCAATCGGGCATTTTGAGGTTTTGCGAACCAGCGCATCGCATTTTGTTGGTCGAAATGGGCATCTTTTGTGCTGATTTGATTGTCCATATTCATCGAATTGTGAAAAATGCCCCGAAACATACTTGCCGAACCAAACACATTCACCTTTTTGTCTCGATGGTTGAAGCTGAAAGAGGCATCGCCTTTGGGCGTGATGCCTTGCGATAATCCAATACTGACCGAGCCGTTTGTCCCCAACTTTTTATCTTTTTTCAAACGGATATTGATGATACCTGCGTTGCCCTCGGCATCGTATTTTGCCCCTGGGTTGGATATGATTTCAATGGCTTCGATGTCCGAAGAGTTCAAACCTTTGAGGAATTGCGCCAAATCCTGCCCCGACATGGGCGATACTTTGCCGTTGATTTGCACAATCACGTTTTGCCGACCTTTGAGTGAGACATTTTCATTTTGGTCGAGGCTTACGCCTGGGCTTTTGCGGAGCAATTCTAGGGCATTTAAGCCCATATTGGTGGGACTGGCATCCACATTCAACACCAATTTATCCGCTTGCACTTCGATGAGAGGTTTTTGAGCGGTTATGGTCACTTCTTTCAGTTCGTTGTCCAATTTACTGAGGGGGATGTTTTCCAGTGTCAAATTTGTACCATCGTAGTCGAAGGGTTTCGAGTTGTAATTTTTGAAACCCACCATGCTGACCCGTGTAAAATAGCGTCCTGCTGCAATTTTTTCCAGTTCAAAACGTCCATTCTCATCAGAGATAGCTCCTTTGACGAGTGCAGTATCCTTGGCACGCATCAACATCACAGTCGCAAACTCTTGCGGTTTGCCTGCGGGGTCGTTAACTGTACCAGAAATAGTTTGTGAAAATAGGCTCACAGATAGAGCCATACTGAGGGGGAGTAAAAAATAAAATTTTAGCTTTTTCATGACGTAAAAGTTGAGTATGGTTTTAAATAAAGTACGAAAACTGCCGTAAAAGATGTTCGATAGGGACAAAAGGTTGTGCGAGGCTAAGTATAAATGCGTACAACATAGACAAACGCCTATTTTGAGCCGACGAAGTGGCGTTGACGAGTCGTTAAAAAGATTTTTTATGACTTTATTTTACATCCGTAACCGCTATTTGCTTTTTATGAATTTTCTTTGCAGTGCGAAAGCAATAAACTGTTTTAATTGTTCAAAAAATGGAAAAAAGAATTAACGATTCGCTCCAGTACATCATGGAGAATTGGCAAAGTATTGTCAAAAAGTATCAAACCCCCAGCACCAAGATTGCCGTTTGGCAAATGATTACCACCTTTTTACCGTTCGTGGGCTTGTGGATTTTAATGTATTTTAGCTTGTCTGTATCTTACTGGTTAACGTTGGGTTTAGCACTTATTAATGCGTTTTTTTTGGTCAGAATTTTTATTATTCAGCACGATTGTGGACATCAATCGTTCACAGGGTCGCGCAAGATGAACGATATAGTCGGATTTATTTGCAGTGGTTTTAGTTTGATTCCTTATAAGTATTGGGCGAAAGCGCACAATTTCCATCATGGTCATTGTGGTCGTTTGGAGACGGATATCAGAGACATTGGTGATATGCCTTTGATGACAGTCAATGAATATCGGACAACCGTTTGGTGGCGCAGATGGGCGTATCGCATCTTCAGAATGCCGCCTGTTTTGTTGGTGGCGGGTTCTATTTACTATGTTTTTATCCACAATCGCTTCAACACCATCCACCAAAGAGGCTTTGAAATGGCTACTAAATCGTTGATTTTTAGCAATTTGTTTATGGCGGGTATTTATGTGAGTGGCTTTTTAGTTTTTGGGGTTTCTACTTTCTTAAAAATCCATCTCCCCATCGTTTTGATGTTTTCAGTGATGGCATTTTTTGCTTTTTATATCCAACACCAACACGAGCAAGCCTACAAACAATGGAAAGAAGAATGGCATTTTGTGATGGCCGCACTGAGGGGTAGCACGTATTGGAAATTGCCACGTGTTTTCCAATGGTTGACAGGCAATATCGGTATTCACCACATTCATCACCTCAGTTCATTGATTCCGAACTACAATTTGCAACGTTGTAAAGATGAAAATCCTGTTTTGCAAGAGTTTGTAACAACAGTATCGTTCACAGGCAGTTTGAAATATTTTTTCAACAAACTCTGGGACGAGCAACAACAACGCATGATTACGTTCCGTGAATATCGTCGTCTGTACGGTAGTGCATGGTAAGTTGAGACATAAAAAAAGCGACTCTACTGAGGGGTCGCTTTTTTTATTCTGTCTCTTATATTTTGAAAATATCTCTTTCCTCCCAATTGCTTTTGCGATAAGGCATCATAAATTCCCAAACCAAGATGAGTAGCGCAAAGAACACAAAATACTGAAAATAGGATTCGTATTCGCTGAATGAGCGCACTTCCATCTCCCGTTTTTCCACTTTTTCAATGCGATTTTGTAAGGCTTCAAGGACTCCTCTTGTGGTTGCGATATTGAAGTATTCGCCATCGCCGGCGGCAGCCAAGTCTTGCATCATCTTTTCATTCAAAATGGTTTTGATGGGTTGCCCTTTTTCATCGCGTTTGTAATCCGCCACGCCTCCGAAATCAATCGGCATAAAGCCCCCCTCAGTCGTGCCAACGCCTACGGTGAAAATCAGCAAACCATTGTCTTTGGCTTCTTTAGCACGAGCAATAGCTTCCGAATCGTGGTCTTCGCCATCGCTGATGATGATTAAAACCTTATTGTTTTTGACTTTTTCGCCAAAAGCTCGTTCTGCGACATCAATGGCTTCACTAAGGGCAGTGCCTTGTGTGGGTGCTTGATTGGGGTTGGCGGACTTCAAAAACATGGCAGCTGCGGCATAGTCGGTCGTCAAAGGCATTTGCAAATAGGCATTACCTGCAAACACAATAGACCCCACACGCTCACCTTTCAAGGCATTCACCAAATCGAGTGTAAAAGCTTTGGCACGCTCCAAACGATTGGGTTTCACATCGTCGGAGAGCATCGAATTGGAAATATCGAGTGCTACAATGACATCCGAAGCACGGCGTTTGGCTTTTTCGCGCTTTGTACCCAACTGTGGATTCGCCCATGCAATGACAAGCAGAGCAAAAGCCAACATCAAAACCCCGAATTTGAATTGGTGTTTGATACCCGACACCTGCGGCATCAGTTGTTTGACCAGCTCCGTTTCGCCAAAGCGCAACAAAGCTTTGAGCCTTTTACGGCGCATCAAAATGAAAAACAAAGTCAATGCTGGAATCAGCAAGAGTGCATAAAAATGATCAAGATGCTCGAAACGAAACATTAGATGAGTTTTTTAACGGAAGTAGCCCCCCTCAGTATAAAATCATTTTCTAAGTTTAAAAGATTGACACCCGGCGTTTTGTCCACATCGAAACTCCCCAAAGTGTCATCGAATCCCAAGGCTTTCGCCCCGTTCAACGTTGCCCAACGGATAAGAGTCGAAAACGGTATGTACGATTGAAAACGCTGAATCGTTTTCATTTCTTCCAAAATAGACAACTGCCAGTTGGATGTCAAACTATCTGTGCCGATGGTCATACGAGCATTTTCTTCCATAAAAAAACGATAGTTGGGCAACCGATTCTCAATATACAAATTGGCATTCGGACAAGTTGCCCAATAGACATTGTCTGACCACATTTGGGCGGCACCAATATCGGCTTTCGAGGTCAAAGTATTGTGGACAAACAGGGTTCTTACTGAGGGGTTCAGATTTTCGAGGGCATAGTGTATCGCCGTCTTACCCGAAGGTTTTGATGGATCGAGAACGATTCCAAAACCGCCATAGAAGTCATAAAAACCACCGTTGCCGTACAAAAACATATCTTGCTCGGCTTGCGTTTCTTGGTTGTGGATACTAATCGTCGCATCACCATCGCCATTCAGCGCATTGATTCTTTTGAACAATTGGCGCGACACCGAATAAGGGGCATGTGGCACTGCACTTCTACGACTCCCTTCTGGCACACTCAGAGCGTCGTAAACAGCCTTGTATTTTTCAAATTCAACATCCGAATTCTGTTCTTGCAAGAAATCGAACATTTCGACGAAAGTATAATAGCGCAAATGCCCTTTGGCTTTTTGTGCAAAAGTATCGGTCACATTCGAAATGTCACCAACAGCAACGATACCGCCTTCCAGCATCTCCTTTTCAGCGCGTTCGATGGCATCCGCGATGACCTCCGCCTCTGCCGCTCTTTGGGTCACAACGCCTTTGATAAACGGAATCAAAGTTGTACCTGTATCCACTTTGCCTTTCATATGAGACAACTCAAGATGGCAATGTGTGTTGACAAAACCAGGGACTAAAACACCTTGATAGACCTCCAAAGAAGCCAAGTCGTGGTTGTCACGGCTGTCTATTTTGAGGATTTTGCCCGCTTTATCGGTAATCAACACCCCTTTTTCGATGGGTTCAGATGAAATCGGAAATAGCCAATCGGCTGTTATTTTTCGCATAAGACTTATTGATTTTTAGGAATAGGCTTTCCTATTTGAAAAAACACGCACGTGCGACGACTATTTTAAACCCACACGAGTCGTTGCAAACAGTCGTCGCATACTGTAACGCCCTGTACCATGCGTAAATACCATAAGCAGGCCACCAATGATGGCAATGTTTTTCATAAAATGCAACGATACACTGCGTCTCGTTTCGTGGTCGGATAAAGGGATTTCCCAAAATTTGTCGAGAATAAAAGTCAATGGAATCCAGTAAAAAAGAATCAATAATGCACCAAAACCTGACCGATAGCCCAGAGAAATCAGCGTTGCACCCAAAATTAGGCAAAAACAAGAACCATAAATCAACAAATCTTGATGCCAAAAAATGCCGTAGTCCGACATAGTTTTGCGTGTAGCCGTCATAAAAAACATCTTGTCGTAAGCTTCAAAGTAAAAAATGACGGAAATCAGTAAACGACCCAGTAAATCTAATATATCTTTCATTCTCAATTCATATTTAACTAAATGTGAAAACTGCACGATGCCCCCTCAGTATGAACAGTCCGTAGAGGAGACAAATGAGGCGCAAAAATACAAGATTAAACCTTGACTTTTAAAACAATACTTCGGTAGTTTTTTAAGCGTAAATAATGCCGCCTGCGGTTGCTGCATGGACTTTTCGGAAGGAGGGTTTAATTTTTTGCAAGTTCGGGCGCAGCTCGAACTTGCAAAAAATTAAACCCTCCCTCCATTCTCCTTTTTTTCGGTGGTGAAGCCGCCGTTTTTCAACTAAAAAATTACCGAGTATTGTAAAAGACTTCGAGTAAAAAATGGTACATATTAATTTCTAAAACTTTAAGATAATGCTTTCATCATCAATCCTTGATGTTTTTAGGGGACAGTATAGTAGTTGAATTATTCAACAAAAAAATTTCATTCTCTGTGCTTATTTTTGTATTATTTATGTCACTTAGTCGTACTTTTGCCGTATAAATCAAAGCGCATATTTCTATTTATTTGCATCATTGTTTTATTTAATTATATCAACAACTCATTTTTAATTCAATTTATTATTCTGCATCTAATACTTAAATTCACGATGAAAAGTAAGAACTTAATTCCCATACTATTTACGATAATAGGCATTTTAGGCTTAATTTTGTTTATATTCGGCTCTCAATTTAATGGTACAATGTGTGATGAAATACAAAAAGTGGGCATAATAAGTCTTGGTATTTTTGGAATATGGGCAATTGTAAACCTTGTCAACAGTTTTACAACTCAAAAAGAACTTGAAAATCTATAAGATCAATAAGTATTTAACTTGTTATCAAAAACGAACGATTGTCACAGTCGTTCGTTTTTTTTTGCCCCAAACCGAGAAGCAACCTTTAGCAGCCATCCATGCTCTTTCGACAAACAGCAATCTCTTTATTTTTTCAACCAATGGAATCGAATCTCGTTTCTAAAAATCTTCGTTTCTTCGCCATTATTCATCAAAATCAAACCAAACTCATTCAGAATGAAAAAATCTGTACGCACTTCTTGGCAATGGCTTTTTGTTTTCTGCCTTTTCAGTACCCCCCTCAGTATTTTCGCTCAAAAAATTGATTTAGAAGGTTTTAAGAATATAAAACCACGTTCAATCGGTCCCGCTTCTATGTCAGGGCGGGTCACTGCCATAGATGTTGACATCAAAAACGACATCATCTATGCAGGCTCAGCCTCTGGAGGTTTATGGAAATCAGCTTCTGGTGGCGTGACTTGGATACCCATTTTCGACAAAGAGTCGAACCAAAGCATCGGTGCAATTACTGTCAACCAAGCCAATCCAGCCGAAATTTGGGTCGGCACAGGCGAGGGCAATCCACGCAACTCTCAAAACTTTGGCAATGGCATCTATAAATCCATTGACGGCGGTAAAACTTGGAAAAACATGGGTCTGGCAAACTCCAGAGCGATTCACCGCATCGTCGTCAATCCACAAAACTCGAATATTGTCATCGCAGGTGTACAAGGCTCGTCTTTTGGACCTAACGAGGAGCGCGGCGTATTCAAAACAACCGATGGCGGCAAAACATGGCGTAAAGTATTGTATGTCAACGACCAAACTGGCGTTGCTGACCTCATCGCCGACCCCTCAAATCCCAACAAGCTCATCGTAGCGATGTGGGAATTTGGTCGCAAACCTTGGACTTTTAACTCTGGTGGCAAAGGTTCTGGCATCTACACGACTTATGATGGTGGCGAAACTTGGACAAAAGTGACCGATAAAGACGGTTTGCCCAAAGGTGAGTTGGGGCGTTGTGGCTTGGCTTTGTGCCGCACAAAACCCAATGTCGTCTATGCCCTCGTCGAAGCTAAAGAAAATGCCATTTATCGCTCCGATGATGGTGGGACAAAATGGCGCAAAGTCGGTACAAACGGCGACCGCCCGTTCTACTATGCCGAAATGTACGTTGACCCACTCAATGAGAATCGCATTTACAATATTTTCAGCCGTGTGCATCGCTCCGAGGACGGCGGCAAAACTTGGTCTGAACTATTGGACTACAACCATGTTCACCCCGACCACCATGCTTGGTGGATTCACCCGACCAATCCAAGCTATATGATTGATGGCAACGATGGTGGTCTCGCTATCACCCGCGATATGGGCGCATCGTGGCAGTTCGGGGGTAATATTCCAGTCGGTCAGTTCTATCATGTCAATGTGGACAACGAAATTCCATACAATCTCTACGGCGGTTTGCAAGACAATGGCTCTTGGGTAGGACCTTCGGCTGTGTGGCGTTCAGGTGGTATTCGCAACGCCGATTGGCAAGAGTTGTACTTTGGCGACGGTTTCGATGTGATGCCCAAAAAAGGCGACTCCCGCTATGTCTATGCCATGTCGCAAGGTGGTAATGTGGCTTTTATTGACCGCAAAACAGGCTATCAAAACTTCATACAACCGCAGCACCCAGACCCCTCAGTAACTTTGCGCTACAACTGGAATGCTGCGATGGCACAAGACCCTTTCAACGATTGTGGTGTTTATTTTGCTTCGCAATTCTTACATTATTCAACTGATTGTGGTCAAAATTGGACGATTCTATCGCCCGATTTGACGACCAATGACACGGCTAAAATCAATGCTTCGCAACGCACCGGCGGCTTGACTCCCGATGTGACCAATGCCGAAAATCACTGCACTATTTTGGCTATTGCTCCCAGCCCATTGGACAAAAATGTGATTTGGATTGGCACAGACGATGGGAATGTGCAATTGACTCAAGATGGTGGTAAAACATGGAAAAACATGGCTTCTATGTTGCCCAATTGTCCTAAAAACGCGTGGATTCCACAAATCGAAGTATCTCAAAAAAATGCAGGCGAGGCATTCGTGATTGTCAACAACTACCGACAAAACGACTTTAAGGCATACGCTTATCATACAACAGATTTTGGTAAAACATGGGAACGCATCGTCAACGAAAGTCAAATTCCGACTTATACTTTGTGTATTACGCAAGATGCGGAGGCAACCAATTTGTGGTTTTTAGGCACTGACGATGGCTTGTATTTTACCATTGACGGCGGTAAAAACTGGACGAAATGGACAAACAGCTACCCCTCAGTACCCACGATGGATATGAAGGTGCATCCACGCGATGGCGATTTGGTTTTGGGTACGTTTGGTCGCGCCTTTTGGATTTTGGACGATATTCGTTTTTTACGTGAAATAGCAAAGACAAAAGCGGAGGTTTTGAACAAAAACTTGCGCCTTTTTGCGCCTGCTGATGCTTACTTAGCCTACACACGCAGCTATGATGGTGAGCGTTTTTCAGCAGATGCGATTTTTGAAGGTCAAAACAAATCGCCTATTGCTGTTTTCACTGTTTGGAGTAAACCCAAAGCAGAGGATAAAAGCAAAGACGACAAACCCAAAGATGACAAAGTAACGCCCTCAGAAGCCCCTCGCCAAGGTGGCGGTGGCAGACGCGGCGGCGGCGGTAATGCCGCAGGTGGCAGCGGCGACAAAGCCAAAGTGACCATTTTTACTGAGGGGGGGGATACAGTGCGCACTTTTACGGCTTCGCTCGACTCAGGTATGAACCGCATCTTTTGGCCTCTCAATCGCAATGGTGGTCGTTTCCCAGCTTGGGAAGACCGTGCGGGCGACGCTGACGATGTGCCAGGCACTGGCGGACAGGTTTTGCCTGGTCGTTATAAGGTTGTGATTGCGCTCAAAGGTGAAAAAGATTCCACTTTCGTCAATGTAAAAGCAGACCCGCGTGTCAATGTGACTGTGAAAGATTTGGAAGAAAAAGACGCAGCGCGCAAAGATTTGTCGGATATGACGCAACGCATCACAGACGCGTTCAACCGTTTGAAAGAAGCCAATAAAACAGTTGGTTTGGTGGATGGGTCAATGGTGAATGCGCCCGATTCGACAAAAAAAGACATTGAGAAATTGGGCAAAGCTATGAAAGACAGCATTTTGACCATTCAAAAAATGTTTATGTCGCCCAACGATGCCAAAGGTATTGTGCGTGTAGCAGGTGTTTTGATGGATGCGATTCAGAAAGCCAGTTTCCTCATCGCTACCTCGCCGGGCAAACCGTCGAGCAATGCACAAGCGGCTATTACTGCGGCAAAAGTGAAAACAAAAGAAGTTTTGACTAAGGTGAATCAGTTTTTTGAAAAAGACTGGCCCAAATACCAACAAAAGGTAGAAGCGGCACGGTCATCACTGTTCAAAAAATATGAACCTATAAAAATAGACTAAACAAAAACGTCGGCGAGATTTTCACACTCGCCGACGTTTTTTTATCTTTTAAATCGCAATAATTTATCCTTCCAGACTCCAAAACCTAAATTGGTGTTGACAAAAAATGGATAGTTCACTTCTAAATTGGTCACATTTTTCGCCTTTTGCCAGATACCGTTCTCCATACTCATCAATTGCCCTTGGTAAGTCGCATAATCCTTAAAATCACATTGAATCGTTGACACTGCCGCTAACAAGTCGGTCGGGCTTTTGGCGAATAAGACATTCGGATAGCCTGTGATGTCGGTTCGGGCAGTCCAAGTGAGGCCACCGTCGTTGGTCATATACACTTGTGTGGTTGTGGTGGCAATGCCATTTTGCTCATCCATGAATTTCATTTGAGTGAAAACTTGGGGCAGATTGCCTATGCCACGCCAATTTGAGCCGCCATCTGTTGTTTTTATCAAAAAATCAGCGTTGTTGCTGTTGATAACACAAAAACCTGTTTGGGCATTGACAAACTGCAATGCCTTTTTGTGGGACAACGAATCGGGCAAACGCACAGGAGTCCATGTTTTAGCTTGGTCAGTTGTTTGATAGATATTGGTGATGAGTGCCGAACCATACAAAGCCGAAATCAAGGCAATACCTCGTTTATCGTCAAAAAAATGAATATTGTTGAACGTGCCATTGAGATTGTAGATGCGGTTTTCCCAAGTGGTGCCGCCGTCTGTTGTTGTCAAAAGTCGCGCTGTTGGTCTGCCAAAAACGCTGACAAATCCCACTTTTTCATTGATAAAATAGCTTTCTTCGGCGATTTCATTATTGCTAAAACCTTGTAATTGGGTCCACGTTTTGCCACCATTGGCGGTTTTAAAAAGAGCATAATAGTCTTTTAGTAAAAAACCTGTGCTGTCACTGACAAAGAAAATGTCTTTGTTGTAACGCTCGTTTTTAGGTAAATCAAAAGTGTCCAAACGCCATTTGCCAATCGAATCGGGTAAAGTCGTTTGTTGTACACAAGGCGTTGTCGTGCCACTATTGTCTTCTTTTTGGCAACCGACAAGCCATAAGCTGGTGCATAAAATCGAAAAGAGAAGTCTGTTCATTTTTCAAAATTTAGTGTATTAGACTGTTTTTACACTGAATGGGGTTGGTTCTTTCAACAAAAATAGAGGCTATAATCAGTTTTATACTGAGGGGGGCTTTAAATAAAAAAATCCACCAACACACAGAGTATTTGTGTCAGTGGATTTTTTCTTCGGTTTCGATTTATCATTAACTCAAACGAGCGCAGACTTCTTTGATACGGCGAATGGCCTCGCGCAATTGGGCTTCGCTGGCAGCATAACTCAAACGGAAACAATCGGGTGCACCAAATGCACCGCCACTGACCACACCAACGTAGGCATTCAACATAACGTAATCTGCGAAATCATCAGCATTTTTGATGGTCGTTGTACCATCTGATTTGCCAAAATAAGTACTGATATTCGGGAAAATATAGAATGCGCCCTCAGGTGTTGGCACTTTGAAGCCCGGAATTTCGGACAACAAATCAATGCACATATCGCGGCGTTTGCGGAACTCATCGCGCATTTTGTATGATGCTTCCAAACCTGAATTGAGTGCCACAACTGCTGCCTTTTGACTGAAAGAATTGGCACCTGATGTATATTGCCCTTGGATTTTGTTGCAAGCATCTGCAATCCATTTAGGCGCACCGATGAAGCCCAAACGCCAGCCGGTCATCGCAAAACCTTTAGCGAAACCATTGACAGTCACTGTTCTATCTTTCACAGACTCGAACGTGCCGATGCTTGTGTTGCCCGCATCGGTGTAGTTGATGTATTCGTAAATTTCGTCAGAAACGACTACTATATCTTCGTATTTGCCAATCACATCTGCGATGGCATGTAGTTCTGATTTTGTGAAAACTGCGCCCGAAGGGTTACAAGGCGATGAAAACAAAACCATTTTGGTGCGCTCTGTGATAGCTGCTTCGACTTGTTCGGCCGTCACTTTGTAGTCTTGCTCCACACCTGCGCTCACGATAACGGGCGTTGCGCCTGTCATACGCACAATTTCGATGTACGATACCCAATAAGGTGCGAAAATAATGCACTCATCGCCCTCTTCTAACAGTGCAAAAGCCACGTTCGAGATAGACTGTTTGGCACCATTCGATACGACGATTTGATTGGGCGCATAGTCGAGGTCGTTGTCGCGCTTGAATTTTTTAGAAACCGCATCTAACAATTCTGGGATACCTGGAACAGGCGTGTATTTCGTGAACCCCTCAGTAAGGGCTTTGATGGCTGCCATTTTGATATGGTCGGGCGTATCAAAATCTGGCTCGCCGATGGCAAGGCTGATAACGTCGTGACCTTGTGCGCGGAGATTACGCGCCATTTGCGCCATTTTCAAAGTTTCGGACTCCGACATGTTCCGAACCATACTACTCAAGCGAGGCTTTTTTGCTACTACTGACATTGCTTTTTTCTTTTTGAAATGATGTTTGAAAAAAATTGGTCAAATACCGTTACTCATACTGAGGGGTCAAAATTGGGCGCAAAATTAAGACTTTTCCTCGTTTTTCAAATTTTTTAACTAAGTGTCTGACAATTTCAAGCACAGAGTGATAAGAAATATTGAACAAGAAATGGACTTTCGCAAACAGTTAAATTGCTTTGTGCGTACGAAAAATTACACTTGTCTGAGTTTTTTTGAAAAAATATTGTCTATCTCAATAAAAACAGCTACTTTTGCGCGCGTTTTGCGAAGGCAAAGCTGAATCATTTATTTTTTAACATTATTTCTAACAAAAAATCACTTCGATTATGCGTAATTACGAAGTTACCTTCATCGTAGATCCAACTCTGTCGAGCGATGAAGTGAAAGCGACAGTTCAGAAATATGCCGATATGTTGACTGCTTCAGGCTATGACATTGTGCATATTGACGAAATGGGTCTGCGCCAATTGGCGTATGACATCAAAAAACGTCACAGTGGCGTATACTTTTGCATCGAGTACAAAGGCAATGATGGTCAAGTCATTGATAAAATGGAACTCGCTTTGCGCCGTGACGACAAAATCTTGCGTTTCTTGACAGTTGCATTGGACAAATTCGGTGTCAAATACAACGAAGATAAGCGTGCGGGCAAAATCGGTAAGAAAAACCGCGAAGCCATATTAGCTAAAAAGAAAAATGATGAAGACTTAGACGATGCAGCTGATGCTGATCTCGCTTAATCCTCTTTTTCATGTACAGTATCTTTTTATTTAAATTAAAAAAATAATCAAAAAATGGCTACAAGTAGAGATGATATAAAATTTTTGAGCAATCCGAACATCGGTTCGACGCGCAAAAAATACTGCCGTTTCAAAAAATTCGGTATTAAACACATTGATTACAAAGACGCTGACTTTTTGCTCCAATTCATCAATGAACAAGGCAAATTGCTCCCTCGCCGTATCACTGGCAACTCTTTGAAATATCAACGTAAAGTGTCAACCGCAGTTAAACGCGCTCGTCACTTAGGTATGTTGCCTTATTTGGCAGACCTTATGAAGTAATTATTTAGGATATTGAGATAAAAGATAAAAGATATTTGACCTTTCATACATCATACTGAGGGGTACAAAATCGGAAAATCAATCTTAAAATCTAATATCTATAAATCTAAAATCTAAGAAAAAGTCATGGATATCATATTATTGCAAGATGTGGATAAGGTCGGCGAAAAGTATCAAACCGTGAAAGTAAGAGACGGTTATGGTAACAATTTCCTTATTCCGAAAGGCTTAGCAGTCGTTGCAAACGACTCTAATCGCCGTAAATATGCGGCTATCAATCGCGCATTGGACAAAAAAGAAATGGCGCGTTTGGGCGAATACCAAGCTACTGCTGCACAACTCAATGGCAAGACTGTCAAAATCACTGCAAAAGCAGGTGCTTCTGGCAAATTGTTCGGTTCAGTTGACGCGGGTCAAATCGCTGCGGCTATCACTGAGCAATTAGGCGTTAGTATCGAGCGCAAAAAAGTTGTCAGCGAGCCATTTAAAGAGCTTGGCTCACACCAAGCAACTGTTGCTTTGCACAAAGAAGTGTCAGCATCGGTCAATGTAGAAATCGTATCGGCTGATGCTCCTATAGCTGTTGAGCCTGTTGCTGAGGTGGCAGAAGAAACTGCTGCATAATCTGAGTGGAATTTACTACTTCAAATTACAATAAAAAAGCCATCTTGATGCGTCAAGGTGGCTTTTGTTGTCTATTTACTGAGGGGGAGTTGAGAAGTCATTAGTCATTAACGGCATTAGTCATTGTTTTAAGTCATTCTTATTCAAACATTTAAGGCATATAGAACAACAATAGCTCTCTATCATATTCGTTTTCTTAAAGCATAAAGCTGTTCAATTGTCCCTGCAAAAACATTCAAATCAATTGGCTCACTGATGCCATTGCAGCGTGCTTTTTCACTGAATTGCCAAAAAAACCATTGCCGATTGTCGGGTAATGCGACTACACCTTTACTTTTGTAGCTGGCAATCCAAATTGGATAGGGCTTAAAATTACCTTCGATATAGCGTTTGAAATATTCTAAATTGGTATAAATCATCGGTCGCATACCCGTTCGTTTTTCGACATATTCGAGCCAAGCTGCAATACCCCTCAGTACATATTCTCGATTTAACTGTCTGTCGTCCAATACTTTATCATTTTCGATGTCTAAAACGGGAGGCAAATCGCCGCGCTCAATGGGCGTATGTTCCAGAAAAAAGCGAGCTTGGTCGAGTGCATTATCTCTGAATGTAAAAAAATGATAAGCCCCCCTCAGTATATTCGCCTCTTGAGCTGTTTGCCAATTTTCTGAAAATTGGTAATCCACTAAATCCAAACCGCGTGTTGCCCGCATATAAGCAAAAGACACACGGATACCATTGTCATTCATTTTTTTCACAGCTTCCCAATCAATACGGCACGAATAATGACTCACATCAATGCCACGCACCGAATAACCTTGTGGTACAGCCACATCGAATGACCGCCATTCTCGGCGGCGAGGCTCGTCACATTGTGTCCGAGCGTAGAAAAAACTTTGAATTTTCATTCTGAAAAAAAACGCAAAAGGCAGGATAATCAAAATCAGCAACCAAAAAAAAGCTTGTCGTTGATTGGGTGAGTGTGGTGTAAGTTGTTTCGTCATTAGTAAGGTGTCTTGTAAAATTCAGGGTAAAGATAGTCAGTTTACAAAATAAAATTGGCAAGGTCTTTAGAACCTTGCCAATTTTAGAACATGTCATGCGTCAAATTTTTTATTACAAATCTGTCACACGCTCTTGTTTCGACGATTTGTTTTTAATTTTCACTTCTTGAATTGCTTGATTAATATCTTCCATCGTGAATTTACCACCAATATCTAACAAAACGAACTCACCATCGTTGTCTTGTACCATGATGAACAAATCACGGATAAAGCCCTTTTTTTCACGCATCAAAATATGCACATTGTCGCCATCGCTGCGAATATTGAGCAATTCTTCAAAATTCTCAGATTTTGCATCATTGATGAGGCGCATGAAATCGGTATGTGGAATCTTGCTACCGCCCTCGATAGACACAACGCGCACTTCACTGATTTTACGAGCAATGGCTTGAATGTCAACGCCTTCTAAATCCTCTTCTTTGATAAATTTTGTTCCGAATCGAATTAACCAACCTGGTACTGTGATGTCCACTTTTTCACCCGTTGCCGAGCGTTTGTATTTGCGCACAAAACGGTCAATACTTTCTGTTTGAGCTTGTGCTAAAGTGTTGATTGTCAATAAAATAAAAGTGAGAAATAATAGCTTTTTCATTGCATAAGGTTTAATGATTGTTTAAAATTATGGTTTATTTTCTTTAGTCATATTTTCGATGTCGTGTTTTGTAAAAAAGCCTTCCAAACACATCAAAAAAGCACCGCCTTTGTCGTCTTTTGTCAAAAATGTGATGTCTGTATAGCCTTTATCCGTTTCGCGACCCATAAAATGGACGCGGTCGCCACCTTTACGAATTGTCATCAAATCGTCGAACTTTGCACGTTTCATATCGTTGACAAGTGATTGAAAATCGGTGTTTTGAACGTGTGCTTTTTCATCTAAAATGAACAAACGCACACCTTTGATTTTGCTCGAAGCCGACTTGAAATTGAAGCCTTGGGTCTTGTCGTTGCCGAAATCAAAACTACCATTGAACGACATTTTCATCACACCCTCTTTGCCTTTGAAGCGACTCATAAACTTGTCTAAAGCATCCGTTTGTGCATGAACGAACTGAGCTAAGAACAACAACATAGAGAAGACAATTAACTTTTTCATGACCCTTATTTTGATTTTATATTTTTTAAATAAATTTTGTGGCACATTACTTCTGATTGAATATAGGCTATTAAACGGTTGTTTTCAATTGTTTAACAGCCTATATTCAATGATTAGAAGCCCATTTTAGTCGTTTTTGTCTTTCACTTTTTTCAAGTGTTCCATGCCGTCAATATCAATTTTGTTTGACAGTTTTGAAATTTTGTCGAGGTCAATTTTGCCCACAAAACTGATAAGTGTAAACTCATTGGCTTCGCCCACAAGCATCAGCAATTCGTTGATAGTCCCATTCGATTCTTTCGTCCAGAAGCGCACGTTATCGCCTTTGTCGCGCACTGTCATCAACAATTCATATTCGTTTGTATTGATTTTTGATGTGGCTTCTTTGTAGAGTTGCGGTGCTTTCGCGTTGTTTTCAGTTGATAGAATCCACAAGCCTTTGAGGTCTTGAAGTACCGCTTTGGCGTCGCCATAATCTTTGTCTTTGATGTCCAATTTGGCAATCATTTGGAACATTTTAGGCGTAACGTGAACGACAGTGAAAGCCTCATCGTCCATGTACTGATTGAAAAACTTTTCGACAGCATTGTTTTGAGCCATTATACTGAGGGGGGCTGTGAAAAGGCAAAAAGCTATAAAGAATTGAGCAAAACTTAATCTTAGCAAATTTTTCATGTTGTAGAATATTTTAAAAATTAAATAATTGATTGTAAGTGATTTATAAAAATAATTGACGTCGTTATTTTTCAATTTTCGTGGTTGAGGATTTCAGTTGCATTGCGCAATTTCAACAAACTCTCATTTGTTTTATCCTTTCCTTTTTTCATTTTTTTTGATACCAAAGCCAAGGCATCGTTCACTTGTTTCAGTGCCTCTTCGGGATTATCGTTTTCGTCGAGAATGATTACTTTAGCTTTTCCTTTATGTGCTATTTCGATGGGTTTGGGTTCAAAAACCTTAAAAATGCTCACGCTGGCTATCGCTAAAAAGGCTACGGCAGCCGCTATTTTCCAGAATTGTCCCCCTTTCCTTGCGAAAAGCCCTTTGGACTGTGTTCCGACTTGAGGTTGTAGGCTGACCGTTTTTGTTTCTTGAAATTTAGGTAGCTTATCGGCATCAAATACCACGTCTTTTTCTACTTCAAAAAACTGGAAAAGCGGTTGGTATTTGCGAAGGCTTGGGTCAATATCGGGACTCGAAAAGTACCCCCTCAGTATTTTTTCTTCTTCGAGGCTCGTTTCGCCTGCGAAGTATTTTTCTATCAAATCTTTCATTCTATCAAGTTTCATTTTATTTCTTTTTTAGAATTTTTAAAAACCGTTAATGCGTTAAGCGATACCAAAACGCTCAGTTGCTAACATCTTTTCCCTGATAAATTGTCGAGCGCGATGCAGATTGACTTTCACTTGTGCCATTGAGATGTCCAACGATTCTGCAATTTCATCATAAGCCATCCCTTCTATGTCGCGCAAGTGCATCGTCAAACGTTGTTTTTCGGGCAATTCCTGCATCCATTTTCGGATTTGAGTCAACGCATCATTTTTTTCTAATGTTGTATAAGGTGTTGACTCAGAATCTGTTAGTTGCAAAGCCTCTCCGATTTCAGCCGTTTGACGATGTTTTGACTTTATTTTGTCGAGTGATAAATTGCGCGTCAAAGTCATACAGTAGGCTTCTGGGTTGTTGACTTCTTGCATGTCGTCGCGTTTGTTCCATACTTTTATGAAAACCTCCTGTACCACATCTTCTGCTTCTGCCACATCGCCTGTAATGCGAAGTGCGAAACGATACAATTTATCTTTTACGTTGGTTGCAAGCTTTTCAAAATTCATCATTAGGCATTTATAACACAACGACGATTGGGTTTTCGCCTTTGTTACAGCAGTTTTTAAAAAATGTAAAAAAAGCAGAAAAAAAATTCCGAACCCCCTCAGTAAAGAGGATTCGGAATTGATTTTTTTGCTATAAAAAAAAGTCAGTAGTCATTGTAAATCATTGATTTAAAGATTGTAAAGATAAAAAATCCTTAATCAACAGTCGTCAATAATTTAAGATGACCCCTCAGTATTTTTATTTTTTAGTCGTTTTCTTAGCTGCTGCTTTTTTAGCAGGTTTTGCTTCGGCAAGTGCTTCTGGATTGGGTGTTGACGCAAATTTCAAAGCACCGTCGCTTACATCGGGTGTCATCGCGCTACCAGTAACCGCAGATTTGATGAACGTACCCCAAGTCAAATTGTCTTGACCTTCTTTGTGTGCTAAAGCGCGCTCAATAGCAAAATTCGCTGCATTTTCGACAATCCAATCGTAGTTTGCTTGACCCACTGAGTGAATATCAGCATCTGGCGCAGGGTTGCAGAAGTCAATCGCATAAGGCACGCCGTTCATCACACCAAATTCGACGGTATTGAAATCGTAGCCCAAAGCGCGGCACAATTTCAAAACATAAGATTCAACCAATGCCAACATTTCAGGCGATGTTTGTTTCTCAACAGCGTAGCGCAAGTGGTGCGGATTGCGCGGTTCGTAAGGCATGATGTGAACATATTTGCCACCCAAGCAATAGCAACGGAAATACTCCTCGAATACCACTTCTGACTGCAACATCATCACCAATTGACCTGTTTCAGCATATTTGTCGAAGAAATCTTCCATATTATGCACTTTGTAAACCGATTTCCAACCACCACCTGCGTGTGGCTTCATATAGGCAGGGAAACCAATGTACTTGAAAATTGCTTCCCAATCGAGTGGGTATTTCAAGTTGCGAAATGAGTTGGCGTTGGTATCATCGGGCATTGTTTTCGATGGCAAAATGACTGTGTTTGGTACAGGTACACCAACGTGAACAGCCAAAGCATTGTTGAAAAACTTCTCATCGGCTGACCACCAGAATGGGTTATTGATGACGGCTGTACCAGAAATTGCGGCATTTTTCAAATAAGCACGATAGAAAGGCACGTCTTGCGAAATACGGTCAATGATAACCGCATACTCTGTCGGGTCGCCTTGAATGACTTTGTCAATGGTGACTGGCTCGGCTGTGATGCCTGCCACATTTTTCTGATTGACGCGCTCGATAAACGCCCATGGAAATGTATTTTCTTGACCGAAAAGGATACCTATTTTTTTCATTGGAAGATGATTTTTTATTTAGTTATGGATATGGTTTTGACTGAAATTTTATTGTTTTTGCTTGTGAGACAGTGTTTCACAACCTTTTTTATCCTCTTTAGTATTTTGATAGCGACATTTAAAAGTGCTAAACACTCACTGTTTTTTGCAAGCAAAAAAAGCGTGCTTTTGAGTATTCCTTTTGGAGCGAACATTATTTTCTGTGTTTTTCGCTAGAAAAACACAGAAAATAATGTTCGCTCCTTAATAAAACCTCTATTGTACGCTTTTTTCCGCTTGCGGAAAAACAGTGAGCCATCTCTCTTTTTAGTATTTCTTTATGTCGTTATCAAATTAAAGCAACGACAAATAATGTGGATACATCTCTCTCCAAAGAGGCCAATCATGTGAAATCCAACCGCGCATATCGAGCCAATGATTGATACCTTTGTCAGTCAAAATTTTAGACAATTGCTCATTCGCAGGACGGCAAATATCCCATTCTGATGTGCCGAGAATGATTTTCATACGCCACAAATCGGGATGGTTCAAACTGGGCAAATAATCAACAGGATTGTTGAAATACACATTATCGTCGTAGTAACCATTCATAAAACTACGAATATCGAATGCGCCACTCATCGAAAACAAATGACTCACCACATCGGGATGTCTGAACGCAAAATTGGCGGCATGATAGCCCCCAAAACTTGCACCTGTGACGGCTACACGATGACTACCTGTGTTGCGGCGAATACGCTCGACCAATTCCCAACGAACCATCTTGTCGAAACATTGATGATTATGCACTTTTACTGAGGGGTGTACCTCGCGATTGTACCAAGAGTGTTTGTCAATCGAGTCGGGTGCATAAATCTGTACTAAACCTTGTTCTACAAACCAACGCACACTGTCAATCAACTTAAAATCCTTCGATTCGTAATAGCGACCTTGTGTGGTCGGAAATATAATGACTGGATAACCTGCATGACCATAAACGAGCATCTCTGTTTCCATACTCAAATGCGGCGAATACCATTTGAAGTGTTCCTCTCTCATCTTTCTATTGTGTTTAGAGCCGTATTTTGGCTGATGACTAAATCTGTTTTAGAAAAAAAACTGTTTCTTTGCCCCTCGTTTGGCGTGCAAAATTAATATTATTGTACACAAATCACCAAATCTTTTTTATATCTTTTGCCAAATAATATTTTAAAAACAATAAAAAAAATAGGAGGTTGGGGAAATTAAAAATATAATTTATGCTAAAAAATAAAATTATATTTTGATTTTAAAAACTGTACCAATTTCTATTTCCCTGATAAAAGTCATAAAAAAATTTAAAAAATTTACTACTTCATACAGAAATTACCAACACAGAATGAATTTTTTTAAAAAAGTGATGAACTCTCTATCGGGTTCACAAAGCAATAATACAGAAGTTGATGTTATTCATATCAATATTCCCTCAAAATATTTGGAAAGGGGTGTAAAAGTGGACGTTTTTTTACCCCCTCAGTACGACCGTGATAAAAAACGTCACTATCCAACCATCTATTTCAACGATGGTCAAGACATGCTGGCTTTAGGCATGTACGACACGCTCAACCGACTCTATACTGAGGGGGCCTTGCAGCATACCATAATCGTGGCGATGTATTGCAATGAAAACCGTATCAATGAATACGGTACAGCGCGACAAGCTGATTACAAAAATCGCGGCAACAAAGCCCTCTCATACACTAATTTTGTCTTATTTGAATTGATGCCCTACATCCACGAGTCATTTCGCTGTTTGAAAAATGCCACAGATACGGCTTTTGCAGGTTTCTCTTTGGGGGCTTTG
>JAEUUP010000055.1 GCA_016787525.1 Saprospiraceae bacterium | reverse complement strand
ACGCGACAGAAATAAATTACACCATTACACACTGTTTCGTGCTACGCACGAAAGGCGTACAAAATAAATTTTTTTATGGATTGAAGCTAAAAATTGAGGCAGAAGCCTCAATTTTTAGCTTCAATCCGAAAGAAATATTCTCAAAGCATGCTTTTTTTGCTTGTCCATGAGACTCCTTTGGAGCAAAAAAACAGTCCGTAATGGTGTAGTTTATTAAAATCGTATTACTTAGAATAGACTTCCGAAACTGGGCTTTGTTCAATTCTCAATCAAGCTGAAAGCATGACACAAGTCCTGCAGGCTTTTTGTTCTCGGATTTTACTTTCGCTTTCTTCTATACCAATTCTGCACAAGTTGATTTAGAAAAACCTTTGATTCGATATGCTCAAATTCTAATCGCAGGTCTAAATCTCCAAACAATGGAAATCCTCCTCCTAATAATATTGGAATGGTTGTAATTCTTAACTCATCAATCAAATCTGCTTTTAAAAACTCTTGAACTGTTCTTCCTCCATCAATGTATAGTTTAAAATATCCTCTTTTATGCAACGCGCTAATAATTTCTTGTGGACTACCTTTCATAATTGTTACCCTTTGTTTCAGTTGCTCAGGAACTTCTTTTAATGAATTACTTAGCACAATTACATGTTTTGTATATGGCCAGTGACCGCCAAAATGGCAAACTACCTCAAACGTGGTCTTCCCCATTACAATTGCATCAATTTCTTGCATTAGGTTGGTAAAACCCATCTCAATATTATCAGGATTAGGGATGGATTCCAACCAATCAAGTTCGCCATTTTTTCCTGCAATGTATCCATCTAAACTTTTAGCAATGAATACTATATTTTTTTTCTCCATGAATTGTTTTTTAATTATTGTCGAGAACACAATCTATAAGAAGCTGTTTTAAAACCTAATCGAACAATCTCACACTGTTTTTTCTGCCCCGAAGGAGTCCCTTTGGACAAGCGAAAAAAGCTTACGATGTGCCAGCGGGTGTTCTTTAAACCCTAAGGGTTTTACGAGCATTTGCAACTTGAAACCATCATTGAGCTTTGTTTTTGTTATTTCAGCGAACTATAAGGAAAACCACCGCAATCCCCCCCCAACGAACCGACAAAACACCCCGAGATACTGAGGGGGGGATTGCGGTGGTTTTGAGTCATGCTTCCAGCTTGATTATTAATTGCACGAAACCGACTGTATGCAGAAAGCTTTGTTCAAGCAGAGTCCTTCGGGCAATTCCGTTCTTTAATTTGAGATTTGGATGTTATTGGGTTGAACATCATATGCCGCAGGTATTATCTCTCGGGTCTAAGACCCACAAAATAGTATGTATCGCGTCTGAGACGCTCACAAGCAGTTACGTTTTTTTACACTTGATGCCAGCGGGGTTATTTTTCAAGTTCCCTATTAAATCCCAATTTTATATATTCCTTTTCTCGCTCATTTAGCTGTCTGCCTTTAAATTCTGAAAATATAGAATAAGCATCTTCAAGTTTATTTAAGCCAATTTCATATGTCGCTTTTCCCCAATTGTATAAAGCAATTCCAATTTTGGTGCTAAAAACGCCAGGTTTGATTTGTATTCCGTCGTATTCTTTCCCTTTAATTGGTGTGAAAAAATCAAATTTACCACCTTGTTTTGTCTCTTTTAATATTATCTCTTTAGTTTCTTCTTGAGTTAATGTCTTGATATTAGTTGCTTTTATTTTATCAAATTTTTCTGATTTAATTAAGTTAAAAACAGCTGATTTTGCATCATTATTAGTATATATTTTCAACTTTTTACCGTTGAAAAACAAAATTTCATTACTTATATTTGATTTATTGTCGTACTTATTTTCGATAATTTCTTTTGCTCGATTTTCTGATATATCGCCCTTTAGCTTACATTTATATTCTTTTTGTTCACCTGTCTGTGGATTTACGACTAAAAAACCTCTTTGGGGACTATTCAAAATCATAATCATACATATTAAACTTTGATTTTTGGAAAGCACATAGAAATCTGAAGGTAAGTTTATTGCAGCGTTTTGGATTTGGTCGAGTGTTGGGTTGTTAGATATAAATACAGATGATTTTTTTGTGTCTATATTACCCTTTAGTGTATAATAATTTAAAGAGATACTACAACTATCTAATACCTCCTCTTTTAGAGTTACTGAATTGAAAATTGGGTTGCCATTTGCATCTATTTGTCCAAATGAAATATTGTTAAGTGTTGATATGAATAATAGTGTAATTAATCTGTTCATTTTTATTCTATTTTTTTATAATTGATTAACGAATTAATGTTTTTTATCTTATTCCATTATTTAGATTTTATTCGGATTTTTTTGTTTTGCTTTCATGGAACGCATACATTCATGCAAACCGCATTTTTAGTCGAGCTTTGTGCGTTTAGGTTTAAAAATGCGGTTGACATGAATGTGATGTTCGGTGGAGGTTTATCTTTTAAATTGTCAAAATCAAATTTGGATTTCATAAAATTTTGTTAAGTGCTCCCTCAGTAATTCTTCCCAAATTATAATGGTCTGAGGTTTTGCTAAGGTTTGGTAAATGAAGCTCTTAAGAGTTCAATTTAGTACAAATCTTAATTAGATTGCTTAAGTTTAAGGTTAGTAAATTTACCTCATTTCTGCGAGATGACAATATAGTTTATCGTTTCCACAACAGTCCGATTGTATTTATATTTGTCCAAACTTCAGGTTTTAACAACTTATTGTTTGGCAATAATTCCAACCTTTCCTCTCTCATATCTACTCCAGCAATAAAACCAAGTTCATTGTAGTGTGCCACTTCTAGTAGTGTTAAAAAACCTATGGCTATTTCGTTGTCTTTAAAATATAAATTTTCTTTGTCTAGATAAAGATATTCAACATCTATGTTAGTTAGCCAGTTTGTAATCCCCATTCCATATCCACATAAAAACTCGTTCCAACTGTCGAGGTCTCCAAGAATAGAATAAGAAAGAGTTTTTATATTTATATCGAAATTCCGAGATACTCCGCCTTTGCCAAGAGGTAAATGAGGTAAAAAGTCAGAACAAGTCTTAAATATGTAATACTCAAAAAATTTGCAGAATTCATAATACCCATCTAAATCATTTAAAAAAAGTATCTCGCTATCGTAATCTTTGTTTTTTTGATATTCACAATTTGTCTTAAAAGTCTTATCTAATGAGTTAGAGATTGAGTTGATTTTTCTTATAGTTTGTTCTACAAGGTTGTTAATATCTGGCTGGGATAAGTGTCTAATGCCACCAGTCACATGAGATTCCAAGAACTCTAGACAATCAGTAGTCAAGTTGCCAGACTCTCCTTTAAGTGCAGGAACTACTTCTTTGTAAAATTTTTTGTCGTCAAATAAATGTAATGTACGCCAATGTCCCATTTTATTTGTTAAATCTATCTATTTTATATTGCCAATACCTTTTGAATATACAAAAATTTTGCCCTATTTCTTGTATAATTATTTAGTTTTTAGTCTGACAACGGAACTATTTTTTTACTTTCACCGAACTTTCGCATACCCGAGACTTCTACGCAATCAGTTTCGCGTATATCCGATTTACCCACAAAAATAATATTTCCAAAGAATAAGAAAAATATTTTTATAACAAACTGATAATTAGCTTTTTACCCTTTCGTATTTGATACCTTTTTCATTTAATGCCCTTTTATTACTGAGGGGTATCCTCGTTTCGCTTTAATCCACTTTGCATTTGATACACTTTGCATATTGAGTCAGTTTCGCATTTGATATACTTCAAATATCCCAATCATCAAAAGCACTTTTTGTCATTGTGATTTGACGATATGCAAGTATAAACGTCCCCCTCTCCGAAAAGCGTTCCTTGAACAGTATTTCTTCTTGACTTACTTACTTTGTAAACCCGAAAACAGACAATTATTCTTACTTTTCACTTGAAAACTTTAAAAAAACGAGCAGAAATGATTTTTTGTTGGGTAGCGAAGACATTTCTCCGTACGGAGAAACGGTTTCGCTACCCAGCGAAATGATTTCGTCGTACGGAGAAATGGTTTCGCTACCCGGAGAAATGGTTTCGTCGTACGGAGAAATGGTTTCGCTACCCGGAGAAATGATTTCGTCGTACGGAGAAATGGCTTCGCTACCCTGCGAAATGGTTTTACAAGCTTGCAAAATGGCGTTTCAAGAGGGGGATTTAGAAACGAATCGCTAAAACAACTGGGTGAGGACAACTGGGAAGCCTTAGACGACCGCCATAAAAAGGGAATATGTGTGCGGCAATATTTTTGATTTTCTTAACATGATTTTTATGCTGTTGGGCAATAAATTGTCAAAAAAACGGTTTTAGCCTTAACATTCATTGAAGACAACTGCTTACATCTCCCGCATTCAATCGAAGATTTCATTTTTTTTCAAACAAACTTAAAAAAAGCGCATACCGAAAAACAGTTTTACACACTAAGAAGGAAACGTATTTTCTAAACACTTCTAAAATCACATCAGTATGAAAACTCTTTTGAGTGTGATGGTCGCTTATGTTGTCACTTGTACAACATTGACTGCACAATGTATGGATGGCGACTGCCAAAATGGTCGCGGAACCTATCAGTTTGAAAATGGCAACAAATACCAAGGCGATTTTCGCAAAGGTTTGATGCACGGAAAAGGTGCTATCATCTTCGGCAACGGCAATCGTTACAACGGCGATTGGTCGGGCGGTATGCGCGAGGGTTTGGGTATCTACACGTTTGTGGATGGGAAAGTTTACACAGGGTCTTTTAGAAAAAACAAATTTGATGGCAATGGGACGATGAATTTTCCAAGTGGCAATAAATACGCAGGCAAATGGGAGAATGACCAACCGAATGGTCAAGGCATCTATTATTTTGCCAGTGGTGACCGCTACGAAGGGGCTTTTGTGAATGGCAAATTCACAGGGAGTGGCACGATGTATTACAAAAACAATGAGCGATATGTGGGTGAATGGCGCGACAATCAACGCCACGGTCGCGGCAAAATGTACCGCAGCAATGGTGCTGTGATAGAAGGCTCGTGGGTAGATGGACAATTTCAAGTCCAAAACAATACAAATACTGTTCAAGGAACTCCTTCTGGAGAGGGGGCTAAAATCAACGATGCCGTTGCCGATGCCAATGAAAAATTGCAAGATTGTAACAAAATGTATTGTCGCAATGGCAAAGGTATTTATCAATATGGCGATGGCTCGAAATGGATTGGGGAGTTCAAAGATGGTGTGCCAGAGGGCAAAGGCACGTGTTACTATGTGAATGGAGACAAATATGTGGGCAAATTCGAGCGTCATGCCCCAAATGGCGAAGGCACGATGTACCACGCGAATGGTCGCATTGTGACAGCTGTGTGGGAATACGGTCGCCCGATTGGTGATGTGCCATCGAATAGCCAAGCAACGACCACGCAAGTGGATGTGGAAAGAAGTTCGGAGGTCAAAATTTGGGCAGTTGTGGTTGGTGTAGGTCGTTATACGACGATGCCTGTTTTGAAATACTCAGACGATGATGCGTATCAGTTCTATGCTTTTTTGAAAAGCCCCGAAGGCGGTGCTTTGCCCGATAAACAAGTGAAAGTATTGGTAGATGAAGATGCAACGCGGGTCAATATTTTGCAAACCATGCGTCAAGTGCTGCTCAAAGCGGACGAAAACGATGTGATTGTGTTTTATTTTTCTGGTCATGGGTTGGAAGGGTCGTTTTTGCCGCAGGATTTTGATGGTATCAACAACCGTTTGCTTCATGCTGAGGTGAAATCTATTTTTGAACAAAGCAAAGCCAAGCACAAATTGTGCATCGCGGATGCTTGTTTTTCGGGTTCGCTCTTGGCTTTGAAACAACCTTTAGCCCCTCAGTTGCAAGCATTTTACAAGGCATTTGACAATACACAAGGCGGTATGGCTTTGTTTATGTCTTCTAAAAGTCAGGAATATTCGCTCGAAGACCAAGGTTTGCGTTCGGGCATTTTTAGCCATTATCTGATTCGTGGCTTGAAAGGAGAAGCCGATATGGACGGTAATAAAATCGTTACAGTGCGCGAAATTTATGATTTTGTGTTTAAAAGCGTGCGTTCCTACACGTCATCGGCTCAAACACCAACGATTAATGGACAGTTTGATTGGTCAATGCCTGTATCTATGGTGAGGCAGTAAAACGGTCATTTAGCGAAAAAAAATAAAAATACTGAGGGGTAAAAATGCCAAGCGTGATACAAATCCGCTTGGCATTTTTACTTTTGTTGAATCATCTATTTTTTAAACTAAACCAAACATCATGTATAAATTTTTACTGATTCTTACGACGATTACGACTTTTATCATGTGCCAAACCAACGGCAATAAGGGAACATCTGCAAGTGGAGATGGCAAATTTGCAGGTTCTGCGGAAAAATTCAAGACGATTTGTTCGAGTTGCCATGGCGCGAATGTGGATGTCTTTGTGGACCGACAATGGAAACATGGCAGCCACCGCGATAGTCTGATAAAGAGTATCACCAATGGTTTTCCTGAGAAAGAAATGCCCGCCTTCGGTCAGGTTTTCAAAAAGGAGGAAATTGCAGAAATGGCGGAATACATCTTGAACAGTATCGAGGATGCCAAACGCTATAAATTTGACGGCAAACCGAAATCGAATGTTTTTGTTCAAAGTTCTATGACTGTTAAACTCGATACGGTTGTTTCAGGTCTGAAAAATCCGTGGGGTATTGCCTTTTTGCCCGAAGGGGAATTGCTCGTGACAGATAGAAATGGTGATTTTTATCGCGTTGACAAAAATCGTCAGAAAACGCTTATCGAAGGCGCGCCTAAAGTATTGGCTGAGGGACAAGGCGGTTTATTGGATGTGGAATTGCATCCAAAATTTGCTGAAAATGGTTTTATTTATTTGTCTTACTCGAAGTTCAGAGATTCGGCAGGCGGCAAATGGTCAACAACTGCCGTGATGCGTGCAAAATTATCGGGTAACAAGTTGACCGAACAAAAAGATATTTTCGTCGCGCAGCCTTATCAGAAGACACGCCATCACTATGGTTCTCGATTGGAGTTTGATAAAAATGGCTATTTGTTTGTCACAGTGGGTGATAGAGGGCAGCACGATGCCCTTTTGCCTCAAAAATTGAACAATGACATGGGTAAAGTGCATCGGATGCACGACGACGGACGCATTCCAGCCGACAATCCGTTTGTCAAAAACGATACAGCACGCAAAACGATTTTCTCTTATGGACACCGCAATCCGCAGGGCATGGCGATGAATCCGACAACAGGGGCTTTTTGGACCAATGAACACGGGCCTCGTGGCGGTGATGAAATCAATATCACACAAGCAGGCAAAAACTTTGGTTGGCCCGTCATCAGTTACGGTATCAACTACGATGGGACGATTTTAACGCCTTACACTAAAAAAGACGGTATGGAGCAACCTTTGCACTATTGGATTCCTTCGATTGGTGTGTGCGGTGCCACTTTTGTCACAGGTGACAGATACAAAGCGTGGAAAGGCGATTTTCTCGTGGGTTCGTTGCGATTTGAGTATTTGAATCGCTGCAAAATTGAAGGCACAAAAGTGGTGAAAGAAGAAATTCTGCTCAAAAATATCGGTCGCTTACGTTGCGTCGAAATGGGGCGCGATGGATATATTTATGTCAGTGTCGAGCAACCTGGATATGTTTTCCGTCTTTTGCCTGTTGAGTAATTTGCCTACGTCTATAATTTTTGTCCTATTTCTATCGTTAGAGTTGAAAATACTGAGGGGGTAGTTTTCCTTTTTAAATTTTTCAAACACCGATATTATGACCAATTTTAGACTAAGAGATACAACAATTTTTTTGTTTTAGGGGTGTGTAAGCAATTACACATCCCTTTTATATTTTTGTCTTCATAACAATACTTCGGTAATTTTTTAGTTGAAAAACGGCGGCTTCGCCGCCGAAAAAAGGGGGAATGGAGGGAAGGTTTAATTTTTTTCAAGTTCGGGCGCAGCCCGAACTTGAAAAAAATTAAACCTTCCCTCCAAAAAGTCCACTCCGCC
>JAEUUP010000028.1 GCA_016787525.1 Saprospiraceae bacterium | reverse complement strand
TCGTAGGACGTACGTGATTGATTTTGAAGACTTTAACAATCACCCCCTCAGTATGCCGTCGGTTTTATCATAAAAAGACTTTTCTTAACTCATTGATTATCAGGCGGTTTGGAAAGTCTTTTTGGTGAGCCGTATTGAAACTTGTTGTTGGGGCTGTCCAGACAACAAACTTATAATCCCATGAAGTTTGGAAAGTCTTTTTGGTGAGCCGTATTGAAACATATTGTGCGTTGTTTGACCAACGGGAAACGCAATTTGTTTGGAAAGTCTTTTTGGTGAGCCGTATTGAAACAAACAAGCAATACCTTTACCTGTTGCACATACTTTGTTTGGAAAGTCTTTTTGGTGAGCCGTATTGAAACCAACGTCAACGAGAGTTCTTGGACTTTCGTTTTCATGTTTGGAAAGTCTTTTTGGTGAGCCGTATTGAAACATACTGTTACTTCGCTTTCGTCGTCGTCCGTGTCGTGTTTGGAAAGTCTTTTTGGTGAGCCGTATTGAAACTGATTTCGCCGCTAATTGCTGCGAACATAGTTGTGTTTGGAAAGTCTTTTTGGTGAGCCGTATTGAAACGAGGTATCCCGAGTGCTTCTGCTTTCGCTTCTTCGTTTGGAAAGTCTTTTTGGTGAGCCGTATTGAAACGTATTCCCTCTGGTGAATTTTCGAGACAGGTATTTGTTTGGAAAGTCTTTTTGGTGAGCCGTATTGAAACGTTCGTCACCACATTATTGCCAACCCAGTATGAGCCATTCGTTTGGAAAGTCTTTTTGGTGAGCCGTATTGAAACGAACAGTAATCATAATAATACGATTGTTTAATTAATAAGTTTGGAAAGTCTTTTTGGTGAGCCGTATTGAAACGATTACGAACTTTAGCAAAATCGCGTGGGTTGCTTCCGTCAGTTTGGAAAGTCTTTTTGGTGAGCCGTATTGAAACAATGAATTCCAAGAATACATTGATTGATTTACTACGGTTGGAAGTTTGGAAAGTCTTTTTGGTGAGCCGTATTGAAACCCATTGTTTTAAATTATTTTTGATGTTTTCAATATCTTGTTTGGAAAGTCTTTTTGGTGAGCCGTATTGAAACCGTTTAAATACTTGCTCTGTTGAACCATCGCCACTTATTTCCGTTTGGAAAGTCTTTTTGGTGAGCCGTATTGAAACTTCTTCGTCAACGTTGATTTTGACGATTTTCAAGTTTGGAAAGTCTTTTTGGTGAGCCGTATTGAAACAGATGTTGTCATCAATTTTATAATTCCATACACCAGTTTGGAAAGTCTTTTTGGTGAGCCGTATTGAAACAGTTATGCACACTCACCCAACTTATACATCAACAAGAAGTTTGGAAAGTCTTTTTGGTGAGCCGTATTGAAACGAGTGCGTATGCCCCGTGGTTTCGCCGATCGCGAATGTTGTTTGGAAAGTCTTTTTGGTGAGCCGTATTGAAACTCATTTTAATTTAATTTAATTTGAATTTTAGAAAATAGTTTGGAAAGTCTTTTTGGTGAGCCGTATTGAAACGCAATATACCTTTTAACCTGCGATACAAAAGTCACAGGGTTTGGAAAGTCTTTTTGGTGAGCCGTATTGAAACGCGAAATTGCCGAATGCATGAAGCAATGAAGAACGGTTTGGAAAGTCTTTTTGGTGAGCCGTATTGAAACGTGTTGTGGGTCAATGTTTAACTGACAACAATTTGCCCGTTTGGAAAGTCTTTTTGGTGAGCCGTATTGAAACCAACGATATTTTTCATTGATGATTGAAATTAAAAGATGGTTTGGAAAGTCTTTTTGGTGAGCCGTATTGAAACCGTTTTTTTGCTTTCGCATTTTCTAACGTTTTTTACTGGTTTGGAAAGTCTTTTTGGTGAGCCGTATTGAAACAAAGTTTTAATCCAGCTCATTCTTTCTTCTGTTTTTTGTTTGGAAAGTCTTTTAGGTGAGCCGTATTGAAACGAAGATCGTAGTATACCGGTATTTTTACGACTTCGATCGTTTGGAAAGTCTTTTAGGTGAGCCGTATTGAAACTTCTTTAACCAAAACTTATAGAATATACAATAGCACTATGTTTGGAAAGTCTTTTAGGTGAGCCGTATTGAAACGATTTGTTTACTTTATCAATGGCTTCCTTATAAGTTTGGAAAGTCTTTTAGGTGAGCCGTATTGAAACAAAACCCGAAGGTTATAAAATAACGCACCAAAAGGTGAGGTTTGGAAAGTCTTTTAGGTGAGCCGTATTGAAACAATAAATTTGGTTTAGTATATCAGTCTCGTTTATTTGTTTGGAAAGTCTTTTAGGTGAGCCGTATTGAAACTCAATTCCGTTTACTTTGACTTGACGCTTCTCTTCGTTTGGAAAGTCTTTTTGGTGAGCCGTATTGAAACCAAAAGCGGCGGCGAAGTTTTGATACTTCGCCGCCGCTTTCATTTTTTTCTAATTTTATTAATTATAATTATGTTAATTCCTACCCGCGGTTAATTTTTTAGTCAAATTCCGCTGCTCGTTTTGGGTTTTATATTTCTCCGACATGCTTACAATCGGTTCGTCGCTGTGAAAAATATGGTCGAACAACAGTTGCCCGTGCATCCGCAGGGTAACAGACGACCCCTCAGTATAAAAAAGAGCTTGTTTTTGAGACGGTATTAGTAATTCTATCTCACTTTTTTACTGAAGGGATATTTGTATTTGGCTAACAGTTTCGGCATCTTATGTTTATACTATTCCCATAATTTTAGTGCGCCCAGAATAAATCGTTGGAGATTCTGTAAATCATCGGGGTGACGCAACTGTACAACACGCATTTTACCGCCGTTTTTGAAGTGCATATACAAAACGCCTCCAGGGTCAACGCCATTGACGATATAACCAGGGTCAAAAGAGAATTTTTCAAAACTGCTCAATGACCGATGAAAAATAGATATACCAAAAACAGTTACTTTGACGACATCGTTTTCCAAATCAAAAATGGTTTTGCGATTAAGTGTTATAGCGGATGCCAATAGTACGCCAAGTACAGACAAAAAGGCAAACCATTTGAACCAAGCAGGTGTTTCGCCAACTCTTGGGGTTGCTTTCAGAAACATGATCAATAGCAACACCCCAAATAAAAACAGCATCTGATAAAATTTACCACTCGACCCTGTTTGGAGCGTATGAAAGCCATTTTCATTGGTCGCTAACCAGTGATTTATTTCTAAATCGTAGATGAAATCGTTTAGTTTGAGTTCTTTTTCTCGCTTTGTCATAATGGAAAAATCGAATATTTTAGTTTCGTAAATCATAAATTGTTACCAGACAATCATCAGTCAAAAAAGCACAAAGGTTACTTTGTTCTCCCAATGCAAATCCACTTATAATAGAAGCCGTGAGCGTAATAGTTGCATAGCAAACAGGGCGGCTTTCTTCATCAATACCTGAATAGAAGTCAACCATCCTATCACAAGCTGTAAAAAAAGTCTTTTTGGCAAAGCCTATAGCCTTTAGTTTTTCTAATTTCTTTTTATCTCCGAATATATCATTTTCACGCTCATTATCCCAATATTTTGAGTCATACCTATACAAATAGTACGAGCCATCGGCTTCAGAAATACCAACAAAGACTTTAATACACCTACCCTTGCAACAAACAATAGCCATCATATCTAAAGTGGGGTGATAAAGGTCGCTATCTCCGCTATGATTGATAGATACACATATTGCATCTCTTGATGCAACATAATATTGCCCATCTCGATATATCATCGGCTTCCAAAATATTGGACTTAGAGAAAGTGGGCGATCTTTATAAAGCTGACACGGTACGACCGATATAGATTCCCCAAAAATCGAATAATACTCTAACACCATTGGCAAACCATAAAGCCAACTTTTATCTTTCAACTCGCCAATACCATGCAAAATCACGACTGTTTCATTTTCTATCATTACCGCCCCAATCGTAAATCTCGGCAACCAATCTAAAAACAGGATATTGACTTTATTAGGAAAATGAATACTTTCTTTTAAATATAAAGGAGGCAAATGGATGGGCTTGATTTCTTTCAGATATAAAGGCTTTTTGTAAACAGGAATGAAAATATAAGCCAGCAAGTTTTCAGTGTGTTCGGGTGCTGAAACCCATTCTGCTACTGCCTCGTCGGGTAACTGTCCCAAAATATAATATTCAACATAATCTATACAATCGAATCGCGCCAACCACAATTCCCCTTGTTTTTTGCCTAATATCAATATTTGATGAGAGTGAAAAACAGCGTTAAACCAATTTACTGAGGGGTCTAATTGTATTTGTCCAAAGAATTTTGGCATATTGTCGCTTATTAATTTGATAAGGTAGTAATTTTTTCAACACCTTTTTACAGCATTATTCAACCAATACATATACTCCTTCAAAAAATGACCACCATAGAAAATAGGGCAATAACCGAAAACAACCAATTCGCCATGATACTCTATGCTATTGATAATCAGATAGGTGCTGATGCCACAACCGCCATCGTACATGAACATCGCGCCCGTTATCAAATCAAAATCGTATTCGATACCCTGCTTGGCTTCTGTATCAGAAGGAAGTACCCATTCAAAATTATTTGGATTATAAGGTATTTTATATTGTTCTATATCGTCTCCTTTTTCATAATATAGACCACTGAAACCATATTCAGGTCCAGCACCACCGTTACCTACTTTCAGGATAAACTCACGATAGTCTTCAGGCAAACGACAACCCACAGCCGTTTCAAAATCTATGACCATTTGTTCGTCTGCAACAGGTTCGAGTTCATACTTATGACCTTCTGCGCCAAAAATGGTATAATTTTTATCTTTTCTGCGGAGGTATGCCAATTTTTCTTTTATTTCTTCAACAGGTATCATGCGTTATTTCAATTTAAAAATAGAAAATACTGAGGGCGTTAATCTAAAGAATCCCATGTTTTCAATCGTAACTTTTGAATCAATTTATCTTCAATAAAAGCTTCATTAGCCGTATTCAACGCTTTTTTATAGTCTTGAAAATAAGCTACCAAATTGTTGATGCTGGGTACAAGTAATTCAACGAGTGCCACCAAGGCTGCTGAACCTGCTTTACCTGTCGCTTTATCTATCAAACTTTGGCAATTAGATTGATAGTCGTCCATAGTTTCTTGAAGGCTTTTTTTTGTAAAATCTGTGTAACGTTCAGGATTGGCGATGATAAAATCTCGATTGGCTTTTGTCATCAAATCTTTTTTAAGACCATTTAATATGCCATCAAACCTCTCTTGCGTTTCGGCATAAGCGCGTTTTATTTTGCGAATGTCTTTTTCATCCACATCTTTAGTCGCTTTGAAATCTGCGACATTGGCTTCTATTTGTTGTTTACATTTTTTCAGTTCTTTGATAAATGCTGTTTTGCTGAGTGATTCAATGGCAGCTTCGAGTTTTTTATCTGTTTTTGGTTGAGCAAAAGCGGCATCGCTGATGAATAGGCTGACGATGAAACAGAAAAAGAATGTGTATTTCATTTTGATAAGTTTTTTGATTAAATAATTTATTGAATAGTGCCGTCTTTATCGGCTTTTACGATGTAAAGTGATGTATTACTGCCTGTTTGGGTAGCGGTTGCTAAAAGTAAATAACCGCCATCAGTGCTTCTCATTATCTTATGGGCTTTCAAGGCTAAAGTAATATTAGATATTCTTTTGACGGGCAGTCTGTCTTGCATTTCTAAATTGACTTTTCTTACAACCAATTGATTTCCAGCAACTACGGCATTGTTTCCGCATAAATAAACAGTGGAATCAGAATTAATTGATGCATCAGAATAGGGAATGTCTTCGATATGGGAAGGCTCTGGTCCAAAAAGATGCCCCGCACCAAACGTACTCACATAAATAAGTTGGTCTTCATACAAACGATGCACTTTGATTTTGAAACTATTGTCAATCGTTACTTTTGCTATAATCGAATCTTCTGTTGAATTATAAAAATACCAAGTTTGTTGATTTAAATATTTTAGTCGTGTATAGTAATATTTGGACAATACACCATTACAATTACCCACTATTGTAATGCTCCCATCTGGTAAAGATGTAATACTTGAAGGTGTAAAAACCCTATTTTTGAACATAGAATCAATTGAAATAACCTCTTTTTTCTGTTCATTAGGGTTTATGACAATAACAAATGGCTTATTAGGTGCATTAGAAACCACCGCATAAAAAATATTAGGTGATTGGGCAACAATATCTTGTCCAATCGCAGGCGATGCAGTTGGTGATGCTATTTTATAATTCCACTCCAAAGCCTGAGTTTCTGTTTTTATTAAACCAACAAAAACACTATCATTTGTTTTATTATTGCCAATCAGCAGTATATTATTATCAGGTGTCAGTTTGCTTGAATTTATGACCACTTGCCCCACATTGTAAGAGACTAAACTACTATTTACTATCTGATTACCATTCATATTGACTGATTTCAAGCCGTTGTTGGCATCACCATAAACAATGATGTATTTCCCATCTGTTCGTTGTGCCAGCCCACAGGGTGTGATATTCGTTGAATTTGAAACGATACCACTTATAGTACCGCTTGTTGTCATATCTGTTTTATCTGGTATTTCAATAAACTGTTTGTCAGCACATTCATAGAATAGTAACAAATTTATGAGCAAGCCCAAAAGATATAAGAATTGTTTCGTTTTCATTTTTTACTGTACATTTAAACGGATAATAATAGGCACAATACACGTTTTTTCTTGATAAGTTGAAAAACCGATTTTTTGCTTTTCGTATCGAATTGTACTGAGGGGGGGTATTTTTTCTTTAAAAAAAGCATTTATATTGTCCCAAGTTAGTGTATTGGTTTTGTTTTTCAAAGAAATGAGCAAATCATTAAAATCAACGATGGGTTCATTACTCCACAAAAAACAAAAGTATTCAGTTCCTATTTTGGATAATTGTATAGCCGACGATTCAGATGGAATAGCCAATTCTATTTTAGTTGTTGCGATGATGGGGCTTTCATTTTGTGTCACTACTTTTTGGTTTCTGGGCCAATGCACAGTGATATTTTGCACAGCATCATAACTGAAAACATAGAGGTAACTTTCCTTCGTGGTCTGCGCGATAAAAGGTTGAATGATTGCCCCTACTTCAATCGTTTTTTGCTTTATATCATATACTTTTCTGGAAGCGTCATACTGTACTTTCAAAGTATCAAAATGAATATCGTTGCCACTCATTACTGAGGGGTATCGCAAATAGACTTTTGATGATAACAATTTACCTGTCCCATGATTTAATGAAAAAGTATAAGCTTCTGCACAATATTGAACAAAATCATCGTATTTTATCCATGCAAAACCATTATTACCCCATTCTTCGCCCCAACTGTTCATTATTTCAAATGCGCTTTTGCCGTCGTCATAACCTATGATACAAACTGCATGAATGCCGCGATAAGAGTTGTCAGACTTGGGATTCCAAACCCCGCTTTCACTTATTTTTTCAAAACTTTTATTAATCGAAAGGCAAATAACAACGGGTTTTTCTTGCAGCAAAGCCGTTTTTACATTGTTTATCTTGCTGCTTGGCAGTATATTATTCAAAGACAAGGGGTTACAGATGCGATTGGTTATGGCTTTCTCTTGCAATTCCATAGAAACTGTTTTGCCACAAACATCGGAACGTGTATCAAATTCTTGCGCTGTGATATTACCCTTATTTTGTATCAATTCTATGACTTCTCTTATTTTTAAACCCACTTGGCAATCGCGTTTTTTATCAACCAATTGATTGTAAGCGAAATAGGTAGAATAGGCAAATTCATTGATTTTATCAGGTCTATCTTTCCAATTGTTTTCGACAGCTTGCAATATACTCATCGCTGCATAACCAATCGCCCACGGCACACATGTCTGCGTTTCGCCTTGATTACCCACTTTTGGGCAATACGGTTTTAGGCTAAAAACGCGGTTTTTCTGTAAATTTTCATCATCTGCTTTACTGCCATAATGAGGCATCACAGGAAATGTCGTGTACTTTTCGTCTAAGACACCCCCTGTCTTATACCGTTGTGCCATACTTTCAAAACAATGCGAAAACAGTATAGCGAGGCTGATTAAGTGCTTGATTTTCATAAAAAAGTATTTTTAAGCATCAAAAACGATAGACAAATCCAAAATTCCCATCTGAAGTCGGCACAAAGCCGAATCGTGTTTCGGTGGTATTTTTTGATAATTTTTGTTTAACCAAGAAAAAACTACCAACAGCGATTAATCCGCCACCCGCAATAGATAAAGTACGCCCTTTACTGTATGTCATTTTAGAAGAAACTAAAGCATCGCTGCGTGTCATTCCAAAATCTTGTTGGAATTTTGTTGGGTCTGTTGTTGATGCGTAATTATTGTAAAACGTTTTACCTTCTTTCATTTTATTTATGCCCCAAATAACGAGCGTACTACCACCTGCGCTAAGGGTACTTGCACCCAAACGCACTAAAAGTTTATTGTTTTTGGGTTTATCATTGGGCGTTTTATAGATTGGAATGGCTCTCATAACCACTTTTATATCTTTGTCGAGATACTCAATATCTTTCAACACATCCCAAACAATTGATTTGTTTTTACCTGCGCTGATGTTTTTTCCAATATCACCTGTAAGACTTTTAGGTACAATACCTTTCGGAAAATTAATAATTTCGATGCGCTCAATCATTACATCATAATGGTCTTTGGCATTTCCTGCCAAGTCGTATGTGATGACGATTTTGTCATTACCTTGCTGTTGCAAATTGATATTAGAGACAAAAGGCGTTTGTGCAAAACTGATAGAACAGTAGTATAAGAGAAAAAAACAGATTCGCATGTCGGGTCGTTTTAATGATTGATTTTTAAATACTTACAAGAATTATTGCCTAATAAAAACAGCGATATTGCCCAAACCTTTATTGATAACAATAGGATGTTGTGGTTTACCTTTTACTTTATTCACTATTTCGGGAACTTCTAATTGCAGGTATTTGTCCAACTCATCGAGTGTTATAATACTGTTATTGTCGCTATCGGCAACACCTGTTTGCATACCCCTCAGTAAAGCACTCGTAAAAGCACCGTTTTTCCAGACTTTGTCTTCATACGATTCTTCCGTTTTTTGGCTCGATGATACAATTGCAATACCTTTTTGAATACTGTTGAGTTTTGCAATTTCTTGATTGATATCAGCTATCGAACCTTTGCCACCGCTGTGACAAGCATCAATAAAAATGATTTTCTTCGCATTTATTTGCTCCAATTTGTCCAAAACGCTGCGTTGAAACGAAACAGAAGTTTCTTCGCTGCGACTTGCTTTGTAATCAGAACCTTGTAGCCGAAATTCATTGTTATAAACAAAGCCATGAGACGAAATAAAAAGAATAATCAGGTCATTCTCTTTGATATTACCTGTTTCGTATTTGGTTTTTAAATCTTCAATCCGTCCACGGATTTCACTGGCAACGGCTTCTTGACCTGCTAAAACATCTACATTGATACTGTTAAACAACTTATTATCCGCTTTTCCACCTTGATTTTTGTATAATTGCGAAAAGTCAAGCGCATCTTTTGCCGTATATTCCAAATTAGAACTTGTACCGATAGACAAAACATGCACATTTGGTCTAAAACTGCGATAACTTAACAACAAGGGGTCGGATTGCATCTCCATTTCAGGCGTTTTGACGATGACAAAAAGGCGATTGTTCTCCTCTTTTTCATCTAAAAGCACATAATCTTTGAACACATAACTGTCATCTTGAAGTTTGAGCGTGGCGCGTGGTGTCTTAGCAATAATCCTATTATTTTGATAAACAATGATGTCTTTTAGTTCAATATACTGAGGGGAGGTAAAACGCAATTTGATTTCCACTTCGGGCTGTTGCAACGTAAAAGGTTTGCCATCCAATTCCAAAGGGTCAATAGGCGATTGCCATATTACCTTTTGTAGGTTGATGGTTTCCTTATTTACCAATTTGATAATATTTCCTTTTTTCTGAAAAAAACGTGCTTCTGTCCTTTTCGTACCGACATTATTACTAACTTCAATCTCAACTTTACTCAATCCTTCTTTCAATCCCAAAGACTGCCGATAAGTCAACTCTTTAGGATTTCCCCTCAAGCTGACCTCATCGCCTTTGCTTCCTTGTGTAAGCATACCATCCACATAAACCTTAACCATTGAAGGCCGAACAGAGTCCGATGACACAATCTGCACTTCAATCTGCACCAATTCCATCGTCATATGGGTCTGTGTATTTTTGCTCCAATTCACATTAAGGAATTTAGCAGGTTGTATTTTTACTTTTTGCCAACCACTTTCGCTTGTTTGTTGGGCGAATAGGGCTGTTGTTATTAAAAGAAGGATGGGTAAGAGTTGTGATTTCATGTTGAATACAAATTTCATTGTGGCAGATTAGAATCACTATATTTTAGTCAATGTACCATCTGCCGCTACTCTATATTTCAGTAACTGATAACTATCTGTTGTTGTCAACAAAATACCGCCTCTTAAAAAAGTAATATCCGTCAAAGGTTTTTCCCAATTGGGATAACTTTTTCTTAAAGCCATATTACCTTGACCATCAACATAATATATTTCGATAAGATTGTTTGTACGGTCGTAGAAAAGCACCTTACTGTTATCTAATGCTACAATATTTTGCCACGTACTACGAAAACTGGTATGTGTTTTTTTCAGAATTATATTTCCATCAGCAGACATATTCCAAAATTCTCCTGTATGGGCAATAGGATCATAAAATAACATAGTAAAAGGCGCACAAACATCATCCCCCACTGAACGATCGCAGTCTATCATAACTATATTCTTCCACGAACTTCGCCAACCATTATGTGTTTTTTTCAAAATCATAGAACCATCAGAATTCAAGCTATATATTTCAGCATGACCTGTTGGTTCGTAAAATAGGATACCTGCAGGGCAAGTTGTTACAATGTCCCATGACCTACGCCAGTTTGAATATGATTTTACCAATCTGTTAATATTTTGTTGGTCGAAGGAATAAACTTCTCCAATACCAGCAGCACGGTCATAAAATAAGTGTAGATCACCATATTTGACAATATTTTGCCACGAAGTACGCCAATTACTGTGTGTTGCAATATAAGAACCATTTTTACTGTATATTTCGCCTTTACCTTGTGATTTTAAATAGCGGATATTCACATCACCTCTAACACTTTCATTAACTATACTGAAAATATAATGACCTTCCTCTTTTTTAAAAACTTGTTCTTCAATACTTTGATCTACCAAATTGGGATCCGATCCTTGTGGGATATTTATAGTTAAATTACTATTTGAGCCAAGAATTGGTTTAGTAACTCGTGTTGCTATTTGGGTAACTTTTCCTACAGTTGTTTCAAGTACCAAAAAACCACGTATTTTATTGGTACCCGGCAAAATACCAACTTTTTCAAAAGTAACAGTAAAATTATTACTATTAGGGTTAAAAGAAACCAATGTATTACCCCCAAAAACAAGATTATACACTTTATTGCTATTTGATATTACTTTCACATTATTAGCATCAATAGTATTGACAACAAAGTTCTGTGCGGGCTTCCCAATTTCTGTTTCGAAAGCAATAGCAAATGTACCTTTGATAGGTGGAGCTCCCCAAGGCTTCATTTTATTATCACCGTCCATTTGATTTCTCCACCAAAACCGTTGAGAACCGTCACAAATTAATGCACAATAATAAGTCTGAGGGCAATCAACACAGGTCTTATCTTTCATCCACCATATCTGCTCAGCAGGATGAATTTCTGGATGGCAACAATGCCCCTTATCATAAATCCAAGGACCATAAAGTGTTAAAAGTTGACCTTCTGACAGCATGCCATTCATTAATTCCTTTACATCTGCTTGAGTGTCAATTTCTGCCTCAACTTCAGTAAAATTATTAGGGCATGGGGGAGCATCATTAACTTTTTGGTCAACTTTCGTAAGAAATACTCTTTCAGGCTTATGTGCTTGACTTATTAAGTATTGGTAATTTGTAAGTGGAACGATATCAATGTTTAAATCATGATCGGGATAAACCTTTTCAACTTCGGCAATATGATGTCTCTTAATATTTCCACTTAGGGTTCTTTTATAATAAGGGTCATTTTCTCCGGGTAATTTTTGGGGTATCCAGAAGTTGAATCGATCCGTTTGTCCTAAGGTAAGTACCCAACCAATTGCAGTTTTTACACCATCTACCTGATAATCCCTCTGAAATGCAGCAGGTCCTATATATTCCTTACCTCTATAATCGCTGCCAATCATGCCGTTTTGCTCACTAACAGCTTTATTCCACAATGCGTTTTCAGTAAAATTAGGTAAGCTGTAAAGAACATGATTAATAGGTTGGGCAAGTGCCTGTAACCCAATTACTGTAAATAAAAGGAGAATTGAAAAAATAGTCTTTTTCATAATCGTTTAGTTTTTTAATGATTGCCTACTCTTTTAACCGCTTTTCGGCTTCCGCGTCGCTTGATTTCAAAAGCTTTGAGCCTTTTATTTAGCATTTAAGAGCTACAAGCTTTTTTTGCAAAGCGGCTAATTCAGCTTTGTCTAATTCGATTTCTTTTAAAGTAGCCGTCCTTTCAACACCTCTCAAACTGGGTAAGGCTTTTTGAAGATTTTTTATAACTGTTTGAAGGCTCGCTATATCTGCTCGTATTTTAGCACACGATGTAGGTGTTTGAGCAGATAATCCACTTGTGGCAAGAAAAGCCACCAAAAAGCATAACATTATTTTTTTCATAACATTGTTTTTTTAAAATAAATTGCCTACTCTCTTCGCTTTTCGGCTTCCGCGTAAAAAATTTCAACATTTTAAGTCTTTAAGTCTCTGAAGCAATTCTTTATTTTTCTTTTGTAATGTTGCGACTTGTGTCGCATATCCAGGTGGTTTATTCAGTTGTAATGATTTTATGAAAGCATCGTTGCTGTCAATTTCTTTTTGAATAATCAAACATTCAGACTTGTTAATTAGCCATTTTTGGCTTTGACTACCGTTCTGATTAGATAATACAATACTAACAGACGAATTACTATTTACTGGTTGTAGTACCTGATTAGGCACTGCGATACTTTGAATCAAAAATGTTTTGTTGTTATTTTCGATAGAAACTAATTTCCATTTTTGTTTATTTGGACAAAGAGCTGATGGCGCAACACTTGTCTTACAAATAGCACTAGTTGATGTGTATTGGGGGGCTTGCATAAGTGTATAGCTATTTCCAACCTTGCTTATTGTACTCTTATCTGTTGTTTTAGGAGGTTCGTTATATTTTAAAGTTACATATAAATTTGAGTTTGTGAGAATATAATAGTAACCATTTCCCGCATCAACAAAAGTGAATTTTTGGGCATTTGTGAGATTCATATCATATTGCCATATTGCTGCACCTGCTACTTGACTATTGCCACTAACATCTATGACTTTGTTAGATTCTTTATTTTGAATCGTGTAATGAGTTCCATCTGTTAATGGATCTTGCGCTAATAAAGTATAAGTGCTAAAAATCAAACACACGAAGGTTTTTGTTTTTAGGAAAAGACTAAAATGGTTATTTTTCATAATTTTTGTTTTTAAAGATAAATTGCCTACTCTTTAACCACTTTTCGGCTTCCGCGCCCTACTCTTTTAAGGATTTTCGGGTATCTCCTTTTCTTTTCATATTATATTACCATTCGTCAGACCACTGTAGTAATACGCCAACATCGTATTTTTCAGCATAAATCAGATAAGCCTGTTTGGTTCGATTGTAAAGTGCATACTTTTTAGGAGACTGAACCGATGTAGTAATCGCTTCATTTTGACTCATCAAAGCCCATTCGTAAACAGGTGTTTGCGACCAAACGATATTGATACCGTACTCACGTGCGCCATAGCGTAAATATGCGCCACCTTCGACGCAGATAGCTACACTATCTCGTTCCGTTAAAACACCATCGGTATCGCAGTCTTTAAAAATGATATTTTGTTTGGTTTTTTGGGGCGATAGCCATGCTAAGTTGATACCTTTCTTTTGGCTTTTATAACCTAATACCTTTTTAGATATTTCGTTCCACAAGTAATATTTTTCGTTGGATAGCAGTGTATCCTTACTTGATTGAGCCGTTTGTTTGATTGTCCATTGATATTGTGAATAGCTTCTATTAAAAAACAGTAATAAAAAGGTCGTAAACAAAATCGTTATTTTCATCTGATTCAATCATTAATACTGAGGGGGTGTTTTTGAAATATGAAACAAAGTTAGAGATTTCGTTATGTTTTGAAAATAGCATTAAAGTGTGATTTTTTATTCAAAAAAAATAGGATAAACCCGATTGCTCTCACCATTATTGACTATTTTTGTCTAAATGTTGTATTATTCTATAATGAGAACCTGCACAACCCATTATGAAAACCAAACCCTATTTTATTTTTTTTAATTGTTTTCAGTACACTGCAATCGTGGTCTCAGAACAACGATTCATTACAGATGCTAAAACTTGTTCACCCTATTAAAGACAGCATTCACCTCGCAGATTATATTCATGTCTTTCAAGATAAAACAGAACAGCTGACAATAGACAATATTCGGACACAAACGTTCAAGCCCTTATCAAAAGCTTCTTTGACTGAAATCAGTGCATTCTTGCGTTATCGTGTATGGTTAAAATTCGGTGTCGAAAACACACATACAGATACCATCACCCTGTCATTCAACTTGGCTGATTACGATAGTGTGACAGTTTATCAAATACGAAATAATCAACAACTGATACCTTTAACTATTGGAACTTTTATAAAAAAGCACCCTCAGCCCGAAAAAACCATTTATCCAAGTACAACAACATTATTAGTGCATTTTCCGCCTAAATCACGAATACTGTTTTACTGTCGAGCCAGTGGTTATCCAAGTGATTTTGGTATTAGACCTATTTTTTTTAACCCTACGGCTGAAGTTAACTTTTTTTGGCAGGATTTAATTATTGCCTACTCGTGGAATATTACTTTTCTCAGTATTTTGCTATTCGTATTTATCACATCTTTAGCCAATTATTTTCAGCTACGGCACAAGGCCTTTTTGTATTATTGTGGTTATATTGCAACTCATTTTATTTTTTTTTGGCGTGGTTTTATTGCCAACGACCAATTTATTGATTGGGGTAGTCATTGGCTTTTACCATATTACTGGCGAACACCTTTTGCATGGGGGTGGTCTATCTTTTATATTTTATTTATTGACAGTTTTTTAGAAACAAGAATACATTATCCCAAAGCCCATCGTTTTTTGCGTCTGCTTTTTTTGGTTTTCCTATCTGCTATCGTTACAGCCCAAATTCTATTGGCTATTGATCCTTATACAGGTTATCAATATATTCGCTTTACACGTTTCTTCAATTCTTTTATCGGGCTTTTTCTTTTCTTTTATATGTTTATAGTGCTTAAAGATAGTAGTTTGGGACGTTATATTACGATTGGATCACTTTGTTATACTCAAATGAAAAAGGATTGCCTATTGGCTTTAATTTTTAACTTTACGTGATGATTTCACTAAGCGACATAGAACGATTTGAGCTACGGAAGCTGCAAAAAAAAGAACGACATAGTAGTCTTTACATCCGCATCACGGTTTTGTTGATGTCTGATAGTGGTTTTAGCGTTGAACAAATCGAACAAAGTTTAGGTATTGACCAAACGACGGTCAATCGTTATTTTCGTATGTATGAATCAGTTGGCATAGAATCTTATTTAACACTGAATTATGTGGGCTATTCTGGCAAATTAACTAAGTCTGAAATAGCTATATTGGATGCCGAACTTCAAAACTTTCTCTATACGACCTCTTACGAAGTTATCGCCTTTATTGAAGAAAAATTCGGTAAAACATACCAACCGAGTGGTGTAACGACCTTACTCAATCGCATAGGTTTTAGTTATAAAAAGACCAAACAAGAGCCATCCAAAGCCGACACAGCCAAACAAGAGGCGTTTTTAGCTGAAATGACCACTATTTTAGAAGATGTTGCTCAAAATCCAGAAACAGCCGTAGCTTATTTTGTAGATGCCGTTCACCCTCAACACAATACACGCCCTGATTACGGCTGGATAAAAAAAGGTCAAGAATTTACGATTGCTGCAAACTCTGGACGTAAAAGAGTCAATATTAACGGTGCGCTTAATGCCCACAATGTAACGGATATTGTCATTGATGAAGCCGATACAATTAACTATGAATCTATGAAAAGATTAGTCGTTAAATTAGTGAATCAAAATCCGAATAGTACCCTCTATTTATTTCACGACAATGCCAGATACTACTATGCCAAAGAACTAAAAAAGTGGTTAGAACAAACATACCCCTCAGTAAAACAGGTGTTTTTGCCCCCATATTCCCCAAATCTTAACCTTATCGAAAGGTTATGGAAATTCACAAAAAAGAAAATAATCAATTACGATTATTATCAAACTTTTGATGAGTTTAAAAAAACAGTTTTAGATTTCTTCAAAAATATTGCTATCTATAAGCAAGAGTTGAACAACCTGTTGACTCTTAATTTTCATATTGCCTAAGTAAAATAGGCAATCCATTTTCTATTGAGTATATATCGTAGGTTCTATAATAACTCGATTTACGAAGTCAACCAATAATTTTTGGGATGACAGTTTACTATACAATCAAATAGGGATTCTTGCTGAATTAGTGTTTTTCTCTACAGGTTTAGCCTATAAGTCACGTTTAGATGCTATTGAAAAAGAAAAACTCAAACAAGACAATGTTCAATTGGCATTAGAAAAAGAACTCGATTTGGCACGCATCCGTAATGAAGTCTCGCAAGACATTCACGACGAAATCGGTGCTGGATTGACTAAAATTTCATTAACAGCTGCTTATATGGAACGTTTGCCCGAACTCAATTTAATAGATATACGCGAAAAAGCCAATCGTCTGATGCAAGAGGCGCAACAATTGCGATACAAACTGAAAGAAATCGTGTTTGCCATAAACCCTGAATACGATGGTTTTGACGAAATGCAGGCTTATTTTAGAGACTATGCTTCTGATTTTTGGACTGATACACACGTTTCACTCCAATTCAATTTCCCTAAATCATCTTTGGATACCCCCTCAGTATCTCCAAAGGTAAAACGCAATCTGTTACATATCTTTGTCGAAGCTCAAAATAATGCTGCTAAATACAGCCAAGCAACACAAATTGATTTGACTTTGACGCAGCTTGACAAGTATCAGTACCTATTAGAAATCAAAGATAATGGCATCGGATTCGTACCATACAGTCATAATATACATTCCAAAGGTTTATCGGGGATAAAACAACGAGCCAAAAGTATCCAAGCACAATTGACCATTGATTCTGAGCATCAACACGGCACAACTATAAGAGTTCAAGGCTTTTTGTGATATACGATTTCATACTTTAATGCTATTTTTTTATAGCAGTTAAAAACAGAAATTTGCAGGCAATAGAAAATTACTTTACAGACTTTAATAGAATAAGCCAATGATAAAAGTTGCCATAGTTGAAGATGATGCAGATATTCGCAAACTGACAGCCAGCCTTCTCAGTTTTTCTATGGATATAGAATGTGTCGGTGCATTTGAGTCTGCCGAAAGCTTTACGACTGCCTTACCATCACTCCAGCCCGATGTGGTTTTGATGGATATTGGTTTACCGCAGCAAAATGGCATAGACTGTGTGCGGCACAATCACTCGCTTTTTCCGAACATTGAATACATCATGTTCACCGACCATATTGAATCAAAAGGTGTCTTCGATGCACTGACTGCAGGTGCATCAGGTTATGTTGTGAAAGGGGGAACCCCCGAAAAACTCGCTGATGCAATTAGAGATGTCAAAAATGGCGGCTCACCTATGTCGCGCCCCATTGCCCGCATGGTCACGGCTTCATTCAAACGAACTGAGCCTCAATATCCTGAATTAGAAAAACTAACTGAACAAGAGCGTGCTGTACTGAGGGGGCTCAATGAAGGCTGGTCGTACAAAGAAATTGCCACTCAAAAATATGTCAGTGAAAACACCATTCGTTCACAAGTACGTAGTATCTATGAAAAACTACAAGTTCATACACGTATGGAAGCACTTAAAAAAGTTTTTAACAGTTGATAAATTGTCAATGAACTAAAAATAATTTGGATTGAATTAACAATAGTCCGTTAAGAATAGGTGACTGACTTGATTCAAAAGTTGATTAGGTCATTTTTTGCGCTTTATTTTTAGAAATGGGCACTCCCGTAAATCAAAAAATTTAAGCAGCAAACTACGTTTATGTCACATGTCATATAAAGCGTTGATTATCAATATTATTTATACACAATCAACCGCATCTATTTTTAACGAACTATTATCAATCACTTGGTTTTACTATTAGTGCTGGTTGATTTTAAAAGGTGACTGTTGATTCGCTTTTTTTTCAAAAAAAATCACCAACTGAATTGTTTTTCAATTGGTGATTTTTCGGAGAGGCGGATACTGAGGGGTCTTAATAATTTGATACTATCACATCAGTCTCGAATAGGCTGCATATCACCAATGGGTATAAAGGCTGCCCAGAAATAAGGATGCGCCAATTCGCCTTTGGCTCTGGTAAAATAATCAATCTTGGATTGCCATAAGGCTTTGTCTTTGGGCTGCCCCTTTCGCAGTTGGCGATAAAAACCTTCCATAATATACATCGTGCTTTTATCATTCACATCCCAAAGGGTTGTTACCATGCTTTTAGTACCCGCGTAAGTAAACGCCCGCGCCAAACTCACAATACCTTCACCGCGTTTCAATTCTCCAATACCTGTTTCGCAAGCACTTAGAACGACTAAATCGGCGTTGAGCGACAGATTGTAAATATCGCGGACATACAATAATTCATTCTGCACACTGTCTTTTTTTTCTGTGAATGCCAAAAAACAATAGTCGCCGATTTTATCATTGGCTTTGCCATGTGTGGCGAGGTGAACGATGCGGTAATCACCTGCTATTTTCTCAAAGGTTTCTTTGGTCGCTTTTTTGTCCATCATAGATTCGCCGCGCATGAGTTTTTGAGCTTTGAATACTTCTTCACCAGTATATTTTAGTGAATCTAAACCTTTTCGCATCGCTAAATCGTGGCTGAATAGACTGCTCAAAAGCGTTGTATCTCCATTGAAATAAGGTGCAAAACCGATGAAATTCTTTTTTGGCTCTGTTTTGTGTTTTTTGTCGCGCATCTCTTGCCACAAGGTTGCCGAATAGTTATAGCTGATGATGTGTTTTTTGCCAAGATAGCTGTGTTTCTCAAATTTCAAAGCGTCTTTGGGTTGTTCTGTCAACAAAACATCAAATGGGACATAACCTAAAACGCCATCAGGCACAATCACCACTTCGCGTGTCAACAAATTACTGAGGGGGGCTATGAGTTTTTGCTGCAACTG
>JAEUUP010000011.1 GCA_016787525.1 Saprospiraceae bacterium | reverse complement strand
GCATTTTAAAATTTGTCAAAGCATTGAAATGTGGATAAGGCAGACCCAGCCACTAAAACATTGTTGGCTAACGTCTGTAAAATGTGGGAAATTTTATTTTTTAATATTTTTACTCCTTGACACACTTTTTTGAACATTCCCAAAAAAGTAGTTTCGTAGTACGTCTTTTTTGCGGAGCAAAAAACAGTCAGTGATTGTATCGTGCGTAACATCAGTATTTTAAATTCGTGCGGCTATATTTTTTTCCCGCACGGCTATATTTTTGGCGCAAATGGCTGTATTTTTTTTCCGCACGGCTATATTTTTTTTCCGTGCGGCTATATTTTCGGCGCAAATGGCTATATTTTTTTTCCGCACGGTTATATTTTTTTTCCGTACGGTTATATTTTTGGCGCAAATGGCTGTATTTTTTTTCCGTACGGCTATATTTTCGGCGCAAATGGCTATATTTTTTTTCCGTGCGGCTATATTTTCGGCGCAAATGGCTGTATTTTTTTTCCGTGCGGCTATATTTTCGGCGCAAATGGCTATATTTTAAATTCGTGCGGCTGTTTTTTCGATTCGTACGGCTATTTTTTTTGAGGGTGGCTGGTTTCTTCTTTTGATGGTACTATCCATTGCTTTCTTGACCTACTGTATTTGTCGTGCATTGGGTATTTTTTAAGAAATGATATTTCGGAACAATACCCTTTTCACGTAAAAGGCTTATTTTTGTAGAAAAAAGAAATGACAATGGGTGTAATAACTGAAATTCTGCCAAAAAAGAAAGCTGAAACTTTAAAGTTCCCACAATCTAAGTTATTGACTTTCAAAGACTATGCGCGATTGACTATGCCCGATAATAGCAACTATGAACGACACAACAAAAAAACTATTTTTACGGCAAGTTCTATCGAATCTCACCCAACTGTCGCCTTTAACTGACCGAATAAACTGGCACATTTAGGTGATTTGCTACATTCAGTTGTCAAAGAAGGTCTTAACATTCAAATCAACGATATTTTATCATAAATTATGAGCCACAGTCATCCGAAAAAACATATTCCTTATTGCCTCAATTGCCACTATCCATTGGCAGAATTTGACAGTTTTTGTCCCAATTGTGGTCAAAAACCCACCGATGGCAAAGCCACTATGCACGATTTGTTGCATGAGTTCACGCATACTCTCTTTCATGTTGATGGCAAGTTGTTTTCTACTCTAAAGCATATTTTTGTTCCTGGCAAATTGACAGAAGAGTTCTTCAAAGGACACCACAAACGTTATGCACATCCGATTCAGTTGTATTTGGTATTGGGTGCGGCATTTTTGTTTTTGGTGAGCATCACCACCCACGACCTTGAAGAACAATTGCAACACAAATTGGATCAATCAACAAAAAAAAATGAAAAAAAACGTCTTTTAGCAGAGTTAGACTCAACTGCTCAAACATTGGACAAGTACAAAAACAACCCCTCAGTACGCGCAACAATTGATTCACTTTTGAGTAAAAAGTTTGCAGATGTAGAACGACCCGTAGAAAAAAACAAGAATCAAATTTATGACGAACTGAATGAAGAAATAGTTAAAAACCGACTAATTATAGCCAAACTACAAGTAAAAAAGGACTCAATTGACCCTAAACTGAAAGAAGCACTTGTTGAAGAAATTGGAGAACGCCAAACAGAATTGAAAGGCTTTGAACAAGACAGTGTCAACCTTGTGACGACATCAGCCGAGTCTCAAAAAATATCGAAACAAGACGCTGAAAGACTTTTTAACACTTATGTCATTGGAAAACGTTTCGGCAAAGGTTGGAAAGTAGCTGTAAACGGCGAGCGTATTTGGGGAGCAAAAGATTCCACAATTTCTAATATCAGTCAAAAGTTATCCGAAGAACTTCAAGAAGATGCCGATGAGGAGGTTAATGACATCATCCAGAACTTAAAACCAGAAGGTGGGCTAAGTGGTTCGATTCAAGATTTTAAGCGAGGCATGGGTAAAGGAAAAAAAATGGTCATTAAATCGAAAGCAAAGCCATACGACACTGAAAAAAACATGCAAAAAATAAAAAAAGACTCAGTGGGCATCTTCGGTATAACCATTTCTCAAAAGGATTTAGAAGACCTCTCACCCGACGAAATCATCGAAAAATATCATGTTGAAGGTTTTTGGAAACGACGTATAGTCGCAAGGACAGTTAAGTTTCAAAAATCAGGTGGCGATATGTTGCACACATTTTTTAGTAAGTTTTTATGGATTATAACATTTTCGTTGTTGCCCACTGCTGCCTTTTTGTGGTTGCTCTACCGTCGTCAGAAACGTTACTATGTTGAACATGTTGTTTGGCTCTTGCACATCAACTGCTTGATGTTCATCCTTTTCCCTTTGACTTTTATTGACCGATTTGTCACTTTTCCTGGCTTTATTTCATACACATTGCTGTGCTTATTATTGCCCTTTTTTGCTATGAAAAGATACTATAAACAAAGTTGGCGCAAGACTTTTGCAAAATTCTTTTTGTTCACATGGAGCTACTATTTCATAGGTATGGCAGTTTTTATTTTAGGCGGTTTTATTAGTCTTTTATTTTTATAAACCCAACCTACCCCTCAGTATTGCGTATAAAATCTAAAAATCCAAAATTCGATAAACTGTAAAAGTTTGTCGAACTTTGTGCAAAATATTGAATAATTTATGACAGCGACAGAAACTAAAACACAATACGAAACGATAATTGGCTTAGAAGTCCATGTGCAATTAGCCACCGAATCGAAGGCTTTCTGTGCCGATGCCGTTCAGTTTGGCTCTGAACCCAACACACATACGTCCGTCATTTCGTTGGCGCATCCTGGTACTTTGCCGCGTGCGAACAAAAGGCAGATTGAGTTTGCCACCCGTTTGGGTTTGGCTTTGGGTTGCAAAATCAATGAACGGTCTTTTTTTGATAGAAAAAACTATTTCTACGCCGACTTGCCTAAAGGCTATCAAATCACTCAAGACCGCACGCCGATTTGCGTAGGTGGTGCTTTGGAGATTAATTTTATAGACCCTAAAACACAAAAACCGACAACCAAAATCATCAAAATCCACCACATACATATGGAGGAAGATGCGGGCAAGTCCATTCACGACCAAGACCCCTCAGTATCTTTCATTGATTTGAATCGTGCAGGTACGCCGCTTTTGGAGATTGTAACCATGCCCGATTTGCGAAGTGGCGAAGAAGTAGATGCTTTTATGACAGGTATGCGTCATTTGGTGCGTTGGGTCGGCGTGTCGGATGGCAATATGGAAGAAGGTTCAATGCGTTGTGATGTCAATATTTCGATTCGCCCCGAAGGCTCAACGGAATTTATGACGCGTTGCGAGGTCAAAAACGTCAATTCAATGCGTTTTGCACGTCAAGCTATCAAATATGAAGCCACAAGACAACAATCTATCGTCGAAAAAGGCGGTCAAGTCGAGCAAAATACGCTCAATTTTGACCCTACAACGGGTCGCACCACACCTTTACGCAGCAAAGAAAATGCGCATGACTATCGCTACTTCCCAGACCCAGATTTGCCGCCAGTTGTTATTACACCGTCATTTTTAGAAAAAATAAAATCTGAAATGCCTCTTTTGCCAAAAGAAGCCCGTCAGATTTTAATGGAACAATACGGTCTGCCTGAATACGACACAAATTTTTTGACAGAAGAAATTGCTGTTTTCAATTATGCTCAATCGTTTCTGAGTCAAGTCGCGCCCACTCAGTATAAAGCTGTTTCTAATTTGATTATCAATAAAATTTTACCTGCAGCAAATGAATTGAAAATTGAATTAACAGATTTTCCATTGACAATCAGTCAATTATCGGATTTTTTGAACTTGATCGAAACAGGTAAAGTATCCAATTCAGCAGCTTATCAAAATCTTTTCCCTGCGCTCTTAGACACCCCCTCAGTATCGGCGACAGAAATGGCTGAAAAACTCAATTTGTTCCAAAACTCAGATACGGACTTTTTAGAAAAAATAGTGCAGGAGGTGATTGAGAAAAACCCGCAAAAGGTAGCTGAATACCGCAAAGGGAAAAAAGGCTTATTGGGCTTTTTCATGGGCGAAGTGATGAAAGCATCGAAAGGAAAAGCCGAACCCAAAACAACAAATGCTTTGGTTTTGAAAGCCTTAGAATCATAGGTTTTGTTTGTTTTTTCTAAAAAACAGTGTAATTTGCCGTTGAAAATTTATAAATTATTGAATCATGGAATTGACACACACAATGCCCGATATAGCCGAAGAACCTCGCCTTTACACAGTCGAAGAATACTTAGCTATGGAAGAGTTGGCGGAAGAAAAACATGAATACGATAACGGCAAAATCAACACTATGGCTGGTGGAACATACACACACAATCTAATTTCCGCGAATTGTATTCGCGAAGTTAGTAAGGCATTGAGGTCTCAAAACAAACCTTGCGTTACTATTTCGAGCGATATGAAAATTTATATCGCTGAACAATCAAAATATTTTTATGCTGATGGCTCGGTTGTTTGCGGCAAACCCCAATTTCAAGCAAACAGAGAAGATGTACTCGAAAATCCGACGCTCATTATTGAAGTTGCTTCCGATTCAACAGAGCTTTTTGATAGAACAACAAAATTCAGTTGGTATTCGACAATACCGAGTTTTAAAGAATATGTTTTGGTTTCGCAAAAAGAATATCATGTAGAGGTTTGGACTTTTGTTGCTGAAAATATATGGGAAGTAAGGATATATAAAAATCTTTCTGACAAAGTATTACTCAAAACTATTGATTGCGAAATAAATTTAGGAGAACTTTATAGCGGCATTACTTTTTAATCATGCAGACTGAAAACGGGCAAAAAACAGTGCAAGAAGTGGCAGAGATGTTAGGCATTTCGAGGTCATTGATACGATTCTGGGAAGAGGAATTCACCTTTTCGCCGCGTGAAAATGGCTCGTTCAGCCGTTTGGAAATTGACCAAATCAAAGCGATTAATACAATGATAAAGGAGCGTGAAATGTCGCTTGAAGATGCCAAAATTGCCTTTTTGACTGAAAAAGAACGTTTAGAATCGAAACATAAAACTTTGGATAAACTCATTGAGATTCGACAAAAATTACTGGGTTTGAAAGAAAAACTATCCAATAAAAATGAGACAACGGTTTGATACTGTTGCCTCACTTTTTTTTCATACCCCTCAGTAAATCAATGACTTACAGTTATTTTCTGCGTACCAATCTTACCTTTTTCACTCATCAAAACAACCTGATATACACCCGAAGTCAGTTGCGATACATCCAAATTAGTCGTCTGTTTGCCCGCAGGCAATGAGCCTAATTGATGCGTTTTCATACCTTGACCATTGGTAGATAAGATGAGAGCTGATATTTGTGCTGATATTGGTAAGTCCAAATCAAGTGTTACGGTATTTGTTGCTGGTGTTGGATAGACTTTGGCGATGTAGTTCGTTTCTGCAACTTCTTGATTGGCAACAGTTTGAGCAGTTAAAACGGTGGCATAGTAAGATGTGTCAGCGATCCCTAAATCTGCACTTGAGATAATTTCTTGATTGTGCGTGAAAACAGGCGCAGAATGTTGAGAAGTCCACCACTCGTAGTAAGTAAATTTAAAATCTATTGGAAATCCGAAAAAAGAAAACGAGCCATTGTAATCTCTTTTAACCCTCAATGTGTTGAACGTGCCTAACTGTGTTTGAATCGTTCCAGAAGCGTCACCTGTGACACTGGTTTTAATGGTGACCAATGTTCCCAAATCAGGGTCTTCGACAGTTGTTGTATCCTTAAAATTCGTATTGTAAGTAAAAGGATATTTAAAATAAACTTCTGGGTCTGGTGAAACTGAAACCTCCCCTGCAGAGTCAACGCTACCTAAAAGTACCCATTCTGTTGCATTGATGCGGTGATAATCCACGCCTTGATTATTCGTTAAGCCATATCTCGAAATCAAAGTAGCTGTTGGAAACTGATTGGCTTGAGGCGCACCTGTTGTAGCGGCAAATGTTTTCAATTCAACAGGTTCATTTGGGTCTAAGGCGACTGTTGAAAAATTCCAAGTTTTTCCAGTGCCAGCAGTGCCAACATTGAGTTGTTTTGCCGCCGTTGTGTCGGTATAACGCATTTTGTGAGCCGTTCGGGCAGTTGGCGCATTGGCTGAAGTGAGGGTAATCTGAGCATTTCCAATTGGGAGCAAACAAATCAAAAGGAAAAGTGTGTTGAATAGATTTTTCATAAAACTTAATGTGTTTTTGATTAAAAAAAAGAATTGATGCTTGAAAATGAATTCAAGCACAAAGGAAAGAATAAACATGAGAATAAAATCTTATTGAAACGTTAATGCAATACAAAGAAAGGATTTACGAATACAATTTTAAAACAATATCACTTTTCCCTCATCATTAGCTCGTTGGCGAACTGATGCATATAATTCTTCTTGTCGGTACTGAGGGGGGGCGCGCTGAGGTGTTGGAAAGCTATTTTTAGATAGTTTTCCATTTCCAACTCAGCAAAACGGCGTGCGCCTGTGGCTTCAAAGAGGGATTTTACGGCTTCGATTTTAGTGGCTTCATCGGTTGGTGTTTCACTCATAAGTTTTTGTAAATCAGTTTTTTGTACCTCATCAGCTAATTCAAGGGCTTTCAAAACGAGTAGCGTTTTTTTATTCTGGATGATGTCGCCACCGACTTTTTTGCCAAACTTCAAAGGATCGCCGAAGGAATCAAGTATGTCGTCTTGTATCTGAAAAGCGATGCCAATATTGCGTCCGAATTCGTAGAGATGTTGGGCATCCCCCTCAGTACCACCGCCTACGAGTGCGCCCATCTGGAAAGCAGCCGCAATCAAAACCGATGTTTTGAACTCAATCATGCAGATATATTCCTCAATTGTCACATCGCTTCGGGTCTCAAAATTCATGTCCATTTGCTGCCCTTCGCATACTTCGGTTGCCATTTTATTGAAAATATCGAGCAAACGAATTGTCATTGCATCACCCCCCTCAGTATTCATTAAAAAACGATAAGCCCAAATGAGCATCACATCTCCTGAAAGGATGCCTGTATTGATGTTGTATTTGGTGTGCACAGTAGGTTGTCCGCGTCGCAAAGGCGCAGCGTCCATAATATCGTCATGTAACAAAGTAAAATTGTGGAAAACCTCAACTGCCATGGCAATAGGCAATGCCCGCTCAATTTTGTCGGAAAACAATTCACAACCCATGAGTGCTAAAAGAGGGCGCAATCGTTTACCACCAATGCTTAGAATATAATTCACTGGTTCATAAAGTTCTTGAGGCATTTGGTTGAATGAGTTTTCGGTCAAAAAAGCTTGGAAAAGCGTTTGGTAGTTGTCAATTGAACGCATATTATTTTGCTAATTATTATTTTTCAAATACAAAAAAGTCTCTATTATTCGTTAATTGTTTAACATTTCAATGTCACAGATTGCGAATTTGAGCAAATATAAATTCGGTTTCCATTTTTTTCTTGCTGTTTCTACAAATTTAGGCATTGATTTTGATATTTAATTTTTTCATAAGTATTTTTTTCACAAATTTGGGGGTTCTTATAAAATGTACAAGCGAAGAACATGAGATAACGAGTTAAAAACTCAATTCCATATTTTGTTGTTTCAGAATTCTTGATGTTACCTTTGATTCAAAACTATTTAATTACTACATATTTTCATGCAAAGATTTTCAAAGCCAGTTGATATTTTACTTATTGAAGACAATCCTGGAGATGTTCGTTTGACCCAAGAGGCGTTTCGAGATGCTCGTTTGCCTATCAATATAAATGTGACAATGGATGGAGAAGAAGCCATTGCCTATTTGAGGCGAGAATCGCCTTATGAAGGCTCGCCGCGCCCCGATTTGATTCTATTGGATTTGAATATACCTAAAAAAGACGGTCGCGAGGTGTTAGCAGAAATTAAGGCTGACCCAAATTTGCATGATATTCCAGTGGTTGTTTTGACCACCTCTAATGCAGAACAAGATATTCAGAAAACTTATAACCTCGAAGTCAATGCGTATATCAATAAACCCGTTGACTTTGATAGATTTTTTGAAATCGTACAGAAAATTGAAGATTTTTGGCTAATGACGGCTATTTTACCGTCTTCCATTCGATAATAAGGAAATACTGAGGGGTATTTCTTTATTATCGAATGGATATTTAAATCTGACCTCTCGCCACAAACACAGAATGAACAACACAGTTGAAGAGAAAACTTATTATTAACTAAGGTAAACTGTTGTTGCTTATATCCTATGAATACCAGACAAACGACGCACATTTTGCTCATCGAAGACAATCCCGGTGACGCACAGCTCGTAAAAATCTACATGAAAGATGCGGCTTTCAAGTATGAGCTATTTGTTGCAGAAACACTTTTTGAAGGTCAAGACATCATTGGGCGGCAAGAAATTGACATTGTTTTGCTCGATTTGTCGTTGCCTGACACGCAGGGTTTCAAGACGCTTAACCTATATTTAGAAAAAGTACCTAATATTCCCGTTATTGTTCTGACAGGCGTGAATAACGAAATTGTCGGGTATCAAGCGGTGAAAGCTGGCGCACAGGACTATCTTGTGAAGGGCCAATTTGAAGGCAAATTACTCGGTCGTTCAATTCGCTATGCCGTTCAGAGGCACAAAGAAGTTCAAAAATTGGAAGAAACTAAGCGCGAATTGACTATCAACGAGCGGCGCATTGTCAAAGCACAACAATTGGCAGGTTTTGGAAACTGGGAAATGGATTTGGTGTCGAGTGAAATGTTCTGGACGGACGAAATTTATCGCATTTTTGGTTTCCACCCAGGCAGTATTTCTACAGGATTGTCGGACTATATTAACTATGTTCACTACGAAGACCGAGACATGGTCGAGCAGTTTTTCGACAATGCGATGAAAGATGGCAAGCTCTACAAGATAGAACATCGCATAGTCGTTGACGGCACATCTATCAAGTGGCTCGCCATCCATGCTCAGGTTTTTTGTGACGATTTGACCAATCGCACCATGCTCGTTGGCGGTGTGCAAGACATCACTGAACGCAAAGCCAACGAACAGATGATTATGGAACAAAATATCAACCGCCAAACTTCTCTTTTGAAAGATGAAGCCATGCAAGATATGAGTTTCCACATCCGAACCCCCCTCAGTAGTGTGGTCAATTTACTCTATTTGTTGGAGACGACAACCATCTCGCCACAACAACGCGAATTGGTTGAAGGTCTGAAAATTTCAGTCGAGGATTTGTCATTGAACATCAATAATATGCTCAACTTCTCGATGTTGGTGAGTCAGAATTTGAAGCCCGAAGATGCCGATATTGCCATCGGTGATTTTATCAATTCGTTAAAAAAAGTGATTCAAATCAAAGCTGACAAAGCAAAAGTCAAGCTTGAATTTTCTATGGGTGACAGTTTACCAGAAAAAATTATTGGTGACGACAAGAAAATCACACAAATCATTTACAACCTCATTGACCATGCGACCCGTCACACACCTTCTGGCAATCGCATTGTCATGTCATTGGATATTATCAACAACGACAAGTTGAATATCAGAGCCTCTTACACAGGCAAGACATTGACAATCAATCAAATAAAAGAATTAACAGAAGAGAATAAAATTCTGGAAACCATTAAAAATGATGCCAACGAAACCGACAAACAACAACTATCATTGGCCATTGTATCTAAATTAGTAAAAATATTGAAAGGCAATTTCAATATTGCCAATAAGGATAGTGATTCTACTTTGTTCGATGTCATCATCCCGATAAAAGCAGTCAAAATACAGCAACTCAATGCAACTGCACCAGAAGAGCCTGTCAAAATCCTACTCGTTGAAGACCATTTCTTGAATCAAATGGCAACGAAAAAACTTTTGACAAGTTGGTCACCTTTAGTCACTGTTGATATTGCGGAGAATGGTATGATTGCTGTCGAGAAATTCAAAGCACATGGTTATGACCTGATTTTGATGGACTTACAAATGCCAACGATGAATGGTTTTGATGCCACAGTCCGTATCCGCGAAAAGTCGCAAGTACCCATCATTGCCCTCACCGCTTCGGCAAGCAAACAGGAAGCCGAGCGTTGTTTCCAAATCGGCATGAATAATTATGTCAGTAAGCCATTTAAACCCAACGAGTTATATATGGTCATAATGAGTGCATTGGCATCCGTAGTAGAGAGTGTTTAATAATAAGTGAAACAAGTTTCAGATATAAGGTCGGTGAGGTTTCTCCTACACCGACCTTGTTGTTTCAAAAAAATACCAAAATCTTTACCTCAAAACTAAAGGTTCACTAACTTAGCAGGTATTAATTGAAAAACCACAACCAGCACCCTTTATACTGAGGGGGTAAAATTTAGAAACTATGACAAAGTCGCGTTCATTTCTTTTTTCTATTCTCTTTTTTCCCATATTTTTTATCATTCAATTGGCATTTCAAAACAGTCAAGGTTCTGTTGCTTCTAAGCCACAACGCTCAAGAGACACCACCATCGAAGACGCTATCCGTTTACCCGAAAATGCTGTCAAAAACCTCACCGTTACTGAGGGGTTACGTTTACAACTCTTTGCTTCTGAACCCATTATGAGCAATCCTACCAATATTGATGTGGACGATAAAGGACGTGTTTGGGTTTGCGAAGCCTTCAATTATCGCCCAGCCATCACTGGTAAAGCGACCAAAAAAGAAGGCGACCGCATCTTGATTTTAGAAGATACAGATGGTGACGGGGTGTCGGACAAAAGCACTGTGTTCTATCAAGGCGTGGAAATCGAAGCCCCACTCGGCATTTGGGTGATGGGCAACAAAGCGATTGTATCACAAAGCCCTTATGTCTGGCTTTTTACAGATGAAAATGGCGACCTCAAAGCTGATAAAAAAGAGGTTTTGCTGCAAGGTATCGGTGGCACACAACACGACCACGGTATGCACGCCTTCACTTTTGGCCCTGACGGCAAATTTTATTTTAACTTTGGGAATGAAGGACAAACCCTCAAAGATGGCAAAGGGAACACCCTGAAAGACAAAGAAGGCAAAGAAATTTCGCTGAAAAACTACCGTCAAGGTATGGTTTTTCGCTGCAATCCAGATATGACGGATATTGAAGTTTTAGGACATAATTTTCGAAATAACTATGAAGTATGCGTGGACAGCTACGGCACGATGTGGCAAAGCGACAACGACGACGACGGCAACAAAGGTGTGCGCATCAATTATGTGATGGATTATGGCAACTATGGCTACACCGACGAAATGACAGGCGCAGGTTGGCAAGCTAATCGCACCAATATTGAAGCCGAAATTCCACACCGCCATTGGCATCTCAACGACCCGGGCGTTGTCCCCAATTTGTTGCAGACAGGTGCAGGTTCGCCTTGTGGTATGGTGGTTTATGAGGGTGATTTATTGCCCGAAGTGTTCAGAGGTCAAATGATTCATGCCGATGCGGGTCCCAATGTGGTGCGTTCCTATCCCGTGACAAAAGATGGGGCAGGTTACAAAGCCTCGATTGTACCCATTGTGGAAGGTCGGCGCGACCAATGGTTTCGACCTTCCGATGTCTGTGTCGCACCAGATGGCTCTTTGATGATTTCGGATTGGTACGACCCAGGCGTAGGTGGACACCAAGCGGGAGATTTGAATCGAGGGCGCATTTTCCGTGTTTCACCACCTAATACGCCCTATAAAATACCAACTTACGACTTCAATAGTACTGAGGGTGCCTTGAAAGCCTTAGAAAACCCCAATCTATCTATCCGTTGGAAAGCTTGGAATGCACTGCATAATGCAGGTGAAAAAGCAGAAGCAGACTTGTTGAATCTCTATAATACAACAGCCAATCCACGCCTCAAAGCTCGTGCTTTTTGGCTTTTGGCAAAGGGTAAAAATGGGGCAAAATATGTGGCTTTGGCGACCAAAGATAAGAATCCAGACATACGTTGTGCGGCTGTGCGTGCGGCGCGACAAGGTTGTGCAGAGGTAATCCAAACTGTCAGAAACTTGTTCGGTGAATCCGATGCACAGGTGCGACGTGAGTGTCTATTGGCTTTGCGACACAATAAATCACCCGAAATGCCTGAGTTAATGCTCGGTTTGATGGTTGAGTACGATGGCAAAGACCGTTGGTATTTGGAAGCCATCGGCATCGGAGCAGATGGTCGTTGGGACGAAATTCTCAATCTTTTTCAAAAAATTGACCCCTCAGTAAATTTATCTAAAGAGGTCAGAAACGGCATCATTTGGCGTTCTCGTGGCGAACAAACGGCGAGTTTATTAGCACCTTTGGCAACCGATAAAAACAGCCCATTGAAGAACCGCTTGCGTTATTTTAGAGCCTTTGATTTTATACCCAGTAAGAACAAATCGGATGTTTTACTCAAAATAATAAAAGAAAATGGTCAAAATGAGCCTGATTTAGTCCCCGTTGCTCTGCGGCATTTGGATGCAGATTTCGTCAAAAATAATGCAGAAGCAAAAGTCATTTTAGGTAAAATGATGGGCGAATTGAAAGGCAAAGAGTATTTGGAATTCGCCGACCGTTACAAACTACCGTCCGAGAATACTCGTTTGTTGGACATGATTTCAAAAAATGAGTTTTCGAGTCAAGCGGCAGCTATTTTACTCAAAAATACTGAGGGGGTCGCTTTGTTCCAAAATATTGTGAAAGATAAAAAGCGAGAAGCTGATGCCATTCGCCTACTCACTGCCATCCGAGGCATCGGTAGCAAAACGACTTTGGATATGCTGCAAACCATCGCTTTTGATAAAAAACGCACACTGACTATCCGCAAAGCGGCATTTGAATCATTAGGTGGCAGTTGGGGTGGCGAAGATTTGGTTTTAGAATTGTTGAAAAATAATAAAATTGATAAAAACTTTATCCCATCGGCTGTGCAAGGTGTCAGTCGGGCGTGGCGTGTAGCAGTGAGGCTCGAAGCCGCCAAATATCTGGGCGGAGAGAGTCCTACGAGCAAAAAAATACCTGCCATACCCGATATTTTGAAACTCGATGGCAATGCCAAAGCAGGTATAGAATTGTTCAAAAACTACTGTTCAACCTGTCACCAAGTTAACGGAGAAGGGGTTGACTATGGCCCCAAATTGTCTGAAATTGGCTCGAAACTATCCCGCGAAGGGCAATTATTGGCTATTTTGTATCCCGATGCTGGCATTAGTTTTGGTTATGAAGGTTGGGACATAAAGCTCAAAGACGGCACGGCACTGAGGGGTATTGTTGCGAGCCGCACTGAAACTGACTGGCTCGTCAAACAGCCCGATGGAAGTTTGCAGTCATACAAAATCAAGGATATTGTCAGTAAAAAACAAATAACAACTTCATTGATGCCCTCAGGCTTTCATGAAGCCATGACAGAACAGCAATTAGCAGACCTGACAGCTTATTTAATGAGTTTGAAACGAAAAGGATAAACGTACATAACAGCATGATAACCAGACTTTTAACCATTTTTTCACTTTTCCTTTTTTGGTCGGGTGGCGGCGAAAAAAAGCAAAAAACGAATGAATCGGTTGCCACTCAATCCATTTCAAATATCCCCCCTCAGTATGTAGATACCAATGAGGTGCGAACACTGCGATTGATGTTTGCAGGCGATATTATGTCGCAATCGCAACAAATAGAATCCGCAGAATTGGGTGGTGGCGAATATGACTATACGCCTTGTTTTCAATACATTAAGCCGATTTTTGACCAAGCTGACCTTGTTTTTGGCAATTTGGAATGCACACTCCCTGGGCATCCGCCTTACACAGGCTATCCCAATTTCAGAAGCCCTGACCAATTGGCAGAGGCTTTGAAAAAAGGCGGCTTCGATGTCTTGGTTACGTCTAACAATCACGCTTTAGATGGTGGTTTAGAAGGTGTCAATCACACCATCGAAATCGTCAAAAAACAAGGTCTTTTACAAACGGGGACATTTGAAGATGCGCTGAAACGGAAGGTTTTTTATCCACTTATTCTTTACAAAAATGGATTCAAATTAGCTCTTTTGAACTACACGCACCACACCAATGGTATTCCACCCGTGCCACCTGCGATTGTCAATCGTTTGTCAATGGAAACCATAAAAAAAGACATTGAAGAAGCTAAAAAAATGAAGCCCGATGTCATCATAACCTTCCTACATTGGGGCGAAGAACATCAGCTCGACGAAGGGAGTGAGCAACGAGGTGTAGCGAAATTGTTGCACGATTGGGGTAGCGACTTGGTGGTTGGTTCGCATCCACATGTTGTACAACCTATTAAAAATGAAGCGTTTATGCACAATGGCAAACAAGTCAATTATCTGACTGCTTATTCGCTGGGCAATTTCATTTCGTCGCAACCTTTCCCAAATACTGAGGGGGGTATTGTGTATGAAGTTAATTTGACCAAAACGAATGGTCGCGTGCAAATAGGGGATTATTTTTACATACCTGTATTGCGTTATACGCCTTATCAGAACGGTGAAATGAAGTTTTACGCTCTACCCATTTCGCCGATTGAGGGACATGAGGATGTGTTGAAAATGCCCGCTGATGAACGTGAAAAAATGGCTAATTTTGCCGCTAAAATGAGAGCGCATTTGGGAAAACATAAGGCTCAAGAACGCCTTTTCGTATGGGAAGATATTTTTGGAAAGAAAAAATAAATTCAATCACAGAGAAGCCCGAACGTCTAAGAAAGGACGTTCGGGCTTCTCTGTGATTATAAAGATTTGATTTACAACAGCATACCTGCCAAAGTTGCCGACATATACGATGCCAAAGTACCTGCAATCAAAGCTCTGAAAACGATTTTGGTCAAATCGGCACGACGGCTTGGCTCTAAAGCACCAATACCGCCAATTTGGATACCCATAGAACCAAAATTGGCAAAACCACACAGAGCAAAACTCACAATAGCGATGGTTTTAGGAGACATGGGATGCCCATTTATCAGTGCGACTTGCTTCACTACTGAGGGGTCAGTTGAGGGCAAATAAGACGATAGAGTGTTATAAGCCACAAATTCATTCGCCACTAATTTTGTCCCCATCAACGAGCCTGCTTGAAAAATCTCGTCGGATGGCACACCCATACACCAAGCAAAACCAGAAAAAAGGAAGCCCAAAATGCTGTCTAAACTAAAATGCGGGTCGCCCCAAAGACTACCTAAACCATTGAGACCAAAATTGATGAGCGCAATCAAAGCCAAAAAGCCAATGAGCATGGCTGCAACATTGAAACCGATTTTCAAGCCTTCGCTACAACCTGCCGAAATAGCATCAATCAGATTGGAATGTATTTTTTTGATTTCGATACTCACTGTACCTGATGTTTCAGATTGTTCTGTTTCTGGGATGATAATTTTGGAAATCGCTAAAGCCCCAGGCGCAGCCATGATACTCGCAGCTAAAAGATATTCGGGTGGCACACCCAAACCAATATAAGCTGCCATGACACCACCCGAAATACAGGCAAAGCTACCCGCCATAGAAGCCAATAATTCGCTTTTGGTCATACCTTTCAGGTAGGGTTGAATCATGATTTGTGCCTCAACTTGCCCAACAAATGCGCTGGCAATATTGGACAAAGCCTCTGCGCCACTCACACGCATCAACCAAAATAAACCTTTCGCTAAAAGCTGCACAATACGTTGAATAATGCCAAAATGATAACCAATATTCACTAAAACAGCGACAAAAAGTATGGTTGGAATGATTTTGAAGAAGAAAATAAAGCCCCCTGCTCCGCCAAATGCTTTGCTAACAGCAGGCACATTGATGAGTGGACCGAAAACAAAAGCCGCGCCTTCTTGCGAGAAGTCAATCACTTTTGTGACACCTTCACCAACAGCCTTGAAAATACCCTTGCCTATTTCTGTTTTTAAAATAAAAAGAGCCAATGCGAATTGAAGCAATAAACCCATACCGACAGTACGGTAGTTAATGGCTTTGCGGTTGTTTGACAGGGCGAAAGCGATGCCCAAAATCACGGCAATGCCGATTAATCCTGTTAATCTTTCCATAAAGTTTGGTTTGTTTCTTTGAATAATAAATTGATGATGAATGTCTGATACTCACGTCAAATTCTTCTCGCTCAAATGTAGAAAATCATTTTTAATAAAAAAAATATTGTTGTGTTTGTAATTTTGCTCTTTCTCCGCTTCAAAATACTGAGGGGGGGGAGACATTATTCATCATTCATACTTCATCATTCTAAAAAAACATGCAGAAACCATTCATCATTGGCATCACTGGCGGCTCAGGTAGCGGAAAAACGACTTTTATTAACGATATTCGGAAGCAATTTTCGGAAGAGGAATTGTGTATTATTTCTCAAGATGACTATTATTTTCCACGTGCTCTACAAGAAACAGACGAAAATGGCATCCACAACTTCGATTTGCCGAAGTCTATTGACAAAAAATCGTTTCATGCTGATGTAGAAAAACTTCTGAAAGGTCAAATAGTAGAGCGCGAAGAATATGTTTTCAACAATAAAGAGGCTGTACCGACCGTCAAGATATTCAAACCTGCTCCTATCATCATTGTTGAAGGGTTGTTTGTATTTCACTACAAAAAAATCTATCGCTTGCTCGATATGAAGGTCTTTTTTTATGCTGCCGACCACCTGAAAGTGATTCGCCGCATCCTACGCGACCAAGTTGAGCGTGGTTATCCGATGGACGACGTACTGTATCGCTACGAGCGGCATGTGATGCCCTCTTACAAAAAATACATTGAGCCTTATATGCAAGACGCTGATTTGATTATCAACAACAATCAAAACTTTAATATGGGTTTAGAGGCTTTTTGCGGTTTTTTGAGAGAAAGATTGCGGAAAAATGCAGTGAAGTAGTTTATTGAATTCTTTAGCAATTTTGAATGAAGATTTCTGAAAGGGTGTACAGGATTTACGAAATTTCAAAATTTCGTAAATCTATGCCTATTTTGGGTAGTTGAGAATTTTTCTCGATGACTATGCCCACACTTTACACCCCTCAGTACAATTCGTACAAATATCTATTTGCTCACGTCCTTTCAAAATGGCTGTACGAAACTGGTGATATGAGCCATTCTGCCAGACATCGCGAAATGAGTCTTGTTTCAAATCGCCCAAACGGTGCGTAGCATCTTTATCGAAACAGCATGGCACCACCAGACCATCCCATGTGATGACACATGAATGCCACAATTTCCAACAATGATTGACGAGGGCATTTTTGAATGTCCATTTGCCATTGGCTTGTTGCTCATAGCGGGCATATTTTTCGATGGTAGGTATCAAATCGTTGCCATTTTCATAATCATACACCTGAGCCGTCTTCAATTTCACTTCGTCCACGCCGATTTCTTTTGCTAATTTGTAAATCTCAGGAATTTGATGCTCGTTGGGTCGCACGACCAAAAACTGGAAAATAATATGCGGCGTAGCCGATTTCATCTCCCGCTTCATTGCCACCAAATTGCGTGCGCCTTGCAAAACCACGTCCAACTTCCCCTCTTTTCTGTAACTTTCATATGTCTCCTGAGTAGTACCGTCAACTGAAATGATGAGCCTATCTAAGCCACTTTCAATGGTTTTTCGAGCATTTTCTTTGTTCAAAAAATGACCATTTGTGGACGTAATGGTGTAGATTTTTCTTTCGTGTGCATATTTAACCATGTCTAAAAACTTGGGGTTGATATAAGGTTCGCCTTGAAAATAAAAAATCAGCATCATCAAATCGCGGTGCAATTCATCTATCGTTTTCCGAAAAAAATCCTCTTTCAAATTCCCCGTCGGACGTGTAAATGCCCGCAAACCGCTTGGACATTCGGGACAACGCAGGTTGCAGGCGGTGGTTGGTTCGAGCGAAATCGTGAAAGGCATACCCCATTGGACGGGTTTACGTGTCCATTTCGTCACGTAGAACGAAGACAGCACTTTTGTAGCGTTCCAAACACGGCGCAAAGTGACTTTTGATAAAAAACGGAGTGAGTCGGAGTATTTTGTCATTGGTTGTTTTGTTATTAGCCATTGGTTATTACCAATAACCAAAAACTAACTGTTTTTTTCACAAATCATTACAAAAGCAGGTGGAATATTGAGTGGCACAAATTCGACTTCGACATGGTCAAAAAACTTCCGATACATTTTCTGAATAAACGAAGAATAATGAAACTGTATAAACAATCCTTTATTTTTCAATACTTTATGACACACAGAAACAATGCGATAAACCAATTCATTGGGCAAAGCGATAAAAGGAATTGCCGAAATGATATAGTCTGCCTTCTCAAAACCCCATTCCTGTAAGTATTGTTCAAGGTTTTCGGCAGAGTCTTCAATCAATACAAAACGTGGGTCGTCAATCGCCCCCCTCAGTATTTTACAAAATTCTGGATTGATTTCAAAACACAAAAGCCGAGCGTCAGCCGCCATTCTGCTCAATAATTCGATGGTCAGAACACCATCGCCGGCACCCAGTTCGACTATAATTTTAGCATCAGCGAAATGAATTGGCTGCATCATCTCTCGCACCAAATACTTCGAACTCCGCGCAACCGCACCTGTTGTACGTATATTTTTAAAACTTTCTTTTAAAAAGTCAAGGTGTTTCATTCTATTTTTTTGTGATTCTGCTCATTGAAAGCGACAAAGATATGACCCTTGAGCGAAAAAGAAACTTCAAAGCTATATTTCAAAAGTTAATATCCTCATATGCCCGATACTCGACCTAAAATAGCAAAGAATAATGAATATTGCTGCGTATATGTTCAATTTTAGCTGTTTTTTTTATTTTACATCCCCTCAGTATATATTTATGAAAAAAAATTCTGAACCCACTTTTTGCTGTTTTTCAAAATTATTGAATTAAAACAAAAAATTTACAAGCACCATTTAGTAGTTTTGTACTCAGAAAAATAAAACAGCAGCATATTAATTTATGATAACAAACTTACTTGATATATCAAAAGGGCATTTTACAGATATTGCCATCGCAAAAGCAGCCAATTTTTTAGGAGAAAACAATCAAGCGACTTATAAAGCTTTGAACGTCATATTGCCCACACTTCTGGGAGGTATGGCGAATAAGTCCTCAACCAGCGAAGGCGCACAAGATTTGATGCAACAAGTAAAAGCAACCCAAAAAGTAGATATGTCTGGCAATTTAGGCACTTTAATGAGTGGTAACAACCAAACTCAAACCCTTATTGGAGTGGGTCGCGATGTTGTCAATAATATTTTTGACAAAAAGTCGGGGCATATAGCCGATTGGATAGCAACCCATGCCAACATAAAAATAGCTTCTGCCAATAGTCTGATGAATATGGTTGCCCCAGTTTTGATACACTTAATTAGTCAAAGAAGTGGTTCGAGCGCCAATAGTTTTGTGGGCTTGCTAAATGAGCAACTACCTATTTTACGCGAAGCTAACTTACCTGAGGGTTTGGTTAAAGTAGCCAATTTGGACTTGACTTCACAAGCCAATTTGCCTAAAATAGAAGAAGGTGTTACCGAAAGCATTGATTTTACTAAACTTATACCTTGGGCTGTTTTAGCATTGGTATTGGTAGCAGGCATTTACATATTTAAAACCTGCGATTTCTCGAACTTGATGCCTAAGCCAATTGATGCAACAACGGAAGCCCCAAAAACTACCAGCACAAATACACCTTCGGCAGTCAATCAACCCGCTCAAACAACCACATCTACAGCGACGGATGTGCATAGATTGGTGTTACCTGAAGGCACAATCGAAATACCCAAAGGGTCATTTTTAGACAAACTCTATATCGAAATCAACGACCCGAAAGCGGATTTGACTAAAGCGTTGACTTTAGATAGCATTTATTTCAAAAATGCGTCTGCTCGTTTAACACCTGAATCCATTAACCAAGCAACTGAGTTGTCAAAAATACTAAAAGCATTCCCAACTGTTGAAATAAGAATCGAGGGACATACCGACAATTTTGGCATACCTGACAAAAATATGCGTCTTTCTTATTTGCGTGCTGCGGCTGTCAAACGCTTTTTAGTACGCAATGGCATAGCACAAGAGCGTATTCTTACTGAGGGGTTAGGTGATACCAAGCCGATTGCCGACAATGCCACGCCCGAAGGCATGGCAAAAAACAGGCGAATCGAAGTATATGTAACCAAAAAATAAGATAAAAATAAACTCTAAAATTAAAAACGCCATTCACACTCATTTGTATGAATGGCGTTTTTAATTTTATATCGTATGATTATATCTATCTCCAAAAATTAGGAAACAAACCTCACTTCGGTACAAACTAAAAGCTATTTTGTTCTTTTATTTGCATCGAATTAGAATACAAAATGTCCTTCATTTATCATCAATCTAATTTTCTAAATTACATTTCAATCCAACCATGAAAAAAATTCAATTACTCTTGACTTTTTTCGTCAGTTTCTGCTACTGTCAAAACGCTCTTTTTGCACAACAAACACCCCCTCAGTATAAAGAGGAAGAAAAAGGGCCTAAAGAAAACCCAGGCTATTTCAAACAATGGTTTGAAAAGCATAAAAATGCCGATGGCATCGTGCCTTCTGGTCTCAATCTTCAATGGTACGCACACGATTTAGCAAAATTTGCTCTTCCACAAGCTGAAAACACATCTGCAATTGTAGATGTTGAGCAATTGTCACCCACTGCACCACAAGGCGGACGTACACGCGCTCTGATAATTGACCAACGAGATGAAAATGTGATTTTAGCAGGTGCTGTCAGTGGCGGTTTGTGGCGCAGCACCAATGGCGGTACATCATGGAAAGCACTCAACGATGCTGCTTCTACTCTTTCAGTGACAGCTATTTGTCAAAATCCAAGAAAACCAACCGAATTTTACTACGGTACAGGCGAAACCCGTGGCGCAAGCCAAGATGTCAGTGGTGCGGGTATCTATAAATCAACGGATGGAGGTTTGACTTTCAATGTGATACCCAGCACAGTTGGTTCAACAACAGCAGCTGTTGATATGCGCTTTTGCAACTATATCGCCCACAGTCTAACACAGGATTCTACTATCTTCGTTGGGACGACTAATGGACTTTATCGGTCGCAAAACGGTGGTTCGACATGGGAAAAAGTGTTAGCAGGTTCAAACAATGGTATCATTTGCTTTCCAGATGGTCGTGTTTTGGCAACCGTGCAAGCAAGTGGTATTTTTGCCTCGCCGAATGGTAATAGTGGTACTTTTGTCAAAGTAGCAGACCCTAACTTTCCCACCAATGGCACAGGTCGTATCCTCATTGCCAATTGTAAAACGGTGCCAAATGTTGTTTATTCCTTGTTTACTTTCACAGGTGGTGGTGCAACCTACACACAAGAAGGAAATAATGGCGTGTTCAAAAGCAGTGATTTTGGGGCAACTTGGGAAAAGCGCAGTGATAGTCTTTCAAGCATTACAAACGGTCGGATTGGCGCAACATACTCTGCTTATACACAAATGTTAGGCGTACATCCAACAGATACCAATCGCATCGTCATTGGGGCCGTGAATGCCAAACGCAGTGTGGACGGTGGACGTTCGTTTGCTTCGTTCAATTTTGGACACAGCGACAACCACACTTTCTACAATATTGGCAATGGCGACAACTTCCTTTTGGGCAACGATGGCGGCGTTTGGCGGTGTCCTTGGTTCGGAACGACGGCACAAACATTGGGCGCGGGCTATACCACTTTCCAATTCTATGCAGGCAACTATGGCGCAACAGGCAAAGTCGCTATCGGCGGTTTGCAAGACAATGGTACACGTCGCAATGATGGCAGCAATATGACAACCGTTTTTGGCGGTGATGGTGCTTATTGTCACATCAGTCAACAAGACCCCGACAAAGCCTATTATGCGACACAAGAAGGGACAGTCTATCGCACATCTACTTTTACTTCAACTATTTCAACAACGTCAATCACGCCCGCCGCAGCTGTGGCAGAAGGAGCAGACTTTATCAATCAATTTGAGATGAACTATGCCGATGACCGACAAGTCTATTATCGGTCAGCTAAAGGTTTGTGGCGCACCATTAACAGTGGTGCAGCATGGGTTCGTCTCAATCCAAGCACCAACAACTTATCAAATATTCAAGCTATTGGTGTCGAAAACAACGCCAATCCGACAGTTTATATCGGTGGTTCGCAATGTTTTTACCGTTTCGATAGTGCTGCCACATTCGATAATACCATCAACAACTATGTCTCTTTGCGCACGAGTGTACCCACTGAAGTACGTTCCGATGCTTGGGGAACAATCAGTTTCCACCCCTCAGTATCTTCTACTCTTTTGGTAGGTTTGACGACAATTTCCAACAATCCGCGCGTTTGGCGTGTCAATAATGCCAAAACATCTGCGCCCGAATGGGTGAGTTTAGCAGGTGACTTACCTGCGGGTTTGCCTGTTTATCAAGTGCAAGCGCATCCAGATAAACCCGACAGCGTTTATTTTGCAGCGACGGCTTTTGGGTTGTATTGTTCACTGAATGGTGGTAAAAACTGGACAAAAGAAACACGTGTGCCAAATGTCCCTATTTTTGAAATGAAATTGCGTGCATCTGACCGCAGTTTGTTCCTTTTTACACATGGACGGGGTATGTTCTATCTGACTTTGAAAGATTATTTGACATCAACGAAGGAGGTAAAGGGTGATTTTGCGCTCAATATCTATCCGAACCCTGCCGCAAACGTGCTGAACATACAATCAACGACACCCCTCAGTATGGTGCAGATTTTTGACTTAAAAGGGCGTGAGTTTTTGACAGAAAATAAAAACACCGCCCAAATCAATATTTCTGAATTGCCAACAGGCATGTATCTGGCTAAAGTTTTTGATAAAGAAGGACGGTTTTCGGTACAAAAGTTTGTGAAACAATAGAGCGTTCTGAACCATTCTAAGGTGAATAATAAAAATGACCCCTTCAGTGTACGGATTACTGAGGGGGTCACTTTTTTTGATATTGTTGACAGCGAGATAAACAGCTTTCTGAGCGACTTTTTTTTGAGAAATTTATACTTACTTATCTCTCTTCGTTGCCATTTTGGGATTGTGAAAAGCCATTTATTGGGTTTTCGATTTGCCTTATTTGCATATCATTCTGAATGAATGTGGCTTCTGTTGCTTCTATCAGTCGGCGTTGTTGTAGGGTTTGTGCTTGAAATTTCTTGAAATCTACGTCCGATATTCCCCCCTCAGTATAAAAGCTCATGCAAAGTGTTTTGCATGGGCTTTTTGTTTGGCACTCCCTCAGTCATAAAAGAAAATTAAATAAAAAATGTATCAAATGCTAAACCACTAATTTTCAGTTTTTTATAAAAAGATTTTTTTATTCTTAGAGAATATTATTTTTGTGGATGGGATTGTAATAGTTGTTTACAGGGCTTTTCTATAAAAACTAGTTGGATAATTGCTGACTGTTTTTCTGCTCCTCTTCAGGAGTCCTTGCGGACGAAAAAGTCCTTTTGGGTAAGCAGAAAAAAGCGGATGAAGAAACATTATAGAGCGCATTTAAGTTTTGCCTTGCTAATTCTACTTTGGCATTTGCATTTTAGTGTCCATGTGTTGTCACTACGTGACAATAGGGTATCATTTCTGAATGCTTGTTACAAATATGTTGTTGCTAACGCGACATTTTATGCGAAATTCAAGTCTAAAATGTCGCGTTAGCGACAACATATTTGTAACAGTTAGGTAAAAAGAGTCTCCTTTGTCACATCGTGACAACACCTTTTCGTAAAATGCCAAAGTAGAATTAGTAAGGCAAAATTTAAATGCGCTCGGAAAGAATCTTTTCATAACATACATTTCGATTATAGCGAGAAACAGTCAGAGATAGTTTTTAAAGCCTTTTACAAGGGTTGGCTTTATATGTTTGATAGATTATTGGGTGGACTTGATACCAAAATAACTATTTTGGATAGAATATTTTGTTTGTTGGTTTGTCTGAAATCTATGTCAGATAGTTTTTTTTCTATGTTGGATACTTTGAAAGGGTTTATCGGATAGATTTTTTTGAACTCCAATTGGGTTGATTTGACTATTGATTAGTCAAATTCGAGGTCTGAAAAGCGAATAATGGTTGTATTTTTACAAATCTGCGATGCTTAATAGCATCATTCTGTATATAAATGATGCTTAAAGCATCACATATTTGTAGAAAAGATAGAAAGAAACACATAGACGATCTCAAGAAGGTCGCACGGTTGAATCTCCGAACGCACGTTGAATAAAAAAACAATTAATAGATGAATAGAAACCGCGATTTTTAGAAGCTGTTTTAAAACCTAATCGAACAATCACGCACTGTTTTTTCGCAAGCGAAAAAAAGCGTACAAGAGTAATGTTTTATGGAGCGAAGCTATTTTTTGATGTTTTTCGCTTGCGAAAAACATCAAAAAATAGCTTCGCTCCGAAAGAAATATAACAAAGCACGCTTTTTTCTGCTTGCAGAAAAACAGTCAAAAATAGTGTTTATAGGTTTT
>JAEUUP010000003.1 GCA_016787525.1 Saprospiraceae bacterium | reverse complement strand
TAATATACCCAATTGGGGTGAAATCGCAGGGCAATTACATATCATCTTTGGCGAAAGAGCCGATATTGATATTAAACGTTTTTAATCGCTATCTTTTCATATTTTTTCACCTTTGACACAGTTCCGTGAACATTCTCGTTTTTTAAGGTTTTTAAGGGAAAAACGAGGGCAATAGGCTGTTTTGGGGTTTGAGTGGGTTGTTGGGAAGTTGTGCTGAGAGAGAGAAATACTGAGGGGGAGATGTTTACACCTATATATCGTCAAATCATAATGGGTAACAACACAAAATCCTTTGGACGATTTGGATATTTAAAGTGTATCAAATGCGAAACTGATACAATATGCAAAGTATATTAAATGCCAAGTGCATTAAAGCGAAACAATGATACTGCTTATTAATAAAAAAGCTATAAATAAAAAATATATTGAACGAGAACGATAAAAAATTAATTTCTAATTTTTTATAAAATACTTTTTCTATTCTTATTAAGAATTATATTTGTGGATAGATTGGATATATGCGAAACTGGTAACGTAGAACTATAAGAAGAATCAATTACATCTATATTTGTCTGGATGAATGATTTTAACTACATTTATCTTTACAGATGCCTTGTTAATTTGATTCTTCCTTTTTTTACCACTTTGTCTTTGCTTGTATCGAACTTTTTGAATGTAGTCGGTTTTGCAAGCTGAAAGCATGAATTAAAACTACCACAATCCCCCTCAGTATTGTGGGGTGTCTGAACAGTTTAGTCAGGAGGAATTGCGGTGGTTTTCCTTATAGTTCGCGGTGACTAAAAATAAAAAAATATGAATAATATCAAATCCTTGCCATTGAAGTTGGTGTTTGCCATTTTTTCGCTCATTTCCAGTTCATGTACAGATGTCGAAGGGACGAAAAAAACAGTCGAGCGATTCGGTTTTCGACCCATCGAAGTCGGTGGTTATTCATTTTGGAACGGGTCGGCTACTGACAGATGTAAGACGAAGTTCAAAGCAGTTGCACTGAACGGCGATACAGTAACGGGTGCAGTTACAAAAGGATGGATTTTCAAAGGTTCAACAATCAGGCTTAACGACTAATTTTCAACATTTAGAAAGATATAAAAATGAATAAAGAACGCATCATCGAACTCAAACAGCAGTTGCTGACACTCGAAGACCAACAAGGGCAAGTTACCCAAAAACTTGAAAGTAAACAAAAAACAGTTTTTTGGGGAAAAATGTTAACCTATGGAGGGCTAATTTTAAGTGTTGTGTTTTTGTTTTTGGGTTCTGAACTTATCCTTATTACCCTTACTTTGCTAATTATTGGAGTAGTAATTTGGAGGAGAACCAAAAGCGATAATATAGAGGAAGAGGTCGCTAAGGCAAAAGCTCGAATCCAAGAAGTAAAAAAAGAGATTATTCGTGCCGAACATGAATAAATAAGATAAAATAGAGATGAAATATAAAGAAAATTCTTCCTTAAACACCCCACAAAAATAAAACACGAACGACACCGCTTCATTCGGTTTTTTAACCGAATTATACTATTCTGTGGGTCTCTGACCCACGTGTTAGCACCGCTCATTCCTTTATATCTTTGACTCATTCTTTATAACGAATTTAAATATCAATACACACCTTACTCTTCAAATAAAAGCGCACATGCGGGCTTTAATAAAAGCAGAAAACAGCTAAAACACTGAGGGGTCTCTATCATTAGAAAGAGACCCCTCAGTATTTGACCGTGCCGCTAGAGCATAAATACGAACCCATCTAAATTCACAAAAATCCCTGTCTAATTACTAACAGAAGGGGCTTGTTTGAGGTACTTTTTATCTTCCAGTTGGGCGACCATAAATTTCGCCAAATCAGCCAGAGTAATGGTGAATTTTAATCCTTTACCAGTAAGCGTGTCGTTCACTTCACCTTTTGCAGGTTTGTCCGTCATACCAGCAGAACGAACAATAGTCCAGTCCAAATCGCTGTTCATAATCATAGGTTCCATTCTGTTTTTATCATCAACAATGACTTGCAACCATTTCATAAAATACGGCAAAATCAATTTTCTAAAAAACCACGGAGTAAAAGAATAGCTATCTCCCGCACCTATATTACTCATGGCAATCAGACGCTTTACGTTTGTTTTTTCCATTTCCTCCATGATGATTTTGTTGGCATCGGAAACGAAAGTTGTTGGCTTTCCATCGCCTTTTCCACCTACACCGAGCGTTTGTATCACAGCATCTTGATTTTTCAAGACCTCATTGACCGTATTTCTATCCAAAACACTCCCTTCAACCACCCTTAGGTTTTTATCTTGCAGCGTAACAGCGTTCGCATTTCTCACCAATACAGTCACTTGATGATTTTTAGAGAGGGCTTCTTTTAAAATGACTTTGCCCGAAAGTCCTGTTGCACCAAAAATAACTACTTTCATGTCTTTTAAATTAAAATTTCCACAAAGCTATGCGCAAGATTCTAAACCTACAACATTAGAGTATGGTCTATACTTGCAATATATTTTTGCCTACTGTATTTTTGCCTCAAATTTTAATATTATGTTGATAAATGAATTATCAAAACGAACAGGTGTTACTGTCCATACGATTCGTTTTTATGAAAAATCAGGATTGATAAAAGGAAAGCAGCTTGAAGGAGTCAAGTCGAACAATTATTTTCATTACGACGAAGAAGCTGTTGAGCGGCTTAATCTCATAAAAGGCGCGAAATCCATCGGTTTCACTATCAATGAAATGAGCCGCCTCATTGATGCTTGGTACAACGAGCAATTTACGAAGGAAGAAAAATTAGCCATTTGTGATGAAAAATTAGCATCAATTGCGGATAAAATTGAAGCCTTAGAACAAATGCAAACACTCTTAAATCAATTGAAGGAAAACATCGTTTCGTCAAATTGTTGAAGGTTTGTCGAGGTTAGAGATGAGAGACCCCTCAGTATTTGACCGTGCTGATTTTTGTAAAATGTTGCTTATTGTTTGACCTTGACAGTTTTAAAACCAGTGCTTTTTTAAAATTAAACTAAAAATTCAACGTTTCAGAGGAAAAACTTTAATCCGTTGAATCATGTTTATCAAGAAATGTGTTTTGTTGAGCCTTTTATGGTTTAATGCCGTTCCCATATTTGCCCAAATTGATGATTTATTGAAAAATAAAAACATTACTTGGGTTGCCGAAATCAGTACAGATTTTTATGTTGACAATCCCGATTTGGCGGAGGAAAAGGGTACGAACAGTATCCGAACCTTAAAATTATTGCCTAATTTGAAGGTATCGGGTTCTGATGACAGACTTGAATTTTCATCCATTATGCTCGATGTTATTTTAAAGGACAAAATTCCATTTTATGCAGATAGTAACTGTCAAAACAAGATTTTTGCAAAAGCATTGATTCGAGTTGATACGATTTCACCTTGTTTTTCTCCTGAACCCACAGCGTATGTAATTTCTCAGGTTTATGAACCCACAGATTTTAAAGCATATCGCATTCGTCAAATCTTATTTTATAATGCCAAAACAGTTCAATTCGGTTTGCGGACATTGTCGTTTGCACCTTTAATCAACATCTTTGATGAAGCAGGCGATTCATTAGGTTTGCGCCCTTTGTGCTGGATAAAAGCGGAAGATATACAACGACAGCCTCGCTTGTCTTCGGATGCAATTACTTGGGCAAGGCTCTTGTCAACACGAAAAAGTTGTGAGTTTAACAAAGCAAAAATCTTAAAAAAAGTGAGTACAGATATGCCAATGGTTCATTTTTTAACCGTTGCTGAAAAGGATAGTACAAAGACATTTTTCAGTTCTGATTCTCACGTTGACATGAAAAAGATGTCTTTTAAAGACCTTAGACTTGTTTTTTTTAGTGTTGACACCTCAAATTGTCAAGGGATTGAACCAGACCTAATATACTACCAGCTTGAAAGTCATTGAAAATCGTTTGGAAAAATCTGAAATCAAAGAATTGAGACTTGTTCAAGAGTGGTATTGGGATAATCGTAAACAAAAGCTCCGTGTTCGATTTATTGCTGTTGCTCCCATCAAGTTTGTCCATAATGAAGCGGGTGAGTTTTTGTATCGGCAGCCACTTTTTTATCGCCGTACCGATAAGGATTGACTTCCCCGATGGGGCGAAACATTTATAAGGAAACCTTACGCCATAAAATGTCCATTACCTCATAAGATTGGTTCTTCGTGACTTGTAATGGGTATTTAAAAGAAGCGTTTTAACTATAAAAAATAAGTCAATTAATTGTTTTTCAATAACTTGCAACGTTTCATCTACGCTACGCTTTGATAATGTTGTTTTTTTAAAAAGTAATTACCCATTACGAATCACGAAGACCCATAAGATTAGAAAATTCCACCAAAGTAGAAACGTCACCTATCCACAAAAAAAAAATGCCAAACGGACGAATCCGCTGGCATAAACTAACCATGAAAATAATTAACCAAACGTTTTTATATAAACCAAAACAATGCCAAAAAAATTCTATGTGTGATTTTTTTATCTTTTTTGTGACACATTTTCTTTTTTTACAAGGCTCAATTTTTACTTTTATGCAAAAATTTTTGAAAAAAAAACTTGAATCAAACCAAAATATGTATTGAAAATGAATAGAAATCTGTCACGCTTACGCACACTTTTTTATTTTTTGCTACCCCTCAGTATTTTTCTCGCTTCTTGTAAATCAGCCAAACCCTTTACAGACTATAAATCACAAAAATCTGTCATCGCAGATAAGGCGGTGGTGTCTGCCGCGCATCCTTTGGCAACAAAAGTCGGTTTGAACATCATCAAACAAGGTGGGAACGCCGTAGATGCAGCTGTGGCAGTCCAATTGGCGTTGGCAGTCGTGTATCCGCGAGCGGGTAATTTGGGCGGCGGCGGTTTTTTAGTCTATCGCAGTGGAGATGGTTCAGAAGTCAATACGCTCGATTTTCGGGAAAAAGCACCGGGTGCAGCGTCGCGCGATATGTATTTGGACAATAATAAAAACGTGATTGAAAGCAAAAGTCAGAAAGGACATTATGCTTCGGGCGTGCCAGGCACTGTTGATGGTTGTTATAAAATGTTCCAAAAATACTCAAAACTCAAAGATTGGAAAAAACTCGTTCAACCCGCGATTGATTTGGCGAAAAATGGTTTTGCTATCACAGAATCAGAAGCCAATCGTTTGAATGTCAATCGTTTGGAATTTATTAAAAGCAGCACTATGCCTTCCGCTTTGATTCTAAAAGATTCGGCAATGAAGTGGAAAACGGGTGATATTTTGCGTCAACCCGAATTGGCAAAAACTTTGGAGCGCATCCGTGACAACGGAAGGGAAGGATTTTATGCAGGAAAAACGGCAGACCTGATTGTAGCTGAAATGAAACGCGGCAATGGTTTGATAACCAAAGGTGACTTGGCAAATTATGCCGCAACGTGGCGCAAACCCTTGATTGGCAAATATCGTGGTTACGATATTATTACGATGCCGCCGCCTTCAAGTGGTGGCATTGCTTTGTTGCAATTGCTCGGTACGGTTGAAGACTACCCCCTCAGTAATTACGGCTTTCACAGTCCCGAAGCGATACATCTTTTTATAGAAGCTGAACGTCGAGCTTACGCCGACCGTGCGGAACATTTGGGCGATGCCGATTTTTATCCCGTTCCTGTCAATGGCTTGACAGCGAAATCCTATATTGTCAATCGTTTCAAAGATTTTATGCCCAATCGTGCCTCAAAAAGTGATGACATCAAAGCAGGCGAACCGCACAAAGAGAGCGAACAAACCACTCACTTAAGTATTGTGGATGCGGATGGCAATGCAGCCAGTGTGACCACGACTTTGAACGACAATTATGGTTGTCGCACGATTGTTGGCGGTGCTGGTTTTTTGCTCAACAATGAAATGGACGATTTCAGTGTCAAACCCGGCGTACCGAATATGTACGGAGCGATTGGCGGCGAAGCCAACGCCATTCTCGCCAACAAGAGACCCCTCAGTAGTATGACTCCTACGATAGTGACCAAAGATGGCAAACTCTTTATGGTTGTCGGAACACCGGGCGGTACAACGATTATAACCTCTGTTTTTCAAGTCATTACGAATGTCATTGACTTCAATATGAGTGCGACTGAGGCCACTCATGCCAAACGTTTTCATAGCCAATGGAAGCCCGATGTGGTGATGGTTGAGAAAGATGCTTTTTCTGATTTGACGGTCAAAAAGCTGAAAGGTATGGGACACAATATTACAGCTCGCCCTTATATCGGGTTGGTCGAAACCATTTTGGTGCGCCCTGATGGTAAGTTGGAAGGCGCGGCAGACAATCGGAGCGATGACTCGGCAGAAGGTTTTTGAAAAAAAATAATCAGACGTTATATCATTTTGCAAAACTTTGAATAATATTACGAAAATTTTGAAAAATGATTGTTTTTCGATAAAAAGTCAAAATCTATTTTCACAACCAACAACAAGAATGTATTAAAACTAAAAATTATGGCAGTTAAACCTAATCTTTCTTTCGGGCAAATCTGGAATATGAGTTTCGGATTTCTCGGTATTCAATACGGCTTTGGCTTGCAGCAAGCCAATATGTCGCCCATCTATCGCTATTTAGGCGCAGAGGAAGCCTCTATTCCAGGGCTTTGGCTCGCAGGGCCTTTGACAGGGCTGTTGTTACAACCCATCATTGGTGCAATGTCTGACAAAAGTTGGTCGCCTAAATGGGGACGGCGTAAACCTTATGTTTTCATTGGGGCAATTGTTGGTAGCATTGCGATGATTTTGATGCCCAATTCGAGTTCTGTTTTGATGGCAGCCTGCCTGATGTGGCTACTCGATGCAGGTTTGAACTCTTCGATGGAGCCATTTAGAGCCTTTGTCGGCGATATGCTCAACGACGAACAACGCCCGATTGGCTTTTCGGTACAATCCTTTATGGTCGGTTTTGGTCAAACTTTAGCCAATTTGATGCCTTTTATTCTGCCACTTGTCGGTATTTCGTTGGCAATGTCAGCAGAGTCGGAGTCGCTGTCCAATGGTATTCCTAATTCAGTGCGTTTTCCGTTCTACATCGGTGCGGCTTCTATTTTGATTACCATTTTTTGGACCATGTACACCACCAAAGAGTATCCACCGGAGAACGATGATTATAAAAAACCACATGTTTTCACAGCTGAACAAGAAAAAAATATCAAATTTTGGCATTTAGCTTTGAGTGCGGGTGCGGGTGTGATGGGTGGCTTGTTTGCTGCACGCACGGGCGGGGCAACTGCGGCTTTGATTTGGGGCGCAGGTATTTTTGCTGGTTTATATGCCGTCCTGTGGGTGCCTGTTTTCAAAGAAATCTTAGCATCCTTGTCTGAAATGCCTCTTGTGATGAAGCAACTGTGGTGGGTTAAATTTTTCACATGGTATGGTTTGCCCTTGATGTGGCAGTATTTATCACTGGCAGTCGCCAAGTATGCTTTCGATGCACCCAGCCCAGAAGCCAACAAAGTCGGTTTCGACGCGGGTAAGGACTGGGGTGGACTGTGCTTCGCTATGTTCAGTATCACTTGTTTCATCATCTCGATATTCATGCCGCGCATTTCAAGAGCGATTGGCAGTCGTCGGGCGACCCATGCCTTATTTTTGACAATAGGTGCGGTTGGTTTTTTCAGTACACTGTTGTCGAATGACAAAATGATATATCTGATAGGCATGGCACTCATCGGTTTAGCATGGGGTTCTATCATGTCAATGCCTTATTTGATGTTGGCAAGTGCGGTAAAAGGTGAAAAAATGGGCGTTTACATGGGCATTTTCAATGGATTCATCTGTGTGCCACAATTCATAGGTATGTTGACAGTGCCACTTTTCTATAAAACTGTTTTAGGCGACGACCCTCGCAATGCGCTCATTTTGGCAGGTGTTTGTTTGCTTTTGGCAGCAGGTTCTTGCTTTTTAGTAGCGGAGTCGAAAAACAGCCAAGATTCCAATTTTGTCGGTGGAGGCGGTGGTCACTAAATCCAAATAACGTAATAATTAATTGGGAACAAAAAACATCCTCTCTTTACTGAGGGGGTGTTTTTTGTTTTGAAAAGCTATTTTTGCACCCAATTTTGATAATAAAAAATAAGAAATCTTGAAAATCATCATCATTGGTGGTGGCGCAGCTGGTTTTTTTGCTGCCATTACAGCCGCAGAAACCCATCCAAACGCTGACATTACCATTTTGGAACGCGGTAAAGATGTGTTGCAAAAAGTAAAAATATCAGGTGGCGGACGTTGCAACGTCACTCATGCCTGCTTTTTGCCACGCGAATTGGTCAAAAATTATCCAAGAGGTGAAAAGGCTTTGATGGGTCCATTTACCCGATTTTCGGCGGGTGACACCATTGATTGGTTTGAAAAAAGAGGTGTCCAACTCAAAATTGAAGACGATGGACGCATGTTTCCAACCACAAATAATTCACAAACTATTGTAGATTGTTTGGAAAAAGCAGCTGCCCAAGCAGGAGTTAAAATACTGAGGGGGTATCGCATGGAAGATTTAGAGCAAATTGATAATCAATGGCTTATAAAAACCAACCGCCAAAATTTTACCGCCGATAAAGTCTTAGTGGCAGCGGGTAGTTCGACATCAGTTTGGGCTATTTTGACAAAATTGGGGCATACAATAGTTCAACCTGTTCCTTCTCTTTTTACATTCAATATCAAAGACGGTAGAATTGATGGTTTAGCAGGTTTGAGCGTACCCAACGCCACTGTGCAAGTACAACAAAGTAAATTGAAAACTTCGGGTCCCCTTCTGATTACCCATTGGGGTATGTCCGGCCCCGCCATTCTAAAACTCTCTGCTTGGGGCGCAAGAGAACTCTATGACCTTGATTATCAATTCAATATACGCATCAATTGGACTGGGCAGTGGAATACCGAAGAAGTCAAAGAAACCTTAACCCAAGACATAAAACCACAAAATCTAAAAAAACTGGCTGTTAAGACCCCTCAGTATCAAATGGCGACAAGGCTGTGGTCGCGTTTTTTGGAAGCTGCAAACATTCCAGAAACAGCAACTTGGGCAGATGTATCGAAAAAACAAATTCAAACCCTTGCAGAACAACTCACTCAATCGGTTTTTACAGTAAAAGGAAAAAGCACGTTCAAAGATGAATTTGTCACTGCGGGCGGCGTTAAATTAGATGAAGTCAATTTCAAAACCTTTGAAAGTAAACTTTTCCCTAACCTCTATTTTGCAGGCGAAACACTCGATATTGATGCCATCACAGGCGGTTTCAACTTTCAAGCTGCATGGACAGGCGGTTGGATTGCAGGGCAAGCTATGGCAAACGGGGCATAGAATAGAATATTGTTTTCATTCAATTCAAACATAAAAGCATACTTTTGTGCGCTTTTGTAAACTTTTTTCAATTTAATCAGAATTTTTAATGCTTAAATCATTGCTATCCGAACAACCGAAAATTTTTAAATATTGGTCAATTTTCACTTTTTTTGTAGGAATCAGCTTGGTTTTTATCGTCCCTCCGTTCCAGTCACCAGACGAATTCAACCATTTTTATAGAATTTACCAAATTTCAGAAGGGCAACTTTCGGGCGAAATAGATAGCACCAAAACCCAATTAGGTGGTTTTATCCCAAGCAGTTTGATTACTGTTTCGACATATTACGAATACATTCCTTTCAGAAAATCAGAAATAACCTCTTTAGACACACTCAAAAAATACATTTCAACGCCACTCGAAAAAGATAAAAAAGAATTCAAAGCATTCCCGAATACAGCACGTTATACTTTTACGACTTATTTACCTCAAATTCTAACCTTTTCTATTCTACGTCAACTTGATACACCGCCGATTTTAATTTTATACATCGCTCGTCTCATCACTTTTCTTTTTTGGTTTGTTTTGGTGAATATCGCCGTTCTGAAAACGCCTATATTCAAAGAAATATTTATGTGCTTTTTACTACTGCCCTCATCATTAGCCATAAATAGCACGATAAATGCGGATGTCATAAACAACGCTTTTTATTTCTTGATTTTTATGCTTTTTTTCAGATTTAGGGAAAAGACACACGTTATTACTGCGAAAGAATTGATTTTATTCTCAACACTTCTATTAATTACGAGCATTAACAAATTGGTCTATTTCCCCATTCTTGGACTACTTTTTTTAGTTAAGTCGCCGCAATTTGGTGGTATGATAAAGAAGATATATTTTATTGGTTTCAATATTGTTCTTAATCTTATTGTAGTTTTAGTTATTAATAGCCATGTACACAGTTTGATTTACCCCATAAAAGGCAATATAGATTGGACAACATATGAAGGTTTGCGTCCAGGCTACTGCGTCAATCCCGACCAACAAATTCAATTAATTCTTGAAAAACCAGTCGGCTTCATAATTGATTTAGCGATAAAATCTGTTTACGCCATCAACAACAGTCTCAATTCATGGATTGGTTGTTTTGGTTGGGAAAGCAGTATTCCTAACGGTCTCGAAGGATTTTTTTGCCTGTTGCTTTTGTCTTTTGTCTTATTGATTGGTAAAAAATTCGCTTTTTGGGAAAGAGTTTTTCTTCAGTTGATACCCCTCAGTATGATTATGCTTTTTCTACTTTCGCAGCATTTACATTGGGGAGAAGTCGGCGCTTATATTTTAGATGATTTTAATGGCAAATACTTTATTCCCATCTTTCCTCTTTTTTACTGGTCTTTTTCGGGCTTATTATCGTCATTCTCACAGAAAAAAGAGCAGTTAGTCACTTTTTCAAAACGTTTTATGGTTTTTGCCTTCGTCGTTTTGTATATTGATTTTATAATATTGGTTATTGATAGGTATTATATTGTCTAATATACTTTTCTTTTATAAACTTCTAAATAAGCAGAACGGCTTGTATCAATGGATAAAAAATTGGTCTCAAAACGACCCGTTAATTTTTCATCGGCATACAAAATGCCTTTAAGTTCATAGTTTTTTAGGTAATTGACAGCCCAGTTATTGAGTTCACGACCTGTGGAAGAGTTTTTTTCATCTTCCGATAAGTTTTTATAAACAAACCATTCAGGTTGTTTTATTTCAGTTTCTCTGATGTACTGATTGACAAATTGAGATGCGTAAACGTGATTTTCGATAAGCGGATAGGCATACAAAAAGCCTGAAGCCCCATAAGTATTCGTGTAGAACCAAATTTCAGGCTCATAGTTGAGCTGACCAATCGTATCGCCCTCCTTTACATGCTCACCCAAAAAGCGGGCAACTTGATGTCGGATTTCAGAAAAATAGTGCCACCGATACATCGTCGCTGTCACATAGTCAGGTGCTTTCAAAACGATATATTCTGCTTGAACTGCCAAAGTGAGTAACAAACTAATGCATAAAAACCACGAGCGATTAATTTTTTGCCCAAATTGACCCATGTATTTGTCATAGTGAGTCAAAGCATAAGCCATTAATAATGAAGTGGGAACAAATAAGTATTGAAAATAATGCAATCGAAAATACCATCCAGGGCAAACAGCAACAAAAGCAATGCCTGTCAAAATACACAGATTTAACCCCTCAGTATTTTCCTGAAAAATAGGATTTGAATAAGCTGAAGTTTGATTGGGGTTTTTAAAACTATTCTTAACAATTTGGAAAGCAGCAACCAAAAGTACAATCCACAACAAAGCGTTATCAACCATTATAAAAGCGATGTTATCGATATTATCAAAAATCTGAGCTTTTAGAGTCGAATAAGCCGTTGCATATTGAATAATGTAAAAATAAAAAGCATCGAAAATGCCTTTTTGCCAAAAAAATACCACCGTTACCGCCAAAGGTAAACCATAGCCCAATCCTAAAGCCAAAGCAGAATATACTGATTTCAAGAAAGTACGTTCATTAAATGCTTCTTTCAACCATAAAAATGCCACAAAGAATCCAAAATGAAAAGCATGTTGTTTCATCAAGGTTGCAAAGCCGAGCATCAAGCCACAAAGAAAAAGGTAAGGAGGAGACCACTTTTTGGTCAAAAAATACAAACTTGCCGCTACAAAAAGGTTAACAAATTGCTCGCAATTGGCAATCCAACCTTGTGCATGAAAGCTGAAACTGAGCAATAAAAAAACGCCTGCCGCCCACCAAGCAGCTGTTTTGGAAAGCCAATTTACAGCCGTTTTGAAAATCAAAAAAGCTGTTAACAGATTGATAATCAAAAGTAAACTTCGAATGACAATGACAGACTGCCCAAACAATTTGAAAGCCAAAGCATAGAGATAATAAACGCCAGGCAGCTTCATATTGTAAAAGTCGGCATAGGGAAGCTGGCCCCTCAGTATCATCATGCCAGCATAAGCATATTCGCCTTCATCGCGTTCTAGTGGTGCATCAAGAAAGCGAAGACGAACAAAAAGCGTCAGCAATAGAGAGAAGTAAAAAAATATTTTTTCGTCGAAAGAGAAGCGATAGTTTTTCAAATGCTGGAATTTTTGTCTTGTTGCCGCAAAGATAAACAACCTTTTCAATAAGACCATAGTATTTGGATTTGCCTCCAATCAATGTATCTTGTGCCTCGATCTAAGGTGCGTAGGATTAAAGTAAAAACAATATTTTTCATTTAACATATTCCAGATGAAATATCCTAAACAACTTTGGGCAATGTCTCCCGCAGCTCAACAGCAAACGCGTTTGATACGGTATATGCGTTGGTTGAAAAGGCATTATAAACTCGATTTTGCCGATTATGATAGTTTGTATCAATGGTCGGTTGAAAACCCTGCCGAGTTTTGGCAAACACTTTGGCAATATTTTAATATTAAATCTTTTTCACCTTATAAAAAAGTGCTTTCTGACGGTGAAATGCCCTATGCCCGTTGGTTTGAAGGTGCAACTCTGAACTATGTTGAACACATTTTTCAAGGTAAGACAGATTTTAGCCCTGCCATCAAGTTTCTATCTGAGAATACCCCCCTCAGTACCATCAGCTGGGAGCAATTGGAAAGTCAGGTTGCCAGCATGTCTGCGTTTTTGAAGCAAAAAGGTGTCAGTAAAGGCGATAGGGTTGTGGCGTATTTACCCAATATCCCAGAGGCTGTTGTTGCATTTTTGGCAACAGCGAGTTTGGGGGCGATTTGGTCAAGTGCATCGCCTGATTTCGGTACAGCTTCTGTGATTGACCGTTTTGCACAAATTGAACCTAAAGTGCTGTTTGCCACCGACGGTTATACTTATGGTGGAAAATCGTTTAATCGTATGACTATTGTTGAAGAAATAGCCCAACAATTGCCAACGCTTGAAAACGTCGTTATTGTACCGTTTTTAGATAAAAAATTAGAAAAATTATCTGTTAATACAATATTATCGTTCGTTTTATGGCAAAATGCTTTAGCCACTGAAAGCGAACAACTTGTTTTTGAACCTGTCGAATTTGCACATCCGTTGTATATTTTGTTTTCATCTGGCACGACAGGGATTCCCAAAGCGATTGTACATGGGCATGGTGGTGTTTTGTTAGAACATCAAAAATATTTAGCATTTCACAATGACTTAAATGCAGGTGAAACCTTTTTTTGGTATTCCACGACAGGTTGGATGATGTGGAATTTCTCGGTTTCGACTTTGCTTTTAGGTGGTACGATGCTGATTTATGACGGCTCTCCAGCCTATCCTTCGCTCGATTTTATGTGGCGATTAGCAAGCGAAGCACCCATTCATCATTTTGGTACAAGTGCGCCCTTTTTAGTTTCTTGTATGAAAGCTGGGTTTGATACAAAAAATGAAAATATCAAATTAAATCAACTGCGTTCTATCGGCTCAACGGGTTCTCCTTTGCCCGACGAGGCTTTCAGCTATGTGTATGACCACATAAAAAAAGACGTTTGGTTGGCATCTATTTCGGGCGGCACAGATATTTGTACGGCTTGGGTCGGAGGCAATCCACTTCTGCCTGTTTGCGAGGGCGAAATTCAATGCCGTTGTTTGGGTTGTGCGATGGAAAGTTGGGATGAGTTGGGCAACCCGATTCTCAATGAAGTCGGTGAAATGGTGGTGACCAAACCAATGCCTTCTATGCCTGTTTTCTTCTGGAAAGATACAGATTTTGAAAAATACAAATCGTCTTATTTTGAAATGTACCCCTCAGTATGGCGGCACGGCGATTGGCTCAAAGTGACTGACCGTCAATCACTTATCATCTATGGGCGTAGCGATGCAACGCTCAATCGCCAAGGTGTGCGCATCGGGACAGCTGAGATTTATCGCGTTTTGGATGCTATCAAAGAGCTACGCGATGCTTTGATTGTCAACTTAGAATTGAGTGGTGGCGAGCATTTTATGCCGCTTTTTGTGGTCTGTACAGAGGGGGTGATTTTAGATGACATTTTAAAATCAAAAATTAAAAAGTCTTTGCGTGAAGCTTATTCCCCCCGTCACGTGCCTGATGATATTATCGCTGTCCCTGGTATTCCTTACACCATTTCGGGTAAAAAACTGGAAGCCCCTGTGAAGAAAATACTAATGGGCGTACCCCTCAGTAAAGCAGCTAATTTGGGTAGTGTTCGGAATCCATCGGCTTTAGATTTTTTTGTTGAGTTTGGGAAAAGATTTGCGAAGTGAGGTGAGCCACGAATTGGTCGAATTAAATGATTTTACGAATTGTAATGATTTGAAAATTCGTAAAATTGTTTAATTCGACCAATTCGTAGCTCTAAAAAACTTAAAACTCAAATCGCAAACCGTTTGTAAAAGTGTAAATCCAGTCGGGTACAGAGGCAGGTAATCTGGGGTCGCTGTCATAAGCGGTGTTGAAAGTTGACCGAAAAATGAGATGTTTTGAAATATTAAAAAGCAATGATGCTTCAGACGATACACGAATGTTTTGCCAATCGTTCAAGCGAGGTTGCAAATAAGTTGTATGCACAAGTCTTGATTTATTGCTGAACGCAATATTGTATGATAAGTAACCGCTCAAACGGTGGTCTTCTTGTCGTAAAGTATTGTCTTTAAATTGATTAGATTCAAAAAGATAAGATAAACCAATATAATATCGCTGTGTTTTGCCATGTTTTATTTTGATTCTAATGCCTGTGCCAATCAGTCCTCGAAATAAAATTCGCGTTCTTTCATTGTATTGACCTTGTGAAAAAGCTTCATAAACCCAATGCTTTGATAAGTCATAATTATAGCGAAGATGGACAAAGCCATCGTTCAGAACATTGGTCGCCCCCTCAGTATGAATGAGGTTGTAGCCACTCAAAAGCAAAGCAAAATGCTTTTGATGTTTGTATTCAAGTTGTAAGCTCGCTTTTGCGGTAGTCGTTTGTTTATCGTTTCGATACAAATTCAGACCCAAATCGCCAAAGCCCTTGAAAGTTACTGAATCGCCCAACGCAACACGTCTATCTTCAATATTGATGATTTGAGCTTGAATTTCATGAGAAATTATTACTATTAAAAGTATGGTTGAAAAGTATTTATACATCGTTCCATTTTTTTATGAAAATTTGACAAATGTTACGCCAATTTTTATTCCAAAGATAAACGCACTTGTTGCACTCTAATTTATTTGAATAACTTTACACTATGAAGAAACGCCGCCTTCTTGTGCTATGCACTTTCTCACTTCTGTTTTTGTCCACAATTTCTGGGCAAAATAAGTCTCCTCAAACAGTTTTGAATAAACCTAAATTGGTTTATAACTTGACAAAAGGTACAATACAAAAGAAAAAAACATATGTAAAAATAAAACCACTTACCAATAAAAGACCCTCACCAAAACAGGAATTGCGCGGTGTGTGGGTTTCCACTGTGCATCGTGTGGATTTTCCGAATAACGCAACGAGTGACCCCTCAGTATTGAGAGCAGAATGGTTGAAACTTTTAAAATTTTATAAGTCTTTGAATCTCAACGCGGTGATTGTTCAAGTACGCCCAACGGCTGATGCTATTTATCCTTCCAAACTTGTGCCATACAGCAAATGGCTGACAGGGCAATCGGGCAAACCGCTTTGGGGAAATTTTGATTTGCTCAAATTTATGGTTGAAACATCACATACTGAGGGGTTGGAATTTCATGCTTGGGTCAACCCTTATCGGGTATTTGTGGACAGTGACACGCTCAATTTGGCACCCAATCACGTGTTCAGAACACATCGCAATTGGATTTTGAAGTATGGTAAAGAGCATCACTTGAACCCTGGCATTCCAGAAGTTAGGAAGCATATTGTATCAGTTATTGAGGAAATTGTACAGAATTATCGCATTGATGCCATTCATTTCGACGATTATTTCTACCCTTATCGTATCAAAGATGAATTTCTACAAGATTCAATGTCTTTCAAACTATATGGGCGCAAATTTCCCAATATTGACGATTGGCGACGTGCCAATAATGACTCATTGATAGCTCAAGTGCGACAAATTATCAAAAAACATAAGCCTTTCGTGCAGTTAGGGGTGAGTCCATTTGCGGTTTGGAAGAATAAAACGCCATTAGATATTGAGGGGTCGGCAACAAAGGCGTATCAAAGCTGCTATGGCGATTTATATGCAAACGTTCTTTTGTGGTTGCGAAAGGGTTGGTTGGATTATGTCGCTCCAGAAGTATATTTTCACAAAGGACATCCACTCGTGGATTATGAAACAGCCGTAGATTGGTGGTTGAAAAACAGCTACGGTACGCCAGTTTATATTTCTCATGCGATTTATAAAGTGAACAATCAAGAAAAATATCCCGAGTGGCGCGACCCGCAAGAAATACCAAGACAATTGGATATTGTGCGTTCAAAACCAAAGGTAAAAGGTTTGGTGTTTTTTAGCTCTAAGTGGTTGATGCAGAATCCTTTAGGCGTGACAGATTCGATTCGGACCAACTTTTTTTATCAACCCGCACAGTTTCCACAGGTTAAGAATTGAGCCTTGTGACTTTACGATTTTTTATTGGTATCGAAATAATATTCTGCTAAAAGTGCGATAAAAATACCAATAGCTGACCCAAATAGTGCGTCTTGTGGAAAGTGTTGTGTGAGATAAACTCTGGAAAAGCCGACCAAAAAAGCCATGATGAAAAAAACGACTTGTAGGATACGATTTCGATGAAAATAAAAAGACATCAAGCCCCACAAAGCAAACGCACTGGCTGTGTGACCTGATGGAAAACTGGTTGGTGCTTTGTGCAAATCAATGCCGTCCACAAAATTGAATGACGATGCAAAACCCATGTCTTCCAATACGGCTGCTGGGCGAGGGTGCTCAAACAGTTCTTTTAGAATAAAAGTGAGGATGAGTAAGACAATGCCAGTTGAGCCAATTTTTAAAGCGTTTTTTTTGTCTTTATTGACAAAATAAAAAATGAATGCAATAACCAGATAAGGATAAGCCTCACCTAATAACGTCCAAAAGGAGAAAAATGCATCACCAAAAACACTTCTATGTTCTCCTAAATAAAGCGTAGTATCGAGCAAGGGTTTGTTCAATTCATAAAAAAAGACGGCGAAAAAAGTGAGGATATAGAGTGCAAAAAACAAGCTGTTTTTCCTAATTATGTCTATCATTCTGTTGTTTTCGCTGTTTTGAGTTTGGAAAAACGTTTTCTCAATTCAATCAATCCTTGCAGCTTTTTGCCGATTTTGTCAAATGTTGCTGGAGTCAGTTTGTAGTCGTTGACAGCGCGATAGGTTAAAACAATGGCAATCGGGATAAGGATTGCCACAGGCACCCATGCAGCTGTGACAGGTGAAATAGAGCCAGCATCTTTCAAATTCTTACCATATATCATTGAAATCATAAAAACCATGAAGAATACAATTGCCACTAAAATAGGGTAGCCGAAGCCACCTTTTTGCACAATTGCACCCATAGGCGCACCGATGAATAGGAAAATAAAGCAAACAAGTGCGTAAGTAAATTTTAAGTTGAACTCATAGACGTATTTACCACGTGTTTCCAACACGACTCTGCCTTGTCGCGTGGTGTTTTCAATTTGCGTTTTGACGTTTTGCACTTGATTTTCAGCTCTTGAAATAAAACCTTCTACTTCGTATTTTGGAATACTTGTATCTTTTGCAATATCGTAAAAATTGGGTTTTAGATGTTTGTTGACAAAACTATCTTTTTTTACAAGCTCGATTTTTTTACCATCATAAGGTGTACCTGCCAATGCAGCTCGGCTGAATGCTTCCAATTGTGCTTTGGCTTTTTCGGAAGTTGGTGCATTTTTTCCCGTTATTACTGAGGGGGTACTTGTCGTTGCTGAAATGTTGATATTTTGAATTTTTGGCGTATCTGTGGGCGTAACTAGTACTAATTTTTTGCGCCAAGGGGTAAAATTACTTTGCAAACCACGTCGTAAATCTCTGCCATACTGCTTACTCACTTCTTGGATGGAGTCCATTGCATGAAATAATTGCCGGCTTGAAAGCATTTTTTGGTTGTTTTTGAACAAACCTTCGTCTGTTTTGCGGCGGTCAAACTCAGAAAGGTCAAAATATTTTTGCCAAGATTTAAATTTTACGCGAACAAAAGGGTAGTTGCGGTTGCTTGCACCATTCTGACCCGTAGTTTCTTGATATTGGATACCATCGTAAAGATTCATCACGATGAATTGCTTATCGTGTGTGGTCATCATTTCACCACTCTTGGCTGTTGTTTGATTGATAAGGTTGGTATTGTAATTTTTATTTCCGTAAATCAGGACGTTTTCAATGCTTGTGCCGTCTGTTCCTTTTTTGCCAATGCGCAATGTATATTCTTGAAATTCATCATTGAAAACACCTGCTTGGAAAGAAACTGTCGGTTTGGATTTACGAATGTCGTAGAAACGGGAATAAAACTTCAAATTTGCCCAAGGAATGAGGACATCGGAGGTGAAAAATGAAAAAATTGTGATTGTACCAACCGTCAGCATCAAAGGACGCATGACGCGCACAAGCGAAACGCCTGCCGATTTGAAACTCGACAACTCGTAGCGTTCAGCCAAGTTGCCCATCACCATGACCGTTGAAATCAGTACACCGATGGGTAGTGCTTGGGGTACAAGAACGATGGTGAGATAAAAAAGTAACTCGACTAACTCCAAAATACCCAGACCTTTGCCCATCATTTCGTCAATGTACAACCATAAAAAGTGCATCATCAGCACAAACAAAGCAATGCCAAATGAAACAAAAAAAGGTGGAATAAACGATTTTATTAAGTAACGGTCAAGGATTTTCATTCTACAAGTTTAAAAACAGGGCGAAATTACGTTTTTTCAGAACGTTTCAAAATGTGTTTTGTCGTGTTCGCCAGAGCGTTTTACTATTTTTTTACGAAACTTAGGACATAAGAATTCTTACATCGTCCGATTTTTCACTCTTGGTCTGATGATGAGTCGTAAAGCTTGGTCATAAGTGACATAACTCCATACCCAGTTGATGAAAACAAAAACCTTGTTTTTAACACCAATTAAAGCCCTTAAATGCACAAAAAGCCAAACAAACCATGCAAAAATGCCTTGAAAGTGCCAAAATGGAAGGTCAACCACGGCTTTGTGTCGCCCAATGGTCGCCATTGAACCCAAATCTTTGTAAGCAAAAGCTTGTGGTTTGCCACCTTTGGCAATCGCTAAAAAGTTTTGCGACAGACGTTTTGCCATCTGAATTGCCACTTGTGCTACTTGAGGGTGTCCCTCAGTATATTTCTCTTGTGGCATATAGGCAATGTCGCCAATAGCAAAAATATCTTTCAGCCCTTCGACTTCACAAAAAGAATTGACTTTCAATCGTTTACCTCTCACAAAACATTCGGCTGGAATGCCATTGACTGGATTACCAACGATACCCGCTGCCCAAATCACTTTTTTAGCTTTGAGTTCAGCACCACTTTTCATTTTTACTGTTTCACCGTCGTAGTCGCTTACATAATCGCCGAACATGATTTTGACCCCTAACTCCTCCAAAAATTTCCGAGCTTGTGTACTCGCATTAGCACTCATTGTATTTAGAACTTTGTCACCGCCTTGAACCAAAATAATGTCCATTTGCCTGTAATTCAATTCTTTATACTCTTTGGGCAAAATATTTTCACGCATCTCAGCCAATGCGCCAGCAACTTCAACTCCTGTGGGTCCACCACCGACAATGATAACGTCCATCAATTTTTCGCGCTCAGCTTCGTCTGTGGTTAGTAGAGCCGCTTCATAATCTTCTAAAATGGCATTTCGGAGATATAAGGCTTCGCTGACCGATTTCATCGGAATCACATTGTCCATAAGGCGTTGATTACCTAAGAAATTGGTATCAGCACCAACAGCCACGACCAAGAAATCGTATTTTAAGCGTCCTTTATCAGTCATAATGTATTTTTCAGTCGGAAAAACTTCCTGCATTTCTGCCACACGGAAAAAAACATTATCGGATTTTTGAAATACTTTTCGGAAAGGAAAAATGATGCTCGAAGGCTCTAAACCAGCCATCGCTACTTGATAAAAAAGTGGTTGGAATTGGTGATAATTGTTTTTATCAATCAAAATCACCTGATAAACAGAGTTGGCTAATTTGCTGGCTAAGTTCAAACCTGCGAATCCGCCGCCAATGATGACGATGCGTTTGTAGCCCGGGTCTGGTATGTTTAATGGCATAGTCTGATGATTATTGTCAAAATATTAAGCACAGAAGCTAAATAATGAAATTTATAGTTTGTTGATATTCAACTCGTATTTGATACTGAGTGGAAAACAAAACAGATTTACAAAGTTCATGACTTCGTAAATCTGTTTTATTTCCAAATGAATTTAATTTTCTTTATCCCAATATCGCAACTGTTCGACACCTTTAGGCATAAGTTGGAACTGTAACTTCTTCTCCACAGACCCCTCAGTAGTGGCTTGCACTGGAGCAGGCGATTGTACTTTTGGTGGAGCTTGTCGGCTATTTTCGGCACTTGGTGTCGTTGTTGTTGCTTTAGGCTTAGAAATAATATTGATACGAGAACGTGCTGTACCGTATTTTTTATCAATCACTTTAGATTTTATTTCCTCTTTCAATTTTGTCGCTTCTTCCAATTTTGGATTGACTTTCAAAATATCATTTGTCAACTCTTCAGCTACTTGTTTCTCGCCTACAACAGCGACTGCTTTAGCTACCCACACTGCTTGAGTCTGTTGTACCCGCACTGGTGCGTCCATCGCTTTCAAATCCAATAAGTGCAAAGCAATCGAATCGCGCAATTTAATATCGTTGGGACGTTGTTCCAACTGATTCATATTGTGCTTGATGTCTTCTACTTTTTGCTCAAAATTCTTTTGAATTCCCCATTTTTTCTGAATATCCTTTTGGCTTTCCTTAGCTTTTACGGAGTTAGGATCGCGTGTAATCGCTTTTTGGATGGTCACTTTAGCTGAGTCATAGAGACCCAATGCCGCTTGTGCATCGGCAATAGTGGTCAAAGCCTCGGTGCTGTTGACACAACGCGATTTGGGCAATGTGCCGATTTCTTCAATCAGGATACGTTGAGCAGCCGTATCTGATGGGTTTTGGTTGACCTGTTGCACCAATTTGTCTATTTTAACCACATCCTTGCTGAACTCGACGCTCTGAATGCTTGGATATCCAATCATCACAAGCGGTGCGGCAAAGCCGTAAAGCAATTTTAGATTTGTGCGTCCTTTCATAGCTGAAAACAAAAAGACGAAAATCAACACTAAACCGAGGATAAACCCTAAAATCATTAGGATTAGCTCGTGTAATTGGATGCCTTCGAGTAAATTCATGTTTTATTTTTTTAATAAAGACGGTCTATAAACCGTTTCGTTATCTCTTAAATATCGTTTTAGCATAATTTTAACGTAGGTGTACTGAGGGGATAGTTTTTTCAGTTTAGAGGACTTTGATACTCGTCACAGGATGAATCTCCCAAGCCGTTGAGCGCGTCACGCCTTTTGTTTTTTGCATCACTTTTGCCGACTGGTCGCCGTGTTTGTAGTCATAGAACAACCAACCTTCAACCTCAATCGTTTTACCATACAATTTCTTCAAAGCGGCTTGTGACCAATCTACACCTTTTGCTTTCATAATAAGACGCATTCTGGGCGTAATTTCCACAATGATTTGGTCCAAAACACCTCTTTTATTTTTGTCAGGCGTTATAATAATATGTGTATCCCGAAATTCAGGATTTTCGCTGTTGCAGTTGCAGGTTTCTTTTTCACTCATTTTTACCCGCAAAACATACCCCCTCAGTATAGCTGCCTTTTTTACATCAAATTTACGGCTATCGTCTTCAAAAACAGACAATGTTTCCCAATTAAACTTCGGGTCAAAATCGGATGAGCGAGGGAACGAATACCTATTTTTCAACTGGTTTAAAGATTTATCATTTTGACGTTTGGCAAAACCTTCCATTGGGCAAGGCACGCCATCAATGTCTAAAATATCTTGACTTTGGGCAGAAAGATGGAGCAAAATGAGAAAAAAACAAGTGAAAACGCGCATAAAAAGAAAATTATGCCCAAATTTAGAACTTCAAAACACTTTTACAGGCAATTTAAGTATCTAAATTGAAATATATTTTTTCAAAAAATAAAATTTGGTAGCTATGTCAAACAAAAAGTAAAGTCGGTGGGATTGAGTATCTCACCGACTTTACTTTTATACTAATTATCCTTTAATGACTAATGGCTTGCTTTGGGTACGTCTTCGCTGGGGTCGGTCACATTGTGTGGTCTGTGATAAATTGCTTTGCTGATACTAATGAGGAGTTGGTCAATTTTAGCAGGTTTGGGTAAAAAATCAACTGCGCCGTTGTCTAAAGCCTCCGCAATCACCTCATCATCTGCCAATCCACTCGAAAAAATAATAGGAACTTTGGAATCAATTTGCTGGAAATGTTCTAACATCTGCATACCATCAAGATTTTCCAGATTGTATTCGCTAATCACCACATCGTAAATTTTATTTAAAAACCTTTCTAATCCCTCAATACCATCATTGGCCATATCCACTTGGCAATCCAATTTCTCAAGTACCGTTTTGTAAGCTTGTCTCATTTCTGCCTCATCGTCAATTACTAAGATTCGTGTCATAGATTTTAGCTAATTTTTTCATTATTTAATAGTTGTTTACCTTTATTTACTAACCAAATCTCGTGCCACAGTCCAAATTTTATTTTTCAACAATCATAGAATTCCCTCAAAACCTATTTTACCTTTGTGCCATGAAAGAACAAAAACAGATGATAGAAACCACAAAACTGTGGCTTGAACGGTTTGTAATTGGGCTTAACTTATGCCCATTTGCCAAACATCCGTTCAAAAATGGCAAGATTCGTTATGTTGTTTTTGAGGGTGATGACCTTGAAAAACTGACTGAAACAGTGCTGAAAGAAGCCAATGAACTCGCCGAAACATCCCCCTCAGTATTGGAGACTACTTTGATTATTTTACCCGAAGTGTTGGGTGAATTTGAAGAATATCTCGAATATTTGGAAATGGTGGAATACATTTTTGCAGAAGTAGATTTTGAAGGGGTGATTCAAGTCGCTTCTTTTCACCCTGACTATCAGTTTGAAGACACTGAAATAACGGATGTCGAGAACTATACCAATCGGTCTCCATTTCCAATGCTGCACCTTTTGAGAGAGGATAGTGTCACAAGAGCGATTGAAGCCTATCCCGAAGTGGGCGATATTCCAGAAAAAAATATTCAAACCATGAATGATTTGGGGTCAACCCGTGTAAAACAGATGCTCGATGAGATTATCAGAACGAATTGATGCGCTTGCGGAATTGGGCAAACGCTTGTCACAGCCCTCTGAACAATTGGACGCGGTGATGCACCATACGCAGGTGCGCAACCCATGGTTTACGGTTGAGAATCAGAAAAAAGCGGTTTCAGAAATCGCTAAGCATTTTTTGCAGAAGGATTTATTAGAAAACTGGGTCAAAAACTATAAACTGACCGAATCGGGTCTGACCATCGGTTTGGTGTTAGCTGGTAATATTCCTTTGGTGGGTTTTCACGACATACTGTGCGTTTTTGTGTCTGGAAACAAAGCAAAAATCAAAATTTCGGATAAAGACCCGTTTTTATTGCCTTATCTGCTCAGAATATTGGCTGAAATAGACTCTCGAACAGCTGATTTTTTTGACATTACTGAGGGGTATCTAAAAGGATTCGATGCGGTGATAGCGACAGGTAGCAACAATTCTGCTCGTTATTTTGAAGCCTATTTCAGTAAATATCCGCATATTATCCGCAAAAATCGCAATGCTGTCGCCATACTGAGGGGTACTGAAACGGCAGAAGACTTGTATCGTTTGGGCGAAGATGTTTTCACTTATTTTGGCTTAGGTTGTCGCAATGTCTCGAAAATTTATGTGCCAATGCACTATAATTTCAATCCATTGTTAGAAGCTTTGCATGAGTTTAAGGATATTGTTTTACATGATAAGTATAAAAACAATTTTGACTACAATTTCACTCTTTTGATTCTCAACAAGATAAAACATGAGGCGAATGGTTGTATCTTGATGCGAGAAAGTACAGACTTAGCATCTCCGATTGCTGTTTTATTTTATGAATATTATAGCGATTTGACAGATTTAAAAATCAATTTGTGGCAACGTCGAGAAGAAATTCAGTTGATTGTTGCCAAAGAAAAAGTAGAAGGTTTGCCCACATTTGCCTTTGGTGAAGCTCAAAAACCGAGCTTGTCGGACTATGCAGATGGGGTGGATACTATGTTGTTTTTGTCAGATATTCAGTTGTTGAAGCCCGTTTGATATTTTTACTGAGGGGGTCTTTTGAAAAAAGCCGATGATTCAAAATCGAACCATCGGCTTTTCTATTTGTATGGGTGGTCGTCTAAAACTTTGACCGTTTTTTGATTATTTGCGGCTCAAGAAGATACTAAAGTTCTTATCCAATTCAGTACAAATATTCTCAGGCAAAGCATATTTGTCGTAGTTCAAATTATAAGAACCATCCGTTTGCTTCTTGATAGTCAATGTTTTATAGTAGTTGTAAACACTACTTGCGACATTGATGGTCAAGTCACCAGTTGGAATGGTCAAACCGTTGGGTTGCTTCAAATCTTTAACAAAAGTTTGCATTTCAAACTGTGTAGCAGATATGGGAACAGCTAAACCAAAATCGTAGGTACGACCAACTTTTAACCCTTTTGCACAACCTTTACCATCTGTGACTGTCACCAATGGAGACCAGCCACCAAATGGCGCTGTCGTCGGTGTCGCCATATCACGATAGAATAAAGTGACATTCGTTGGTACAAAAACGGTATTTATAGCACCATCACAGAATGCGCTGACGTTCATTTTGACAACCACACTTGTGTTTGCAGGCAATTTACCCGTTAAGTCAAATGTATTGTTGGAACACAGTTTTTGATTCGATGTTGTGTGAATTTCTTTGTAAAGCATGTCTGTAACGATGAGTTTCGTTGCAATTTTAGGGTCAGAAATGACTTCATTGTCAATCACTTCGCCATTAGCCAAAGTAGAAGTGCCTTCTGAATATACGAGATTGGTATTATTGGCATTCACTAATTTGTATCTGAATGTTTCCAATGCTACGGCGCAATCAGCATCTTTAGACGCATTGATGCTGGATGCTATTTTGAGGCTCGTGGTACATAGACTGCGAGTTTTAGCACCTACAATCCAGATAGACAAATGCGATTGTTTGAAAGATGCCTTCAGTTTTCCATTCACTTCCACGACGGTGGCTTGCGCTTCGCTCGTCCAAGTGGTTTCCGTTTCGTCGCGGCTGATGACATCTAAAACATCGCCCACTTGTACTTTGCGGTCTTGAGCAACATTGTAATATTCAGGGTCAATGTCCATGGTTACATCCATTGGCTCTGAAAATTTAGTAATTTTAGACGTACCTACGCTCATCGTCATGCTGTAGAAACCAGCGGGTGTGATATTCACTTTGTTCGTAGCAGTGCCTTCCTTTACAGCTAAACCAGAGAAACCTTCTGCCAAACCGCTTAATGAGGCTTCTGAACGTGTATCAAAATGCACCAATTGTGTCTGAACTGAACCTGTGACAGGCGTTCCATCGGCAGCCAAGGTTTTAGTGCCACTTTTCAAAGTAGCTACAACTTGCTCAGTTTTGCCATTTGTTAGTGGTGATGAAAAAACGGCATCTTGTGTTGCTCCAGTTGATGTACTGTTGAAAGATCCAGTTTGAGTTGAAACACCTTTTGGAGCAGCCGAAGGATTGATCATCAATACTTTTTCAGTTTTTAAAGTCGTCCCCTCAGTAATAACGTAATCTTTTCGGACAGTGGTGAAATTGGGTGCGCTGAAAATAAGTGAAAATTCGAGAGGTTTAGAAGCCGAAGGCGCATCTGATGATTTGACTGCCAACGACACGATGCCACTGATAGCGCGTATTTTCTTCTCACCAAACATGGTGTAAATTTTATCTTTGTCGCGACCCTCCACTGTGATAGTTAAATTGTCGGGTGCAACTTCTTGTTTGGCGGCATCTGCGACTTGAATAGAGACAGGATTTACCAAGAAACCATTGCCAGTGTACAATGTTAGGTCTTGAGTTAAATCTTCTACCGAACAAGATATAGCAAAAACTATAGTTGAAATGGCAATAATCGAAAGTGCCATAATTTTAGTAATAGAGTTTTTCATTTTTGATTATTTTACGTAGATTTAAAAAAAATTCAGATTCAATACTGAGGGGGTCATTCTGAGATGAATGCCTCAAAGACGATAAGCTAAACGGAAATTCAACACAGGAAATACCTTATGGACAAATTTTGCATTCAAGTTGCGCTCTAAAATGGCGGCATTGCTTTCATTTTCTTCGAGCAAAGCACCGGGTGTCACATCAATATCAACAGCGTAGTTACCCTTGTAGTAAGCACCCAAATCCATACTGACATTGACACGTTTGCGCGGGAAAGTACGACCAAAACCCATGCCCAAAAATGGCGATACCTTACTTTTGAAGCCAATTGTGCCGATTCCACTACCTAAATCCTCAGGATTGAGTTGCATATCATTGAATTTGAATGTAGAAATCATCTCACCGCTTGCAATAATTTTGTTAGAAGGAAAAACCGATAAACCTCCTATGAGTTTGAAACGCCCCTTCTCGCCAGGCATAAACTCAACGTTCATTGCCACATTGCTGAATTTGACACCTGCATCGAATGATACTTTTTGAGTATTTTTTGTGCCATCTGGGTTCGTTGATACGATGTCATAGACGTAATCATTTTTAGTATAGTTGGCATAATTGTAAGCAATGCGCCCAGCCCAGTGTTTGGCAAATTTGTACGACAAGTCAATACCAATACCGTTGACTACGCCCACATTCAAACCAACAGACATCTCTTTTTTGGGTTTGGGTTCAGCCGATTCAGGAACGGCAGGGAGCGTAGCGTTTTGAGCAAAAACTGTTGAAAATGAGAAGAAGGAGAGTCCAAAGAAAACTTTTCTGACAAATTTTCCACTTGAACTAATGGATTTTCGGTTTAAAGTCATCATATTTAAGTTTGTAAATGAAATGAGTAGATTATTTAAATGATTAAAATGCAAATATAAATATTTTTTAAAATTAAATTAATTTTTAATTAAAATTTTAACTTATGTCTATAAATAGACTTTTTAGTGATTTATAATTTAATTAATTTAACAATATGCTTTCTTAAACATTGACTTTTGATGAAAACCAAAACCTTATTAGTAGTCTTACTTTTATCAACGATTCAGCTATTGTCTGCTCAAACAAACCCTGCAACAAAAACCGAAGTTACCCCCCTCAGTATCGTGCCACAACCGACGAAGCTGATACCTGTGACAGGCTCTTTTATTATTTCAGCCCGCACACAATTCATCGTACCCAACGATGATAAAGGTATTCGTGAAGTCGCTCAATACTTTGCAGATCGGCTGAAGATTGACGGAACGAAAGTGCCTGTTATTGATATAAATGACTCAAAATCAACAGCTAACGTTGTTTTTTTTCTGAAAAGTAGCGACGATGATTTGGGTACTGAGGGGTATAAGTTGAGTGTTACACCTACTCAGATTAATATCAATGCAGCTACGCCGCAAGGATTTTTTTATGCCGTACAGACATTGTTGCAAGCGTTGCCATCGGAGATTTTCTCTCAAACACCATTCAAAGCGAAATTGACGTGGCGTGTGCCTTGTGTCGAGATTGAAGACCGTCCTCGTTATGCTTATCGGGGTTTACATTTAGATGTGGGTAGGCATTTTCAGCCTGTTAGTTTTATCAAAAAATACATTGATTTGATGGCGTTGCACAAGTACAATAATTTCCATTGGCATTTGACAGAAGACCAAGGTTGGCGTATTCAAATAAAAAAATACCCGAAATTGACAGAAATTGGTGCTTGGCGTAAAGAAACCTTGATTGGACACAATTCTGATAAACCGAAAAAATATGATGGTCAACGATACGGAGGCTATTATACACAAGACGATATTCGCGAAGTTGTGGCTTATGCAAAGGCTCGATTCATCAATATTGTGCCTGAAATTGAGATGCCAGGTCATGCGCTTGCGGCATTAGCCGCTTATCCAGAATTGTCGTGTGACCCATCGAAAAAATACGAAGTTGCGACAGATTGGGGCGTTTTTAAAGATGTTTTTTGCCCTTCAGAGACCACTTTTAGCTTTCTGCAAGATGTTTTAACGGAGGTCATGGATTTATTTCCATCAAAATATATTCACATTGGTGGCGATGAATGTCCCAAAGATGCTTGGAAGAAAAGTACATTTTGTCAAGATTTGATGAAGAAACAAGGTTTAAAAGACGAACATGAGTTGCAATCTTACTTTATTCAACGTATTGAAAAGTTTATAAATTCTAAAGGACGAAAAATCATCGGTTGGGACGAAATCTTAGAAGGTGGACTGGCTCCCAATGCTACGGTCATGTCGTGGCGAGGTACTGAGGGGGGCATCGAAGCGGCTCAACATAATCACGATGTGATTATGACACCGGGTTCACACTGTTATTTTGACCATTATCAAGCTGAACCTTCGACTGAGCCTTTGGCAATTGGTGGTTTGTTGCCTTTGGAGAAAGTGTATAGTTATGAACCTACGCCCGATGTGCTGAATGCAGAACAAGGCAAACGTGTCATTGGTGCGCAAGGGAATGTTTGGACAGAATATTTGCGCTATTATAGTCAAGTTGAATATATGACTTATCCACGCGCCGTAGCCCTTGCCGAGGTATTGTGGACACCCAAAAATCGTCGCGATTATGACAATTTTACACAACGATTGCAAGCGCATTTTAAACGGCTTGAGCGCATGAATGTGAACTATGCCAATCATTTATACAATGTAAAAATATCTATTTCAACTTCTGATTCAGACCCCTCAGTCGTATTGTATTCACCTGCAAAGGATGGCGAAATCCACTACACAACCGATGGGTCTCAACCGTCTTTGAAATCGCCTTTGTACACCAAACCTTTTGATTTGAAGTCGGCTCAGACCATCAAAGCCGTACAATTTAAAAATGGGAGACCCCTCAGTAAAACAGCCGCTTTGACGGTTTTTGCACATTCTGCTTTGGGTCAAAAATACACCTTGACGAATCCTCCAAAGAATACTTACGAATCAGGTTCACGTGGTTTGACGAATGGTTTGAGGGGCAATGAAAAGGTGTTGGACCAATGGACAGGCTTTGAAGGTAATGACATGGAAGTTTTTTTCGATTTCGGTCAAGCTCGCTCGTTCCAAATGGTCGAAATGCAATTTTTGAACCGTCCATCAGCTTGGATATTTCTACCTGACTATGTGATTGTATCGGTGTCAAATGATGGAAAAGAATGGCTGGATATTGACCGAGCTGATTTTGAACACAGCCGTAGCAATGATAAAACTTATATCAAAGAAGCTAAATTGCGTTTTTCGGAATACACAAAACCTAAGCGTTATTTGAAAATTTATGCCAAAAATATGGGCGTTTGTCCCAAAGGGCATCTTGGCGAAGGCAAACCAGCTTGGCTCTTTGCTGATGAGATTTTGATTGATTAAAAAAAAATCCTGACTTCAGAAGTCAGGATTTTAAGCAAGGACACTATAGGAAACCACAATATTTTTTGTAAATGGTTGACTGCTTGTTAATTTATAACAAATCAACAAATCATAAATCTATGCTTCATCGAAGCGATATAATTTTAAATTTTCAATAATTTTGACTAACTTTTCAGCGTATTGTCTGTCGGTAGCATATCCAGCTTTTTGCAAACCTTTTGCCCAACCTACATAATCTGTTTTGCTCAAGTATTGCAAATGTTGGTAGTGGTCACGCATCAAAAGCAAACTATGGTCGCGGAAACTTTGCCAAGCAGAATCGTATTTTTTGAATTTATCGAGCGGTGTATCGTCTTTCATTATAACGTGTGGTACTTTTTTGTTGAATGTTTTGATACCAAAATGGTTATTAGCAGAGCGCGTCAAGCGACTTTCACCTGCGTCACTTTCTAAAAGTCCTTGAGCTAAAGTGATACTGATAGGGATTCCAAACTTCTGACGTTCAGCCTTAGCAACTTGAATGAAACGACGCACATAGTCCCAGCATTTTTCCTCTTTTGATTTTACTACTGAGGGGTTTGCTTTTTCAGGTGCAACAAAAATAGAGACGTTATCGAACAGATTTGCTTCAGGTCCTGCATTTGAATAGGCACTTTTGGCTACAACCTCAGTAGTTTTAGACACATTAGTACGATTAGGTAGTAATTCAACAACGCCCTCAGTACTACCCATTACTTTGTAGTTGTCCAAATTAGGCGAAGCAGTTTCACCAATGGAGGCAATAGTTTTGTTTTTTACATTTTGTTTTAAGTTTTTTTCTTTCAATGCCACTTGCTCTATTTTGCCTTTGGTATTTTTATTGCCTAAATCAGAGCCATTATCAATCGAAAAATAAATATTACGATTGATGAAAATGTAAGATAAAAGCGCAAGTATGACTAAATTTAGCCAATTTTTCAAGACAAAATCTTGTATTTTGTTAGAATCAATGACAAGTTGCCAATTCCGAGGAACATCACTTTGACGTTCGACTTGTCCGATTTGAATGTAGTTAGGTTGATTTGTCATGGCTCGGTATTTTTGTTTATTTTAAAACTCTCAATAATTTTGTTTTATAATTATAGTACAAATTTAAAACAAAAAGTTTTTATAAAACAAATTTTTTTGAAAGAAAAAAAAACATTTTTTTTTAAACAGTTTATTTTGCTATAAAATCGTGTGTTTTTTTTAAAAAAATGAAGAATATTAACTTCGTGTTAAAAATACACACTAACTTTGCTGACTATAAAAAACAGAGAGTCATACATTCAAAATCTTAATCAAAATGTTAATTATCGTAGATAGCGGCTCTACAAAAGCCGATTGGCAAATAATAAATAGCGATGGTAGTCGCGAATTGCACTCCACAATGGGTTTCAATCCTTTTTTTCATGATGAGGACAGAATAGAAACTGAATTAAACAAGCAATTCATTCACGATGTGGATGTTGACAAAGCGAAATGGGTTTATTTTTATGGTGCAGGTTGTTCCGATAAGATGCGCTGTGATATAGTCAAAAGAGGCTTGGCACGTATTTTTAGGCATACTGAGGTGTTAGAAGTGGAACACGATTTGTTGGCAAGTGCTAGAGCGACTTGTGGCACAAATGCGGGCATCGCATGCATCATCGGAACAGGCTCTAACACGTGTTTGTACGATGGAAAGGATGTGACTGATAATGTCTCGAACTTGGGCTATTTGCTTGGTGATGAGGGCAGTGGTTCGCATTTGGGTAAATTATTGATTCGGGCTTATTTCTATCGCGAGTTGCCTGAGGATATGGTTCAATATTTTCATGAAGACTTTGGTAGCGACAAGCGTGCTATTTTGAATAAAATCTATGGCGATGGACCTAATGTTTATCTGGCTTCGTATGCACGTTTTTTCTCAAAACACCGCGACCATTTTTACATTCAAAAGTTGGCTAGTGAAGCTTTTACCGAGTTAACTCGCCGCCATATTTTAAAATATGATGGTTGCCACAATATTCCGATTCACTTTGTTGGTTCGGTTGCTTATCACTTTCGAGATATTTTAAAAACAACCCTCGAAGAACACGATTTAACTTTGGGTGTCGTGATTCAAAAACCAATTGATGCTTTGGTGGATTTTCATTTGAAAAACATCAATGTATCTTTTATTTAGTCAATCATCGACCAATACGATTGATGCTTGTTGATTGCTCATAGATTGTTAATATTCTAACAGACTATGAGCAATAAATAATAGACTTGTGGTCTATTGAAAATCAATAAGTTAAATTTTTTAGCCGCCTTTGGCAGCAAATAAACTTTTCAGAGCGAATCATATTTTTTAAGCTTTGTCTAAAAAATATGATTCGCTCTGAAAATTCCTTTTCATGGAACGAGAGAGCTTGCAACCGCAACCGATGTTGCCATTATTTTCTTACGGCTGCATAACATCAGTTAATATAATCAATAATCAATAAATAAGACTCTTAAAACTGATTGATAACTTGAATATTAGTAATTAATAATCAATTAAGTAATAAATACTGAGGGGTCCATTTTAAGTAATTTTTATGACAAGAGCAATCAAACGTTTAGCAGTTTTAACTTCTGGTGGCGATGCACCAGGCATGAATGCAGCCATTCGTGCCGTTGTACGGACAGCAATTTACAATGATTTACACGTTTTTGGAGTCGAAAGAGGCTATCAAGGCATGATTGAAGGTAAAATCAGACGATTGGAAACGGGGGATGTTGGCAATATTATCCAAAGAGGTGGTACGATGTTGAAAACAGCTCGCTCAATGGAGTTTATGACACCCGAGGGTCGTGCAAGGGCATATGAATCTTTGCAAGCTTTTGACATTGATGCGATTGTCGCTATCGGTGGCAATGGTACTTTCACGGGTGCAAAAGTCTTTTCGAGTGAATACGATATTCCGATTGTGGGTGTGCCAGGCACTATTGACAATGACCTTTATGGAACAGATTTGACCATCGGATTCGATACAGCTATCAATACAGCCATGGAAGCGGCGGACAAGATCCGTGACACAGCTTATTCGCACAACCGCTTGTTTTTTGTGGAGGTCATGGGTCGTCATGCAGGTTTCATCGCACTTCATTCGGCTATTGGTTCAGGAGCTGGTGGCGTTATGATTCCTGAAAACAATTATAATATTGACGACCTCGTGCTGCATCTCAAAAAATCGGCAAAACGTCAAAAACCTTTCGGTATCATCATCGTTGCCGAGGGCAATAAAGAAGGCGGTGCTGCCGCAGTCGCCAAGCAAGTACAAGAACGCATCGAAAACTACGATACTAAAGTCACAGTCATAGGTCATCTACAACGTGGTGGCTCACCGACGTGTATTGACCGTGTATTGGCCAGTCGTCTGGGCTATGAAGCTGTTAATGCGTTGTTGGCAGGCAAATCCAATGTCATGGTGGGTATTTTGAACAACGATTTATCTTTTACATCGTTCGACGATGCCATCAACAGAACCAAACCTGTCAACGATTCTCTGATGCGTATGGCACAAATCCTCGCACTCTAATAGTCAGATACATCGAAAGTCTAAAATGCAGAAAAGCGACCTTTCTTACTGAGGGGTCGCTTTTGATTTTAAAATTTCTTGATTTCTATTTTTTCGACATTTATCGCTGCAATATTTCACATCGTCCCATACTTTTTCCCATTTTTTGCGCCATTGGAAATTTCTTTTACAAACCTCACAGGTTTTTTGTGGTAAATCCATTTTTTTCTTTTGTTTCGCCATTCGTAATAAAAAGTTAATTTTGTGAGTCAGAATAGGTTATTGTAAACCGAACTCCATTGAGTTTTGTTTGTAACAGCTAACGAAACTTTTTTATTTCAAATGATTTTTTGTCCAAAGTGTCATACACAACTTGTTGATAACGCAAAATTTTGCCACCATTGCGGTGCCAATATTGACATTCCGCTTGCTGAATGTCCTTCGTGTACCAAGAAAAACCCTGCTGATGCACGATTTTGCTACGGTTGCGGCTCTCCCATGTCGCCTATCGTTTTGAGCAAACATGTGGTTCAAAATTCCAAATACAATTTTCAGGACTTAACAGCATTGGAGGAGCAAACAAAGTCTTTATTTTTTGAAGAACTTAAACGCCTGTCATCGTGGATTGCACCTGAAAAAGTTGATGACTACTTGAAAGCAGTTTTAACAAAGAACTTTTATACAACCGTTGACAGACGCTCAAAGCAGATTGCGGAAGAAATTTCCGAATTACATTTTAGTCAAACCACCCCCTCAGTATTTCAACTAGAAAAACAATTGAACAGTGCCGTTTCAAGTTTGGCATTGTATCATATTGTTTACAATTGTCGTGACATTAGTCCGATGGTTTTGTCCGAAAAAATTATGAAATATGAAAAAGCAACGAGGGGGCATGTTGATTTGAAGCAGATGGTGTTCGACTATCTCGATTTGGCGAATGAAAAAGAGCGTATTTATACAGATTTTGTTAAAATGCCTTTCAACACACTACAAAATGCGGCTAAAAGCTTTGTTTTCGCTGCCAAAGATGAGTTTATTTACCTCATCAGTGATTCCACTTTTTTAGGCAGTGGCAAAGAAGGTTTTGCTATGACCGAATTTGGCTTGTACTGGAAAGCACCCTTGGAGAAACCTCAGAAAATCTATTTTCACCAAATTGCGAGGCTCGAAAAACATAAAACTTGGCTCAAAGTCAACAACCGTTTTTTCAACGTCAATGCCAATTTGAACATAAAAATGTTGTTTTTGCTTGAAAAATTGAAAAATATCTATTCAGATGCTTAAAAAATTGAATCATACAAATCGTACCAACGGCGGCGAGTTTCAAGACTTCACCGCCGTTTCATTTGATTTTAAATTGGGTATCAGATTTACGAAAACTTTAAATTTTCGTAAATCTGTAATAATTCTTCTTATTATGATGTGTTTTTTGCCCATTTTACTGAGGGGGCAAAATGCCAACGAATTGCGGCGTGTTTTCTACCCATTCCAGAAAAATTCGGCTGGCAATCCCATTTACGAAAATGCCCTTGTAGGAGGCTTCAATTGTCCCCAATTCAGCGAAATTGATCTCAACAACGATGGTAAGCTCGACCTTTTTGCCTTCGACCGTATCGGGAATGCATCGGTGACATATCTTAATGTAAATAATAAATACGTTTTTAGCCCCGAATATTTGGATAACTTTCCCAAACTGAATGATTGGGCTTTGCTTCGAGACTTCAATGGCGATGGTATTACTGATATCTTCACCTATAACGATGGGGCAATTGGTGGTATTCGTGTTTTTAAAGGCAAAATGGTTAATAATAGAATCGCTTTCGATCGAATGAATTTTGCTTTTCGAGGCAATATTTTGAGCTATCTACTGAATGGCTTGTCAACCAATATTTATGTCAATTCGGTAGATTTACCAGCTATTGACGATATTGACGGCGATGGTGACCTCGATATTTTGAGCTTTGAAGTCGGTGGTGGGCACGTTTATATGTATCGAAATTATAGTGTTGAACGTAGTTTCAGACGTGATAGCCTTGTTTTTGAACTTTATGACGATTGCTGGGGCAAATTTTTGGACAATGGCTTTACTAAATCGGTTAAGTTAGGCAACAACAATACATGCGCATCTGGTTTTCAAGGAGGCGTACCAATCGTTTTGCGTCACCCTGGAGCAGCCATTACCACTTTTGATGCTGATAACGATGGTGATAAAGATGCGCTTTTGGGTAGCATTTCTTTTGAAAATGTGAGTTTTTTAATCAATGGTGGCACGCGTTCAACAGCTTTGATAACAGCGCAAGACAATAATTTTCCGTCGAATACTGAGGGGGTCAATTTGCCCGTTTTCCCTGCCTCTTATTTGTTAGATTTAGATTTTGATGGGAAAAAAGACTTGATTGTTTCGCCTGCTTCAACTAATTATATTGAAAACTATGCTGTCAATTGGTTCTATAAGAACACAGGGACTAACGCTGTGCCAACTTTCCAAATTCAAAGCAAAGATTTTTTAGTGCGAGATATGATTGATTTGGGAACGGGTGCAAACCCTACTCTTGTAGATGTGAATGCAGATGGCTTGTTAGACTTAGTAGTGGGAAATGGTACGTTGTATGCGCCTCTAAGCGAGCGTGATGCACGTTTGTTTCTATTTCAAAATATTGGTTCTGCCTCAGCTCCAGTTTTTCGACTAGTTGATGACAATTGGTTGAATTTTAAGTCTTTATCAAGTCTTGATAATTATAATTTTAGTCCTACATTTGGCGATTTGGATGGTGATGGCGATCTCGATTTATTAGTAGGTGAGGAGAGTGGTACTTTGTTTTTTGTAGAAAATAAAGCAGGTGCAAACCGACCCCTCAGTATGGCAACACCTGTTCCTGTTTGGAAAAATATCGAAGCGGGTGCAGCATGCAAACCACAAATTGTTGACCTCGATAAAGATGGTTTGCCCGATATTGTGTCAGGGACGCGAACGGGTTATATTCGTTTTTTTAGAAATATTGGAACAAGAACAGTTCCTAATTTTGCATCCACGGCTACTATTTCAAAAGTTGGAGCGGTTGACGTGGGTGAGTTCGGATTTCCGACAGGTTTTGCTGCACCTGTTTTTATGCCCTTGAATAATAAAATGTACTTGTTTTGCGGGAGCGAATCTGGCAGAATTAGGGTTTATGATAATATTGAGGGCAAATTGAACGATACTTTTAGGCTCATCAATAACGATTATGGTCTCTTGAAAAGTGGTGGACATGTTACTTTGGCAATTGGAAATGTAACAACTCATGAAAACAAGTTAGAACTATTCGTCGGCAATCAGCGTGGTGGTTTATCAGCTTATCAAATGTCGTACAATACCGACGGCACTACGCCGACGCAAGAGCCTAATAGTCAAGCCTTTGCGAGCGTTTCCCCAAATCCAGTATCCAGTGTTTTTACCTTACAAATTGAGCCTCAAGTGTTGAATACTGAGTATGAATTAAAACTTTTTAATACTGTTGGCCAGTGTGTAAAATCAATTAGTTTGGATACCCCTCAGTATCAAATGAATATTTCGGATATAGCGAACGGTGTCTATTTTCTGCATTTAAAAATGAAAGACGATCGTCACCAAGTGTTGAAAATTGTAAAAAATTAATCATAAAAAGCCAAAAGCCGAGCATCAAAAATGATGTCGGCTTTTTTTATATGGTCTAAAATCTTTTACAAATAAGAGCGCATTTCTTGTGAGTTGTAAGATTTTCGTAGGCGACGAATGGCGCGTTCTTTAATTTGGCGCACACGTTCACGTGTCAGACCAAAAGCCTCTCCAATTTCTTCTAAAGTCAAGGCTTTGAACTCATTTAAGCCATAATAAGCAGAAATGACTTCCTTTTCACGCTCAGAAAGAATTGCCAATCCTTGTTGTACTTCTTCCCGTAGCGACTCATCCAACAATTCGGTGTCAGGCATTCTGTCTCCATCGCTCACGAACACATCAAGCATTGTTGCATCGCTATCTTCGCCCCCCAAAGGCGAGTCCATAGATACATGTCGTGTATTTGAGCGCAACATATTAGCTACTTCTTTTGGTGTCATTTCGAGAATTTCTCCTAATTCTTCGTTGCTTGGTTCGCGTTCAAATTCTTGAACGAATGAGATATAAGCCTCATTGACGCGATTATACGAACCTACTTTGTTTAGCGGTAAACGAACAATGCGGCTGTGTTCAACAATAGCTTGAAGAATAGATTGGCGAATCCACCAAACAGCATAAGAAATAAACTTGAAACCTTTGGTTTCGTCGAATCGGCGTGCAGCCTTCATCAACCCAACGTTACCTTCATTGATTAGGTCACTCAAAGTCAAACCTTGGTTTTGATACTGTTTGGCGACCGAGACAACAAAGCGCAAGTTTGCTTCGGTCAAACGTTCGAGCGCACGTTCACCTTCTGGTCCTCCTGCACGGATACGGCGAGCTAATTCAGCTTCTTCTTCACCTGAAATCATCGTGATTTTACCGATGTCATTCAAATACTTGTCCAGTGCTAAGCTTTCGCGACTGGTAATTTTGTTCGTTATCTTTAACTGACGCATGGTGTCTTAACGTTTTAAAAGCTTTGGATGTGATTGAAAGATATGTTATTAGACGTTTTTGTTAAAAAAAGTTTTCTTAAAGTGTTAAAATTATTGACAATCTGAAAAAAAAGATTTAAATGCGACGCTTTTACCACTATACAAATTAACTGCCAAATTAGTTCCCAAGGTTTTTTGAAAATTTTTCATCCATTTTTTAGTAATTTGAAAAAAGATAATGCGTTTAGCTAGTGTTTTTTTAAGAAAGAACTTGTATTGTATTAAGATCTTGATTTGCAAATTATTATGATGAGAATATGGATAAATACCTTTGGTAATATAATTTGTCTAAACCGTACGCATTCTCGAAAAAAAAATGTATTTTTTTTCAAGGTTCGTCTCTACTGAGGGGGCATTATGGCATGTCAAAATTTCAAGAACGCTTCGATTTGGTTTTCAATCGCATTTAGTAAGTTGATATCAACGATGTTTTTCTCCATATCTACCATTTTATTGAAACCGGAAATAGGTAATAGTTGAGGCATGACTACAACACCCATGAACATCATCACACTTGTAAAATGTTCTAAACCTCGAATATTACCAGCTCGCCCTGTTGCTACGCCAACCAATGCAGCTTTTTTGTTTTTAAAAACTGCCATTTTAGAACGAATAGAACAAGCGTCAATAAACAATTTCAGAATGCCTGGAAAAGAACCATTGTATTCTGGTATGATGAAAATTAATTTCTGCGCGGGTATCAAAAACTTATTTTCAATATCTTGAAACGAAGTTGCCAATGTATCAGCATTGTACATATTTGAACCGTACAAGTCGGGAGGTAAATCTTCTAAAGAGTAAAAAAGAACTTCTTCAGTAGATTTAGATTGTATCATTTGGAAATAATGTTTAGCTAAAACATGAGTCAAACCATCTTTTCTATCGGTACCTGAGATTATTGTTATCATTTCTATCAATTGGACTGAATAAATGCATTTGCGAAAATAAACAAACATTTGTTTATTCCAATTGTTTTCTGAAACTTTTGAAAAATTGAGATTAGAAAAATAAAAAGCAGGCATCTTAAAAAAATGCCTGCTTGCAACTTTTGTTATTTAAATTCGAGTTAGTTGATAACAATTTTTTTAGACACAGATTTACCGTTTGATTGAATTTGAGCATTATAAATGCCACTTGACAAGTGAGCGATATTGATTTTATTCACTTTTTCTGTCAAATTTTTCATAATCAAAATACGTCCATTGATATCGGTCAATGTCAAATCAGCCTTTTGCGTATCGTTTAATTCAATATTCAACACATCTTTTGTCGGATTTGGAAACACATTAACCGCTATACTATTCGCTACATCTTTATTGCTGGTTGTGGTTTTAAGCCGAACGACTTTACTTGATTTCAATACATTATCATTAGATGTGCCACCGTCGCCATTCGCTGCAAGTGTTACAAAATAGAAAGTAATGGGTGCATTGGTCAAAGTTGCGGGTGCTTTCCATGTAAAAGTCCAAGATGCACTACCACCTGTCATAATTTTCACTTGTGATTGGCGAATATATTGTTTGCCACCAGTTGCACCTATCGAAGTACCCGTACCATTTGTAAACGTGCCGCATTGTGCATTCAATGCATCGAGGCAGACCATCTGGAAACCAGCTCTTACAGCATTACTCGTGTTTGTCAAAGTGATGGTATAGGTTGTATTGGCAACAACTGTGTCTGGTACACCTGTTATGGTGACTGTACCTGTGTACGAACCTCCGCCATGACAACCCGATTGTTGGCAAGTCGTTTCGTTAGGTGCACCTGTGTTGCCTGTGGGTGGATTACTGGGGTCTTTGATAGAGCTTGACAAAGAAAACCAAAGAACAGTTAAGCATAATGTTGCTTTTGTAGTAAAATTCATAAAAAATGATTTAAAAATGAATGAAAAAAAATTGGCTTAATTAAACTCATTGTCATAGAACGGTCATTTTCAAGTTGTGGTTGCTTCAAAAACAATAAAAATCGTATCACACGAAACCAACTTTAAAGTTTTTAGCGATTTCGCAATGACCCCTCAGTATCTTTTGATAAGTTTGCGCAAAAATACAATAGTTTTGAACTTTCCTTTCTTTATAGCAAAACGAGTGGCGGCAAGTGGTCAAAAATCATTTGCACGCTTGATCATCAGGATTGCCATTGCAGCAGTGGCTTTGAGTATCGCTATTATGATTATTGCCACATCACTCATCAAAGGTTTCAAATCCGAAATAAGTGGCAAGATGTTCGGCTTTTGGGGGCATATTCACATCACTTCGGTGCAACAAACGACGACTTTTGAACCCATTCCCATTTCGAGTAATCAGCCTTTTTTACCCAAGCTCAAAGATGTCGAATCTGTACCTTTGTTAGAACCCAACTTTCTGGAACGGTTGAAAAAAAGTACGCATACTGAGGGGGGCGTTCATCACGTACAAGTGTATGCAACCAAAGCAGGAATCATCAAAACCAAAGATAATTTTGAAGGCATCGTTCTAAAAGGTGTGGGACAAGATTTTGATTGGTTATTTGTTGAGCAAAATTTGGTAGAAGGGCGTAAGATTAACTTTTGTGGTATTGATTCGTGCCACGACATTCTCATTTCGCAATCCACAGCCAATCGTTTGAATCTTAAAACAGGTTCAAAATTCATCGTTCATTTTGTGCAAAACAATGCACAAGAGCAACGCCTTTTTGAAGTCTGCGGTATCTACAAAACAGGTTTGGAAGAATACGATAAGAAATTCGCTTTAGTGGATATTGCGCATATTCAACAACTTTTGGGTTGGTCGGAGAACCAAATCGCCGGCTTTGAGGTATTTGTGGACGATATTAAAGACTTGAAAAGTATCAATGAACATATTTACAATGAATTGATTACCAACGACTTGACTTCGCAAACCATCCGCCAAGAAGAACCCGCTATATTCGACTGGCTCGATTTGCAAGATGTGAATGAGCAAGTAATTTTGATATTGATGCTCGTCGTCTCTATCATTAATATGGTGACAGCTTTGTTGATTCTGATTCTGGAAAGAACGAATATGATTGGCACACTCAAATCGCTCGGCACAACGAATTGGCGCATCCAGCAAATGTTTCTTTTCTATGGTGCTATCATCATCAGTATCGGTCTTGTGATTGGCAACCTCATCGGATTGGGTTTGGGTTGGCTCGAACAGAGATTCAAGTTTATACACTTATCAGAAGTGGATTATTATCTCAGTTACGCACCTATTCAATTCGATTTTTGGACGATTTTAATACTCAATATCGGTACACTCATCATCACAACTGTGTTTTTGTTGTTACCGACTTTCATGGTCTTGTCCATTTCACCTGTAAAAGCCATTCGTTTTAAGTGAAAACATAAACAGATGAGAATCATTTGGTTATTTCGTCGCCTTCTGTTCGCTTTGGTGCAAACGCCTCGACGTTTGGTGCGGTTGTTCACTTTCTACCATCATCCTTTTTATCGGTCTTATACCCCCTCAGTAAAATGGGCGGCGGCGGGGCTTTTGTTAGCCGATACCTTGTTTTTGTTCGATATTTTTGAGATTCTTTCCAACCTTTTCTCACCTAATTCGAGGTTTTTGACAAAAATTGAAATAGACAGAGCTGAAAAGATATTCAAAAACGCCCTTTATTACGCATTAATTATGGTGGACAAACGCTCTTTGCCTGTGAAAAGGGGTTTTGCACACGCTTATGTCACGTTCAACACGGTCAATTCTTGGCGACCCATTCGAGCAGACGTTTTTATCCACGAGTTGGTTCACGTTTGGCAATACCAACAATTCGGCGCAGGTTATATTGCGGCTGCTTTGGCAGCTCAAAGGTCGCCTGCGGGCTATGACTACACTTTTACTGAGGGGTGGCATATGGCTTCCTTTTTTGACCTAAATGCAGAGCAACAAGCGGAGTTTGTCCAAGATTTCTACCTGCAAGAAAAAGGTTTTTACACCCAACGATTCATACAACGACACATCGTCGCAAGTGGTGTACAAGAGCGTTTTTTGAATGAAATGATACAGGGCTAAAAACGAAAGCCGATATTTTTTTGTGAAAAAGTATCGGCTTTCGTTTTTTATCTCTTATTTTTGGTCAAATATGTGAGAAACCAAATAACTTTCATCAAAACGGAAACAATGACCATCAAACAATCGCTGCAATTGTGGTTTGAAAAAGCCATATTATCAGAAGAAGACTACACCAAACTAAAAACAGAAGAGGAAACTCGCCCTATCTCACTTCATTGGGAAATCAATATCTTACTCATGGCGGGCATCGGTTTTTTGACCACAGGTTTGGGGATTTTGGTCTATAAAAACATTGACACCATTGGGCATAAAGCCATCATCGCTGCCATTGCTCTGGCAACCGCAGCTTGTGGGTGGTATGTTGTGCGCCACAGACTGCCTTTCCTTTGGCAAGAACAGCAAAAAGCACGGACTTTGCCCGACAATATATTGCTGTTGGGCTGTTCTCTATTCTTGATTCTCGAAGGCTATTTGCAATATCAGTATCAGATTTTTGGTACACGATATGGTTTAGCTACTTTGATTCCTGCCGTTTTATTTTTCTTCTGTGCTTATCGTTTCGATCATATCGGCGTTCTGACGATGGGCATGACAGCATTGGTGTCGTGGGCAGGCTTGACGGTGACACCCCTCAGTATTTTCAAAGAAGATGTGTTTCAGGCGCAACCGCTGCTGATTCATACGGGCATCATCATGGGTATCGTCCTTATTGTTATGGGTTTGGTGTTTGAACATCAGCGCATCAAACCGCATTTTACGTTCAGTTATCTCAATTTTGGGTTCAATTTGGCTTCTATTGCTACTTTATATGGGGCTGTGAGCTTGGATAAAAACATTTATTGCCTATTAGGACTTGTTTTGGCAGCTTTGGGTATTCTACATGCGCGTCGCAGCCAATCTTACTTTTTTCTCTTAGCTTCAACTATTTATGGCTATATCGCTTTGACCATTTTAATAGCTCAGCTGGATTTTTCATTTGAGATATGGCTACTTTATGGTATGGTCACGTGTTTAGGTATTGTTTTGTTCATTTTAAACTTTAAAAAACTACTCAAATGATATTTCAAGGCTATAACGAAACGGCGGTCAAGCATTTACAACTGAACCAAGTCGCTGAAAATCTATTTGAAGAAGGGCGATTGACACCCCCTCAGTATGAAGCGATAAAAAACGAGTTTGAAGTCACGCTCAAACAACCCAATATATTCATTCGTATAGGTTTGTTTCTTTTCACGTCATTAGCCATTCTTTGCACCTTACTTCTTTTAAGTTTCTTGTTAGGTATGTTTCATTCAAGCAATAATGGTTGGGGTTTTTTGATAATTATTTACGGCATTGGACTGTTTATTTTGGGTGAAAATCTGATGCGTTCCAACAGTTGGTATCGGCAAGGCAGCGACAATGCGTTTATCTATGCGTCTTTAATTTGTTTAGTCACTGGCATCAATGTCGTGTTGGACATCAATGCATTGTGGGTTGTTTCGTTGATAGCATTTGTGGCAATCGCTGCGGCGACCGTGCGATATGGCGACTTTTTTCTGGCTTTGGCGGGCTTCTATGCTTTGCTGGTCTGTTTTTTAGATTTGATAGTTGATAGCGAATTGCCTAAACTCCTGTTGCCCATCATGGCTTCGGTCATATCCATTTTAATCTATGCTTTTGCCCAATCAGGCAGCAAACGGGAAGACCTATTCTATTGGTCAGATGTTTTTTTAGTGCTGCGCATAGCCGCTTTGGTTGTTTTTTATGCTTCAATCAACTATTTCATGGTGGCAGCTTTTTGGCAAAATCAACCTGATAGGGGTGTTCCGATGCCTTTTCATTGGCTTTTTGTCGCATTGACGGTCTTCGTGCCTGTTTTTTACATCACAACGGGTATCAAAAACAAAGACAGAGTCTTGTGGGTTTTAGGTGCGCTGGGTGTTGTTGCTTCTATTATGACCTACCGTTACTATCGTTCCATTTTACCCATTGAATGGGCTTTGACATTGGCTGGTTTGGTCTTGTTGTTCTTGGCTTTGTGGCTCATCAAATATCTAAAAACGCCCAAACAAGGTTTTGCCTACCTACCCGATCAACATAAGCCCAATATTTTAGAAACATTGGTGATGAATCAAGTTTTGCAACAAGCCACTGTATCATCTGTACCACAATCAGACCTCAAATTGGGTGGCGGTGATTTTGACGGCGGTGGTGCAGAAGGTGATTTCAATGGATAAACCTTAATGCAAATTTACTGAGGGGGTGCTTAGTCAAGCGATTGAAGCAATTGCAGAAGTAATCTATGTGTGGAACAGTCGCGAGACATGTAGAAATGTTTGCGAAGCATATAGAAATGGTCGCGAGATATGTAAAAGGCTCTCACATACCTGTGAGAGCCTTTTGAAGTGACTTTATACTAAGTGTGTCAATAACCCAATAATTTCAACATAGATTCTGCATCTTGCGTATCAGATTCCATCCAATCCACATAATTCCCATTTTCATCTTTATCTACCAAAATGCGTTTGGGCGAGGGCAACAAGCAGTGTTTAACGCCACCATAACCACTCAGAGCATCTTGATAAGCCCCTGTATGGAAAAACCCAACACACAAAGGCTCTTCATTTTTAGAAAACTTGGGCAAATGCACCATATTCAAGTGGGCTTCTGAGTTGTAATAGTCGGCATTGTCGCAACTCAAACCACCGATATTGACGCGGGTATATTCCTTGTTCCAATGATTGATGGGCAACATGATATAACGTTCGTTGATAGCCCACGCATCAGGAATCGTCGTTATCAATGAGTTGTCCACCATATACCACAACTCAGAGTCATTTTGTTGCTTCTGTCCAATCACACCTAAAATCGTTGCACCACTTTCACCAACGGTGTATTTGCCAAACTCTGTGTAAATATCAGGTGAAGGCACATCTTCATCATCACAATAGTTTTTGACATTACTCACGATTTCGCGAATCATATAGGCATAGTCGTACTCAAAATTCAAAGAATTGGCGATGGGTAAACCGCCACCGATATTGATAGAGTTCAAATCGGGGCAATGGTGCTTCAAATTGCAATACAATTTCAAGGCTTTGCGGAGTTCCGACCAATAATAAGTCGTGTCCTTGATGCCTGTATCTACAAAAAAGTGCAACATTTTGAGTTTGAACTTAGGATTGGTCAGCACTTTATCTTTCACAAAATTCACAACTCGCGTATGACGGATGCCCAAACGAGAGGTGTAAAACTGGAAATTAGGTTCTTCCTCAGTCGCCACGCGAATACCGATATTGAAAGATTTGACAATGTGCGTGTCCAAAAGATCGAGTTCGTCGCGATTGTCGCAGACAGGAATGACATTCGTAAAGCCCAAGCTATTGATTAAAAAAGCGATTTTGCGGATATAGGCATCGTTTTTAAAACCGTTGCAAATGATGATTTTATCTTTTGTGATTTTATTGTCATTGTACAATTTGATGATGAGGTCAATATCGAAAGCGGACGACGTTTCGATTTGCACATTGTTTTTAAGAACTTCATCCAACACAAACCGAAAGTGGGAGCTTTTGGTACAATAGCAGTAAAAGTACTCACCATTGTAGTTGAGGTCGTCAATGGCATCATTAAAATATTTTTTGGCTGCTTGTATTTGCTGACTTATTTTGGGCAAATAAGTGATTTTCATCGGCGTGCCGTATTTTTTAATGAGTTCGTAGAGGTCAATGCCATGAAAATGCAAGCAGTTATCTTGCAAAGTGAATTCTTCCTGTGGAAAGTCAAAGGTTTGATCCACTAAGTCAAAATAAGTGTTTTTCATTGATAGTCAATTAGTTGAAAAGTTGTGAGATGATATATTTTAATGACTGTTTTTTAGAAACGTGCAAAAATACATTTTTAGAAAAACTATGAAAGAAAAAAATACCCCCTCAGTATTTTCCACTCGATTTTAGTCTTTGCCTAAATAATCCGTCCTAAAATTTTGTATTCGCTCTAAATCATTTGAAATTTGCACTCAATTATTGATTATCAAACAACTTTACATTTCTGTATGACAACCACAATCATTGTTACGCTCGTTATTGCGCTGGTACTCATCTTGCTCATGGTGCGAAATGTGACCCTCACCAAACAGTTCGACGAACAAAAAACTGCTGAGCCGCACGAACAAAAATTCAAAGAAGTACCACTCAATACACCTGATTGGGTCAAAAATGCGGTCATTTATCAAGTCAATATTCGCCAATTCTCACCCGAAGGTACTTTCAATGCTTTTGCCGAGCATTTAGAGCGCATTGCGGCCTTAGGTGTTGACATGATTTGGTTTATGCCAATTTATCCGCTGTGCGATACCAATAAAAAGTGCCATCCAGAAGCCGATACTGAATGTATTGGCAGCCACTACGCTGTTTATGACTATTTCTCTATCAACCCACGCTACGGTACGCCCGAAGATTTCAGAAATATTGTCAAAAAGATACACGATTTGGGGATGAAAGTCATTCTCGACTTTGTGCCCAACCATACAGGTTGGGATTCTCGGTGGATGTTGCGTCATCCCGAATGGTTCAAAAAAGACAAAGCGGGTAACATCATTTCGCCCATCAAAAAAGAAAATGGCGAATCGTGGGGTTGGGACGACGTGGCTCAATTGGACTACTCCAACATGCGTATGCGCGAAAATGTCATTCAAGCCCACGAGTTTTGGATGCGTGAATTCAATGTAGATGGTTTCCGCGAAGATGTGGCAGGCGAAGTGCCTACATTTTTCTGGAAAGAACTGCGCCATCGTCTCGAAAAAATCCGCCCAGTTTACATGCTTTCAGAAGATGAAGTGGAAGGTCAAGAGCATTTCAATGTTTGTTTCAATACCAACTATGCTTGGCAAGCCTCTATTGTCATGAAAGATATTGCCAAAGGAGAAAAACCCGCTTCTGCTTTGTACGAATGGACAGAAACTGTGAAACAGAAATTCGGCACACGCGGCTGGCAAATGAATTATACGCAGAACCACGATGAAAACACATGGAATGGTACTGAAAAAGAGCTGTTCGGCGTTGGTGCGGATTGTTACACAGCGTTGACCTTCGTGATGGAAGGGATGCCGATGATTTACAACGGACAAGAAGCCAGTCTCGACAAGCGACTGTGGTTTTTCAACAAAGATGAAATTGATTGGTCCGATTTGTCACGTGCAGCTTTCTTCAAGACTTTGATTGACCTCAAACACCGCAACAAAGCTTTGTGGAATGGTCAAAATGGCGGCGTTTTACAAAAATTGTCAACCGATAAGTCCGATGACAAAATCTATGCGTTCTTCCGTCAGAAAGAAGAATATCAATGCATAGCCATTTTCAACTTGTCGGATAAAAAAGTGAACGATATACTGAGGGGGGGCATTGCTGCAGGCACATACAAAAATGTGTTCACAGGTGAAACCAAAAATATCGCAGCTGCCACCACACTCTCGCTCGAACCTTACGACTATTTGATATTGTCAAATGTTTAAAACAAATACTCAAAACATCGGCGAGGTTCAATGACCTCGCCGACGTTTTTTACTCAATAGAAAATGAAAATAGCCATTATAAACTATGACGCTGGCAATATCCGTTCGGTCATTTTTGCTTTGGAACGTCTGGGCGTTGAAGCACTGTTAACGTCAGATATAGAAACGATAACAACAGCGGATAAAGTCATTTTTCCAGGACAAGGCGAAGCCAGTTCTGCCATGCGCAGCTTGCGCGAACGTGGGCTGGACAAAGTCATTCCACATCTGAAACAACCGTTTTTGGGTGTTTGTGTCGGTATGCAGTTGTTGTGCGACTATTCGGAGGAAAATGACACGCCTTGTTTGGGTGTTATTCCGCAGCGAGTACGGCGTTTCCCATCAGAGAACGGATTGAAAGTGCCGCATGTCGGTTGGAATACGATTCAATTGAGTCAAAATACTGAGGGGGGGGCATCTCCAAGCAGCATTTTATCACCACATTTTGACAACGACTATTTTTATTTTGTTCACAGCTACTATGTCGAAAAAGGCATTTACACCACTGCGACCTGTGATTATGGCGTTGAATTCGCTGCTTGCCTGCGAAAAGATAATTTTCACGCAGCCCAATTTCACCCCGAGAAGTCGAGTCGGGCAGGGGAGCAGTTGATAAAAAACTTCTTAGAAGTTGTTTGAGTTAATATTTTTTGCTAGAAATTGAATTGTTTTTAATCGAGTTAGACTTTAATTTTTGAGACATATATGGACATACGTTGAGAAAATTTAAGTTTAAGTCGGCTGAAAAGAAACGATTTATACGAATAATATTAACTCAAACAGCTTCTTAGATATTTGACACACATTCCAATTCAAAATCCACAATGTACATCATTCCAGCCATAGACATCATCGAGGGCAAATGCGTGCGTTTGACGCAAGGCGACTACGCCCAAAAAAAAATATATAACGAAGACCCACTTGAAGTCGCCAAAGAATTTGAAGATGCTGGCTTGTCGCGTCTGCATTTGGTAGATTTGGACGGAGCAAAAGCAGGTAAAATCATCAATTACCGTGTTTTAGAGCGTTTAGCATCAAAAACAAGTCTTCACATTGACTTTGGCGGCGGTCTGAAATCCGACGCTGACCTCAAAATCGCTTTTGAATGTGGCGCACGACAAATCACAGGTGGCACCGTAGCTGTGAAAAACCGCGACTTGTTTTTGAATTGGGTGAGAACCCAAGGTTCTGAAAAAATTATTTTAGGTGCAGATGTCAAAAACGAAAAAATAGCTGTCGGCGGCTGGCTCGAAACGAGTGACGTGTGGCTCAAAGACTTTTTGAGAGATTTTACAGAACAAGGCATTCAATACTGTATTTGTACCGATATTTCAAAAGACGGATTACTGAGGGGGGCTTCCAATGATTTGTACGCCAGTGTGTTACAAGATTTTCCTGATTTGAAATTGATAGCATCGGGCGGCGTGTCCAATATGGACGATTTGGTGAAACTGCGTGACATCGGTTGTTTCGGTGCGATTGTCGGAAAAGCCATATATGAAGGTCGTGTAACAGTCAAAGAGTTGGAAAAATTCAACAGTCAGTAGCCTATATTCGTCGGTGAAATACTATCTAAAAGACTCCTTTAGAGATAAATAGTCGAATAAAACGGTTGTAAAAGATTCTTTTTTGCCTAAACTTGTTCTTTGTTTTTCATTTTTAAAAAACTAAACGGATGAAACGTAAAACAATAACGCCACGCCCCAATTGGGAAGCAAAAGTAGAAGAGTTAGGTTTTGGATTCCACACCATGGATGGCACTTATTGGGACGAAAGTGCTTACTACGAGTTTTCGATGGCTGAAATTGAAACCATCGAACAGGCAACCGCTGAGTTGTGGGATATGTGTTTAGAGGCTGTGGAACATGTTGTTTCTAAGAAAAAATACGACCTTTTTCATATTCCAAGATGGATAGTGCCGCATATCGAACACACATGGGAGTCGGATGCCCCTTCAGTATATGGTCGTTTCGATTTCAGTTTCAAAGATGGCGTGCCAAAAATGTTGGAATTTAATGCCGACACGCCCACATCGCTGTTCGAGACAGGCGTTGTGCAATGGAATTGGCTGGAAGATAGATTTCCGAATCGCGACCAATTCAATTCTGTTCACGATAAGTTGATTGGCTATTGGGACTATTTAAAACCTTATTTGTACCAAGGCGTGGTGCATTTTTCGGTGGTCAAAGAATCTTTGGAGGATTTGACAACGGTGGAATATTTGCGTGATACAGCCATTCAAGCAGGATTGAAAACCAAATTGATTTATATTGACGAGATTGGCTGGGACAACCACATGGCGACTTTCAAGGACTTGGAGGGACATAATATGCGCAATATTTTCAAATTGTATCCTTGGGAGTGGCTCATTTTCGATGAATTCGGGCAGTTGATTACGAAAGACCGCAACAAAGCACACTGGATTGAGCCTTCGTGGAAAATGATATTGAGCAATAAAGCTATTTTGCCTATTTTGTGGGATATGTTCCCCGATTCTGATTGGTTGCTGCCTGCCCAATTTGATAGTGTTGACTTAGATAGTTATGTCAAAAAGCCGATTTTGTCGCGTGAAGGGGCGAATGTGATGATTGTCAAAGACAATCAATATCAAACACATACTGAGGGGGAGTACGGTGAGGAAGGCTTTGTGTATCAAGGTCTGTGCGAGTTGCCCAAATTCGATAATAACTATGCCTTAATTGGTTCGTGGGTGATTGGGCAAGAACCAGCAGGCATCGGTATTCGCGAATCATTGAGTCCAATAACTGACAATGGCAGTCGTTTTGTGCCGCATATTATTGTTTGATAGGAGAAAGATTTTTTGAAAATAGTTATTCGAATAAATAATTGATTTTCAACTGTTTGAAACCGACTTGCACTTTTTGTCTTTTTACGGCTTAAAAAAAACATAAAAAAGTTTTGTTCAAAAGAAAGCGATGCTATATATTTGCATCGCTTTTCACAGGAAGGGCAAAATAAAGCTCAAAATTGACCCATGGTGTAACGGTAGCACTACAGATTTTGGTTCTGTCTGTTAAGGTTCGAATCCTTATGGGTCAACGAGGGGTAATAAGCGTCGGCATTTGGGCTTCGGTCTGGTGTCGGCGCTTACATTTTTAAGCAACTTGATTTTTGGAATAAACAAAAGCCGTTTTGTACATGTACAAAACGGCTTTTGTCTTTTTACTGAGGGGGTATGAGCGGTTATTGTTTCACAAACTTCTCGACAGCAAGGACTTTTCCTTCAGAAACGACTTGTAAGAAGTATAAGCCGCTTGCCAAATGGTTAGCTTGGATAGTTTGTACAGTGCTACCGACTTTGGCTACCGATTCAAACAACAAGCGGCCAATAGGGTCAACGACACGGAATTTCATATCAGCATCAGCACCTTTTGGCAATTCGATAGTAAAATTACCGTCATTTGGATTCGGTAAGATGCGGAAATTCATGAAATTGATGTCGTCAACAGGCGTAGTACAAGCATACCGATTGATAAAAATTTCACCTGCTGAATAAGGTTGACAAGCCGGTGATCCTTGTGACGCATAGGCTTCTAAAGCCTCTACCAATTGGTCAGTCGCATTTGTAGTGAGCCAACTTGTACCTGTCCAACGTGCAACGGCATTGATAGCCAAACCTCCAATTTGGGTAAAACGACCACCTACGTAGAGCGTACCGACGTGTAATTTGAGGTCGTTAATGCCTTCAAAACCCGTATTGCCAACACCGACCAAACCTGGTGCCATTGGACTCCAATTTGTGCCGTTCCATTTTGCAATTGATTGGGTATTAGCCATACCGCCTACATCTGCAAAACGACCTGCTACCACTAAATCAGTCCCGACTTGCAAAATAGCTCTCACACTTTGACTAGTCGTAGTGGTGTAAGGTGTGATGCCAGTTCCCATTGAGCTCCAAGTTGTGCCATTCCATGAGGCAATTCTGTTGGCAGTAGCCGTTCCTGCTGAGGTGAACAAACCGCCCACTATAAGGTTGCCATTGTAAATACCCAGTGCTGTCACCCTTGCATTGGTGCCTGTACCAAGACTTGACCAAGTAGAAACACCGTCCCAACTTGCAATATTATTGGCTGAAACACCACCAGCTGTAGTAAATGAACCTCCTACAATCAAAGATGTGCCGTAAGAAACAAGGCTTAGAACATCTCCATTTGTACCAGAACCAAGAGCTGCCCAAGACGTACCGTCCCAGACAGCTATCCGACTGCCTGTACTCGTGAACGAACCACCCGCATAGAGTTTGCCACCATGAACAGCCAAAGCATCTACACTGCCATTCAGACCCGTGCCAAGTGCCGTCCATGACGCACCGTCCCATTGAGCAATGTTATTGAAACCATTTGTGGTAAATGAACCCGCGACAACCAATTTACCATTGAAAACAACCATATCTTTTATGTACAAATCGTTTCGCAATTGTTGCCAACTGAAATTGCCTGTACAAGCCAAGTTGAGGCAATTATCTACTAAAGGACAGCCGGTAGCATTTATCTTGAAATTACACCGACACGTATCACTGCCACAAACAGATGACAGACTAAGCGTGTATAAACTTGTTGTATTAAAGACAGAAGAAGGTATTTGAATATTAATACTGCCACTGGTATTTCCTGACAAGACTATAGCATTATTTGCCCCTCTAAGTACCCAATTGATGCCACCCGTTGGAAGACAGGCAGTGTTTCCTCCACATTGGAAATTTCCATTGAGTGTCCAATTGAAACCTGAAGTGCAACTTGCAATTAATGTATCGCCACAAACGACGGAACGAGTTTGTGCGCCTTGTGTTGGGCGATATGTCATGCCAGAGTAGGTACCACAAGTACAGGTATCTCTTTTACAATTACCAAACTCCACTATTTGTACGCCATAATTATTCATATTAACTGAATCTTTGACTCCACCTATTGGTGTTGACACTGTCCAACCAGATTGAGGTGTTTCAATAATCTTATAAGTACCTGGTGGTAAATTGCAGATATAAGCTTCTCCTTGCGCATTTGTGGTAACAGTAGCCGTCGGCACACCTGAAGTATGCACAGCCGTGAACGTCCAGCCGCTCAGAGGCGCATCGGTACTCACCCAATTTGAAGTATCCCAATCGTAATGACCATTACATTCTTTATCGTGGTACTTACGAATCAATATACAGCCTTTACGCTCTGTACAACAACTGTCTTTATTGAGCGTTGAACCTGTTAGTGTCCCTTCAATATTGACACCCATAGGTGCACCGTTTGTATTCCAATGTTTTACTCGGAGGCTATATTTACCCGCTTGTAAAAACTTAGTCAAATTAACTAACTGAGGGGTGGTTGCATTATTGGTCGTATTCGGCACAGAACAATTACTTGCCATCGTCATTATGAATGTGGGTGTTGAAGTGGTGTTATTCCACAACTCGACTTCCCCATAGTTATCACTCCAAAACTTGAAATCAAACTTGACATTACCACTATCACAGGTACAGAAATACCGTTCATAAACGAATGGCTCACATGAAGAACAAGGTGTTGTTGAAGCAGGGCAAACATAGTTTGTACTGTTATTAAATTGATATGCAGAAATCCATGTTGATGTGGGATATGTAACTGCCCAAGAGGAATGGGTAATGAAATTTGCAGGCGTTGGCGTCATTATTCCCGAAGCTATAGGTGCTTTTGTAACTGTCCACATTTGACTCACATGACCTGGAACCTGCGGACCAAAGTTTGGTTCATAACCAGTACTTATATTTACTGAATCTGTTTTACAAGAAGTGTTACAATTATTACTGCAGACAAGGCGAATCGTATCACGCACTTGTTTTTCAAAACAAATAAAGCCAGTTGTTGGATTCGTTTCTATAACAAGATAAGAAACAATGTAAGTCCCACTTGTCGCATAATTGTGCATGGTCATACTACCCAATGTAAATGGACCAGGTGTTTGAGTACCATCTCCCCAATTAATAGAAGCGATATTATCACAAGGGAAGAGTTTATCAAAATTAAGTGTCGCCTTGCAGAGGCTGTTATCCACAGTAACAGTGACCGCATTTTCAGCATTTTGATTAAAAACAGTTTGGTCAGTACAACAAACGCCAATGGATTTGAAATAGATTACACATTTACACGTATCGCCATTACAGATACCTGTTAAGGTCAATTTATACAAACCTGGTGTTGAGAAATTGGCAGGTATCAATGGCGATGTTACAGCAATAACACTACCATTGGGTCTTGTCAAAGTCATGTTCAAACGAGCATTTGGGTCGCAGCTATCGGGTCTGCAATGTAAAATAGGCAAAAACTGGAATGGCAAATTGGTCGGTATGCCCAATGTATCGCCACAGTTTTTAGGTAAAAGTGGTCCGCGACTAATGCTGTATAGTAATTCTATGTTGTTGCATTTGCAGGTATCGCAATTTGGTATTACGATGCAAATAGTATCACCTTCATGGCAGCACCATTCTTTGTTCATCGGTGGTGGATAATAATTAGTATCTCTGAGTGTCACCACAAAACATAATTTGTCTCCTTGATTAAGCCCGTTAGAACCCGGGAAAATACTGGTTGCAATAGTCGCTATATCTGTTGCGGGTAATGGATTGACTGAAATGACATTGGCTAAATACACACTCGGTCCGCTAATTTGAGTAAAAATAATATCCGAAGCTAAATGTTGCGGCGATGAGGTGTTTTGAAAGGTCAATGAATAATTATAGTAAGTTTTACCATTTTGGTCTTTAGCGCATTTTATGGTATCGCGGAGGGCTGTTACACAACCATAATCTGTTTGCGGACAGTTATAGCGCAAAGTATCAGAACATGCTACACTGTCTTTTCCATTTGACCCTGGAATAAGCCAGTTTAGTGCGATGGTTTGCGGTATTTCACTTGGTCTATCAATTTCATCCAAACAGAAGTTTATCAAACCTGACATTGTGCCATAAGGCAGATAATACCCAGTTGGTTTCCATGTAATCTCCTTTGGAGAGGCTGTAACTGTCCAATTACCAACTTGAGCATTGCCTGTTGAATGAGAACCGAAAATTATACCATTTGTTACGGTAACAATTTGAACACCTGTAAAATATTGTAGTCGGCAATTGTTGATAATGTCAAGCGAATGACAACAAGAGTCACTAACGGGACTATGTGTCACCACACCATTTAAATCACAAGGATTGCAACAAGGTTTGAGTATGACACAATGTTTTTTACTGGTAGCACAACAACTGTCATTGCCATTCAAACTCATGTCGAAACAGACTTGCGTCGGTACTGTAATGGTCGCAGGTGGTATGATTTTGACACAAACGGTCTGCGGAGACCCTGTTGTACTGAGGGGGGGTATTAAACTAAGTCCAATAGAACTTTGTGGAATCGGGGCACCACAAAACTCGAATTGATAGCCTGTAGGTAGCCCACTCAAAATCAATTGGTTAGCGATGAAACTCGGGTCTGTACTGGTATTGTCAACTGTCAGATTCACGATATACTCATTGGGTTTATCAGGGTCGCAATAAACCGTATCGCGGATTACTGCCAAACAAGAGTCTCCAAGATGAGGCGGTTTGCAATAGAAATAAAGCGTATCCTTGCACAGGAGTCGTGGTCTATCAGCAATGGGTTGTTCGTACCAACTAAATTCTACACATTGCGGATACTCATTTTGAGTAAGCACATTCCCAAAACAGAATTTCAAAGCATGAAGATAATCTCCGATAGGCAAAGGTGTATTCGTTCCTTTAGAAACTACCAATATATCGGGTGCGAAAGGACTCAAAGTAAGACCACTGGTACTTGAGATTGACGCATTGTTAAACGTAACATTCGGAGTGATGATATCGGCGACTACTGTAAAAACCCCGCCTGTATGAACCCCAAAACTGACATCATAACAACAGTCATTGCTTGTTGAATCTTTCCGAATAGTCAATGAATCACAAGGGAAGAGATTCGGTGCTATTGGGCAGCCGCATCTAAAAATTTCAACATCACCAATTTGTCGCTTTTGTTGAAATTCTGGGGCATAGTTTTGGTCATAATCAATGAAAATATCCGTTGAGGCATTTATATATTGAGCATTTCCTGAGGCGGCGATGCCTTCTATCCCATACACCTCGCAAGTATTTGGATAGGATTGACCACTTACATCTATGCAATTGCCTGTCGTCCACACAAGACTATCACATTGAGCGGTTGGATTGCCGTTCAGTTCTTTATAACCATAGTCAACACCACCTGCGCTATTTTCGCCATTACCAGTGCCAACAAAAAACTTCTTGGTATAAACCCAATTCGGTGTAATCCATTCATATTCATAAGTTTTTGCAGCATGAGGGTCCCCCCTTTCTGCCAACAACATCCGTTTGGACTGTTGCGAAAAAGCAAGGTCTGTTATCTTTTTTTGAGAACCAGGCAGGTTATTGATTTCAAGGACTTCACCATCTGTTCTAATACCATTCCCAAAAGAATTGGTTGCCGCAAAATCGCCTGCATTAATGCCTGAACTAATGAGGGCTATCGACCAAATCTGTTTGGTATTCGTGTTACTTTCTTCTCTTGCAAAATAAACTCTTGTTACACCGTTTATCTGATAAACGCCAATACCCCAAATGCGCTCATTGGGTCGTTCTTGAAAACCTGGAATGCCACTATCATCTGAAAACGGGTCAAAAGCACTTAAGATTGTGCCTGTTGATAGATTGATTCGATAAATGCGTCCATCCTCAAGGTTTGTGGCAAAAAGCTGATTATAGTAAGGGTCATAAGCAATATTACCAATACCATTACCTGCACCATTTATACCACCCATATTCGGGATTTGAGTGCCTGGTAAAGTTGGTATGCCTGAAATTGGCACAGTTGTCACGATTGGAGTAGTCACGTTTACATTAGAAGCACTCGTCTTGTAAATCCCTGCTGTTCCTCCTCCTGACCCTGTTGCTGACCAAGACGCAGCTTGCGTAGCATCCAAGCGATAGACATCAGAAGCGGCTAAGTAAATATTAGATTGGGCATCAATAGCAATGCCAAAAACTTGTCCGATATTACCTCTTGTCCATTGCTGAGGATGAATATTAGGTACAGCAATTGGGTTGTTACCACCCCAATCGTTGCCAAGTGGTGCTTGTGAGTTAAATCGTGTATCATACAAAACACCAACAGGGTCATTGAAACCAGCTCCGTAGCAAGTCGCTACTGACCACCCGCAAACTGGTTTAGATATTACGGGTAAGCAATTCGGTATCGTCAATCTAACCGTATCACGACAACCATTCACCGTCAGTATAAAAGAATAATCACCTGCTATAGTCATATTGGATGCTGCACCTGTACCTGTTATGGCAGCACTTGCACCAGAAGGTTGTGTCCATACTAACCAAGTGCCGCTTATTGCCCAATTATAAGTCGTTGGCGCAATCGTTCCATTACAAGGTAAAACAATATCTGCACCTGCATTTGGTTTTGGATTGACTATTACTCTAATCAAAGCCGTATCTCGACAGCCAAATATATTCCCACCAATAAAGGTATAGGTCGTTGTTACTGAGGGGGTCACATTGGTGGGGTTATTGACAACGGAGCCTGATGTTGTCCAAGTTGGATTGAATACATTGCTATATACAGGAATAAAACTTGTCAAATTGACAGAAGAACCCGCACATATCGTCGTCGAAGCATCTGCAAACGTAGGTTTTGGATTCACAATCACATTAACCGTATCAATCGCCGTACAACCATTTTTTGTAACGGTAACGTAGTAAGCCGTTGTTGTCGTTGGACTAACTGTAATAGATGCAGTTGTTGCAGATGTACTCCACGTATAATTAGGACCACCTACGGCTGTCAAGGTTGTACTTTGACCTGAGCATATTGATACATCGGGTCCAGCATTAGCTGAACAGCTACTGCATGTGACCACAACGTTAAATGCACAACTCACTGTATTCCCCGCCATATCCGTTGCCGTATATGTCACCGTTGAAGTACCAGAGAAACTGCCCCCACTCGCATCATTCGTTCCCGAAGAAGGTGTTGCGTTAGCCGTTGGTGTGATATTAAAACCGACTGTTGTCATCGGACAATTGTCCGTAACAGTCGGTGCAAGTCCATTCACGATAGCCTTACATATAGTCGAAGGGGGTGTAATACTTCCTGCCACCGATACACTGAGGGGGCAAGTAATTTTAGGCGGTTGATTATCCACAACCGTTAAGGTGAAATTACAATTTGTACTACCATTTTCACAGTCATCTTTGGCATAACAAGTGATATTGTTTACACCTTTGGGAAATTGTGTCGTTGGTGAAATCAATATAGAACTCGATGTTGTCAGCAATGAACAAACAAATTCAAGGCTTTGGTCGCAGTTGTCTGTTGCGGTTGGTGGCGTTAATGCGCCAGTGAAATAGCATTGACCCGCATTCGTATTGACAGTATAGTTTTGTGGACAAACGATGGTCGGTGCAGTATTGTCTCTGACTGTAACTATTTGGTCACAAGTTGATGTTCTACCACAGCCACCAACAGCTTTCCAAGTACGGGTGATGACTCTATTGCAAGGTAGCGTACCAGAGGTCACATCCGTATAAGTAATTGTTGGATTATAGCAAACACTTGAAGCCGTTGCAGTACCCGTTACTGAGGGGTCCATCGAGCCACATTGTAGTGTCACATTAGCAGGGCAAGTAATGATAGGTGTTGGTACAGTAACACTTATTACTTGCAGACAAGAAGACGTATTACCACAAGCGTCGCGAGCAGTCCAAGTTCGTCTAATAGACCCATCACATGGTAAAACACCATTTATTACGTCTGAATGACTTATTGTTACAGTAGAACAATTGTCCGTTGCAGTAGCTAAACCTGATACAGACGGTACGGTATCAGTCAAGCAATAGGCGGTATAAGTTGCAGGACAACTAATGACAGGTGCGACTGACTCTTGGGTTTGTATGCCCATCGTACATGTGCTTGTATTGCCACACCAGTCTATTACCGTAAGTGTAACGGGTGTATTACCACATCCTGTTATGACTGTTGGGCTGACACTGATGGATTGTACTTGGCAATTGTCCGTCGAGCCGTTATCAACCATTGTAGGTGTCACCTTTGCTTGACAATTGGCATCTAAAACAACACCAATACCAGGCTTACATCGGGCAACAGGCGGTATATTGTCTAAAACGCGAATTGTTTGAAGACAAGTGGCGGTATTGCCACAGCCATCTTTTGCCGCCCATGTGCGCCCAATTAACTTATCACAAGGTGTCGGAATAATACCTAAAACTCTTTCCGTGTATGATAGATTGATAGCTCCCGTACAATTATCCGACACAGTTGGCGTTCCGTTTATTGCTGTTGTGGTATCTGTAATACAGGAAATAGTTGTATTTTGTGGACAAGTAATCGTTGGCAGTGTTTTGTCTGATACAATTACTATTTGAAAACAAGAAGATATATTGCCACATTTATCCGTGGCTGTCCAAGTCCTTCTCAATGTGCCATCGCAAGGAAATGTACCCGATTGCGTATTTCTGTATGACAATGTTGGCGTGCCACAATTATCTGTCGCCGTAGCAAGTCCTGTTACTGAGGGGATGGTATCAGCAGAGCAGGAGACGGTGACGGTAGGTGGGCAAGTAATGGTTGATGCCACGGCATCGGAATACGTCACTGTATGACAAACCGTATCACGACAACTTTCTCCATTCACAATCATACAAACTGTGTAAGTCCCACAACTACTGAATTGATGTGTTGGATTTTGAAGCGTTGAGGTATTATTATTTCTGCTATTAGGGTCACCAAAGTTCCACGAATAGCTGGGTGCATCTGGTGTGGGCAATGTTGACGTATTGGTAAACTGAAAATTGCCACAACTGCCAATTGCGGTAGTTGTAAACTCCGCATTACAAGTGACAGGCGGTTTTTTAGTGAAACAAATATCATCAATACCCCAATCGCGATAAGCACCTGATGTGAGCTGTCGGATAGCAATATAATAAGCTCCAGTAGGTATGATTCCCGAATTCCATGGGATACTTTCATTTTTCCAAATCAGATTATTAGCAATATTAACCTGTCCAAGAGCGCTTCCTGCTGTTGTAATTGGGACACCATTTATATCCACAATATCAATCGAAACCATGAAGTTTTGTTGAGAATTTGCAAAAGCCAATGCCCAGTTGAAGGAAAAGCAGTAATCTGTTGCCGTTGTCAACGAAATAGGGCTTTGCCATAAAACGCTTGGGCTTAGACTTTCAGAGGGACCATCAAGTACCAAAAAATTAGGAGGTGTATTGGCTGTTAAGTTTTGCCAAGGAGAAGAGCAAAAAGCATTGAAATTTGTCGTTATGCCATAATTACCTGCTCCACAACTGTTTGAGTATGTCAACCCCGATGTAAACCCAACATTTCCTGCTGTAAAGCTACCATTTGGTATTAAATTAGGGTTGCTTGTGCTACCTGTGCAGGCAATACAAGGCGGGTCAGAACATGAAATAAAGCTAATATCATCAATTCCGTAATTATACACTTCGCCAAAACTGATTTGACGAATGGCAATAGGCAAGCTCGTTACGCCCGAAGGTGTTATGCCACTGAATGTGTGTTGAACCCACCCAGATGCACCACTGGCAGTAATTTGTTTGACATTCACATTGTTAACCATCATAGCCAATACCGTAGGTAAAGGATTGACCCCTCTTACCCAAAAGGAAAAAGTATAAGGGGCATTGGGCGTAACAGTGACCGTCGTTGACCAAGCATTGAGGGCAGCGTTGCCATTCCCTTGCACAATAAGGAACTTGCCTGTTCCAGCATTGCGGTCAGCCACATTCCCTAAGGTCGAACATTTGAGATTCATATTGGTATTGACGCAATAAGTTCCAAGGGTGCAAGTACAATTAGATGGGTAGATTGAAGTAAACCCTGTATTCCCAGCCTCAAAATCTCCATTCGTCACAAGGTTGGGACACGATGTTTGACCATTCACAACGGAATGGATAGCGAAAAGAATTGCAAATAGGTGAAAAATTTTTTTCATTGTGGTTTTAGTTTTTTAATAAGTGAAGTAATTGGGTTTCCAGTGCATAGCACAACAGAGGAAGAGATTTGGGTCATCTTTCAAAAGTTTTAAAAGTTAGGTATCTTATATTATGTTGAATAGAAATCACGACACAAATTCCTCTTTATTAAATTAAATTGTTGGGTAAATAAATATTCGGTTATATTTGCCCATAATTCGGTTACAACAAATGTATATTTGGTAAAATACCCCAATTTGCATTTTAACCCTTGCCAAAAGAAAAACGATGAAAAACAAGCTGATACCCATACTATTATTTCTATCTATTTACCTCAATGCTCAATCCGTTCAATACGCTTGGCGCAACTTTACCACCAATGACGGGCTGCCCAGCCCCGAAGTTTATACCGTTATTCAAGATTCAAAAGGCTTTTTGTGGTTTGGTACGGACAATGGTGTGAGTCGCTACGACGGCTATACATTCCAAAATTTTGGCGCACCCGAAGGGTTGACCGACAATGTTATCAATTGTATTCAGGAAGATAAAGCGGGGCGGATTTGGCTCGGTTCGATGTGGGGCAAAGTCTTTTATTGCGAAAATGGTGTGATTCACCCTTTTGCATACAATCATCTGATTGAAGCCTATCGGAAATCTTTTTATGTCATTGCAGGCATATCGCGGTTTGAAAAGCACGGAAATACTGAGGGGGGTGTTTTAGTGGGTATGGTGAATCTGGGTATTCTCAAAATCTATGACAATGGACAAAGTGAATTGATTGCCGCACCTCAAGCTCCTGCTTTGCTGTCTTTTACATCCGATAAAAAAAACATTCTTGTCTCCCAAGTGGTTTCAAACGGGGTTTCCTATCCCCATCTGACTGATAGAAGTCTCCCTTTGTTTGTGTACGATGGACAAAAACTCATTGAGCAAGGAGCATTTAAAATAAAATCTTTGCAGGATGATAGAACAAATGCACGACTCAAAACAATCGGCAACAGCACTTATCTCTTTACGGGTAAGAGTATTCATCGCCAAAAAGAAGATAAATCTTTTAATAGAAGACCCTATGACCGCCCTATTTTTGACGTTTTGACCGATGAAGATGGTTTGGTCTGGACAGCTGAAGGACTAAATGGCGGTGTCAGAGCCTTTAAAAATGCGGAAGAAATAGGTCAGTCGCCGCTTCAAATCATATTGGAAGGCGTTTCAGCGGTCACGATGTTGCGCGACCGTGACGGCGGCTATTGGGTGACGACGCTCGACGAAGGCGTGTTTTATCTGCGCGATAAGCGTATCACCATTTTTAATAAAGACAACACAGGTTTCCCTTTTAATATACTGTCTTCGATAGACAATATGGATGCCTCAAAGGTTTTTGTGGGCTTCAAACAAGGTGAAGTTGGGCTGTTTGATAAAAATACCTATAAATACCAATCTATCGCCCGTTTACCCAACGACCCTATTTACAATTTAAAATGGGATGCACGTCATAAGCAGTTGTGGTTTGGCGGCTTTCTTCTGAGAAAATGGCAAAATGAACATATTTCAACCCTTGAAAAAACCAATTCAGTCGCAACCAGTGTTGGGGGAGTAAAAAAAATCGCTTTGAACTTTCAGAAAAATGCTGTTTGGGTAATAGGCGCGGGTGGTTTGCGCGAAGTGATTGGTTTGACTGCTCGAAGGCGGCTCAGTGAGGATGCAGTCAATGCCAAAGACCGTCTATTTTCTGTTTTTGAAGACCGCCAACAACGAGTATGGGTTGGCAAACAAGATGGCTTGTATCGTTTGGAAAAAGAGAGCTGGGTAGCAGTAGGGGCTTCGATGCATACTGCTTTGACAGCACGCATAGAAGATATGGCAGAACTGCCAAATGGCAGTTTGGTTTTTGCAACAAAAGGCAATGGTTTAGTAATTTGGGATGGAAAAAAGGCAATAAACATACGTAAGCAGGAAGGCTTACAGACAGATATGCTCGAAAATGTTGCAACGGATAGTTTGGGCAATATTTGGGTGGGTACATTGGCAGGTTTGTACAAAATAAGTCGGAAGGACGGCAATGGACAATGGCACGTACAGCCTATCACCATATTTCAAGGTTTGCCAAGCAACGAAATCAATGATATTGCCCCAATTGTCATTGCGAGGGACAAAGCAACTGAGGGGGGGGTATGGGTAGCAACCCCAAAAGGATTGGTTTTGTATCAAGATAAACCTTCGGTTGATTCGGTCAGAATGCCTTTTTTAGATTATTTCAGAGCTGTCGATAGTCTTCGAGACCTGAGTCAGTCTCGTGTATTAGCAGCGAGAGAAAACGATATAGACATCGCTTGGCATTGTATCAATTTTAAGATGAACGGCAAAATCCCATACCGTTATCGGTTGCATACCAGCGATGAATGGCGACACACTTATAACAAAAACATTCAGTTGCCTTCTTTGTTTCAAGGGGACTATGATTTTGAAGTACAGGCACAAAACGAAAATGGTGTGTGGAGCGCGTCATTGAAAACACCTTTCACGGTGCTGCCTTATTGGTTTGAAACATGGTGGTTTCGGACATTATTAATCGTTTCAGTTGCCGCAGTGAGTTATTTGTATTACCAAAATCGAATAAAAAGACTTCAGAAAGAACACGCATTGGCTTTGCAAATCAACGACTTGGAACGCTCAGCTTTGGCAACGCAAATGAATCCACATTTCATATTCAACTGCCTCAATTCGATACAGTTACTCATTCAACGTGGAGAAAAAAATGAAGCCATGACATATTTGAGTCGCTTCGCTAAAATGGTGCGGTTGACATTAGAATCAACGAGAAGAGGAAAAGTGTCGGTAGAAGAAGAAGTGGAGACACTCAGTAATTATTTAACATTAGAAAAACTGCGATTTAAAGAACAATTATCTTTTTCAATTGTCACGAATAGTGAAATAGACGCTTATAATATCGAGATACCTGCAATGCTTATTCAACCTTTTGTCGAAAATGCCTTGAAACATGGCTTTGATTCGATGTCTAAAACGGCTTTAGTGACCATTTCGTTTGATGCAGATAAAGATTTTCTATTTCTAAAAATTCGAGATAATGGTAAAGGGTATATTTTCAAAGAAAGCGTTCATACTGAGGAGGAGGATTGCAATGAAAAAACAAGTGTTGGTATTGAATTATCACGTCAAAGACTGGCATTGCACAACGGGCAAAGAGCAGATGAGGATTTGTCTATTACACCTATTTTTGATGAAAATAAGAATACCTTAGGCACAGAAGTATGCCTTAAAATTAAGATAATTAAAGCTTAAATTTTTAAAATTCTATATTTTAAAACCTTAAAAAACAATAATTTATGTTAAGCGTTTGCATCATTGATGATGAACAGGATGCTCGTATTTTGCTCCGCGAAATGCTAAAAGAGTTTGCCCCCGATTGGCGCATTATTGGAGAAGCCAATAGTGCCGAAACAGCTGTTGAACTACTCAAAACAACACAACCTGATGCTGTTTTTTTAGATATTGATTTAAAAGATGGCACTGGTTTCGATGTACTAACAGCTTTGCCACCCCCTCAGTATTCAATTATTTTTGCGACAGCCTTCAATCAATTTGCCATCAAAGCTTTTCAGTTCAACGCGTTAGATTACATACTGAAACCTATCGAAGTAAATGATTTGAAACGAGTCGTTAATAAAATCAAGAAAGGGCAATCAAAAAATGATTTTCAACAACAAATTTCTACACTATTAGCAAGTAATAAAAATAAAAAGATAGAAAAATTAGTGCTTAATACAACAGAAGGTATGTATTTTTTGCCAATAAAAGAAGTATTACGCCTTGAATCCTCAGGCAATTATACAACCATACAAACCATTAGTGGTGAACGAATAGTGGTATCCACAAACTTAGGGAACTTTGATTATCTGACTTCTGAATTTGACCCGTCAGAATCGTTTTTTCGCATTCACCAATCACATATCATACGCGTATCGTCTGTTAGGAAGATACAGAAAATTTCTGATGGAGAATTTATCGTTTTAGAAAATGGCGATACAATACCTATTGCCAGACGACGTAAAGAAGCCTTCTTAGCGATGATGGAGCATTAAAAAACTTTAGAATAGAAAGATTTTTCATAAAATATCCGAAACTTTATTTTCTACTTTGCTAAAAAGCTCTAAATTTGCGCCCAATTTTGAAATAACCTAATGTTGGTTCAGCCAATTGTTTAGGTCTTTATTAACTTTTTTATACAAATATTTCAAATGGCAGTTAAAATCCGTTTGCAAAGACACGGTCGCAAAAAAGCACCGTTTTACCACATCGTCATCGCTGACAGCCGCTCTCCACGTGATGGTCGTTTTATCGAAAAAATCGGTACTTACAATCCGATGACAGTTCCTGCAACTATTGATTTGGACCGCGAAGCAGCGTTCTCTTGGTTGCAAAAAGGCGCACAACCGACTGACACAGTAACAGCTATTCTTCGTTACAAAGGTGTTATGTACCGTAAGCATCTCCAACGTGGTGTTAACAAAGGAGCAATCACATCTGAGCAGGCATCTGAGCGTTATGAAGCTTTTATTGAAGGCAAAGAAAAAGCAATCAGTAGCCGCGTTGCTCAAACGCAGGCTAAAAAAGCTGAATTCCACAAATCTGTTTCAGGTACACCGAAACCTAAAAAGGTTGTAGAAGTGCCAGCCGCAGAAGAAACTGCATCTGAAGAATAATTTTTTGATTGATGAGTCGTTTTTTGAATCTTTTTGATAAAAATTTCGATTAAATAATCGTTCAGAATTATTCTGACATATACATTTGCAACACGAACCTGATGGAGCCGATTGTCGTTCCATCAGGTTCGTATTCTTTAAGAATCCATTTTCCTTTTGAAAAACTTAAAAATCAAGCTATCATGTTAGATTTAGATGAAAAATATCTGGGACGCTTGCAAGATATTGCAGAAGGTATTCAAAACTCAGATGCTTATGCGGCTTATATGGAAACAGAAGAAGAAGCCGAGTACAAAGTATTGTGTGATATTTATGAGCCACGTATTTCCAAAATTTATGCTGAAGTAGCTGCTAACGACCCTTTGCAGTTAATTTCATTGGAGGGTATTTTGCTCAATCCGTATTTTGAAGGTTTGTTTCTTCAACGTATTTTGGGTTTCTCGGTACTGAGGGGGCAGTTGAACAGCCAAGTAAAATATGTCCGTCCTCAAAATCACTTCAAAGGAATTCTTTTGGCTATTTTGGAATCATCGAATTTCGAGTTTATCAAAAAACGTATCGGTCAGTCGGTTCAGATGGGTTTTGCTTTGTCAAGCGATATTTGGATTACGGACTTAATTAATGATATTGCAAATAAACGCTTGCGTTACTATTTGCAAAGCAATAAATTAGACAAGTTCCGCGAGCTGCATGAGCGTAAGATTGGTTATACTCGCTACAAAGCGCAGTTTGCAAAAGATAATTACTTGACAGCCGATTTCCCAAGTACATTTTCAGAATTGAAAGTGGAATATCCAGAGTTGAAAAACTTCTTGATGTACCGCATTGGAAACCGTCTCAATAACGAGAGCTTGTTGCCGTTCATCGTGGCTTCTGTGAAAAATGAGTCTTTACACGGCACAACTGAACACATTCAATTGATGTGTATTGCCATGAATTTCTTCAATTTGTCGCCAGAAGATACACAAGAGTTGACGGTTATTTTCAATAAATTGCGTCAAGAGATACCTGAATTTACAGAAAAATACCTCTCTTTCATCAACGAAATGCAAGAAGCGGCGTTCGACTTAGATTCAAAAGCAGAAATGAAAGCTTCGACGATGATTGATAGAAACATCAAAGACGATGTGTCTGAGTATTATCGTATAGCTGATGTAATACATTCACAAGGCTATACAAATGAAGATGTTATGCAAGTTGTCAAACATTTCTATGACAATCACGAAGGCTTGTCAACGGTTAATGAATGTGTACGTCGTTTAATTTATGGCTATCTGCACCGCTATATCACCAATTTGACTGTACGAGAGTACCCACATTATTTTGAGATTTCAAAAACTTTTGCAGCTTATATGCGTATCTTTGAAAATGAGCATTTCAATCAGAATTTGCGAGATATTTCATTGGTTTATGTGAAAAAATGTTTAGTGAGGTTTATTGATAAACGTGCTAAAGAGTATCAAGATGTCAAGCGTTTTGTTACAGGCTATTTTGAAAGTTGGCACTTTTTGAAAGAGAAAGAAATAGTAGAAATGTTCAAAACGCGTCGCAAACGCAAAGCGACCGATGCTTAATTTGATTCATTGATTGGTCATTGGTTGATGGTTATTTGTCATGTACTGAGGGGTATATTGACCGATGACTAATCAACCAATGACTAAAATAACAAACCATGTTTCGTTATTTTATCGCCAACAAACCATTCAATATGATTTGCCAATTTACCCCCGACTCAGAAGGGCAAAAGACTTTGGCAAACCTTAATTTTGACTTCCCAAAAGACGTTTATCCCATCGGGCGACTTGATATTGATAGCGAAGGTCTTTTGTTGTTGACCAACGACCGAAAACTCAATCACACACTTCTCAATCCACAATTCGCACACGAGCGCATTTACCTTTCGCTTGTGCAAGACATTCCAACTGAAGAATCTTTAAATGCGTTTAGAAAAGGACTTGATATAAAAATCGAGAAAAAACGGCATATCACCTTGCCCTGCAAATGCCAAATTGTCAGCGAATTGACAATTTTTTTTAATGGAAATGACGTTTGGGAACGCATACCTCCGCCCATGCCACAGGCTTGGAAACCGATGACTTGGCTTGAAGTGAAGTTAATTGAAGGCAAATACCGTCAAGTGCGTCGCATGTGTGCAAAGATAGAACACCCTTGTTTGCGTTTGATTCGAGTCAAAATTGCAAATTTGTCCCTTGGTGATTTGCAACCCAATGAAGTTTTGGAACTGGACCGCGAGTTTGTTTACGAGCAATTAGGGCTTAAAAAGAAGACAAAAGATTTGGAAAATCTGTAATTAAACCATCCAGTTGCCACCTTTTCAGCATATCTGCCTTTTTCACATCATTCACTGTCCACGTCACGACTTTTACGCCTTTTTTGTGTGCCTTTTCAATCGTTTTTGTAGTCAAAAACTTATAGTATGGGCTGTAAAAAGTAGGTAGAAAACCAAGATTACGCATGTTTTTTTCAAAACTCAACCTATTTTCAGTTAAAAAAGCCAAATGTACTGAGGGGGTAATTTTTTTCATTTCTCTCAAAATATGCAGGTCGAAAGAAGAAATGTAAAAGCTGGACAAATCCCTCAATAAGCCTAAATTGTCTAAGTCTTTTTTCAACAATCGAACAAAAATAGGTGGCGGCGGCACAAGCCGACCATACCATTTCGGATGACTTTTAACTTCGATATTCCAAAATGGGCGAGTCAATTGTTTGCTTTCGCAAAACGTATGAACAGCCAAAACAAGTTCATAAAGCGTTGGTTTGTAACACTTTATTTTATCTTGTGTTGGAAAACGAGGATTACCGCGGCCACCACAATCGTATTGCTGAATTTCTGCAATAGTTAGATTCTTCAAAAGCACTCCCTCAGTATTGACGGCATTTCCGTCAGGAAAAGAACACATCGAAGCCGACATCCAAGGCTCATGCGACACGACAATTTGCCCATCTTTCGATACCACAATATCAATTTCCAAACCTGCAACACCGCACTCAACGGCTCGACAACAAGACTCAATTGTATTTTCGGGCAACAACCCACGTGCGCCTCTGTGTCCTTGCACATGAAAAGTTTTTTGAAAAATCATGACCGTTTATTTTTTGAATACATATAGAAATCTATATATTTGCGTCAAACCTTTATCCAAATTCGTAAAATCCAGATTAAAAATGACAAATCAGCCATTCCAAGTTACTGTCAACAATAAAAATTTAGAAATCACGCCGCAGGAAGCACGTGAATTGGACATCATCGGTTATAAAGAAGATGGCTTTCATATTTTGAAAAACCAAACGGCTTATAAGGTTGACATTCAGTCTGTTGACTACAAAACTAAGACTTTTATTTTTAAAATCAATGGCAATATTCACACCGCCAAAATCAACGATGTCTATGACAGGCTGATTGACCAATTGGGTATGAAAGTAGGTGCTTCACAAAAAGTAGGCGATATAAAAGCTCCTATGCCAGGTTTGGTTTTAGAGGTTGCCGTAGAGGTTGGGCAAACGGTGACAAAAGGCGATAAAGTCTTGATATTGGAAGCCATGAAAATGGAAAACGTCATCAAAGCGGCTGGTGATGGTGTCGTAAAAGCCATTTATGTGACGAAAGGGCAAGCTGTTGACAAAGGCTTGTTAATGATAGAGATGGTTTAATCTATTAATTTTCAATTTATTGAAGTTGTAGAAAGTGTTTGAGTCTTCCTACAGCTTCAATAAATCGATACCATCCATACCCCTCAGTATTTCTACACTTAGTCCACAATCATCGTTGCATAATCTAACTTTTGTTGAACGATGTTTTGCGGCAATTCTCTGTATTCATATTGTTGATTTCGCAATTGAGGCTCAAATCCAGCATCTTTAATGGCTTGTTGGATGCCATCTGCTGTGAAACGAAAAGCAGCACCCGCCGCAGAAACCACGTTCTCTTCAATCATAATCGAGCCAAAATCATTAGCTCCAGCGTGCAAACAGACCTGTGCTACCTGCTTTCCAACAGTCAACCAAGAGGCTTGAATATTGATGACATTGGGCAACATGATGCGACTCATAGCAATCATTCGCACATATTCATCGCCTGAAACAGTATTTCGCGCACGTTTTAGCTTTTTCAACAATGTGCCTTCATCCATAAAAGGCCATGGAATGAAAGCTAAAAACCCTTTTGCATCAGCAGGTTTTTGCGCTTGCACATCGCGCATTTTTACAAGATGTTGGAAGCGTTCCAAATTGGTTTCGATATGTCCAAACATCATAGTTGCAGAAGTCGTCAGCCGCAATTGATGTGCTTGGCGCATCACTTCGAGCCATTCTTCTGCACCACATTTGCCTTTTGAGATCAGACGACGAACTCTGTCGTCCAAAATTTCTGCTCCAGCTCCGGGTAAAGAGTCCAATCCCGCCTCTTTTAAGGCTTTCAAAACTTCATAATGCGTTGACTTTTCAAGCTTAGTGATATGTGCAATTTCAGGAGGTCCGAGTGCATGGAGTTTGAGCTTTGGATAAAGCTGTTTCAAGGTTTTGAATAAATCTACATAGTACGCTAAGCCTAAATCGGGATGATGACCGCCTTGCAATAGAAGTTGCTCACCACCAAATTGGAAAGTTTCTTCAATTTTTGTTTTATACTCTTCAATTGTTGTGATATAAGATTCTGGATGATTCGGACGACGATAAAAATTACAAAATTTGCAATTGGCATTGCAAACATTGGTTGTATTGGAATTGCGGTCAATAATCCAAGTCACTTTATTGTTAGGTACTTGTATTTGTCGCAACCGATTTGCCACATACATAAGTTCTGTTGTCGGTGCATTTTCAAATAAAAAAACGCCTTCTTCGGCAGTCAAATGTTCAAAACGCAAGGCTCTATCGAGCAAATGAGCTATTTCCATAGAAGATTTTTGATTTTTTACGAATTATACTGTTCAAAGAACTCCTTTCGGAGAGGGAGTACATTGAGGAAACAAAGTTACAAAAGTATGGTTTCAAAACTTTCATTTTTTTCTGAAAGTTAGAATTTAAGCCATTTCGATGACGAAATCATTGCTTTGGGGTAGTTGACACCCAATTTTAAGCAGCAAGACATTTGTTCTTCTTCCGTCAACATATCGGGGCGATGAATTTTTTCAACAGATACTTTTTGTAGCTCTGGCAACCATAGTTTTACATAATCTCCTCGCGTATCGTAGCGGCTGGCTTGCGTCAAAATATTGAAATAGCGGTCTTCGCGTGGATCGTTACCAACGCCTGCTATGTACATCCAATTTACATAATTGCTGCAAGGGTCGTAGTCAATCAATTGACTTTCAAACCATTCTGCCCCCATCAACCAATTGATATTCAAATCTTTGATGAGAAAACTGGCTACGTTTTGTCGTCCACGATTAGACATAAATCCTGTCGTATTCAACTCCCGCATATTGGCATCTATGAATGGGATACCTGTTTTGCCTTCTGCCCAAATATTGAACACGCGTTCGTCTGCACGCCATTTTTTATCGGGTTTGCCCGTTATGCCGCCTAATTTGAAAATGGATTTTTCGTGTTTTTTGCCAATCAGGCGAAAATAATCACGCCACAACAATTCAAAAAACAACCAATAGGTCGAGCGATTGTCGCCGCGTGCCGATTCATATTTTTTCAATTCATGGTAAATCATTTTAGGCGATAAGCAGCCTGTGGATAGATAGGCTGAAAATTTTGAAGAATAATCACCGCCTATCAGACCATTTCGGGTTTCTTCGTAGGTTTTGACCAAATCGGAATCCCATAAGTAGTATTTCAATCGCTTCAATCCCTCCGTTTCTCCACCTTTGAAAGGCAGTACGGCACGTTCATCATGTTCAAAATCACTAAACCCAAAGGTTGACAGTGTCGGTATGTCGCCGACAGCCAAATCAAAACTTGTTTGGGGCAAATACTGAGGGGTAGCGAAAGGCTCTCTAATCGGTGTGATGCGTTCAACTTCCTTTCGATATTGCGAAAAAGTTTCGGGCGTATGATTGACAGGAAAGGGCAAATCTGCTGTATGATAAAGCATTTTTCCGCGACAAAACCGCAATTCTTGACCAATTGACCATAGTTTTTGCTCCAATTGGTCTTGAATCCTTACCTCTTCATCGGTGCGTTCGCGATTACAATAGACCCATGAGGACTTAGCTTGGCGAGCAATCTCAAACACAACGTCTTCGGGTTTGCCTATTCTGACATATAATTCAGAACCTAATTGACGCAAGTTTTGACGCAGGTTTTCGAGGCTTTCAAAGATAAAACGTTGCCTAAATTTTCCCATTTTCGGAAAACCAAACGAGGTTTTACCACCAAAAACACGTTCATCAATGACGTAAATCGGGATTATTTCGTCGGCATTGCGCAATGCTTCTACCAGTGCCTCATTGTCGTGCAGCCTTAGGTCGTTGCGAAACCAAATTATGGCTCTTTTATGTTTCATAAATTTAAAATTGCGTTCTATTAAAAGGGTTTGAATTGCAATTTTAACAAAATTTGCCTAAGTTGGTTGAGTTTTTACTGTAAAATATTACTCCTCAGTATAGAATGCCTTTGAATTTAGATCGGATGAGTGAACTATTTTTAGGTACAATTCGTTTTATCATCAAATTGTCAGCAATAAAATATTTTAAAAAATGGACTTAGATATCTTAAAAAAAGAACTCGCTTATCGCACTGCCCGAAGCGGTGGTAGTGGTGGGCAAAATGTCAACAAAGTCGAAACAAAAGTCGAGGCGATGTTAGACATTACAGCATCATTTGCATTGGCAGATGCTGAAAAGGAATTGATTTTCAGTAAATTAGAAAATCAAATTTCAAAAGAAGGCATTTTGTCTGTTATCAATCAGACAGAGCGTTCTCAATTGTCAAACAAGATTTTGGCAGAAAAAAAATTGATTCGTTTGGTCGAAAAAGCCTTGAAACAAGAAGCCGAGCGCAAGCCCACAAAAACTCCCCCCTCAGTATTGGCAGCTCGAGCGAAAAACAAACAGCAACAAAGTGCAAAAAAAATGGGACGAAAAAAGGTCAAAACAGATGATGATGGTTTTGACCTTTTTTTATTGACCAAAGGATAGACAGGAGATTATCTATTGTCCAAAAGCAATACAAGGTTAACTTCATGTGTTGCACCAAAAAAAGGGGCTTCTGTCCCAAATGCATAGTCGAAACCATAACCTATCCGAAACAGTCTTTTTTCACCTTCACCAAAAGCAAAACTTGCTTCTCCATGCACGGTTTGAGATGTTGAATAGCCTACACCCAACTTCAAAGCAGGCATCATCTGGTAACGTAAATTAAAATCGTAGTGAATTGGCAGGCCCACCACATATTTTATCCAAACCGATTGCTCAAAATAACTTTGACTATTCACGTACATAACCAAACCTGCTGTACCATAAAAATGCCGAACACGAGACACATTGATTTGTTTTTGGTCTGTTTGAAAAAAAATATTGTTTCCTAAAATTTGAGGAATAGACACACCACCATAAGCGATAAAATCACCTTCGCCTTTGTCCGACAAACTTCTATACCCGAACAAACCTATGCCCAAATCAGGAAACCATTTTGCCGTTTGCAGTAATGAGAGGTCTGCTGCGTCGCGCACATATACATCGCTGACATTCAAACTCAAACGTGCCAACCCGCCACTAAAACCTAATGAAAAACCGCTTTTTTGTGGGTCATTTGATCCAATTATTGCCAATCGTCCATACAGACCAGTCAAATCTGTTGAACCTGCACGATCACTCATAAAATACCCGCCTGTTGATATGTTGAAAAAATTATCTGTTCGACCAATATAGTCCCCCCTCAGTATCTGTGTTTTCGGATTGCGATTGAGGCTCAGCCATTGTTGTCGAAGCGATGCACCGAATGACATATTATAATTGTTGAGGAAATAGTCACTCGTGACAGCAGCAGGATTGATGATTGTCGCATACTCTTGATATTGTGTGAAAAGGGGTGTTTGTTGGGCTTCTAAAGTCCAATTTGATAAATAAAAATATAGAACAAGAACATATTTTTTCATTTTTTGTATTTAATAAACATAGATAGGAAAATCATCTAACGTTTCAACATTAAAGGCTTGGGGATTCTGCACAGCTCCTTTTACACGTTTAACCATAAACGGAACACGAATTCTTAAAAAAGCATATAATTCTTTCACAGTCAATATATTATCTCCATTGGCATTGGCTTGACGTATCCCCTCAGTAGTTTCTACTTTTTCGTTAGCAAAAGCCTCTTTCATGGCTTTGGTGAATGCGCCATTTTCCCAAACAGCATCTTCGTGCGATTTTTCATTGGCTTGGCTCGATGATATGCAACGCAGACCCGTTTCGGCTTTCATCAACTGTGCAATGGCTTTATTTATAGCTTCTGAATCATCTCCTTTTATGCCGCCACCACTTTGACAAGCATCAACGAAAATCAGTTGCTTAGCTTTGATTTGTTGTAAAAAATCACGAATATGCTTCTTAAAATCCAAACAAGCAGGCGCATATTGTCGCTTAACATCAGAGGGTTGTATATAGAAATTTTCTGCATTCGATACGTCCACAAAGCCATGCGACGATATAAAAACGACCACAACATCTTGAGGACGAATCTGATAGCCTTCCTTCAAATAGCCAATATTTTGAATCAATGTTCCGTAAGTTGTATTGGTTTCGGTATTCAAAACATCAGCAAAAACGCGTTGAAAAAGCCGTCCTTCTTGCCCTTTGAAGGCTTGTACAATATCGTTTGCATCTTTCGTAGTGTAGCGCAAATCGGATGGAATACCAACAGAAAGCAAGTATAAATTGGGTTTTGATATGAAATTCGGTCGTAAAGCCTCACTTTTAGCCATTCCCACGCCATTTGTCACCACCACTTCAACAGTATTTTTTCCTATAGGCAAATCAATATCTGTTTCCCAAAAAAATGTATAATCGCCTGCCTTGTCGTTCGGTGACTTGCGTATTTTTATATTGTCCAATTTTGTACCTTCAATAAGTTTATTGTTCACAAAAAGTTTAAAATGTTCTTTTGCTAAAGGTTGAGTGGAGCGTGCTTGAATTTCAAGATGTAAGCGTTCATACACCGCATCGAAATCATAACCCGTCTTTAGCGGATTTGGTGATAACCATTGTAATTGTGTTTCTGGTGTTTTGACAGTTAGTGATTCCTTTGGAGAGGAAGGTGTTTCTCCGATTTTTGAAGGTGTATTTTTTGTCAAATCGAGTGAATTGTCAATAGATTCGGGCGAAAACTTAGGTGTAAAAGCTTTATCCAACATGATGACATGTCCTTTTTCATTGGACTCTCCGCCCAAGACCAAGCGACCATCTGAGAGTAATAAACCCGTGTGGGCAATATCCAACTCATTACTACCTATGTATAATGCTCTCTGCCACAATTGTTTACCCTTCGATGTGGTTTTAAATACGCACATATCATCGTATCTGTCGCTGCGGGTTTGAGAAGTACTTGAACCAATGAGATAAAAGTTGTTTTCAATGTCACGTACAAAACTACGAGCGACATCCAAACCAATACCCCCAAATACATAACGCTCCACAAGCTCACCCGAGGGTAGTAGCTCCATGAGTAAAAAATCGCGATTGTCACGTTTGGTTAAATAGTAGCCACAAAGCCAAATATGCTCGTCGCCAGAGTCCATAACATCCAAAAAAACAGATTTTTCAAAACGTTTTTCCCACAAAACCTTCCCCTCAGTAGTCAAGCATTTAATTAAACCTGTTGAATAAGGATCAGCAGATTCATAACCCACAACGACTAAGTTTCTGCTTTCAGTCAATATCAATCGAGCCGCTGTACCATTTATTTCAAAGTTTTTTTTCCAAATAAATTGCAACGTGCCATTAGCTTGAGGTGTTTTGACACAAGCAACCCAAAAACCATTTTTGGTTTTTGCAGCCACATAGATTTGTCCTGTCAGACCATCTTCCACAATGTCAATATTAGCCCCCTCAGTATCTTCTAATGGAAAATGCCAAACTGTATTTCCTTGATTATCAATATGTGTGAGTGCGATTTGACTGGGTTTACATTGTCGTGCACCTATGATGTAACCATTTCCATTTTTAGCTTCGACGATATTTATCGGGTCATAACAACCATTTTTGGGGCTTGGGTTGATGTTTTTTTCAAAAATAAAACTACCATTAGGTCGCATTTCAGCCAGATAACCATCTGTTGTATTTTCCCCCAGAAGCAAAATATTCCCTTTTTTATTCTGAAAAACACGATGTATGCTTTCGACTTTTTGCAAGTCTTTCTCCCACATTATTGTTGGGAATTTTTGCTGTGCGGTTAGACCTTTTGAAATCAAAAAGTAGAGAAAAAGTAAAAGTGTTTTTTTCATAAATTAACTTTTGGTTAATTGGTCATTGGTTGATTGAGCATTAGTCATTGGAAAAGTCAATTACCTAATGAGCAATCAACCAATGACTATTCAACAAATGATCAATTACAATGCTTTTATAGATAAAATCATGGCTACGACATATTTTTTTTCAGAATTACGAACCACTTCGCACTGCATATCGTCGGGTTTGTAGTTCACATTTGTTTCATCTATCAATATGTCTTCAAAGCCTGCTTTTAATCTTTTCTTGACATCACCTGTGGCATTTTCTACCCTTGACAAGCGTTTTTTTAAATCAGGAATGGCATAATCGGCATATAAAACGCATAAATTATCTTCGCCAGCTTCCGAAATTTGCATAGCAGTTTCGGGGTCAGGAATGATAAGTTCAGCATCAGAATTGGGCATGAAAACATTTTTATTATCCAAAGGAAAATGTATAGTCAGTTGATTTTTAGCATCAAAGCTAAATACATACACATATTTACCCTTGGGTAGATTATGTGCCGCTAACTGAAAAATATCCCCAATTTGCCATCTTGCCTGCTCTGTTTTATAGGTTTTAGTCTCGCCGTCGTAATACACTTTTGTATTGTCAAACTCGTCGCCACCTTTTTTGACAGTTCTGAAAGAAAATCCCCCCCTCAGTAAACTGCGGTCTTCAGGCAGAATTTGATAAGCATATCGCGCAAAACGCACAAAATCCTCAGTTTTTACTTTTATAAAACCACCATCGGCCCATCCACTGCCCCAACTATTCATCAACTCGAACCAACCTTTGACAGCATCATAGCCAACAACAACCATTGCATGAGCTTCGTCGCCCACTTCATTTTTAGAAGGCAGCCAAAATTCGTCATTTTTTTTGATTTGATAAAATGAATTGCCAATATTAAGTGCCACTACAATGGGATTGCCTGCAGCAAGTGTTTGTTGCATTTTTTTTATTTTAACATTAGGTGCATCTTCTATTCTGAAAACGGTGATATAGTCTTTAATTTTATAGAAATATGCTTCTTGTTTCGCATTTTCTGTAGGGTTTTTCTCACAATTTTTAATGTCATTACTAAAAGTGCGGCTTAAACAGTCCCCTTCAGTATGCACTAAATTTAAAGCGGCTGAGAGCTCTGCACCGACTTTGCAATCAGTTGCTACTCGATTGTAAATATAGAAAGCCGAATGGGCAATTTGCGTAATAGAATCTGTGTTTTTCATGCCTAAAGCCGTTGCTTTTGCAATGGTCAATGCACCATAGCCCACAGCCCAACCGACACAAGTGCTGGTTTCGTATTGGTCGCCTACTACGGGACAGTACGGTCGTAAGCTAAACTTTAGTGGCACATTATTGTATTTCACACCTTCAAACTGCGACAAAGTGGGTGTTTCTCGATATTTGGCATCGTTCAAAATCAGACCTGTGCCACGTTTGGGTTGGGCATGATTTTTTGCAAAAAATAATAATAAAAATATAATAATCAAATAATTACGCATGAGTGAATAGGGTTTATCGAACCAATAATATATCGCCTGTTTTGATATTACCGTCGTTGATGTCGAGCCGTAAAATATAATAGTACGTTCCTGGTGGCAAATCTTCACCTTTCACAGATTGACCTGACCAGTCGTTCTCATATTTCGTTTTCTTAAATACAGTTTGTCCCCACCGATTCTTGATAACCAATTCATTTTTAGGAAAGTTTCCTGTTGTAATTTCGTCAAATATCAAAAAATCATTCATACCATCGCCGTTTGGAGAGATGCCCAAAGGCTTGTCGGGCGTGACGGTTTGGGTCGGTTTAGCCTTGACATTGATGCGTATTTTACCTGTTCGGAGGAAGGTGTTTGGCACATTGTCGTTTGTGACATCGCACACATAAACGCCCGCTTGTTCGGGTTTGATACCCCTCAGTATGAGCCGATTTTGTCGAGATGTCAGAGCAGCAATAGTCGTATCGTTGCGCCGCCATTCATAAGTATTCGTTGTCAACGAACCATCGAAACCTAAGTTTAAAGTTAAATTGCCACCTTCTTCGAGCGTTATCGTTGTATCTTTAAAAACATTGATTTGGGTGCAAAATTCTAATTGTGCTTTTTGTTTCACAGACCAATTCGGTAAAATATCGTCGAATGTAAAATGATTTTCGCAGGCAAAAAAGCCGTCTCCACAGTCCACATTAGGCGCAAATGGTAGGTTGCTGAGGTTAGGTAGGCTATCAAAAGCAGAATAATTGAGATTAAAAATGCGTAAATCGATCAAATTTTGGAACGAAATTGGAATTTTACCACTTAAATTAGGATTGAGCGATAAGTAAAGACATTGCAAACGGGTTAAATTACCTATTTCACTGGGTAAAGTACCTTGCAAATCACATTTTTCAAAATTAATGGCTCGTAATTGCCTCAAATTACCAATTTCTTTCGGAATTGTCATAGACAACTTGTTATCATTAAATTCTATGGAACTCATTTTTCCCATTTGCCAAAAACTGCTTGGAAAAGGACCTTTGAACGAGCAAGAACCTACCCAAATAAGGATTAATTCTGAAAAATTGTTAAAAATATTGGGCAAAATGCCACCCAGCTTAGGGTTTTCGCGCAGAATAAGGTATTGTAACTTACATAAATTTCCAAACTCAACTGGCAAACTGCCATTCAAACCATTGCCACCAAAACCGCTTGACCAACCTTTATTGTAATTGCCATCAAGGTCAAGACCAATGACACAACCTTCTGGCGATGTATCTACACCAAACCATTGACTCATAGGCTTTGTAAAATCCCACTTTTTGACCCAACTATTAGCACCGTCTGTTGCCTCGTAAAACTTTTTGAGTGCCAACGAGTCCCGTTGACGGTTGCACGAGCATTGCGCATTGAGCTTTGAGTATTCACAAATTAGGCACGAGAAGCAGAGCAAAAGGGTTCGTAAAAGGTTATTTTGCACAAAACTCATCCTATTTCTAAAATACGATAAAAAATGATATAGAATTTGTCGTTTCATTTTTGTTCGATGATAATGCTTTGAGGTAATACTGCTCGCTCAGATTGACCCGTCTTTGGGTCTTCTACCCACAAAGTTAAGTCATAAATAGCGTTTGAATGTAGCACTTTTGTTGGCAATATCGCCACATTACGATGCGATGCACCGATTTGCAACAAGTTGATTTTTTCGATTTCTATGTCCATCTCAGAACCATTATAAACGTTTTTCGCTAAACTTGTGAAATGAACAATCAAATTACTGAGGGGGGCGTTTCCTTTATTGACAATGATGTAGCGCACAGAAATAGAATCTCCATGCTTGATTGTGGTTTTGTCCAATGGTCGAATATTGAGTTCAAGTCCTTGTAAATCAATTTTTTGTGCTTCTTTTTGGCTCAATGAATTTGAGTCGTGCCCTGCAGCAACGGCTTTCAAAAAACCATCATCAGCTTTGCTGAAAGCCGATTCTTTGCCGTTAAGTTGAGCTTTGACACGATAGTAGTAGCGTCTCCCTTGTCGCAAAAACAAACGATCGCCATCTCTGAAAAAACCTACAATCTGCGGTTTTGATGTAATTTCAGCCCCTATTACTGAGGGGTTGTCGCTGCGAAAAACACGATAAGTTGTACCACTACCTTTGGCAATCCAGTGAATATCAATATAGTCCGCCGATGCGCCGTCCGTCGCGCTCACGCCTTCGGGTACAGCTAACTGAGGGGGGAAGGTTTTATTCTTTTGAGATTTTTGAGCCAGCAAAATTTGGTTCAAAGTGAGTAAAATGAGTAAAATAGTCTTCGATTTCATAATTTTTAAGTGTAATTAGCAATACTTCGGTAATTTTTTAGTTGAAAAACGGCGGCTTTGCCGCCGAAAAAAGGGAGGATGGAGCGAGATGTTTTATTTTTTTGAATTGTGGGCTGCACCCACAATTCAAAAAAATAAAACATCTCGCTCCAAAAGGTCTCTTTGCCGCCGAAGGCGGCTATTTTAAGTTATTTTAGGTA
>JAEUUP010000001.1 GCA_016787525.1 Saprospiraceae bacterium | reverse complement strand
AAGGGGCATAAAAGCCTTCGAGACAACAGACGTTTAAGCGCATCTGACGGTGAACAAAACAGGCGTACTCAAAACCTTCTGACCCATGAAATTTTTGTAATTCTTTCTTGCATATTAAAATTATTCACTTATTTTTGCTTTTAGGTGTAACGCAGTTTCATATACCGATGAATGTAAATCTAAAATATACTGTTAAGTGCATTATTGAACAAATGCGGGCATTCATAGCCATATCAAATTGCAGTTAGTTACCCACTGTATATTCAATCTACCATCATCATTTCAAACAAAATCCGCCAAATGAAGAATTTGATTATCCTTGTATTATTCATTTTCGTAAGCAATCTCATTTTAGCACAAGCTGTCGTATATGATAATAATGGTACTGGCATCGGGGTCTCTCCTGTATTCCCTTCAACAACGATAACTTTGCCCAATTTTTCAGTCCCAGCCAACAACGATCGCCTTTTAGTCGTCTGCACTATAAATGTTGCGAATGATCAACCGCCGGCCGTAACCTTCAATGGTACAAGCATGATTAAAGGGGCGACCCGTACGACTTTGGGTTCAGGGTCGCGCATGACGCTCTATTATTTAACTTTAGGTTCAGGTGCTTCTTCCATCACTTCGGACATCGCTGCTACGGGAGGTACTCCAAGGATTATTATAGCTGGTTCTTTTTATAATGTCAATCAAACTGTACCAATAGATGGAAGGGATAGTATTACTTTTGAATCCAATGCTTCAACCAGTTTCACGCAAACACGTTCGATGGTCAGTAGAAGCGTTGACAGAGTCTGTGATTGTATAGGAGCTTTTGCGGGTTCAAATTCAATTACGGGTTATTCAAATGATAATGGTCAAACATTAATGGGAAAATATACTAACCTTGTATTTGGCGGCATGAGTACAAAAGCGGGTGCAAGTTCCGTACCTATGTCATGGACTTACAATGGTAATTTTTCGTCAAGTGCCAGCCCTGATAATACCCTTAGAGGTTCACAAGTCGGTATCAATATCCGTTCTGTGAGTACTTTGCCCATTGAACTGGTATTTTTTAAAGGCAAACAGGCAAAAGAAGGCAATGAATTGTACTGGCAATCGGCCACCGAGTCGAACAATAAAGGGTTTTACGTCCAACGCTCAAAAGATGGTGTAAAATGGCAAGATATAAAATTTGTATCGGGGCAAGGGACGACTTCTCAAACGAATAATTATACTTGGATAGATGACAAACCCTTATTGGGCTATAATTACTACCGTTTGAAACAAGTGGATTTCAACGAGTCATTCGACTACTCGCCTGTTGTACTTATTGTTAGCAGAAAAAGTGATAAAGTTTTAGTCTATCCCAATCCTGCGGGCAATGAGTTATTTTATGACTTTAACGACTTAAAATCAGTACAAAGCATTGAATTATATGATGCTACGGGTAAGCTGATGCAAGAAACAACGAATATTAATGGCAAATTGTCCATAGCTCAGTTGCCATCGGGTTTGTATTGGTTTTTACTAAAAACAGAGACTGGCAATATTTATGAAAGGGTTGTTAAACAATAGCTCTTTGACCGTTTTTTGTGTTCATCATACTGAGGGGGTACTTATCGGATACTTTCGATACGTACCCCCTCAGTATAAGTCCTACTTTTTATCTTTTTCTTCCAAAAACTCATCCGTGAAATGGGCTTTGCGTTGCGGTTGGGCAAATTTTTCAGTATTGTAAGCCTCTGAATGACCTCTCGGAATCGAGAGTGACGACCATTTTTCATCGCACAACATTTTCCCTAAAAATACAATCTGTCCTACATGATAAGGATAATGTGCCAACTGACGATTAATCGCCTCCATGACTGTATGCCCCATATTTCGGATATAAATAACCCTATCGAGGTCTTCTTCTGTCAGTGATTCGAGAGCTTGGTAAAAACATTGCCAACCCGCTTCCCATTTGTCCAACATATCTTGGCGACTCAGAATGTCGTTTTCAAATTCGGCATCTCTATTTCGGTCTTCTTTCTCACCATCGGTCGTCAAGAAATCCGTCCAACGTGACAGCATATTGCCCCACAAATGTTTGACAATCGTTGCGACACAATTGCTTTCTGCATTGAATTGCCAAAACAATTGTTCATCCGATAATTGTTCAAAAGTTTTGTCGCCCAACATTTTATAATAGGCGAATTGTTTTTTAACACTGTCTAAATAGCTACTCATTTTGTCATGTTTTTAGTGCAAGTTTCAAAAAAAATAATAGTTTAAATGTTTAATATCCAAATTTAGCGTAAAATTGCAAGTATTTTTAAATAAAACTTGAGAATTTCTACATGGATAATCTTCAAAGATACCTACAAATGGCAATGGATTGGGCTGTTGTCTTTGTACCAAAGGTAGCTTTAGCATTTTTGATACTTTGGGTTGGTCTTCGTGTTATCACTAAACTCAATTCTATTACCACCAAAACATTAACCACACGCAATATTGATGCAACCATTCGCCCATTTTTCGCATCCATGGTAGATGTAAGCCTTCGATTTATTCTTTTCTTGATTGTTGCAGGTATTTTCGGGTTTGAAATCTCGTCCATCGTAGCATTGATTGGTGCTTTGGCTTTTGCAGTTGGTTTGGCTCTACAAGGCAGTTTAGGGCATTTCGCCAGTGGTATTTTATTACTCATTCTGAAACCCTACAAAGTAGGCGATGAAATCAAAGTAGGCGATGCCGAAGGTTTTGTAGAAGAAATCCAAGTTTTCAATACCATCTTAAAAACCCGCGACAATCGCATGATAACCGTTCCGAATGGACTCATTACCTCTGGCAATATCATCAATTATTCGGGTTTAGGTATCCGAAGAGCGGATATGGTTTTCATAGTTGATGAACCTAATCGTGTTTCAGATGTCAAAAATGCCATACTCAAAGCAGCAAAGGGTTGTACTCAAATTCTACCAGAGCCACCAATGGAAGTTTTTTTGGAACACTTCAACTGCGACGAACTGCACTTTGCCGTTCGCCCTTGGTGCAAAGCTGAAGATTATTGGACTGTATGGGGTTATATGCAAGAAGCCGTAAAAGACAGTTTCGACGACGCTGATTTGACAGGAAATATCAACTATATTCAAATGATTCACGATAGAAATGAGTTGAACGAAGCTCGACGAAACAACTAATAGACCCCTCAGTATATTTAACATAAACATACTCTACTTCATGCGAAACTTAATCTACACCATCATTTGTATGGGCTTGTATCTGACGACAACTCAAGCTCAATCGCCTGCTCAAAAGACGTATTGTAATCCGATGGATATCAACTATCAATACAACTTCGAGCAACTCAATGAACGCATATCCTATCGTTCGGGAGCCGACCCTGTCATCGTCAATCACAAAGGTGAGTATTTTTTGTTTGTGACAATTTCGGGTGGCTACTGGCACTCCAAAGATTTACTCAATTGGAAATACGTCACGCCCAATAAATGGCCGATGGAAGACATGTGTGCACCAGCCGCACTTTCCGTTCGCGATACTTTATTCTTGTTTCAATCTACTTTTGAGCAACGACCTATTTTCTACTCGACTGCACCCGAAAAAGGTGATTTGAAGTTTTATAACCGTTGGATGCCCCGTTTGCCCAAAGATATAGGCCCTTGGGACCCCGCTTTGTTCTTCGACGATGCCACCAATCGCTGGTTTATGTATTGGGGTTCGTCCAATGTTTATCCCATCTTTGGTGCAGAATTGGATTATTCTAAGAAATTGGCATACAAAACGGAGTATAAAGGCTTGATTTCGCTCAATCCAAAACTGCATGGCTGGGAGCGTTTTGGACGCAATCATCGCGACACCATCACGCCTTTTACTGAGGGGGCCTGGATGACCAAGCACAATGGCAAATATTATCTGCAATATGGTGCGCCTGGCACCGAATATAATGTCTATGCCAACGGTACTTATGTCGGTTACGACCCTTTAGGCCCTTTTACCTACGCTCCATACAATCCAGTCTCTTATAAACCTGGCGGGTTCTTGGTAGGTGCTGGACATGGCAATACATTTCAAGATAATTTTGGCAATTATTGGAATACAGGCACACCTTGGATTGCTGTCAACTGGAATTTTGAACGCCGCATCGCCATGTTCCCTGCTGGCTTCGACAAAGATGACCACATGTTCAGCAACACGCGTTTTGGCGACTTTCCGCACTATTTACCCACTAAAAAATGGACTAATAAAGACGATTTGTTCACAGGCTGGATGCTCTTATCTTATCAAAAGCCCTGCGGGGCTTCATCGGTCAAAGATACATTCAGAGCCTCCAGAACCTCAGATGAGAACCCACGCACTTTTTGGGTTGCTAAAGAAAACAAAGCGGGAGAATGGTTGACTGTTGACTTAGAAAGAGAACACGATGTGAAAGCTGTGCAAATCAATTTCACGGATTATAAATCAGATATATTCGCCAGTGACTCAACGGTTTATACGCAATTTAAAATATTACACTCCCTTGACGGTAAAAACTTTGATACAATTGTTGACCAATCAAAAACCAAAACAGACCGCTCTAACCCCTATTTTGAATTAGAAAAACCCGTCCGCACCCGCTTCATTCGATACGAACATGTTTATTCCAAAACACCCAATTTAGCCATCAGCGACATTCGTATTTTTGGTAACGGCTTGGGCAAAGCACCCGAAACACCTATGACATTTGGTGTACTGAGAGACCCTGATGATGATAGAAACGCCATTATTTCATGGTCGAAAGTGAACAATGCTGTGGGTTACAATATTCTTTGGGGCATTGATAAAAATAAACTGTATCAGACCTATCAAGTTTGGGCAGACGAGCCAAATAAACTCGAACTTCGCGCATTGACTGTGGGGCAGCGTTATTTCTATGCCATCGAAGCCTTCAATGAAAATGGCGTTTCCGAGAAAAGTGCTGTTATATCGGATAGATAAACAACTAAGGGTGATGTTTAAAAAAACATCACCCTTAGTAACGTAACATAAATAAGTTACACCATTATACACTGTTCCGTGCTACGCACGAAAGGCGTACAAAATAAATTTTTTTTATGGATTGAAGCTAAAAATTGAGGCAAAAGCCTCAATTTTTAGCTTCAATCCAAAAGAAATATTCTCAAAGGCTTTTTTTCTTGTCTATGAGACCCCTTCGGAGCAAAAAACAGTGCGTAATAGTGTAGTTTATTAAAATCGTCTTACTTATTTATTTTTAGGATAAACGTCGTTTATAATCCTCATAACCAAATTGTCGCACTATTTCAAACATCTCATTTTCTCTCCAAATACCAATTGACGGATGAGGTACGCCGTTGAACATAGTCGTTTTGACCATTGTGTAGTGAATCATATCCTCAAAGACAATCGTATCGCCGATATTTACTTCCTTTTCAAAACTATACTCTGCCATAAAATCACCCGATAGGCAACTTGTTCCACCTATGCGATAGACAAATGGGTCGCCTACTGAGGGGTCTTTTGCACCGACAATACGTGGGCGATAGGGCATCTCAAGCGTATCGGGCATGTGCGCCGTAAAACTCACATCCATCATCAATGTTTTAACACCGTGATTGTTGACAATGTCTAAAACTGTCGAGACCAAAACACCCGTATCCCAACCAACCGCACTACCAGGTTCTAAAACCACATCGAGATGCGGATATTGGGTTTTGAAACGTTTCAGCACCTTTATCAGATGTTCAACATCATAATTCGGTCGTGTCATCAAATGACCACCACCCAAATTGACCCATTTGAGCTGTGGCAACCATGCACCAATCAACTCTTCTACCCTATTGATCAACCCCTCAGTATCTTCAGCACTCGATTCGCAAAGTGCGTGAACATGAATCCCTTCGACACCCTCGGGCAGGACACCTTTAAAATTGTTCAAATCTTCGCCCAATCGGCTACCCGCTTTCCCAGGATTGTATAAATCAGTTTCAACAACCGAAAACTCGGGATTGATACGGATACCACAGCTGATTTTATGTTTGCCTTGTCCATTCCAAGCCAATACTGAGGGGTAGTAACGATGAAACTGTGACAACGAATTGAATGAAATATGACTCGAATACGACATCACTGCCTCAAACTCATCTGGGAAATAAACCGCCGCGTAGGTATGCGCCAACGACTTCATTTCTTCAAAACACAAACGTGCTTCGTACAAACTACTCGCCGTTGCCCCGTCTAAATACTGACGAACCAATGGAAAACTTGACCACATGGCATAGCCTTTGAAAGCACAAATAATATGCACACCTGACTCGCTTTTGACACGCTGCATCAACGCTAAGTTTCGACGCAAAAGTTGTTCATCTAAAACATAACAAGGCGAAGGGATTTGAGATATATCCATTTCAGTTCGCGATTTTTTTGAATTGACAATTTTTTGAAGGGCGAAAGTAGAAAATATAGGTGGATACTGAGGGGTATCTGTTCCATTTTTACATGTCTGTTTTTTCTTACCCTCGCCAATTGCTCTCAAAGCACCCCCTCAGTAATACAAGAGATAAACAAAATCCGCACAATTTTTCAAACTTTATATCTGATAAAAAAATGTCAGAAGTATTCTGTCAAAAAACGAATCAAAATTTATTTCTCCACGTTTTTAGCTTAAAATAGGTAGAATTTTGTGACAATTAATCGAGTTTTGCTAAATAATAAGTTATACCTTTGCGGTTCGATTACCAAACATGGCTTAGCATTCTATTGAGCTAAACTTAAAATCCAACTATTGCTTTTATGAAAAAAGTTCTTATTACTGGCGCGGCTGGTTTCTTAGGCTCACATCTCTGTGACCGTTTCATTGCAGAAGGTTTCCATGTGATTGGCATGGACAATTTGATTACAGGTGATTTAGCGAATATCGAACACCTTTTCCCTCTCAAACGTTTCGAATACTATCATCACGATGTGTCAAAGTTCGTACATGTGCCTGGCGATTTGCACTATATTCTACACTTCGCCTCTCCTGCAAGCCCGATAGATTATTTGCAAATGCCCATCCAAACCTTAAAAGTAGGCTCTTTGGGTACACACAATTTACTTGGTTTAGCAAAAGCTAAAGGCGCGCGCTTTATGATTGCATCAACCTCAGAAGTTTATGGCGACCCACTTGTCCACCCACAAGTTGAAGAATATTGGGGCAATGTCAATCCAATTGGTCCACGTGGTGTTTATGACGAAGCCAAACGCTTTCAAGAGGCTATTACGATGGCTTATCATCGTTATCATGGTGTAGAAACACGTATGGTTCGCATTTTCAACACCTATGGTCCACGTATGCGTGTCAACGACGGTCGTGTATTGCCAGCCTTTTTCTCTCAAGCGATTCGTGGCGAAGGTCTGACGGTTTTCGGAAATGGTGAACAAACGCGCTCTTTCTGCTATTGCGATGATTTGGTGGAAGGTATCTATCGTTTGTTGATGAGCGACTACGCTGACCCTGTGAATATCGGCAATCCATCAGAAATAACAGTGATGCAATTCGCAAAAGAAATTTTAGCATTGGTCAACAATCCAAAAGCATTTATTGATTATCGTCCATTGCCTGTTGACGACCCCAAACAGCGTCAACCAGACATCACAAAAGCACGTGAAATCTTAGGCTGGGAACCTAAATTCAACCGCGAAGAAGGTTTGAAATTGACTTATGAATATTTCAAGAAAGTCGTAAAACCTGCATAGTAAGACACTACGTTAGGGAAATTTCAAAATTTCCTTAACGTGAAAAAACTTGAAATATGAAACGCCTTCCGATACAATATCGAAAGGCGTTCTTTTTTGATTGAAACAAAGGGATTTTCTATTCTTTTACAAATTTCACAACATCAGAACCCACTTTCAAAACATACGTGCCAGCAGCCAACTCTGCGATGTTCAATTCCTTTTGTGTTGTCAACGTTCCCCTGAGAACATTTCTACCTAATAAATCAAACACCTCAAAACTGCTCCCCTCTCCGAAAGGAGTTCCTTGAACAGTATTTTCTGAGCGAATAAACAATTTATCTTTTGCAGGTGATGGATA
>JAEUUP010000147.1 GCA_016787525.1 Saprospiraceae bacterium | reverse complement strand
AAAGGCACTTGGCGTGAGTTTATGCACTCAACGGTCAATAGTCAAGATTTAGCAGCTTTCATTCCTCGTTTTGCGGCAAAATTGGTCGAAAGTCCATGCCCTTATGGGGTAGGATTTGAAAACTGGACAAAATTGGTGTGGCTGTGTCAGACCTATAACGAAATTATGGAAAATGAATTAACTGACCCCTTGACAGCAAAGGATTTTTATGCGTCGCGGGTCAAAAAAATGTACGAGGTATTGGAATATTCGGCTAATACCTGTTGGTAACAGACCCCCTCAGTACACAAGCGATAACAGAACAAACGAGTCATAAAACAGCATCAAATTTTGTATTTTATTCATACTTAAAACTCGTAAAAATGGGCAAAATAAAAGAATTGCTTATGAGCAAAGAAGAAAAACAACTCCAGTCTGATGCTGCTCGTTGGGTCGAAATCACAAAGCAGCAACAATTACTTGCCAAGGAAAAAGAAGACATAGAAAACCGTTTACGGAAACATGTTTTGGATACAGGCGAAGTGATGTTCGGAGACCTTATCAAAGCCTACGAAAAGAAAAGTCAGGCAAAAATTGTAGCCATTGATGAGGCAAAAAATAGCAAAGAGTTGCTACAACGATTCATTGACAGTTGGAAAACAGATGAACTGATAGGTAAGATGTTGATTACCTCATCAGTGAGCGTCACCAATCTTCGTACTTGTTGCGAAAAGTACAAACAAGTGGCTACCAGCTTGAAAAAACATGGCTTACAGATTCAAGAAGGACAACCCAATATTGAATTTAAGCATGTGTGATGTGTGATTACTGAGGGGGGCTGCCAATGTATTACGGTGATACCCGCAAGGGCGGGCGTGTGGGTTCGACTCCCATCATTGGCACTTATGTTCATGGGATTATAATTATTGATGCCCCGCCGTTAGCGATGGCGGCGGGGGCTTTTAAAATGATTTTTTTACTTAAAAACTGTATTGGAAATGACAAAGCCAAATCCAAAAGACTATGGTTGGGAAGACCCGACACCTTATGATGAAGGCGGTTGGACAATTGAAGGTGGTGAAGAGAAATTTTATCTGCATCTATCTGAATATGAAATTGCCGAATTAAAAAAAACGCAAGATGATACTTGCGGCGCATTGGAAGATACTAAAAAGTGAAACATGGTAAATCTCAATAAACTCCACGCCCTATTGAATGTAAAAGGCGTGATGGCGCAAAAAGCAAATTTGGTAAGCAGTGCCTCCAATGGTCGCACGGAATCCAGCCGCGAATTGACTGAAAATGAGTTTGATTTATTGATACTATCACTCGAAAAACTACCTGATTCCGCAAGCACAAAAAAGCTAAAGACAACAGAAGAGGCAAATGCACAATTGGCTCAATTGATACGCACAGCTTTGTACTATTTCCGCCAGTTGGGTTATGTGACAGGCACAAACGGCTTTGATTATAACCGTATCAATACGTTTTGCACCACCAAGACAGCTGCCAAAAAACGGCTCGACAAGATGGACAAAACCCAACTGACAGCGACCATCACACAATTGAAAATGCTGTGTAAACACACGATTTATAGTAAAAAATAATTTCATTCATTCAGAAAAAACGACGCAATATGACACCCTGTTTTTATGCCTTTTATGTGGGGCTTATCAGAATTGAAATACGCCAGTGTGTGAACGGCTGGCAATACAAAGCTTGGCATGGCAGCTTCCAATTTAGCAAAGGCGAATACTTTGAAACCGCCGAATTTGCCGAACGTTTGGGGCGCGACGTAGCTGAAGATTGTGCGTTGTATGGCATTCCTAATAATCTTTAAAAATGATTTTGATATGTTATTATTTTTTATCATTGGTTTCTTATTAGGATTGAGCATCGGCACTTTTTTAGCTGCCCTCGCCTTGGTACATGTCTTGATTAAGAAACGCTTTTTTGAGAATGTTTAAAAATAAAAAGATGGCTAAGAAAACTAATAAAAAACTATCTGTTGGATATTCAAACCAACTAAGTTTGATATTAAAAAAAGAGCATCCATCTATCAAAATGGAAAGGCTCAACAAACAGAGTATAGAGGCATTTGAAGAATATAAAAAGGCATTTGAAAAGATGCAAGAGGCAGATATAAAGGCTAATGAATATATTCTTAAATATAGCGATGAGATGGATAAAAGGAAAGCCGATTATACTAATTTGAAAAATTTTGTAAACAGTGAACATGACGTTATGCACTATGAATTTAGTGCATTTAATGAAATTGTACTTTCTAATACAGTAATTAATGAAAATGGACATTGACAATTTAGTACAGGATGTACGTTTTGGGTGTCAGATACTTTTACACAGGGGCAAAGGCAAGGGTGCTGAACCTGAAAAAAAGCATTTTTGGACAGGTTTAAGGTTTGAGATATACAATAAATATAGATGGTATTTCAGGTATCGTGCAGCTCTTTTACAGGTT
>JAEUUP010000141.1 GCA_016787525.1 Saprospiraceae bacterium | reverse complement strand
TAGGGGTTTTTCTATTCAAGACTTCGGCATCGGTCTATCACCCGAACAACGCTCCAAACTCATGCGCGAAGTGAGTCTTTCGCAGCGTGGCACTCAGCAAGAACGGGGCAATGGCTTAGGACTTTTCCTCGTCGGGTCTCTATTGCAGGGCGAACAAATCAAGGTTGTTTTTGATTCGCCTGAGGTGGGTGGTACGATAGCGAAGGTGTTGGGATAAAAATCATCTATATCAAAATACAATAAAATATTTAAATTGCTGTCAATTATCTATCATTATTCAATTTCATTAAACAAAACCCACTTTACTATGACAAGATTCCGATTACTCTCTTGCCTTTTCCTCTTTTTCTGTACCCATCTATCGGCGCAATGGACAACAGATACATTGCAGAATACCATCATTAAAGACAAAGCAGACGCTGAAGAAACGGTCTGCCTGTCAGCAGGGTTGCCCGATGGTAGTCTCTACATTTCTTGGTATGAAAGAAATCTCACTACCAACAACTACGATGTGCGTTTACAATTGCTCAATCCACAAGGCGTTAAACAATTAGGGGCTGACGGTTTGTTGGTGAGCGGTGAGCGACAAGGCTCTGCGCTTTTTGTATCCGATTTGAAAGCTGACCGCGATGGAAATGCTATTCTTGGTTTTCAAGATTATCGCGACAATACGGCTAAATCGCATTGTGTGGTCTATAAAATCAGCAAAACAGGACAGTTTCTTTGGGGCAATAAAGGTATCGTATTGCATGATACCATTTTCGAGCCGACTTCTTCAGGCTTGTCACCTTCCATAGGTTTTACGAATGCGGGCAATACCATTGTTGTTTGGAACGAATCGGGCACACGCAGCTATTTAGCCATGCAAAAAATCTCCCCAACAGGGACTCTGATGTGGTCAGACAATCGCCGTGTACGGGATACAGGAACGACATACACCCGTCGCTTTTCGCGTGGTACGGCCGTTCCGACGGGCGCAGATGAATTTATACTGCATTATGTGCGCGCTACGGGTTCGGGTTTGGGTGTATCTATTATGTTTTGCAATCGCTACGATGCCAATGGGCAAGCCCTTTGGCGCGAGAAGCTGGTTTCTAATAAAACAATAGGCTTCGCCCACCGCCCTTCGGTTCTGCCTGATGCCAATGGCGGTTTTTATGTCGCCTTCAACTCTGGTCACCCGACTTCAGCTGCTTTGAATGATGTTTGGGTACAACGCATCAAAGCCGATTCATCGTCTTGGACGACCGATGGCGTGGAAATGGCTGATGCCACAGGCGTTCACAAGCTCTTAGTCAATATACAGGTTTTACCCAATCGAAATGAGGTGTGGACATTGTTTCATGTATTAAACTCGGCTCAATCACTGTCGGGCTTTACGGTACAGAAAACCGATACATTAGGCAATCTGCTACTCGGAAACAATGGCAAAGAAATCTTCCCCATCCCTGCAAACACAACGGATTACGTCATCGGCTATGATATTAAAGCAACCAGTGATGGTTTGATAGCCCTTTACGAGCAAGACGCGACGTTCAACAAAGAAAAAATGAGAGCCTTTAAAATCAATTTCAGCGGTGTACTGCAATGGGTCAGAGGTATAAGCGCCGTCGAAAGCGGTAAAGGACGTGGCACATTAGGTCTTTTTGGTGCAAATCAAGTAGTGGCTGTATGGCAAGACATGAGATTGTCGTCAACAGGTGGTATTTATGCTCAAAACATCAACAATGCAGGTGTTGCAGGGGCAAGAGTAGGTATTCAAGAGCCGTTTTCGATTCGTACTGCCAGCCTTTATCCCAACCCCTCAGTAATGACCGAAACACCCACGCTTCTATTGGATCTAAAAACAAGTGAGTGGCTTGATATCCAAGTTCTTGATGTCAATTCAAGGGTCTTATCTCAAATACGTCGTTTTTATACCGCAGGGCAACAAAACATACCCCTCAGTATGCCAGCCCATTTTACGGGTTTATATTTGGTCAATATCAAAACTGAACAAGGTATAAAAACGCTGAAAGGCGTGCGTTAGGAAATAGGCTTGGAAGACCGTAGTTTACAAAGTATCATCTAACAAATTGATTCTGTTAGAGATACCTCTCAATAAAATTAAAACCGCCGTGACCTATTGAGGTCACGGCGGTTTTAATTTTACTCTTACACCTATTGCATTTCGGAAAGATATACCGCTCAATCAAGGTTAGAAAAGCATCATTTTGTAAGGTATTAGGGTAAATTTATAATAAATGTGTAGTTAAGTTTACAAAATTTTGCATTTTAAAAAAACATTTTTGAACTTTACACCGATTTATGCTCACAACAATTTCCGATTAAAGCAGTCTAAGGGCTGATATTGTATATTGATTTTTTTTAGTCTAAAAACCGAACTATTATAAAGCATCCACAGAACCAACCTATGCCCATACTGATGGCTTCTCATCTTGTACACAACATTTTATTGCGTCGAATCATCATTTTCTAAACATACAGCTTTAAGACAAAGCTGTACACAACCGAATCTATGAACAATAATGCCACACTTGTAACCAAATTTGTATTTATCTTTCTTCTCGTAGTCCATTTTAGTGAAGTAGCTCAAGCACAAACGTATTGCAAACCGCTGTACAGCAATAGTTGTGGCAGTTCGGGTCATTTAGGCGTGTATATTTCTAATTTTGAGCTAAAAAAAGGCACTGTGGCGGTGATTAATCAATCCTCGTCTTGCTCAACGACAGTGAATGGCGGCTCATTTGAGAACCATACACTTTATTCAAGTACTTACCCCTCAGTATATAGTGGCACTTCGTACAATTTTGCGCTCAGCATTGCAAAAGCAGATGCCTCTACGAACCCAATGGCGGGCTATGCCCTATTTTTTGACAAAGACGACAATGGAGACTTCACTGGAAGCGGCGAATTGCTCAGCACAGGCACAATCGTCGCTTCTGGGTCAGACATCTCTCTACAGTATCGGGCAGCATCACCCTGCCAAACACCTCAAACACGGCTGTTAGATTGCGGATTGTAATAGGTGTAACCGATGGTAGCGGACATGCTGCGGATGCCACACAACTTAATTGCGGAACAGGATTGGCTGGCGGTGAAACAGAAGATTATGAATTAAATACACTTGTCTGCCCTACTTTATCTATCCAGACAACGAAACGAATCAATATCAGTTGCATCGGTGGCACAAATGGGGCTTTTCAATTTGTAGGCAGTGGTGGTGCAACACCTTATTCCTATACATTATCTACCATTTCAGGCGACATAACAAATACCACAGGTTCATTTAGTGATTTGGTAGCAAAGGATTATCGTTTGATATTGACCGATGCCAATGGTTGTTCGACCACATCAATCAATAGAATAGAGTCAACCACAGATTTTTTGAACGTGAATGATGCCAATAATAAAACAAACTGGCTTGCCGACTCTTTAATATCCTCTGGTGCAGGCGGAACAGAAACCTATACGTACATAAACGCTGTCACACCTGCCACAACTACTTTAAAACCCAACGGAGATTCTTTAGCAGTTTATAATTCAGGTAATACAAATGCTCTTTCTCAGTTCATTTCGATTGGTTTTCCGTTCAAAATAGATAATTTTTACTACGATTCTTTGGTTGTATCGGAAGATGGCCTTGTATCATTCAACCCAAATATCAATCCATCGAGCATAACGAGTCAATGGCATGAAAATATTTTCTATCGGGGTCTTGGCAACTACTCAGATATGACCGTTGGAGATTGTCAATGCGATACCGCTTGGTTAGAAAACCCCTTGCCATTCATTGCACCGTTTAGAGACGACCTGCAAGCGAATGATGCAGGAAATGTCAATTCACAGATTCTCTATCGGCTCGACGGCACAGCCCCTAATCGGATTTTTAAAGTAGAATGGCAACATATGAGATGGCATCAAGTCTGTAACAACCAACGAAATGATGCTGTTTCAATCCAATTAGAACTCCATGAAACAACAAATAAAGTCATCTTTCGCTATAAACCAGAACCAAACTATAAAGCTGATAACTGCGGAGGAACACCTTTGGGCAATTTTGCCAGTGTTGAGGCTTATAATTATTCGTCGGGATTATTTGGGCGACGTTTAGGCGTAGGAAACTATCTATCTGTCAACCCTGATTCAACAGCCTTGTATTCAACCTCAAATGTCAAGACCACAAATATCAATTATCCCGCTTATTACAATTATTCATCGGGCAAGCACTTTCAATTTACCCCCCCGCCTGCGGTATCCTGTACCGACCCCCTCAGTATATTGAGCATTTCTTCGACTTGTAGTTCGGGTTCAGATGGTACTATCACCCTAACTGCAACAGGAGGCATCGCGGCAACAGGAGGTAATTACTATTTTTCAAAAGATGGCGGTGTCACTTATACTTTAGCAACAACGAACAATGGTGCTTATACTTTTACAGGCTTAGCGGCTGGCACATACACCATTTATGTACACGATGCTCAGACTTATGCCGTTCCAGACAACCAAAATCCTCCAATTTGGTCATTTGTCAGTCAAACTGTTGTCATTGGTACAGCCGTTGAACTCACTTATGAATCCGTTGACCTTGAATGTCATGGTGGCACAAACGGTGGCATTAGTTTATACGGCGATAAGGGTACACAACCTTATGAATTTTCGATTGACAATGGGGCAACTTATTCACCCTCGTCAACACGTTATAAATTCTTCTCCGATCTACCCGCAGGCACGTACAATCTTAAAGTTAGAGATGCAAATGGCTGCATGGCAAGCGAAATAGGTGAAATTTTAGAGCCAGATGCGATTACTTTTACAACCTCAAAAACCGACGAAACTTGTGAACAAACCAATGGTACGGCAACAGTATCTGCAAACGGTGGGACAGGCTCAAAAACAATCACTTGTGATATTTGCCCAACTGCGGCTATATCGGGCGTTTTTTCAGGTTTAGCTGCTAATACCTATATTTTTACAGCCACTGACGACAATAACTGCACAAAAACGACGAGTATCACCCTTTCAAACGTCAACAGCCCCCCAGTTTCACCGAATACCATACCCAGCCAAACAGTTTGTAAAAATACCAGCATAACACTTACACCAACAGGTGGTACAAGCTATAAATTTTATGATTCAGACCCAATAGGCGGCGGTGTTAGCCCCCTCAGTACAGGAACATCTTATACATTCTCAGCAACAGCCAGTGTGACTATTTGGATTACAAACATGGTGGGGAGTTGTGAATCTACACCTATTTCAACAACTATTTCGACGGACGATACGACACCCCCCAGAGCTTTGTGTCAAAATGTTACAATCCAACTCAATACATCTGGTACAGCAAACTTGACAGCAGCTCAAGTTAATAATGGTTCGTACGACAATTGTCAATTGCAATCAATCGCTGTTAGTAAAACAAGTTTTGATTGTACAAATTTGGGTACAAATACAGTCCTTTTTACAGCAACAGATGCCTACAATAATACAGCAACTTGTTCTGCAACAATCACTATTGAGGATAAAATCCCCCCCTCAGTATCTTGTAAAAATGTTACAATCCAATTGAATGCATCAGGAACTGCGACTCTGACAACAGTACAAGTTGACAATGCTTCAACCGATAATTGTGGCATCACAAATAGAAGTTTATCAAAAACAAGTTTCTCTTGTTCCAATTTAGGTACAAATACGGTCATTTTTACTGCTTTTGATGCAAGTGGTAATTCTGCAACATGCGCTGCAACAATCACTGTTGAGGATAAAATTGCGCCGACAATTGTATGTCCTGAAAATATGGTAGTACAATTAAAATCTGGTGAATGTCGGCGTGCTTTAACTTTTTCTGCAACAGCTACGGATAATTGCAGTTCTTCAATCATTATACAGCAATTGACAGGTTTGCAATCTGGGGAAATATTTGGTATAGGCACTTTTAACACAGGTTTTAAAGCAACAGATGCATTAGGAAATACATCTTTTTGCTCTTTTAGCATTACAGTGAAAGAAAATACGCCCACAGGTTCTATGACTTGTCTATCACATGTCAATTTTACATTAAATGCGGATTGTAATACCCAATTTTTACCAGATTATATCTTGAATGGAGAAAACTACGGTTGTTTTGATAACTATAGTGTTCAGTTACAAACCTTAGGTGGTACTATTTTAAATGGCAATACTGTCACCGGAAACAATGTAGGCTCAACACTACGCGCTATTGTCATAGAAAATGCCACAGGTAATCGGTGTTCGGGTACATTTACGGTTTTTGACTTCACGCCTCCCATCATTCAAGCACCTTCAGATGTAGCTATCTTGTGTGACCTTGTAAACAATGCTGGGACACCTCAGCCATCTGCTTCAGGCGAGCCAATTATCGTAAAAGAATGTTCTTTACCAACTTCTTATTACTATTCAGACCTGAATTTTGACCTAAATTGTGCGACATTTTTAACGAATCCACCTCTAGGTTTTCCTTCAGACTTAACGTTCAACTATGTGCTGGCTCAAAATGCTAAAAGAATCATCATCCGTACTTTTATCGTGACTGATAGAGCAGGTAATACGTCAAATACGCGCCAAGTTCTGTATATCCGCAGTCGTCTGTTGGGAGATGTGACGCTCCCTCCGAGCAACGTATCTTTGTCTTGCAGTGCCTCTCGTACAGAGCCTACGGATACGGTTGTCAATGGTATAGTTGTGAAAGGAACAGGTTTCCCTTCGTTCAACAATAAGGTCTTAGGAAATAGTTTTTGTGGGATTTATGCCAGTTATTCGGATGTTAGAACCCAAAACTCAAGCAATTCTATCTTAACCATTCAGAGAACTTGGGTCATTGTCAATGGTTGTACCAATGAAAATAAAACGTGGATACAAACCATTACAGTCGCTGATGCCCCTCCTACTCTCACACTTTTGCAAAATGGTGTTTTTCAAATACCCAATGGGCAACCCCTCGGTATTCAAGCAGGAAACCTTATCAGTAATTTGGCGGACGATTGCACCACTAACAGTAAAATGCTTTACGGTTTACGTATAGTTGGAACAGGCTTAGGATTTCCAACAACATCGAGTTTGACTTTCTCATGCGATATGTTAGGCTCTTACTCGATTGAGGTTTGGGTCAAAGATGAAGGCGGTCATATTGTTACAAAAACAACGACTCTAACGGTTAGAAACGATGGTGGCAATTGCCCGACAGTGAGTGGTATGATAATCCGTGAAGATTTACTGGCAGTACCTACAACGATTAAACTTTATAACAGCACCAACGACTCTCTCAATGCCGTCACTGGTACATCCTACGCGTTTAAAGAACTGACAGCAGGTAGAGGTTATCGCATCATGCCTACTCGCCCTAATACAGACTGGATCAATGGCGTGACAATGTTTGACGTAGCCTTGATGAGTCGTCAAATATTGGGTGTCGAGGCTTTTTCATCGCCTTATCGGTATATTGCGGCCGATGTGAATAAAAGTGGAGACATTGATGCGGTTGATTTATTGATTATGCAAAGGCTCATTTTGCGTGTTACTTCAGTGTTTCCAAACAATAATTCATGGCGTTTCATATTGAAAAGCTTTAATTTTGATGACCCAACCAATCCATTTTCTTCTGATTTTCCTGAGTCTTTGTGGATACCCAATTTAACAACAGCCGTCCCGAATGGCGATTTTATTGCTGTTAAAATTGGTGATATCAACAGTTCGGCAGGCTCGGTGAATATTCGTGGCAATTTGACGGCTTTTGAATTGCTGACAAGCGATAGAATTTTGGAAAAAAATAAAACATATCACATTCCGATCAAAATATCGCCATATCAGCAAAATTATGAAGGTCAAATGATTTCTGCTCTTCAATTTTCTGTACATGTGGACGGTAAAATGGCTCAAATTGAGCGCAGTTCGGCAGGTGATTTACCCGATTTCAAACAAAATAATATGGGCTTTTTCAAAAATGAAGGCGTTGTGACTGCTGCTTGGTATCGTTTGCCACAGCAAACATTCACACAATCTGATAGTTTTGTTGTACTGAATTTAACGGTAAAAGCAACTGAAAATACCCGATTAAGCCACATTCTATCGCTAAATCCAGCTTATACTGAGGGGGTCGCTTTTGATGAAAAAGGGAATGGCGCACCTGTAAAATTAGTTTTTGACAATGTGATTTCGTCAACTGACAAACCTATCCTACTCGCTAATCGTCCCAATCCATTCAAAGATGAAACAGTAATATCTTTCAATATGCCTGAAGAAAGCTACGCCCAACTAAACATTATAGACTTGATGGGCAAAGAAGTATTATCATTCGGGAAAATCTTTTCAAAGGGACTGAATGAGGTCGTTTTTGATGCGCAAACTACTCCCTCAGTATCGAGCGGTATTTATATTGTGCGTTTGCAAACAGGCTCAGGCATATCAGAAAGGAAAATAGTATTGAGTAGATAAATAAAAGAGATGATTATTGCCTATGTGAGAGTGCTTATATTTTGATAATCAATCTCTTATAAGACTTAATCTTCATAGGCAATAATCTATCATAAAAGTTATTCTTTCTTCTTCGGAAAACCAAAAAACATGGATGTGAGAACAGGTACAATAAACACACTTACCGTCACAAGCGACAAATAAAGGTCGGAATTATGCCCTTCTATGAGTTCTGTTATGAGAGTTTTAGGATTGAAATGTGTATAGACAGAGAGCGTCAATTTTATCCCTAAAATAGCAATGACGATAAAAGCTGCCGTTTCGAGGAATGGGTATTTTTCCATCAATTTGACAAAACCTTGAGCGACAAAACGCATGGCTAAGATGCCAATGAAAACGCCAATGCAAATAATCCAAATATTGTCCGTAAAAGCCACCACAGCAAAAACATTATCCATCGAAAAAGCCAAGTCCATGGCTTCTATAAGTATCACAGTTGACCAGAATTTGCCAAAAACACCTATGGTTTTGCGATAAAGCCAACTACTTTCTTTATTCAAAGTATCGTCTTCTTTCTGAGGTGTTGATTTTGATTTGAAATAGTCAAAAGCCAAATAGAGCAAATAAAGACCACCAATTAGTTTAAGCCACCAAATCTTAACGAGCCAAGCTGCTAATAGTAGGCAAATACCTCTGAACACATAAGCACCAATGATACCGTATTTCAAGGCGCGCCCTCGTTGTTCTTTGGGCAAATCCATGACCATAGTCGCAAGGACTGCCGCATTGTCAACTGATAAAAGACTTTCGATGATGATGAGAGAAAAGATAATAGTTGCCGCAGCTTGTAAGTCGTTCCCTAAAATAGAATGTAAAAAATCCATCAAATTTTATTTTGTTTTCCGAAAAACAAGTTGAAAATGGGTTTAGTTCCAAAAAGTCGGCAAATGTACGGTCTTATTCATGGTTTCAAATATTCTGACTGTTTTTTTACAATTGGCAGTGGATAAAAAAAACACTTGCATTATGATATAAAACGCTTATTTTTGACAAATTCTTCGGAAAGAATCATCATCATTGTCTCACAATCTTAAAATATATGGCAAATCTACATTCCAACTACCTCGGTATCACATCTCCTAACCCTTTTTGGTTGGCAAGCGCACCGCCAACTGACAAAAAAATCAATGTTTTGCGTGCTTTTGAAGCGGGTTGGGGCGGTGTTGTTTGGAAAACACTGGGTTCTCAAGTCAAGAATACTTCATCGCGCTATTCAGCTGTCAACTATGCAGGTAAACGAGTGATGGGTTTGAATAATATTGAACTGATTTCAGATAGACCCCTCAGTATCAACCTTAAAGAAATACGTGAGGTACTAAAAGAATTCCCTGACCGTGCCATGATTGTCTCTTTGATGGCTGATAACGACCGCAAATCGTGGCACGAACTCATCAAACAGGTGGAAGATACAGGAGCGCATGGTCTTGAGTTGAATTTCGGTTGCCCACATGGTATGACCGAACGTGGCATGGGCGCAGCAGTCGGACAAGACCCTGAAATCGCTAAAATGGTGGTCGAATGGGTGATGGAATGCGCAACTATCCCTGTTATCACCAAATTGACACCGAATGTCCACTCAGTTGTGCCGACAGGTTGGGCGTGCGTGCAAGCAGGCACGAACGGTTTGTCGCTCATAAATACTATTCAAAGCATTACAGGTGTGGATTTAGATACCTTTGATGTACGCCCCAATGTGGGTGGTCAATCGGCTTATGGCGGTTATTGCGGCCCCGCTGTGAAACCGATAGCTTTGAAAATGTTGCATACGATTACAAAAAACCCTCGTTTTGCACACATACCTGTATCAGGTATTGGCGGTGTGACGACTTGGCAAGATGCCGCCGAATTTATGCTTTTGGGTGCATCCAATGTACAAGTGTGTACAGCAGTGATGAAATATGGTTTTCGCATTATCGAAGATTTGACAAGCGGTTTATCCAATTGGATGGATGAAAAAGGCTTTGAAAACATAGAGGATTTCGTCGGTTTATCGGTCAAAAAAGTGACAGATTGGGAAAAATTGGACTTAAATTTCCATATTGTTGCTAATATTGACCAGACAAAATGTATTCATTGTGGTCTCTGCCACATCACTTGCGAGGATGCAAGCCACCAAGCCATTGATTTACTGAGGGGTCAACCTTACAATACATACACTGTCAAAGAACCCGATTGCGTCGGTTGCAACCTCTGCCAATTGGTTTGTCCCGTTGACAATTGCATTACGATGGTCGAAAAAAGGCATGGCGACGAATACATCAATTGGAGTGAATTTCAACGTCGCGGGTTGCCTTTGAATAGTCATTAATGGTCTATTTTGTATAAGTCAAAAAGAGGCTGACTTTAGAATAGAGGAGGTTTAGGGAACTTTGGAAGTTTTCTAAACCTCCTCTATTTTTAATCAACATGTTATTTCCATAAAATCGCTTCTCATATTTTCGATACTTTACACACCAAAATAAGAAGAATTTGCATCTGAAAAAATACCCCTCAGTATTTCGTAGGTTTTAACAATAAACGAACACTTTATATCCGCAGTTAAGCGTTATTCAAATCTATTCTTCACTTTAAAACAGATGCCAAAATGAAAAAAATCCTCCTCTTCTCTACCCTATTCGCTCTGTGCAGCGCATTCTCATTTGCTTTTTATCAAAAAAAATCGCCTAAAACCGTTCCAACTTCCGTTGTATTGGCAGAACCACCACCACTTGATGAAGGCAGTTCCCTTGAATGGGAAGAATATCAAAAACATGCAAAAGAAAACAATACAACCGATGCCAGTTTTGAAAAACTCTTAGAACAATTTCCGAAAGGCAATCTGCCTTTTAGTTTGACTGCCAATGTTTTACGTGACCAATATTTGGCGATGTACAAGCCTGACGAATCAAAGAAAGCAGAGCGTAAAACCTTGCCGAGAGAGTTCCGAAAGTTCTTCCCTGCCTTAGACAATCAAGAACGTTTCAGCCGAATGCCGCCGCCGATTGGTGAGCCTCTCATGGCATTCCAAACCAAAGACAATCACGTTTTGGTTTATTTTACGAGACGTGGTGGTTATAATTATTATGCTGCAACATTCACGTTAAAAGGCAAATTGGTGAGTGAAAAAATGATGGCTTCGGTGTATCATGAAAGTTTAGTGGAAGGCAATATTGGTCAAGATTTGAATTTAACTCAAACTAAATATAAAATGGTTTGGGAAAAGAATTCGGAAGATAGTTATGATTACAAAAACATGAAAGTCAAAGAATTACAGTTTTTAGAAAAGAAAAACGAGTCTCTGTTGAAAGAAAAGGGCGTAGAAAAAGAAAAAGGAAAAAAAGAAGCTGTGATTCGAGCCGACCCATAAATGTATGTGTCAAAAACCGTTACAATGACTCAAAAGCATTGTAACGGTTTTTTCTTTTTTGGAAATAAATCAACATTTCTGCCACCAACAAATTGACCACCCAACTCGGCGTAGCGATGATTTCATAAGCTCTTTCTGGTTCAATGTCTGTCCACATTGCGAAGCCAAATTGCAAAATCCGCAAAGTAATAGCCGATAAAGTCAAAGCAAAACTGCGGTACATCCACCATTTATGGGACAAAATATCCCCCCTCAGTATAGCGCGATACGCCAGATAAGTCACGACCCACCACAATATACTCAAAATCAAAAAAGAAGCCTTCGTCCATTCATTTCCGTTTGCATAAACAGACATCACACAGGCCGCAGGTGCGCTGATGAGCAAAACGATGCCTACATACACACGCCCTACCCAACGGTGAATAACAGCACCATTGCGCAACAATCGCTTAGAAAATTGCGTCAAACCCGAAGCTAAAACCCATAAACTGCTGAAAATGTGGAGATAAAACGACCACCTGTAAGTCGTCCAACCGATGATGTGCTGTTTGGTAAGTAAAAAATCAATATCTGTTTCGCCTGAAGTGTAAGGCACGATAATTCGGAACATTAAGTACCAAAAAAAGGATAATGAAACCCATAAAAAAGTGGCATAGACAAGATGCAGCGTTTTCAAAGCGATGATTTTTTCAAGTTTCAAGTACAAAAACTAACGATTCCACACGCAGTATCGCGCCTTTAATCCTTAATTTTTGTACTGAAACCCAATTTTTTAAAATATAAACTTCGCTAAGATACGCAAACTCCAGAAAATAACCATACACCCCACGCCTACAAGCATCCATTTCACAGGCAAACGACCTGCCAAACGAGCTGAAATGGGTGCAGCAACCACGCCACCCACTATAAGTCCTGCAATAACTTGCCAATGCGATACGCCAATAGTGGTAAAAAAAGTAAAAGCACTGGCGAAAGTGACAAAAAACTCCGTTAAACTGACTGTTCCGATGACATAATTGGGCGTACGACCACTCGAAATCAGCGTAGAAGTGACCAAAGGACCCCAACCACCACCGCCAAATGAGTCTAAAAAACCACCTGCCATTGCCAACAAGCCTGCTTTTTTGACAGGTCTTTTCTGTGCATTTTTCTTCTTGCGGAAAGCACTGACCAAAATACGAATCCCCAAAAGCATCGCATAAGTTGCCAAGGCAGGACGCACCCAGCCTGCGTGTTTTTCGCCCAAATAGACCAATAACAATGCACCAGCAATAGCCCCAATGACACCTGGAATGACCATCGCCCGAAATAAACGCTTGTTGACATTGCCAAATTTATAATGACTAAAGCCTGATGCACCACTTGAAAACATCTCTGCTGTATGAATACTCGACCCAATAGCGGCAGGAGGTATGCCCAACGACATTAAAAATATTTGCGAAGTCACACCATAACCCATACCCAAAAGCCCATCTACCAACTGTGCGCCAAAACCAACGAGGATAAATTGGTAGAAAATTGGCTCGATTTGACTTGTTGCTTGTTTTAAATCTTCGATTGATACAAAAAGCAACAGCACATTGACCAAAAAGGAAACCCCAAATAGCACGACTGCAATAGTCGCTCTGGCTTTCCAATCTGTTTTCCAACGGTCAGCATGAGCGGCTTGAAGTGGCTTATGCAGTGTCAATTTATAGCCTAAAATCGTCATATTGAAAAGAACTAAATTACCCCCCTCAGTATTTTTAGGCAAATGTTCTTCCAACTGCTCAATTGGCTCAGTCGTGGAAGTTAAGTCCATGCGTTGTCGGTTTTATATAGTTTTTGCGAATCGTAAAATCACCGAAATGCTCACCTTGTTGGCGATTTTTGGCATAATCTTCAATAATGGGCTTCAATTCGGCAATGATTTCTTCTTCGTTAAGCATTTCTTTGTACAATTTGTTCAGACGCTGACCATTGTGCGCCGCGCCTAAATACAAATTATAACGCCCAACAGAACGACCAATCAAACCAATTTCACCCAGATAAGGACGGCCACAGCCGTTTGGACAACCTGTCATGCGCATCACGATTTCTTTGTTGTCCAAACCATTCATGCGGACAATCGCATCTAATTTGTCAATCAAACGAGGCAAATAACGCTCAGCTTCTGCGAATGCCAACGAACACGTATTGAGTGCCACACAAGCCATCGAGCTTAGACGCAAAGCCGTGTGTTTGTAAGTCTCACGCATCACACCATATTGGCTCAAAATGTCTTGGACTTTCCCTTTTTTGCTCGTAGGAATATTACAAATCATCACATTCTGATTACCCGTCAAACGGAAATCGCCTGTGCCTAACATGGCAACTTTGTGCAAGGCTGTTTTCAACTTATACTGAGGGGTATCTTTCACACGACCACCTTCGACAAAAAGCGTCAAATTCCAGTTGCCATTGTGATTTTCTGACCAACCATAAGCATCACCATTGCTCTCAAATTTGTAAGGTTTAAGTGGTTGCAATTTATAGCCTAAACGATTCTCAACCTCTGCTTTAAAAACATCCAACCCCACCCTATCAATCGTGTATTTGAGGCGCGAAAATTTGCGATTTTCTCGATTGCCCCAGTCGCGTTGTAAGGTCATTACCTTTTCACACACATCCACAACTTGGTCTTTGTCGCAAAAACCAATCATATCCGCCAGCCGAGGATAAGTGTCGGGCATACCGAAAGTCATTCCAAAACCACCACCGATAGCCACATTGTACCCCCTCAGTACACCATCCTCAACAATGGCTGCCAAGCCAATATCGTTGGCAAAAATGTCCACATCATTGTATGGCGGAATCGCCAGAGCGATTTTAAACTTGCGTGGCAGATAGTGCTTGCCATAGATGGGTTCTTTGTCTTCTGCTACTTTTCGGGTTAAAAGGTCATTGGCTTTTGCGACCATTTTGCCTTCTTCCGAATCAGGTGAAACGGGTTCGGAGGTATCGGCAGCTTGATTTTCTAACCAAATTTCCCAATAAGCAGACGTTTTGGGTGTCAAATGTGCCGAAATCTGTTTGGCGTGTTCGTAAACTTCTTCGTGCGCTTTGGTTTGATAAGGGTTCGGATTCATCATCACATTGCGATTGACATCGCCACAACCTGCGATAGAATCCAACAAAACTTCGTTGAACCCTTGAATCGTTTTTTGTAAATCGCGCTTCAAAATACCGTGCAACTGAAAAGCTTGACGGGTTGTCAATTTCAAACCACCGTTGCCGTATTTATCTGCCAAATCGGACATATTGAGCCATTGCTGTGGTGTACAAATACCACCTGGCACACGCACACGAATCATAAACGAATACAGCGGTTCGAGTTTTTGGCGTTTGCGCTCACTGTCCAAATCTCGGTCGGTTTGCTGATAAGAGCCATGAAATTTGATCAATTGTGTATCGTCAGCCGCCACTGCGCCTGTGATTTCGTTGTGCAAACTCTCAACCAATGTGCCGCGCAAATAGCGGCTTTTGTCTTTGATAATTTCTACTTCTGAAACTTTTTTATTTTCCATAAATTGACCCCCTCAGTATTTGGAGTGTTTTATTTAAAAAAAAGGTTTATTTTTATTGAAAAATTAAAAAATCTGAAACAAAACAACGGCTTCACAAAGAAGCATCTGAAAAAATTTATCTATCTCAAATTCAATTTCTCATCTTATTCACAGCAAAATCTTTATACAAAGTGACCCGCAAATTGTTTCTATCGAAATACCCTTTATTATTGGCTCTCTTTTGATAAACCTTCAAATAACCTGCTTCTAAGGATAAATCAGTCAAAATCTTATATTCAACGCCACCATAATAGCGATACTGGTCAAAATCATCGGTGTGATACATCAATTCGGCATTAGACTTAAAAATCCATTTGCTTGTAGCCCGATACTCCAACCGAGGCATATAGCGCATCCGAAATTTAAAATTATACCCCTCAGTAAGTGAGGTACTTTGATAGTTGTGAAACCATCTTTGTTCCGTCCGAAAACGATGCGAAAAACGCCATTTCTTTGAAAGATTTTGAAAAACATAGAACTCTTGAAACGGTCGCAACTCAGGCACAGGCAAGTCACCCTGCCACACTTCTGAAAAACTAAAACCTAAAGACCCCTCAGTATTTTTTCCAAATTTTCGATGCAAATGTGTGTGAGCGATGAATTGTACCTGTTGATTCTCACCAAAAAGACGGCGATTGTCAGCTTCTATTTGCCACGACCATTTGTCATTCAGCTTCACACGTGCATAAACTCTCATCCAATAGGTTTGCTGTTTTTGCACTTGGCTCATACCTTGTAAGGCATGAATTAGGCAGAATATGCCCAAAATCAGTTTTTTCATTTTAACTTTTATGATAAAATCATGATCTAATTATGCATAGATGCGAAGTTAAAAGACTAAAATGAATGGACAGAGGTATAGCCAAAATAAAGCCAAATTTCAATTGTTTTGCAAAATTACATTAATTCTATAAAAGTAGTAGTGTTTAAATTTATTTTTTTACATCACTGCTTAGAAACTGTAAGGTGAGTAAGCGTTGGTGGCTAAATGCTCATAGATTTTGCGTGAAATTCGATGATTTTCAATAATTTGTTATATTTTGAGTCCAACGATTTGAAACTATGGTATTGTATCATAAAAATGGGTGCTTTTCTTTTTCGCGAAAAAGAAAAGCACCCATTTTTACTTTCAAGGTTTTGTGGGCAAACTTTGGAGACTTAGACCTTTTCAAAGTGTTAAACGAGTATCATATCTCGACCAACTTACCATAAGTTTCAGGTCGGCGGTCTCTGAAAAATTGCCATATATTGCGTACTTGGTCAATCATTTCTAAGTCAAATTCGGCGACCAATAATTCGTCATTATCTTCTGATGCTTGTGCAATAATTTCGCCTCGTGGATTAACAAAATACGACGAACCATAGAACTTACCCACATTCCACGGTGCTTCTGTGCCAACGCGGTTGATGCAGCCCCAGAAGTTGCCATTAGCTGCGGCATGAGCAGGCTGCTCAAGTTTCCAAAGGTATTGCGACAAGCCTGCAACCGTCGCCGAAGGATTGTAAACGATTTCTGCGCCATTTAGCCCCAAAGCTCTTGCACCATCTGGGAAATGTCGGTCGTAGCAGATATAAACACCGACTTTTGCATAGCGTGTTTGGAACACAGGATAGCCCAAGTTGCCGGGTTTGAAGAAGAATTTCTCGTAAAAACCAGACGTATGTGGTATATGGTTCTTGCGATATTTGCCCAAAATAGTGCCGTCTGCATCAATCACAACAGCTGTATTGTACAGTACGCCCGCCTGTTCACGCTCATAAATCGGCACAATGATGACCATACTGTACTTTTTTGCCAATTCTTGCATCAAATCTGTTGTAGGATTCGGAATCGGTTGTGCTGAGGCATACCACTCGGGACTTTGTCCTGGACAGAAATAAGGTGTGTTGAATATCTCTTGCAAACAGAGAATCTGTACGCCCTGTTGCCCCGCTTTTTCGATGTATGGAATATGCTTATCGAGCATCGCTTGCATGATTTCTTCGATTGTGCCTTCCCCCTCAGTCTTGGGCAAGCTCATTTGGATTAATCCACTTTTAATGATTCTTGGCATGGTGATAAAGTTTAGTTAGTAAAAAATGGTTTTTATTTCAACGCCCACGTCTCTTTTGCTTGATTCAAATGGCGTTTTTCATGTTCAACAATGATATTGAAAGCTTTAGATAGCGGATACACGATTACCCTATTGGCTGGCGATGAGATAATGGTATTCTGCGACAATAAATCTTCGCAACTTTTGAAGAATGCGATGAGTTCTTGTTGGTGTTTATCGAATGTTAAGAGAATATCGCCACTGATTCGACTTTGGCTGGGTTCCCATATCGGAAAGGTTTTAATCTTTTTGCGCCTATCTGCTGCCACCGATTTGAGGATAAAATTCCCAAAAAAGTTTGTCAGAAAGCCCAATTTGGCAACAAAAGGCAGTTTATAAGTGCCATTGCGCAGCTGTTCAATCACTGGATAGTAGGTTTTGTTGATGACGATGAGGTGGTCAATATTTTGTGCCACACTCCAAGTTTGCGTATTGGGTTTCCAGTTTAAATCTGAAGCAGATAGTTGACCAAAACTGTCCTTAAAATCTTGTGTGATAACATTGATTTGCCTTTCCCAGTCTAAAATTTTATCTTTCATAGTTGCTAAATTTTGTCGGATACCTTTCCACGTTTGATGAATTGTCCATAACCTCTGCCAACCAAACAATCGCCATTGTCAATCGCCACTTGACCCCTCAGTAAAACCGTTTCTACCTTGCCTTTGAGTGGCCAACCTTCGTAGCCTGAGTAGTCCACGTTCATGTGATGCGTCTTTGCAGATAACACATGTTCTTTATTTGGGTCAAAAATCACAATATCGGCATCAGATCCTACCGCAATCGTGCCTTTGCGCGGGTACATGCCGAATATCTTGGCAGCATTGGTGGAGGTGACTTCAACATATTTGTTCAAAGTGATTTTACCTTTGCCGACCCCCTCAGTATAAAGCAGTTCCATACGGTTTTCGATGGCTGGATGACCATTCGGAATTTTAGAAAAATCGTCCTTACCCATTAGTTTTTGTTCCCAAAAGAAAGGGCAATGGTCAGTTGCCACCACTTCGATGATGCCTTGATTGATAGCTGCCCACAGATGTGATTGGTCTTTTTTCTCTCTCAGAGGTGGCGACATCACCCATTTTGCACCTTCAAAGTCAGGTTTTTCGTAGAGTGATGCATCTAAGATGAGGTATTGAATACAAGTTTCACCAAACACCTTTTGATTGCGGAAAGTTGCTTGTCGTATGGCGTTCACAGCCCCTTCGCAAGTCATGTGAACGATATAAATTGGGCATTGATTGTAAAACCCAAAGTCTGTAAAACGGTGCGAAGCCTCCCCCTCAGTAATTTCAGGTTGTGACAAGTAGTGATAAACAGGTGTGAGTTTGCCTTCTGAGCGGTGTTTGGCAATCAAATAATCTATCATATCGCCATTGGTCGCATGTGCCGTCACCATACCACCGACTCGACGAACTTCTTGCATCAGACCATTCATTTGTCGGTCGTCAATCATCAAAGCGCCGCGATACGCCATGAACATTTTGAACGAAGTAATGCCTTCTTTTTCTACCAAAGACTCTATTTCTGCTTTAGTCTGGTCATTAAAATCGGTCACTGCCATGTGAAAAGAATAGTCCCCTACGGCATTTCCTGTTGCCCGACCCGACCATTCTTCGAGAGCTGAATAGAGAGAATGTCCTTGTTTTTGTAAAATAAAGTCAATGACCATCGTTGTACCACCATGCAATGCGGCGCGTGTCCCTGTCTCATAAGTGTCAGATGAAAACGTCCCCATGAAAGGCATTTCGAGATGGACGTGTGGGTCAATGCCTCCAGGGAAAACCAATTTGCCTTCTGCATCAATTATCTTATCAACCCCCTCAGTATTATCTAAATTTTCACCAATAGCAATGATTTTTTCACCTTCAATCAGAATATCGCCCTTATAATCATCGGCAGCAGTGACAATATGTCCGTTTTTAATCAAAGTCTTCATAATTCAGTTCTATTTTTAAATTCGTAAAATAAAAAACAAGGGTTTCAAAAGTAAGTAGAAAAATGGATTATCAAAAGAATTTTTGACATTCAAAGAAAACATGCGATAAAGTTGCCCGTATTTCTCTATTTAAGCAGCTTAGAAAAGCTTTTTACAAACTTGCCAGCTGGTTCAAGCTGTTGCAAAATGACTTTAAAATCTTATTCTACATAAAAATGCTTTTAACAAGCAAAATAAATCATAAAAGTACCGATTGGCTTTCTACAACATGGCTTACTTTAGAAAAAACAATACAATTTTTGGTACAAAGCGGATGATTTTGTTTCGATATTATGGATTAACCATAAAAAAAATATACATAAATAAAAAAAGACTTTTATATTTACAAGAAAAATGAGATAAATATGGAAGATTTTTTTTTAGACTTGCCCGATATCCTCTTCAAACCCGAAGAATTGGAGCGGTACAACAAATTTAAGAGCGATATAACAGCGTTCTACGATGAGCATGGCGAACATTTGCAATGGCTGCAACAAGCTGCTGATTTAGGTCTGATGGATACGACGGAACCAACGCCCGACGAAATCACTTACATGAACGAAGTCGCGCGCATTGCCGAAGAAAACAACATGTCAGACATCGAAGGCTACGACCAAATGATGGCTGCCCGCTATCGCTTCAATATGCTGAACCATTTTAAGCAAGAAGCCCAATGGATTATGCAAATTGCGATGCGCAAAAAGGTCGAATCTGGCAAAAATCTCATCAGTTATCTCAGTCAGATGCTCGACAATGTTAAAAATCATGTAAAAGACAATCCTCAAGACGATGAAGTGATGGATGCCTTCGACAAATTGGCGGGTGTGGTTGAAAAAATGCGGCACGATGTCACATTGACCGAACTACGCTTGAATTCTGCGGAGCAATCTTCTGACAATTAAGCCGATTTGTCTGGTCATTTACCTTGTCTTTTGAAAATGGCTGTGTCAGATACCCATTTTGGCACTTGATAACCGCCTGTGTCGAACAAAACCTTCGGCATCTTCTGTTTCAAACTCTCTAATACGCTTGTCGAAACCTTTGTTTTGTAAAGAAAAACTTCTCTCAGTTCGGTCAGATGACTGAGGGGGTACAAACTTTCGCCCGAAATCGGCGTACCGACCACATTTAGGTATTGCAGATGCGTCAAAGTCGCGAGTTGAGCCACTCCTTGAGATGTGATAGCCGTATTGTCGAGGCTCAAACGGGTCAGATTGGTCAGTTGAGCCACTGTGCGCATAGCTTCGTCCGTGATTTGGGTATTGCCCAACTTCAACCAAATCAATTGGGGCGCAAAAGGCTGGAGCAAAGCCACATCTTGGTCGTTGGCTTTCGGCAAAGAGACGAAATTGGCTTGTAGATAAGGACTATTGGGCGCAACGGGCATCAATACAATGCCTCTTTTGCGCACAGAGTCCATCAGTTTGCCGTCTGCTTTCTCAACTGAGGCGGTGGGGATAAAGGGATGACCTGTTTTGGATTCCGCAACGCCGTATTGTGCAAAAATCGTCTTCACTTGCTCCGTTTGTGGCACATCTTTGACCAATTTATCGAAAGGCAAACCCGCATTTATCCACCAGTGGAGCAGAACCCTATCTTGTTCGGTCGGTTGGGTCTTGCCTTTGGGTGGCATGTGGTGCTTGTCTTCGATATTGAGTACCATCCTTTTGATTAATTCGGACTCATCTGCCTGTCCTGCGCGAACCACAACGCCATTTTCGCCCCCCCTCAGTAAAAAGTCTTTATCGTCTAAGCGCAATTTGCCTTTCAACTTGGTGGCATTGTGGCAACTGTAACATTTTTCTTTCAGAATAGGCACGATGATGTCTTGATACACCCGTGCCTCTTGGATATTGCTGGGCAAAGTGGGTTGTTTGTCCGTTGCCTCGGCTGTTTGGGTTGATTTATCCGCCCATAAATAGCCTTCGCCGTGGGTCAAAGTGCCGCCAAAGTGTCCCGTCACGGTCAATAAGCTCACAATAATGAGCCAAACGAATGCATTATCCTGTTTTTTTCTCAATAACAACAAAGATGACACTGCTGCTACGCTAATGCCCAGCCATTGATGATAAAAAAGTACCCCCTCTCCAAAAGGAGTTCCTTGAACAGTATAATCGCCGTTCCGAGACAAGACCCAACCTGTCACACAAGCCGCAATGGCACTCAATGCGCCCAAAAATAAGGTGGTCGGCAAAGCAAAACGCAGGTTCTCAAACCTTTCTGTCTTCGACAAAAAGACAAAAACGGCATTGAGCAACAAAATACCTATCGGTAAATGCACTATAAGTGGATGCAATGTCCCCATAAAGTCGGTGTTTTTTATTATATCGTTATTTATACCGCTCCCGAAGCACCTTCATCATGTAAACATTGATGTCCCATTGGTTGGCAAGGGCTTGTCGGGTGTATGGCAGCGTCGGCATATAGTCAGGTGGACCGAATTCCGTCAAAACAGTGATGGGTTTTTGCTCTTTGCGTCGCTTTGCAACGATTTTATCCCACCAATTGAAGTGAGCTTTTACAGCTTTGTCCCATTCTGGGGCGCGAGGGTCGTTCACTTGAGGTCCTTCGGCGTGTCCGACGCGCGCATGGATGTGTCCTCCGTGCGCAATTGCCAGATTCAGGGCTTCGGGTTGGTCTTCCAGCAGCGATTCGTGGACACAACACCAGTGTGAGAGGTCACAAGTCAGTTGCAGCGTCGGATTTTTCTCCAAATACTGTTTACTGAGGGGTGCGCTGTACATGATTCGACCGCGATGTGTCTCGTGATAGACAGGAATGCCCGTTTTTTCGGCTATTTTATGCGTTGTATCGAAGAAAGCTTGGCATTGTTCGGCATTAAAATAGTCTTTGCCCGAGTGACAATTGATGTAAAGGGGCTTCTGCACGGTTTGTGCCGTGGCTGCTTCGATTTGTTGCACGAAATCTGCGTGGTTTTTGGCAAAGTCGCTGCTACCCGAGCCGCATAGGAAGCCAATATCAAGTTGGTGTTTCTTCACAGCGGCAAACAATTCGTCGCGTTTTGCCGCATCGGTCGGCCACCACATCTCTATGCCGTCATAACCCTCGGCTTTTGCTTTGGCACAGAAGCTGTCGGTGCTGCCATTGAAGCCCCAATTGGTAGCAAGGACTTTTATATCGGACACCCCCTCAGTAAAAATGGGTCGGGCGTAGCTTTCCAAAGCACTAAAGAGCATTGTGGCACTGGTGGACTGGATAAAAGTGCGTCTGTTCATTGAATAATTGTGTTTTTACCATATAAATTTCATATATTGCCTATGTAAATTATAATGTAATTACAGATTTTAGGTCTCAAAATACTGAGGGGAGGATAGCTTTAGGGAAATTTTAAAAATTTCCTAAGGCTTTTTACATAAAAACATTGAAGCGCAGGTATCCGATACAGAAATTTGAATTGTTTTCTACCTTTTTTTTGAAAAAAAGGTAGAAAACAATTCAAATTTCTGTATCGGATACCTATAGCTTTAATTACAAATTATAAAAACAAGTCAAACTCATCAGGATTGTTCCTATGGTCGTGCTACGCCACCACCTCCCGAATCACTTTCCCGAACACATCTGTCAATCGGAAGGGGCGACCTTGGAAATGATAGGTGAGTTTTTCGTGGTCGAAGCCTAATTGATTCAAAATCGTCGCCTGAACATCGAACACTGAGGTCTTTCCTTTCACCACGGCGTAGCCAATCTCGTCGGTTTCGCCGTGCGACACGCCTTTTTTCAAGCCACCGCCCGCCATCCACATTGTAAAAGCCTCCGAATGGTGGTCGCGCCCCTTGAACGCATTGGGTTTGTTGTCCCGATTCTCCAACATAGGCGTACGACCGAACTCACCGCCCCACACCACGAGGGTTTCGTCGAGCAAACCCCGTTGTTTGAGGTCGAGAATCAAAGCAGTTACGGCTTTATCGGTCTGACGACACTTATTGACCAAGCCAACATCAATCGAAAGGCTCTCATCTGTGCCGTGTGTGTCCCAACCCCAGTCAAAAAGCTGCACAAAACGCACACCTTGCTCCACCAATTTGCGGGCAAGCAGCACATTGTTCGCAAAACAGGACTTACCAAGCTGTGTGCCGTACATATCGTGGATGTATTGTGGCTCAGATTTGATGTCCATCACCTCTGGCACAGACATTTGCATCTTAAAAGCCATTTCATACTGCGCCATGCGCGCCACCGTCTCTGGATCTTTGGTTTGTTCGTACTCCAAACGGTTGATGTCGTTGATGGCATCAATAGAAGCCCGTCTCACATCGCGATTGATGCCCTCAGGGTCGTTCAGAAACAGCACAGGGTCGCCTTCCGAGCGGCATTGAACGCCTTGGAATACTGAGGGGAGGAAACCACTGCCCCACACACTCTTACCTGCGTCGGGATCTTTGCCCCCAGAGGTCAGAACAACGAAACCTGGGAGGTTGGCATTCTCAGAACCCAAGCCATAAGTCACCCACGCGCCCAAACTGGGACGACCTAAGCGGGCTGTTCCAGAGTGCATCATCAATTGAGCGGGTGCATGGTTGAATTGGTCGGTGTGTACGCCCTTCAAAAAGGTCAATTCGTCGGCAATGGTCTGCAAATGCGGCAGATAATTGGAAATCCACGCGCCACTTTGCCCATGTTGGGCAAATTCGGCTTGTGCCGCCATCATTTTTGGCACACCTCGGATGAAAGCAAAGCGTTTGCCCTCCAACAACGACGATGGACAGTCTTGACCGTCCATTTTTTTCAACTCAGGTTTGTAGTCGAACAGCTCCAATTGCGAAGGTGCGCCCGCCATGTGCAAATATATCACCGATTTGGCACGCCCTGCGAAGTGAGGCAAGCGAGGCGACAGCGGATTGATGGGGTCAATGAACAAATTGTCGGCCGTCTGACTGAGGGGGGTATTCTTTTCGCCCCAACAACTGCCCAATAAGCTGCTCAAAGCCATACTGCCCAAGCCCAAACCGCAAGTTTGCATGAAATGTCGCCTTGTGATGAAGTCCAAAGCCTTGTTTTGCGCTTCTCTGAATAGTTTCTCGTCTGTATTCTTCATTGGTTGTGCCGTTGTTTGATTTTTCTCTTGTAAAAATAGTTTTTTTTGGCGTATTCCAACCCTCGGTTTTAGAAAGTTTCGACATTTCTCAAGGTCTCTCTCTGAAAAACGAGAAATCTTTGTGAAAGTCGTGTGGTATTTTTGGAAAAAGGCGTGGTGTGGGTGCGTAACAAGTCGGATACTTCAAAAGTATCCGACTTGTATTGTCCAATGCACACGGTATTTTTGGAAAAAGGCGTGGTGTGGGTGCGTGACGAGTCGGATACTTCAAAAGTATCCGACTCGTATTGTCCAACACACACGGTATTTTTGAAAAAATACCTCCGAACCTTGCAAAGTTCTCTCGATACTTTGCAAAAATACCTCCGAACCTTGCAACTTTCTCTTGATACTTTTCTGAAATGACCTCTGACTTTTGCAAGTTTCTCTCGATACTTTGCAAAAAGACCTCCAAACATTGCAAGTTTCTCTCAATACTTTTCTGAAATGACCTCTGACTTTTGCAAGTTTCTCTCGATACTTTTCTGAAATACCCCCCAAATATTGCAACATGCGCCCAATGTGTCATGCACACAAAGTGCCGAAAGCCCCGTAGGGGCAACATTCTGGTAGCAACGGGTGATATATGCCATTGAACCCCGTAGGGGTGGCATTGTGCCGCATTAACCATATCTTTTCTACCATAATGTCGCCCCTCTGGGGCTGGGGGGTGGGGTTTATTGTGCGGTCATCTCTTTTTTTTACCATAATGTCGCCCCGCTGGGGCTGTGGGGCGGGGTTTATTGTGCGGTCATCTCTTTTTTCTACCATAATGTCGCCCCGCTGGGGCTGTGGTGCGGGGTTTATTGTGCGGCAATTCCTTTTTTCTACCATAATGTCGCCCCTCTGGGGCTGTGGTGCGGGGTTTATTGTGCGGTCATCTCTTTTTTTCTACCATAATGTCGCCCCGCTGGGGCTGTGGGGCGGGGTTTATTGTGCGGCAATTCTTTTTTTCTACCAGAATGTCGCCCCGTTGGGGTTGTGATGTGGGGTTTATTGTGCGGCAATTCTTTTTTTCTACCAGAATGTCGCCCCGCTGGGCTGTGGGGTGGGGTTTATTGTGCGGCAATTCCTTTTTTCTACCATAATGTCGCCCCGTTGGGGCTGTGGGGTGGGGTTTATTGTGCGGCAATTCTTTTTTTCTACCATAATGTTGCCCCGTTGGGGCTGTGGGGTGGGGTTTATTGTGCGGCAATTCCTTTTTTCTACCATAATGTCGCCCCGCTGGGGCTGTGGCGTAGGGTTTATTGTGCGGCAATTCCTTTTTTCTACCATAATGTCGCCCCGCTGGGGCTGGGGGACGGCTCATACATGACACTTGTTGAAAATTATTATTAAAAAAAATTAATTGTCTATTGACTTGCATATAAAAACTCTATACATTTGCCAAATGAACCATGTATAATCAAACAACATTTTGTAGAACTTTATTTTTTCATTAAAATCACACCTATTCCTATGGCTTACAAAAAAGTGTCAACGGACAATTACGAAGCTGCAAAGCTCAAAATCGAACGCCTCAAGAGGTTCAACGACCCCTTTGCTTACACAGCCGCTATTTCTTTAGCCGCTTATGAAAAAACGACCAACGATTACAAAGTAGCGATTGATGCTAAGAACGCTGGTCTCGTTGCGATAGACGAACTCACCATTGACCTCAATGCCAAAGCTGCCGCTTACGAAAAAGCGGAAGCTGATTTGCGCCTATTCATCGGTCGGGACAAAGGTCTGGAGTCGGATGAGTACGTTGCGGCAGGCGGCATACGCCAATCGGAGATTATCGCGCAACAACAAAAGACGCGTGAAGCCAACAAGAAGGCTTCTGAGGACAAGGACAAGACTGAGTAAGGCGGGCACCGCCCTTGCAAGCATAGCGGCTGTCATTGCGAGCGAAGCGAAGCAATCTTTAAAATAGAACGCAGACTACTGAGGGGTGTTTGCGCCTGATTTTACAGATTGCTTCGCTTCGCTCGCAATGACAGCCGCTGTTTTATTAAAAGGCGTGTGCTTGGCTTACGAGGGTGCGCTCGATTTTGCGGATTGTTTCGCTTCGCTTGCAATGACGATGCTGTTTTACTGAGGGGTATCACTCCGCACGTGGAAACCACGATTGAACCCTTTTGGTATAAGGATGCTCCTCCCCAAAAGTTTTTAAGAAAGTGTGATACGCCGCTTGTAACAAAACTTTGGCTTCGGGTTTTCTATTCAAATCAATATACACAGTAGCTAAATTGCATTGCATTATAGCAGTTTCTGGGTGTTCTTGTCCAAAGTTTTTAAGGGCAGAAGCCAAGGCTGATTCTAATAATTCCGCTGCTCGGTCATATTTGCCTAAATCTCGGTACACATTTGCCAAATTGGATTGACAAATAGCCACATTTGGGTGTTTTTGTCCAAAATTTTTAAGATCAAAAGCTAATGCTGCTTCCAATAATTCCGCTGCTCGGTCAAATTTACCTAAATTTCGATATACTATTGCCAAATTAGATTGGATTGTAGAGATTCCAGGGTGTTTTTGTCCAAAGTTTTTGAGGTTAGAAGCCAATGCTGCTTCCAATAATTCCGCTGCTCGGTCAAATTTACCTAAATCTTTATAGACCATTGCCAAATTAGATTTACGAATAGCTACCTTAGAATGTTCCTGCCCAAAGTTTTTGAGGTCAGAAACCAATGCTGCTTCCAATAATTCCGCTGCTCGGTCGTACTTGCCTAAATCTTTATACACCAATGCTAAGTTGGATTGACTAACAGCAATTGTCGGATGCTTATCAACAAGACTTGATAATGCACTTGATAATGCTGTTTCTAATAATTCTACAGCTTGATTATATTTACCTAATTTTCTATACACATTTGCTAAATTACCTTGCCTATCTATTATCATTTTATGTTTTTTTTCAAAAATAGTTTCTGCAATATCCAAAGCACGCTCTTTATGGTGTGCCGCTTTTTGATAAAAACCAAAGTTTTCTTCTAAATTTCCAATATTATCAAGCAATTCAGACATCCCTTCAGTATTTTTCTCAAAAAACAAATCACTCAAACGCTCTGCTAAGGGTCTATTTTGATTGATGACGAAAAGATTATGTTTGGGATTTAGATTATCATATTCAATCAAGTCTGTTACATGCTCAATATAGGCATCTGCAAAAACAACATCGAGGCTCAAATGCTTTTTTACCACATCTGCTATCAAAGGGTGCATCTTGTAGGCGGGTTTGCCGTCTTCGGTGCGCTCCAGTTCGAGCCAACCGCGCTCGACTAAGAGGGTTAAATGGCGCACCACTTCTTCTTTGATGCCAAAATGGGCGAGGTGTTCTTTTAGTGCTTTGCGTTCTATCACATATCCGAGTGGCAAGAGCGCAATACCCCTCAGTATGTCTTTGTCTGTATCGCTTAGACCTTGTACATTCTTAAAAATATGCCAGATATAGTCCTCGATGTTCGCCCGTTTGGTGTTTTCGGGCAGACTGTCGCCGTGTTTGCCTGTGGCGATGAGTTCTTCATTCAGTTCTTGATGGTGGATGAACCGTTCTTCAATCATGGCTTGCGCTTCAGCAAAAGACAAGCCCGCCGAATGAATCGCTTTTGCCACCAATTCAATCAATAATGTGTGAAAATAGAGCTTACTGAGCAGGGTTTTGATGGTCTCATCCGTTGCTTTTACTGTCTCAATGACTCCTTTGGGAGAGGGGGTTATTCTTTTGAAGAGTTGCACCGCTTCGTGGGTCGGCAAATGCTCAATTGCCACGACTGTCCACTCTGGCGGGCTGTTGCGCGAGGTGATGAGGCAATGACAGTGTAGGGCATCGAAGAAATGTTTGTGTTCCACCAAGTCTGCGAGGTCATTGGCGTTGTCAATCACGATTAAAGTCCTGTTCAATTTGTTCAGATGTAGCAACACGCAGTCCAAAGCGGCGGCAGGTTGTTGTGCCGAGAGCAATCGCTGCACTTCTTCGGTGATGCCCAGAGTCGAGAGCAAGGTCGTGTGGTTCACAAAGGTCTCCAACAGGCTGGATTGGACGGTTATCCACGCACGGTGGGCGTATTCGTGGGCATATTGCACGATGTATTTGGTTGCCACTGTCGTTTTTCCAATACCACCGATGCCATTGACCAAAACCGTCGGGCGATTCTGCGCCAAATGGTCGTGCATCTCCGCCAATTCGGCTGCACGCCCAATGATGTGGCTGTCGTTGACTGGCACATCGTTGGTCAGTAGCGGCGGAATCGTCACCGTTTGCCCTCGATAAAAGTGGTTATAGACAATCGAATCGCCAAAATGCGCATTCTGCCCGACTTGGATGTCGGAGTCAACGATTTTGTTCTTTTGATTGGGCGGTGTTTGGCTCATGTGGCTGTCGCATTGGGTTTGTGAATGGACAAAAATAAAAGAAGATTCCCGAAATAGGGATTCATATGAGGAAAAACTTGAAATATTCTTCGAGGGGTGTTGATTCTACGAATCAAGGGGAAGTCGGTGGTCGGTGCGGTTATAAACCTGTTGTCGCTCACGCGACAAGTGGTCTGAGATGTAGATTATTCTGCGGTGTTTTTGCCACCTGTTTTGCGGATGATGCGATGGATGGTGAAGTTGTCGCCCCTGTCGCGTGAGCGACAACATATTTATAACCGCACCGACCAACGACGCGCCCTTGATTCGCAGCATCAACACAGGGCACCGCACCGCATTCGCCAAAAGTCGCTAAGATTTGTTCACAAACTCATCCAGATTGAGAATGGCATTCGCAACCACCGCCAAAGCGGCAATCTGTGGGGGCTGTTCGGACAGAATATGCGGACTTTTGCCCTTGCCTTTGTCCATTTGTTGGGTGAATTGCTGCAAACTTTTCTGATACAGGGTCTCCAAGACTTGCCGTTTGTTGGGGGCAAGCGTGTATCCCAAGGCTTTTTCATAACATTGGGCGATTTGTTGCGATACCCCCTCTCCCAAAGGAGTCATTGAGACAGTAGATGCGGCATTTTTTGCCAATGTGACCGCCGCTGCGAGGTAAGTTGAGTCATTGAGCGTGACCAAAGCCTGCAAAGGCGTGTTGGTGCGGATGCGTCGGGAGACACAGACCTCTCGATTGACCCCATCGAAGGTCAACATCGAAGGAAAAGGGCTGCTGCGTTTCCAATAAGTGTAAAGAGCGCGACGGTATTGCTGTCTGCCTTCGCTTTTTTTCCATGTTTGACCATTCCAAGGCGAACTCCAAATGCCTTCGGGCTGAAATGGGAAGACACTTTTGCCATACAAAGAGTCCAAAAGCAAACCACTGACCGCCAAGACTTGGTCACGGAGCTGTTCAGCCGACAAACGCACACGGGGCGCACGCGCATAGAGCTTGTTTTGCGGGTCTTTGGCTTGCAATTCGGGCGACACGACAGAGGTTTGCTGATATGTGGCGGACATGACGAGGGTTTTGAGCAGTTTTTTCGTCTGCCAATTCATACCATGCATCAATTCGTAGGACAAATAGTCCAACAAGTCGCGATGCGTCGGCGGAATGCCCTGCGTGCCTAAATCTTCGAGCGTTTCCGCCAATCCCACGCCAAAAATCTGTTCCCAAAGCCGATTGACATAAGTGCGTGCCGTCAAAGGATTGCGTGTATCGGTCAACCACATCGCCAAACCACGCCTATTTTTAGGTGCATTCGCTGGGAAAGGATGCAAAGAGGCGGGAACTTCGGGATTGACCGCCTCTTTGGGTGTCAACCAGTTGCCACGTTCAAAAACATGGGTCGTTCGGTGCATATCGGCGGGGTTTTCCATCATAATGGGCGTTCTATCGAAGTCTTTTGCTTCCAATAATTGCCAAAAATGCTTTTCGGCACTGTCTCGATTCGGCAGATTTTGCGTTGGAAAGGCTTCGGTAAAAGACAACCAATCGAAAGTAAGACCCGTTTCGGTCGGTTTTTTCAAATTAGGATTACTGTAAAAGAAATACAGGTCGTGAACACCCGATGTCGGTGGAATCATCGTCTTTGCCACCGACCAACCGCCTTTTGAGGTGTCAATTGGAAACGAAGTCAAGACCGTCCCCTTTGCCGAAGGCACCCCTTGGGGCAGTGAATCGAGATAAATGGTCAGTTTACCGCCTTTGGCTTTGCTGCTGTATGCGTAAATGAGCTGATTTCGTCCGTCCAAAGCCACTTTCTTGAAACGAGCCGAACCATTTTGTCGCAAAGCCAGCCATTTCTCATCTGCCAAAGCACTGTTCACGAGTTTATCTGCTGTCAAAGAGTTGTAAGAAGGTTGCAAAGTCTTGACAAACGTGTTCAAAGCCGCTGCTCGTTGAGGTACATGCGTCTTGAGCCAACCATTCAGCTCCAAATAAGTCAAACTGTCTTGTTTTCGGAACTCTCTCAAGACAGGATAATCGCCATGCGTGTCTTCATCACGAGAATCATTGAAGAAAGCCATGAATTTGTAGTAATCTTCATGGCGAAACGGGTCGTAAGGATGACTGTGACATTGCACACACGCAAAAGTTGTCCCCATGATGCCTTGCCAAGTCGTGTTCACTCTGTCCATCACCGCCGCTATGCGAAATTCCTCGTTGTCAGTACCGCCTTCATCGTTGGTCATCGTGTTGCGATGAAACGCCGTAGCGATGTATTGCGCATCCGTTGGATTGGGCAGCAAATCCCCCGCGATTTGTTCTGTGATAAATTCATTGTAAGGCTTATCCTCGTTGAAAGCCCGAATCAACCAATCGCGGTATCGCCAAATGGAACGGCTGTCGTCGCGCTCATAACCTTTGGTATCGGCATATCGGGCCATATCGAGCCACATAGAAGTCCATTTTTCGCCATAATTGGGCGAAGCCAAGAGCGAATCCACCAAATTTTCATAAGCCTTCTCCGAATTATCTGCCAAAAACTGCTGTCGGAGCGACTCAGAAGGCGGTAAACCCGTCAAATCGAGCGCGACACGGCGCAAAAGAGTGGGTTTATCGGCTTTTACTGAGGGGGTCAGTCCCGCTTGTTTGATTTTATCGAGAATAAAATAGTCCACCCCATTCTGAACCCAATCGGGTTTGACCAAACCCCAGAAACTCCCTTTGATTGTGGGCAATGGGACAGGCTGCACTTCCGTATAAGCCCAATGATCGCCCCATTCTGCGCCTTCTTTTACCCATTGTGTCAGAATCTGAATCTCATTTTTACTGAGGGGGTCTTGTTTGTAAGGCATTCGTTCCTCTGGGTCGGCATGAGTGAGGCGTTTTATCATCTCACTGCCCTCGGGATCGAAAGGAATGATGGCTGGTTTGCCACTTTTGGTCACTGCCAAAGCATCTTGTCGAAACAACAGACTGAAATCGCCCTGCCGCTTCACCCCTCCATGACAGGTGATGCACTTTTTATTCAATAATGGTTTGACTTGCGTATTGAAATCAATCTTATCGCTCGAAAAACTATAAGAAAAAGCATAAAACACCGCCACTGCGACGATGCCCAAGAGGAGATATTTGGATGTGATGAAACGTGCCACGTTGTTGTTGGTTTGATTGAAGAGTGAGTGAGGTGTATTCCCAAAATAGCATGGTGAATATCGCAGTTTTTTTGAAATATCTATGGTTTGGGTCGTCTATTTTTAGGGTTTTTAGTTTTTCTGCTTTTTTCATGTCTGTGTTTAATCTTAGAAAACTTCCAAATACTTATTAAGATTAAAGTGTTTACTCAATCAATGGGGTGATTAACTCAATCAATATCCCTATTCGCTCATTCTCGTCCCCACCCCCTCAGTATGTCCTACATATTTGTATCAACAAAGCACAAAAAAGCGAACAAAAACGCTTATCAGCATAAACCTATGTATGCAATCTTTAAGTACTGTTTAGAAAATTTTTATTAATCATTAAATCAAATTAAAGCAATGAATCACAGGATTTCAAAAGTCGCGCTCTTAGTAACTGTATGGTGTACGATGATGTTACAGCTGCAAGCACAACCCATCGTATTGTCTCCGCAAGAACAACAATTGGACGAACCGAACAAGCAAAAACTGATAACTACGCGAAAACTCATCACCGATAAGAAATTGACGTTCACAGTAGGCATCAATGGTGTCAGCAATAGGTCTTTGAAACAATTGACAGGCGAAAAACAGTTGAGTGCTGCTGAAGAACAAAACTTTAGCCAAAGAATACAAAGCCATATTCAGATGATACGGACGCAAAATACCGTCATCAATCCAACCAATGCCAGCGAAGGGGCATCTACAAATGGCAACACCTCCATGCGCCGTTTTGACTTGCGCACAACGAGCAATAGCACACCCATCAAAGACCAAAATCCTTTTGGTACATGCTGGGCATTTGGAGCGGTATCTGCTTATGAGAGCAACTATCGTGTCACAAACACAAAGACAATTGATGCTTCTGAGCAACAAGTCATCAACTGCTCGGGTGCAGGCGATGAGAATGGCGGCTTTGCTCTTGATGTGTTCAAATGGATGGTTGACAAAAGTCGAAACTTAGAAAACGAGACAGTGACACCTTACCAAGGCACTAAAATGGCTTGTGGTGGTACGCCCGCAACACCTTATCATGCGCGTGCTTATGGCGTTGTTGACCCTTCGGGCAATCCAAGTCGCATTGCTTCAGTCGCTGCTATCAAACAAGCTCTTGTACGTTATGGTGCAATCTCTGCTTCTGTGGATGCGACCGATGCTTTCCAAATGTATAATGGTGGTGTCTTCAATGAATATCCAAGCAATCCGAATAATCCTTCTACCAACCATGCCATTACAATCATCGGTTGGGATGACGACCGACAAGCATGGATTATGAAAAACTCATGGGGAACGAATTGGGGTATCACTTGCGATTTTGGAACAGAACGGGGTTATATGTATATCAACTACAACGCAAACAATATCGGTCGTCGTGCTGCATGGATTTTGACCAATTCTGTCTCTTCTACTTCAGCTGCAAAGAGCATTGCCTCTGTTTCAAGAGCTAAAGGGACAATGGAAAACTGGTGGGTTGACAATAATGGGACGATTCAAGCAGCTTATTTCTACGATGGTAGATTCTGGAATCGTTACCAATTGGGTCAACCTGGCGGAGCCGCACCAAAAGGAGGCATTGCCGCCTTGTCACGCGCCTCAAACACCATGGAAGTGTGGTGGATTGGTGCAAATGGCTCGGTTCAAGGTGCTTATTGGTATGAAGGCAGTGAGTGGAAATACTATGAATTAGCTCCTGCGGGCAGTGCTGCAACAACGGCTTCTATCGCCGCTGTATCGAGAGCCAAAGGAACTATGGAACTCTGGTGGACAGCCCCCAATGGTTCGGTTCAAGCGGCTTTTTGGTACGAAGGTAGTCCGTGGAAACGCTACGAACTTGCGCCCGCCAACTCATCGGCAACAACAGGTGGTATCACTGCCGTTTCGAGGGCAACAGGCACTATGGAAGTGTGGTGGATTGGGGCAAACGGTTCGGTTCAAGCAGCTTTTTGGTATGAAGGTAATCCATGGAAACGCTACGAACTTGCGCCCGCCAACTTTGCTTCAACTATCGGTGGCATTACGGTCGTTTCGAGAGCTTCAAATACAATGGAACTGTGGTACATTGGCTCAAATGGCAGCGTCAAAGGTGTGTATTGGTACGAAGGTGGTTCGTGGAAAGGTTATGACTTAGCTCCAGCAGGTAGTGCTGAGTTGGGTAGTGGCATAGATGCTGTCTCACGTATCAAAACGAGTATGGAGTTGTGGTACGTAGGTGCAGGCGGTTCTTTGGAAGGCAAATATTGGTACGAAGGCGGCAATTGGACAGGTTATAGACTGGCAAACGCAGGCACATTGTCTAAAACGAGTGGAATCTCAGTTGTATCTCGATTCCCAGGCACATTGGAGTTTTGGTATGTGGGCAATGCGGGTAATCTTTTAGGTAGCTTTTGGTACGAAAACAGCACATGGAAGTCGTATGAATTGGCAGAACCCCGTTCTAGTTTTTCGAGCAATTTCAATAATCCCAATATGAGAACCACGCGCATTAAACTCAATTGATGATTGAATAAGGAACAAGGATTGTTTGTTTTTGAAGGGTAAGGCTTACAAAACAAACAATCCTTGTTCTTTACTCAACAATTCTCCCCCTCAGTAAACAATCAAATTAGTCTAATAAAATGAAAAAACATGGCTTTTGGGTGAGCATCTTCTTTTGTTCTATTGTCGTACAATGCCAATTCACCCATAAACATCAACAAACCACGACCGACACCCATCCGATGGCAGCTGCAAATCCTAAATCCATCACAGCTATGGATACTTTTTATCTCAAAAACTGTCCATCTGAGACGGTGGTTTCTATCAAACAAGGACAAACATTAGTATGCCAACTCAAAGCCTATCCAAGCAAAGGTTATAGTTGGCTTTTCGATTCTAAAACACACAACTTAACATCCGTACAATTTAATGGGCGAACTGTACAGAAAGCTACGACAGAAACACTTGATGGTGCAGCTACGCTTAATATTTTCACTTTTGAAGGGCAACAAAAAGGAACAGATACATTGACGTTTAAATACTTACGTCCTTTCGATCCACCCAGCACCCAACCGTTGGAGACTTGTGTTTTTAAGATTCACGTCGAATGATTGTCTTTTTTTAGTTCATTTTCTAAATAGACTTATTCGCTCATTCAAACAGGCTATTCACTCATTCTCGTCCCTACCCCCTCAGTATTTGCGGCATCTTTGTATCATCAATCAGAAAAAATAATCATTCACTTTTTAAATTTAAACCATAATGAAAAACATCCTGTCAATCATCGTCGTCATCGTACTTTGTGTCAGTAGCGCAATCGCTCAATCAGACTCACGTTTCAAAACCAGATTACCTTCAGCTTCAGGTTTGAAAGTAGAAATTAAGACAAGTTCAAGCGTCACCGTTCAAGAATTGCCCAACCCAGCCGACATGTTCTATTTCAAAGTATTTGAAGTTTATCCAGGCACACCCAATAGCAATTCATTGGCTTGCACCAGCCGTTTGGTTGAAGTCGGCGGTTTTCAAGTGAATGCACAAATCAATTTGACGCAACTAATAGGTGGTGGTAAATCGTATTCTTTCATTCTTACAGGCTTGAAAGCAGGACAACAATACGGTGTAGATGTATTTCCAGTCAACAATCGCCTTTCAGCACCGCAGTATTTGACACTAATCAAAATGGGCTACACAAGCGGTGGTTTTTGTAACCCCTCAGTAGTAAATGGTAGCCCGATTCGGATTCAATTTCAAGCTGTTGCACCGCCGAAATAGGCGTTGATAAGCCTTATTGAATGCATAATTAATTCTATCGTAAACTAAAATCATTGAAAGCAATGTCAAAATATATCTTTTCGCTCTGCCTCTCTTTCCTTATTTTTGACTTTTTGAATGCTAAAACATGGTATGTTGCCACAACAGGCAATGACAATTCGGCGGGTACATTGTCCGCGCCCTTTAAAACCATACCCAAGGCGATTTCGAGTGCGGCGGCTGGTGATATTATCGAATTGCGAGGCGGAACTTATTCTTCCAACGAAATTCGCATCACCAAAAGCAACTTGACCTTGCGTTCCTACACAGGTGAGTGGGCAATCATCAATGCCGTCATGAACGATGAGGACATCGCATCTTGTATTTGGTACAATGAACCTGATGTGGTTGGTGGCACTTTAGAAAATCTGGAAATCACTGGAGGTTATTACTATGGTGTCAGTTTCGAAACAAACTGGGATTGGGGTGTACCGCTCAATCAACGTCATGGCGTGAGCAATATCACGATTCGCAATTGTAAAATACACGACACAGGTCGAGATTGCATCAAAATCAAGCCTTTTTGCAACAATATCAAGATATTAAATTGCAGTATTTATAATTCAGGTAAAGGACCTGGCAATAACCCCAATGACCCTAATGCAGAAGGTATTGACAATGTGAATGGTTGGGGTATGGAGGTGAAAGGATGTTATATTCATCACACATCAACCACGGGTATCTATGCCAAAGGCGGTGCTAAAAATTGTATTATAGAAGAAAACCTAATCATGGAGACGGGTGAGGCGGGTATTCTATTGGGTTTTTATACCGATGCGGATTTTTTTGATACAACAACGAATCCGAGCTATTACGAATGCATCAATTCTATCGCACGGAACAACATGGTTGTCAATACAGGTGGTGCAGGTATCGGTTTTTTTGCAGCACAAAACTGTGAAGCCTACAACAACACAGTTGTAACTGCTACGCCTAAATTTCATGCACCTCTTTTTTGTGCTAAAGGGGAAGTTTGGATAAGTAATTCATTGACATTGACACCTGCCAATCAAAGCATCAAAGTCTATAACAATATTTTTATTGACAAAAGTGGTACAGGAGACGAAGATTTTACAGCGCAATTGCGTGAAGGTGCTTTGACAGGTACAAATGTATTTGCCAATAATATTTATCACAAAACCACAGGAGCAGCTAAGTTTAACGATGGTGTCTCGTATCCTTATCCCAACTTTGCGGAATGGAAGACTCGTACACAATTGGATTTGACGAGCCGAGAAGGGAATCCTAATCTCAACACTCAATTTCATCTCGTGGCAGGCAGTATTGCCATTGATGCAGGGCGAAGCATACCCTCAAACAGCCGTGACTATGATGGAAATCTCCGCACAGGATCGCCTGATATTGGAGCTGATGAATTGAATGCAGGTGCAAGTTTACAAGTGCCGCCACCAAGCAATGTGATTGGTACAGGAACTGCAATCGTATCGAAAATAAAAGAATCAAAGATAGAGGATAAACCCATTTTTGTGTTTCCAAACCCCATTTACGATATGGCGCATTTGAAAGGCGATACAACTTCTTTCGATATTTATGAAGTATTCGACGTGTCTGGAAGGTTGTGTCTAAAAAACAATATGACCAGTTCTACTATCAACCTAACAAGTTTGCAGCAAGGTTATTATTTCCTTAAATTGTCGTCAAAAAACGGTGAATTTAAAATTGTGACCTTCAACAAACTCTAAAGATAACTCCGAAAACCTGTATTACTAGCAAAATACTGAGGGGTACTAAAACACCCCCTCAGTATCAAAACCCATAGAACTCATTTCATCACTATTTCAATAAAAAATCAATGAAAAAGAACTTAAAAAACAGCCTTTTTGCCCTATTTATTACAATCAGTTGTCCGATATGGGCGCAGTTCGACAATCCATCGCAACGCATACAAACGAATGTTCCGACAACGACAGCGGCTATCCGCTTGTCTGTTTTTAATCTAAGAGAAATTATTGCGGCATTGAAAACCGCACCCGTCAATCAGCAAGCCAACGCCTTCGCTGCCAACTACAACAACAATCAAGGTACAGGCTCTGTCAACGGTTGTGGATACAATTATGCTGACTTGCAATTGATTATTCAAGGTACACCCAACAACCCGACACGCCTTTTCCGCCAAAGTTGTCGCTTTTTTGAAGAAAATGGTCGGGTTTATGGCACAGTCAACGCAACCTCAATTAACCCAAGCACAAAAGTAGAAGTCAGTGTGAATAAATCGAATACAGCTTACACCCTCAATTGGGTCGTGAAAACGGCAACCAATACCGTCAATCACAGCATCGTTCTTAGCCCAACAAAGATGCCTTGCAATACACCTACACCTACACCTGCTGCTGAATACATGACAGTGAAAGGTCGTTTTCTGACAGACATCTGCGGCAACTCGGTTATACTGAGGGGTGTCAATGTCGCACCACACAATTGGGGTTATGGCCCACTGACAAGTGCGAATGAAATCAGTGAAATTAAAAAGACGGGTGCAAATACTGTCCGCCTTGCTTGGTACACACAAGTCTCTGATCCCAATCAAACACAATTCACGCTGCAAAACTTGGATAACGTTCTCTCGTACTGTCTTCAAAATCAATTGGTAGCAATAGTGGATTTGCACGACTTGACTACGAAAGACAATGCAGCACAGTTCCAAAGCATTATTTTGAATTGGTGGAAACGAACGGATGTTGTGGCTATGATTAAAAAATATGAGAAGAATATGATTATCAATATCGCCAACGAATACGGCTTCTATCAGTGGGCAGGCGGTGGACAAGCGCGAAAAGATGCTTTTGAAACACTCTATAAAGATGCCATCACACAATTGCGCGGTGCAGGCATTCGCGTGCCTTTGATGATTGACGCACCTGATGGTGGCAATGCACATGAAGTTCTTTTAGAAAAAGGTCAAAGCCTTTTGAATCACGACCCTTTGCACAATATCGTTTTGAGCGCACATACTTATTGGGCGCGTTTTAAGTACAATTTAGACAATAATGGCAATGTCATCAGCACCAAGCCCAATTATTTGACTGATGTTCAAAACCAAATCGCCGCTATCAAAAACAGTAACCTTTGTTTTGTTTTAGGAGAAGTTGCTATTCAACAAGAAGGCAATGTGAACTGTCAATACGACATCAACGATGTCTGCAAAGCCGTTTTAAGTGCTTCGCAAACCCATAGTGTCAGTTGGTTGGCTTGGATGTGGCACTATGACTTTTGCCCCGACCGTCAAGTCTCACTTAATCGCACGGCAACGAGTCTTTCACCATTTGGTCAAGACATTGTCAACAACTCCAGTTATGGCTTAAAAGTCGCTGCTAAACCGATAAAAATGGCTTGTAATTAAGTTCGCTCATTCAACTACTGTTTTCACTCAGTTACTGAGGGGGTTCGCTCATTAGCATTCTTACCCCCTCAGTTTTTGTCACATCTTTGTAGTAACAAAAAACCAAATGAAGCTTTTTATCACCTTTTAAATTCAAATATAATGAAAATACGGACTTATCACCTTGTTCTCTTACTGGCTTTTGTGCCTATGATGCTTTCGGCACAGTCTGTTTATGAGCAAAACATAAAAGTAAAATCCAAAGCCTCGACAGTCAATGTGGCTGTACCACTCTACAAAACAGGCGATTGGTCGGCTTGGCAACGTAAAGATGGCGTGGAGTATCGCTATCGGTGGGGCATGAATACACAAGCCCCTCAGTATCAAACACAAATTGATGCTATTTATGAAGTGCGGAACATCAGCAACCGCCTATGGGAAGGCGCAGCACGTTCTTTGAAATGTGATACCGAGCAGATTTCAGGTTTTCAAAAGCAACTCAAACTACAACCCAACGAAGTTCAAACTGTTAAGTTCCTAACACCCAATTGCGGTACAGTTGCCAAACCCTATTTCAGACCCAATATCGTAAAGTCGGTGAGGTTTGATTAGTAACGCAACATAATTACACCATTATAAACTGTTTCGTGCTACGCACGAAAGGCGTACAAAATAAATTTTTTTATGGATTGAAGCTAAAAATTGAGGCAAAAGCCTCAATTTTTAGCTTCAATCCGTAAAAAATATTCTCAAAGCACGCTTTTTTTGCTTGCCCAAGAGACTCCTTCGGAGCAAAAAAACAGTCCGTAATGGTGTCGTTTATTAAAATCGTCTTACTTAGTTGTGTCAATGTTCATTGACTATTTCGACAAAGCCAGTTTTTCCAACAATTCAGCTTTGCGTTGAGGAGACACTTCTACTTCATAGCCATCGGTGAGATGCAGAACGCCACCATCGCCTTTTTGATATTTTGAAATTTGATTCAAATTGACCAATTGAGACCGATTGGCACGAAAGAAATTGTAGGGAATCAGCACTTCTTCAAACTCTTTCAAAGTACGCGATACAACAATGCGCTGTTTGTTCATCAAAAAGAAAGAGGAATAGTTGCTCATCGCCTCCACCCGCAAGATGTCTTTGACTTGGATGAACAATACACCGTCTTGGGTCGAAAGGGCGATTTTGTCAGATAATTGATTATTGGTCAGATGTTTGAGCGTATCGAAAAGGTGGTTTAAACGACTGTCGTACTGAGGGGGGGCTTTTTGGATTTGAGTTCGTAGTGTTTCGATGGTGTTTTTCAACTCATCAATGTCAATCGGCTTCATCAGATAGTCAACCGCACTCGCTCGCAAGGCTCGGATGGCATATTGGTTGTAAGCCGTGACAAAAACGACGGCAAAATCGTAAGGTTGCAGCTTTTCGAGCAACTGAAAGCCATTCATCGAAGGCATTTCGATGTCCAAAAACAAGACATCGGGCTTCAAATCTTTAATTTGAGCGATGGCTTCCACAGGGTTTTGAAATGTCGCTACAATCTCCACATCGGGAGCGACAAGTTCCAATTTGGCTTGTAAGGCTGTGATGCTCTGGCGTTCGTCGTCAATCAAAATTGTTTTCATGTGGTAAAAATAAAAAAAAATCAATAGAAAAGGGTGAAAAGTGAAAAATACTGAGGGGTATTTTCACCTTCCACCCTTTTTTTATTGTGTGCAATACGACTATTTCAAATCAATCCTAAAACCCACACGGTTGTAGTTTGGATTGGCTGTGATTTCAGAATTGCCTTCCAGCTTGAGCAACAACAAGGCCGTTTTGCCTGTTTGAGCTGGCACATTCAGAACATCAAATTTGATGAATGAAAAACTTGTATCTTGTTTAAAAGTAAACTTTCCGCCATTCAAATTGAAATGTGTACCTGCCTCAGCTCTAATTGTTGAAGCATTTAAAAGACCTGAAATGGCTGTATCAATCGAAAAAGTCATGTCTTGGGCGGCTTTTAATTGTTCGCCAACCAGATTCACTTGAAGTGACTGTGAGCCAGCTGTGCGCGTCACGCTGATGATGGGGTAAGACACTCCCGAAGCTGGTGTACGACGCACGGCATCTTCCAATTCAACAATTTTCTTTTCGTTGAATGTATAATCAAACTCTTTGAAACATGATGTCATGGACACAGTGACAAGCATGAGTAAAGCTATTGTGAGTTGTTTCATTTTCTGATTAAATTTTAATTTTTACTGAAAAAACGACTAAAATGACTGTTTAAATCCACTAATGAGAAGGGAAAACACCCCCTCAGTATAAAATGAATTTAGTAGCCTGCATTTTGTACCAACTTTTTGTTGACCAAAATTTCAGAAGTTGGCAATGGTGCGAGGATACGGGCATCGCCATAAGGCACATTGCCTGTTGATTTGACAACATCTTTTTTGTTGCGTTTCAAATCAAACCAGCGATGACCTTCAAATGCCAATTCGAGGCGACGTTGTTTCTCTATTTCTGTCAACAAAGCAGTGCTGGTTGCCGCAGTTGAAGCTGCAATACCTGCTCTGGTTCTGATTTTGTTGACATCGGCGAGTGCTTCAACGAGTTTATCTTGTTTGGCATAAGCTTCAGCGCGAATTAAATAAAGTTCAGAAATACGAATCACAGGCACATTGTCCATGTAAACAATACCTGATTTGCCTAAAAACTTTGTACACTCCGTCGTGATGGTGTTTGAACGATTCAAACCCAATTGATACAAACCTTTTCTAACATCAATCGAATCGTACAATGCCAACAATGCTGTTGTAGGGACTACCGCACCCCATCCGCTTGCTGGCGGTAAAGTTGCAGGACGTGAAGCGGCTAGTGCTGTCGCCTCAGATACTGAGCCAATGGATGTATAAGCAGATTGAATGGATTCATTGACACCAATGTTTTCTTGTCGTGTTTGAAATAACACTTCAAATATAGACTCTGGATGACTGGCTGCACGCCAAGAAGCGACATACTCGTTGCTTGCGACAAAACGACCTAAGCCACCAGCTAAGGCATCGGTGGCATATTTTACAGCATTTGCCCAATCTTCATTATAAAGAGCGACTCTCGCAAACAAGGCATTTGCTGCGGCTTTTGTGGCTTTGTTTGGCCCACCTGTTGTAGGTGCTTTGGCAACAGCGTCGGTCAAGTCTTTATAAATTTGAGCATACACATCTGCTACGGGAGCTCTTTCTGGATAAGATACTTCACTCAATGCATCCACACCGTCAACCATCAATGGTACACCACCTTTATCCAACGATGCGATAATGGCTTTAGGCTCGAATGCATAGGTACGCATGAGGTTGAAATATAACAAAGCACGTAAGAACTTGACTTCGCCTTCTAATTCTGCCTTTTTAGCATCCGAAAAAGTGCTTTTGGGCAAAGCCCGTAAGACCAAATTGGCTCTATTGATGGCCGCATAATAGACTGACCAACCACCAATATGGTTGTTGATGACATTACTGCCTTGATTGACGTAGCGGCCACCTGCGCGGTTGATGATGCGGCTGTCGTCGCCCAAAGCTTCTGCGGTACAGATTAAGTCGCGTCCATAGATTTCAACGGCTTTGAGTGCGACATACACATCAGTGATGGCTGCATTGATGTTTTCTTGCGAATTAAGTGCTGTGGATGTGTCAATAGATTGTCGTGGTGTCACCTCAATCAGTTTATCGCAACTACTGACAGTTAAAGCACTGAACAGGATGATATATTTAAAGAATTTTTTCATTTTGAATAATTTAAAAAGTTGTTTCTAACTAAGATTTTCGCAAACATACTGAGGGGGTGCATGGCGTATTACAAACCGAGTTGTAAGCCGAAAGTATAGTTGCGTGCCAGAGGAATCACCCCTTGATTGTTGTTACCATTCAAGTTAACAAACTCTGGGTCGAAACCTGTCCATTTTGTCCATGTTTTGATATTCATCGCTTGAGCATACAGCTTCAATGATTTGAAATGCAATTTTTGCAACAGAGGAGCAGGCAAATTGTAAGACAAAGAGATGTTTTTCAAACGGATATAAGACCCATCTTGATAGAAACGAGACAATGATTGATATGAAGCAACACGACCACTTATTTCTGTTCTGTTGTTAGCAGGTTTAGGTACGTCTGTAATTTGACCGGGTGTTGTCCAACGATTGTCCCAATAGTATGTCAAACTGTTACGCAATACAGCACCATTATCCGCTAAGCGGAACTCTTGTGTGTTGGGCATGACACGACCTAAGTCATATTGGAAGAAAACGTCTAATTCAAAGCCAACAAAAGTGAATTTATTGGTCACACCGCCAAAGCCCCAAGGTAGTTGAGAGTGACCCAACGGACGTTGGTCAGCAGCTCTTACCAGATAAATGGGGTTGTTGCCTAAATCGTACCACATTGGGCGACCATTCGCAGGATTCACACCCGCATAAGGCACATTGACATTCGTGAACAATGGATAGCCGACACGAATAGACAAATCACCGGGTAGAACGGTATCACCTGCTGCCAATTTAGTAACTTTGTTTTTCTGCAAACTGATATTGAAACTCGTTTCCCAAGTGAAGTTTTTACGAGAGAAATTGGTTGTTGTGATTTCAAACTCGAAACCTCTGTTTTGTACTTCACCTACGTTCTCTAAAATAGAACTGAAACCGTTAGATGTTGGCAATGAACGGCTCAACAACAAGTCTTTGCTGGTTCTTTCATACACCTCAACCGCACCTTTGATTTTGCCTTTGAACAAGCCATAGTCTAAACCAATATTGAGTGTTTGGTTTCTTTCCCATTTCAAATCAGGATTGCCCAAAGATGTGGGACGAATACCTGAGTTACCTTGGTAAACACCGCCCAAACCATACAAACGACGAGAAGCGAAGTTGTCAATATTGTCGTTACCTGTTGTTCCCCAGCTCAAACGCAAACCTAAATCAGAGACAACTTTGCTGTTCTTCAAGAAGGTTTCCTCTGAAATATTCCATTTTGTCGAAACAGAAGGGAAAACACCCCATTTGTTGTTCGCGCCGAAACGAGAAGAACCATCGTAACGAACGATGAAATTGAACAAATAGCGATTTGCAAAACCATAACGTAAGTTTGAAAATGCTCCTGCTCGTTTAACTCCTGTCCAGAAACCAGAGACACTGCTGGGTTCTGCGGCTGCATTGGCAGTTGTAAACTCAGGGCTTGGGAAGCCTGCGGCATTGAAAGACTCGCCTTGCCAAACCTCATCACGATACTCTGTACCCAAAAGACCGCCAATGGTATGTTTTTTAAATTCTTTAGAATAATTGATGGTCACATTGGCAGTTTTATTCGAGTTCGTATTGTTTGCTTGATTGTAAATACCTCTGCTGTTGTAGTAATCGTTCAAACGAGGGTCGCCAAAAAAAGAAGATTTCACATTACGGAAGTCCATCCCTACCAAGCCGCGAACGAATAAGTTTTTGGTGATATTGTAGAACAAGGTCAAATTGCCTACAACTTGATTGGTTGTGCCATTCGCTCTGATATAGTTTGAAGTGGCAACCACATTGTGACTCAAATCGCCGACAAGTGTTGTTCCTGAACCGGGTAAACCATAATACGTGCCATCAGCATTATAAATTGGATTGAAAGGCAGTATGACAGGTGCTGAATACTGAGGGGCCCCAAAAGCAGTTGTTCCATCAGGGTCTCCATAAGGGCCACGCTGTGTGAATGTACTCAGATTGATACCTGTTTCAAATCTGAATTTATCATTTATCTTATGATTGACACTCAAACGTCCTGCATAACGTTTAAAGTCAATATTAATCAAAGCTGCATCTTGTTTGTTGTAAGAAGCAGAAGCATAAAAGTTAGAATTGGCATCACCTCCTTTTACTGAAATATCGTAATTGTCAGCCGTACCTTGTTTATAAACAGCATCTTGCCAATTGTACGTTGGCAAAGCAGCGATTTCTGCATCAGACAGGTCGCGTTTATAACCAATTGCTGCCAAAACATCCCCTTTGATGGTAGCCAGCACAGGATTTGTTGTCACATTTTTAATCGCTTCGATACGAGCATCTATAAACTGCTGCGTATTCATAGTACCCAAAACCCGAATAGGCTCAGTATTGCCTTTATAAGCGTTTAATGTCACTGTTGTTTTGCCTTTGCCTGCTTTTCCGCTTTTGGTTGTAATCAAAACAACGCCATTGGCTGCTTGCGCACCGTAGATGGCTGCTGTTGCAGGGTCTTTCAGAACATCAATGGATTCAATATCGTTTGGATTCAAAAACGCCAATGGGTTGGTATTGACATTGCCGCCGCCGTCACCGCGATTGTTGAGTGGCACACCATCTACAACATAAAGTGGGTCGTTACCAGCCGAAATCGAGCCTACACCACGAATACGCACTTGGACAGCACCGCCCGGTACACCATTAGCAGAGTTGATTTGCACACCTGCCATACGCCCTTGCATGGCTCTGTCGAAACTCTGCATAGGCAAGTTTTCGATTTCTTTACCTAAAACATTGGAATTAGCCCCTGTTGATTCTTTTTTCTTGACAGATGCACCGTAACCTGTAACGACATAAGTCTCAATCAAGTTAGCCGATGTCTGCAAAGTAACAGTGATTTGTTTGCTGTCACCCACAGGTACTTGCTGCGAGTCAAAGCCCACAAAACTGAAAACAAGGACATCTTTTGAAGATGCTTCGATGGTAAATAGACCATCAAGGTCTGTAACAGTGCCTTTTGCAGTACCCTTAACAACAACTGACACACCCGGTAGTGGCGAATTGTCTTCAGAACCGACAACTTTACCTGTTACATTTTGTGCGTTCATGCTCAAAGCCAGCATAAAACTCATCAAGAACAGTAAAACATGTTTTTTCATTAAATTTTGATTTAGTTGATGAATAAAAAAGTGGCTGCAAAAATAGAAATTGTGCGTATTTTAGATAACAAAATAGGTTAAGTACGCCAAAATAGCTGTGTCCTTTGTCGAATTCTATTATTTTTGTTGAAAAATCAGCTTGCAACAATGATTCGTCCCTATTCTAAAATAACGTTTTGCCTCATATTTTTGTCCAATTGGGTCATTAGCACGAGTCGTGCCCAAAACCGCATCACAAATCTGCAACATCATCTCAAGAATTACTCTATCAACCGCATTCTTCCCGACGACAAAGGCTTTTTGTGGGTGTGTACCGACAAAGGGTTGGTGCGCTACGATGGTAGTCGCGTCAAAAACTATTTGCACGACCCCGAAAACCCTCGTTCGCTCGCGGGCAACTATGTCAACGACATCATCAGAGATAAGGAAGGGCGTTTGTGGATTGCCACGGGCAATGCAGGCTTGAGTTGCTTCGACCCACGATTGCCCGAAAATCAAGCTTTTACGAACTATCGTGCAGACATCAATAACCCAGAAGCCCTTATCAGCAATGAATTGTACTGCCTCACTATGGACGAAACGGGTGCGATTTGGCTCGGTGGTAACGAAGGGCATTTGGTGCGATTCGACCCCCAAACAGGTAAAGCCAAACGTTTCGATAGTCCGTCAACTTCGCCCAATAGCACGTTTTATGCCCTGCATTATCTCGGCAATGGACAGCTTTATGTTGGCACCAATACGCGGGGTTTGGCTCTTTTCGATACGAAATTGGAAAAAGTGACAAAGAGGTGGGACTTCAAAGACCGTTTTCCCGCCGACTTCACAGTGCCTGTCAACAGCGTGTGCGATTTTGCTTTCGATGCCAAACGGCATGTGCTTTGGATAGCTTCTTTATCCATAGGTTTGACGGGTTTAGACTTAACCAATGGGACATTATTGCCCCATTTCAACTTCAATCAACCGACCTTTCAGTTCTCTAATTGGCAAAATGCGAATGCGGTTCACGTTGCAGAAGATGGCAATATATGGGTGGCTTACCGCAAAGGTGGGGTGTTTGTTTACAATCCTGACACTAAAAAAACCTTACAGGATGTGGCTTTTGAAAGCCCAACGGTACAAAAAGTGCTGCCTTTTGACTTCAAAAAGGTGCAGTTTGATGCTAAAACAGGTCTAACTTGGCTCGTGACCACCAAAGGTTTGTTTTCTTACAACCCCAATACGCATCCTTTGTCCCAATTTACCCCCCTCAGTATGCCGATGCCCAACTTGCCTAAAACACATACCGAAACGGCGGACGGCTTGCTTTGGTTGTTGCAAGAAAAAACGCTCGTCGCCCTCGACCCGCGCTCTGGTCAACGCAAAAAGTCTTTCCCTTTGCCCAGCACGATGACCGACATCATGGGCATCGAATGTTACGATAGCTATGTTTTTTTCAGAGGGGCGAATAGTTTTTGGGTTTGTGACAAAAATAAAGGGTCATTCAAAAAACTTTTGGCGGACATTGATGCCAGCGACCTTGTGCAAGAAACAAGTCCAAACGGCTCAACGGTTGTCTGGTTGTCCACTTATGGCAAAGGTTTGTTCAAGTTTTCCCAAAACTTCTCGAAGATTGACTCTTTTTTCCCCAATTTGAAAATCATTGGCATCGAAAAAGACGCTTTCGGTCATATTTGGCTCTGCACCGATGGACAAGGGGCATGGCGTATAACGGATAAAGAAAAAGGACTGTACCAAGTTTTTCAAAATGACCCCTCTCCGAAGGAGTCCTCTCAGACAGTATCGAAAGGTTCTTTGCCCGAAAATGTGATGATTCACGCTTATTCTGACAAAAAAGGGCGGCTTTGGCTGGGTTCTATGAGCAACGGTTTGGTTGGAGTGGGAAATCCGAACAGCGATAAACCTCAATTTCATGCCTATCCTCTCACGCCCATTGGCAGTCCGAGCATCATGGACTTCCGCGAAGATGCAGACGGTATGTTGTGGCTTTGGGGCAGCGACGAAAAATGGTATCTGTTCAACCCCGAAACGCATGAATGTCTGCAATTAAACCCCGGTGAAGACATTTTGCCCGATATTGAACTGTATAAAATGGCTTTGGTGCAAGGTCAAAACGGCATTTGGGCTTTAACGCCGACGGGTATTCGCTTACTTGACGCGACTTCTGCTATTTTTAGGAAGAAAAAACTACACGTTCAGTTCTTAGATTTCAAGATTTTTGAACGTCCCGCCAACGAAAGGCTGTTGCAAACAACGATTCACCTGTCGCCCAAAGAAAATTATTTCACGCTCACCTTTGGCGCACCCGACTTTGAGAGTCCTACACGCATCCGCTACTTCTACAAACTTGACGGATTCGACGCGGAATGGGTCAACGCTGGCACAAAAACCGAGGTGCATTACAATAATCTTGACGGCGGCACTTATACATTCAAAGTGCGGGCAGTTTATGGCAACGACGACCCCCAAAATGCCGAAGAATCCACGCTAACCATCGTCGTCGAGCCGCCTTTTTGGAAAGCGTGGTGGTTCAGAACGCTTGTGCTGTTGGCATTGGCGGGCATTATATACACGTTTTTCAGATTAAAAATCAATGCTGTGCGCCACGAAGCCGAACTGAAAACAGAGTTCAACAATCGTTTGGCAGAAGTGCGTATTTCTGCCTTGCGCGCCCAAATGAATCCGCATTTCATCTTCAATTGTTTGAATACAATCGAAGGTTTTGTTTTGGAAAATAAAAAATGGGAAGCCTCTGTTTTTCTACAAAAGTTCTCAAAACTCATTCGCCTCGTGCTTGAAAACGCACAATACAACACTGTCCCGCTTGAACAGGACTTGACAGCCCTTAAAATGTATATTGACTTGGAAAAAGTGCGCTACGAAGGCAAGTTTGAAGCCAAAATCGAAGCAGATGAGACCTTGTTGGAGCAACAGATACCGCCGATGATTCTACAACCCTATGTCGAAAATGCTATTTTACATGGTTTGCGACACCTTGATACTGAGGGGGGGCATTTGGTGGTTAAAATTATGAAAAAAGGCGACAATCACCTTGAATATGTGATAGAAGACAATGGTATTGGGCGCAAAAATGCCCAAAGTTTGCGTAAGCACACCGAGAATCTGCACAAAACGTCTTTGGGTTTGAAAGTGACGGCAGAAAGATTGCACATTTTTTCTCCACAAGCTGTCCTGACCACCGAAGATGTTTCCCCCGACAAGAAAAATACAGGCACTCGCGTCCGTATTTTGATGCCCATACAGTCATAAAAGCCTCCCTCGACCTCTTTCGGATGCCCCTTGACCTCTTTCGGACGATCCTTGACCTCTTTCGGACGACCCTCGACCTCTTTCGGACGACCCTCGACCTCTTTCGGATGCTCCTTGACCTCTTTCGGACGACCCTTGACCTCTTTCGGACGACCCTCGACCTCTTTCGGATGACCCTCGACCTTCTTACGGACGACTCTTGACCTCTTTCGGATGCCCCTTGACCTTCTTACGGACGACCCTCGACCTCTTACGGACGACCCTCGACCTCTTTCGGACGACCCTCGACCTCTTTCGGATGACCCTCGACTTCTTTCGGACGACCCTTGACCTCTTTCGGACGACCCTCGACCTCTCAATACTAAGGGGGCATGTTAAAAAAAACGTGTCGAATGCCTTGAAGGTATCCGACACGTAAGTGAGAATAGAATCTTTACCCCTTATTCACAAGTCATTTATGCACCATAAGGTATCCAAATATTCTTAATCTGCGTTGCTTGTCTCAAAAAGAGCTCGCCAGAGCCTTGTTTATCGTCGGACCAGTCACGGCATTTACCATAATTGACCCAAGTGCGTTTCATGCTGTCGGTCGCTAAGGCTTCCACCTTTTGACTGCCTTCTTTTGTGCCAAAATACCACAAGCCATCCACGTTATAATGCTTCGCTAATTCAAAAGCCAAGTCCTCTTTTTTGCCCGTGACGATATTGACCGCCCCCGCAGGCACGTCAGAAGTGTCTAAGATTTGGTAAAAATCCGTTGCTGAGAACGGGAAACTTTCAGAAGGCACGACCACCACATGATTACCCATCGCCAAAGCCGGCATAACGGTTGACACAAAGCCTAAAAGCGGCGACTCTTCGGGGCAAACGATGCCTAAAACACCTATGGCTTCGGGCATCGCCAATGTCACATGACGTTGCACCGTCGAATGAGCCGCACCATCGTATTTATCCGCAAAAGCCGCATAGGTATAAATGCGCTCAATCGCTTGTTCTACCTCCGAGCAAGCGGCCCCCTCAGTATGATTGAGCATTTGGACCAAACGATTGGCAAACTCTGCCTTGCGAATCGCCAGATTTTCGGCGATATAGTACAAAACTTGAGCGCGTGCGTGTCCCGTCATACCCGCCCAAGCACTCGCATGAGCCGCTTCGACAGCATTTCGGATGTCTTTTCGGCTACCATCCGATACTTCGCCAATGGTTTTGCCTACCCTATTATGTATGCGATTGCTGTAACCATTGTCGGGTCGCGCTTGCTTGCCTCCGATATACATTTTAGTTGTTCGGTCAATGGCTACGAGTTGTTGGTTGTGAGCTGTTGGTTGGTCAATGATCGGCGGAAAAATCGGCGTATCCATCAATGAATCTTCAATTTTGGGTTTTACATATTCATACAAACCCTCTTTGCCGCCTTCCCGACCAAACCCAGACTCCCGATAGCCCCCAAACCCAGAAGCCGCATCGAACAAATTGGTCGAATTGATCCAAACTGTTCCAGCCTTCAACTGCGGGGCCATGTCAAGAGCCAGATTAATGTTTTCAGTCCACAAGCTCGCCGCCAAACCATAGCGCGTATTGTTCGCTAAAGCCACCGCTTCTTTATGACTTCTAAAACTCATTGCCACCAAAACGGGGCCAAAAATCTCCTCGTGCGCTATTTTTGAAGCAGGAGACACGTCTGTAAATAAAGTCGGCGGATAAAAATACCCCTCAGTAGGACAAGCCCAAGACGGTTGCCAAATCGTATTGCCTTCCGTAATGCCTTGTTTCACAAGTTCATCAATCGTTTTCAACTGCACTTTATCCACGATAGCCCCCATATCAATGCACTTGTCCAAAGGATTGCCGACGATAAGGCTTTCCATGCGTGTTTTAATCTTTGAATAGAGCTTTTCCGCAATACTTTCCTGTGCCAAAAGACGAGAGCCTGCACAACAAACCTGACCTTGATTGAACCAAATAGCATCTACAATGCCTTCGACAACACTATCCAAGTCCGCATCTTCAAAGACAATAAAAGGTGATTTGCCGCCTAATTCGAGCGACAGCTTTTTGCCACTGCCTGCAATCGTTTTTCTGATGATTTTACCCACTTCCGTCGAGCCAGTGAAGGCAATTTTCTGTACGCCTTCATGTTGGGTCAAGGCTGCGCCCGTTTTGCCATCGCCCGTCACAATATTGACCACGCCTTTCGGCAAACCAACGTTGCGACACATCTCCGCAAACAACAAAGCCGTCAGAGGTGTGTATTCAGCGGGTTTCAGAACCACCGTGTTACCCATTGCCAAAGCTGGCGCAATTTTCCAAGCGAGCATGAGAAGCGGAAAGTTCCAAGGAATGATTTGTCCAATCACGCCCACTTCTTTATAGTCGCGCAATTCGGTAGCCATCAACTGCGCCCACCCTGCATGATGATAGAAATGCCGCGCCACTAATGGAATGTCAATGTCACGCGTTTCGCGAATGGGTTTCCCATTGTCCATCGTTTCCAAAACAGCGAACAAGCGACTGTGTTTTTGAACTTGTCGGGCCAAAGCATAGAGGTATCTGGCCCTTTGATGACCACCCAAAGCGACCCAATCGGGCAATGCTTTTTGCGCTGCTTCGACGGCTGCATTCACATCTTGCGCGTTGGCTTCGGCAATTTTGGCTAATGCCTTTTTATTCGACGGGTTGAATGTGTCGAAATAGGCAGCCGAACTCGGTTTTTGCCATTCGCCATTGATAAATAGGTCGAATTGGCGATTGTGTGCATCGAGAAACGCATTGGCTTGTGCGGCACTTTCGGGTGCGGGGCCATAAGACATGGTTTTGTATATTTCTTTTATTGTCATTTTAAACGATTGATTTTAAAATAATACTGAGGGGGTCTCACGCCATTGGATGACGATAGCCCGCAGAATATGCCCCAGTTACAAAATGCTCCAACTGCCGTTCAATATCGCCCAAAAGACTACTCGCTCCGAAACGGAACAGCTCAGGATTGAGCCAATCGTTGCCCAATTCTTCTTTCATCAATATCAACCAATCAAGGGCTTGTTTGGCTTTTTGAATGCCGCCCGCAGGTTTGTACCCGACTTTAAGACCCGTTCGCTCGTAATAGTCCCGAATCATGCGTATCATCACCAAACTAACGGGTAACGTGGCGTTGACAGACTCTTTGCCTGTACTCGTTTTGATAAAATCTGAGCCTGCCATCATGCTCACCATGCTGGCTTTGGCGACTTTTGTTAAGGTTGAAATTTCGCCTGTTGCCAAAATGGTCTTCATGTGGGCTTCACCGCACGCTTTGCGGCACAAGGCTACTTCGTCGTAGAGTTCTTGCCATTTTGATTCAATGACCAAATCACGACTTATTACAATATCAATCTCTGTCGCACCTGCGGCAACAGATTTTTTTATCTCCGTAATTTTATCCTCCAACGAAATCTTACCCGCAGGAAAGCCCGTTGAGACGGCGGCAATCGGTATGTTTGAGCCTTCCAAAGCCTCTTTTGCAAACGAAATCAGGTTGTGATACACACACACCGCGCCGACTTGGATAGGTTCATCGGTCATATCCATGGCTTCCAAAAGGTCATGACGCACAGGTGATTGGGCTTTGGCACACAGCCGAATGACGTTGCCACGTGTGTCGTCGCCCGCCAAAGTTGTGAGGTCAATACAACTAATCGCCTTCAACAACCAAGCCGCTTGATACTCTTTTTTGACCGTTCTGCGTCCGCCCAAACTTGAGGTTCTGCGTTCAATGGCACTGCGATTGATTTGGCTATTTTCAAACCAAGAAGCATCAAACGGCACGCCATCGTTGCGCTCTAAATGATTGATTGTCAATTCTGTTCTTTTATTTCTCATTTTTTCGATATTCGTTATTCTTAAATTAATTCATTCACCACCTTTCCAATCAATTCTCGCACCGATTTTTGATAATCTACACTGTATTGACCCGTAAAACGATTCGCAATAATACAATTTATCGTCAAAGCACGATGCCCCATCAATTTTGATAAACCATATATCGCCGAAGTTTCCATTTCAAAATTAGTGATTTTCATGTTTTTGTATCTAAAATTAGAGAGTTTTTCATTCAGCATTGTATCATTCACATCCAAACGCAGCACACGACCTTGTGGACCGTAAAAACCAATCGCCGTCGCCGTTATACCCGAATAAAAACCCAAATTTTTAGCTTTTGCCAATAAATCAGCATCGCATTCGACCAAATAAGGGCGTGACAAACGCTTGTCCCAAGCTGTTTCTCTCACAAATTTTCTGACAAAACCACTGTCCGAATACCCCTCAGTATTTTGATAATAATGCAATACCCCATCGAAACCCAAACCATGTGAACTTGCCAAAAAACTATCCACTGGAATATCGGCTTGCAATGCTCCAGAAGTACCCAAACGAATGAATGTCAACTGTTTATGTTCAGTTTTTATTTTTCTACTAACCAAATCAATATTAGCCACTGCGTCTAATTCACTCAGCACAATATCAATATTATCCGTTCCCATGCCTGTTGAAATTGCCGAAATACGCTGACCATTTTTAGTACCTGTGTGCGTAACGATTTCCCTTTTTTGGGTTTGAAAATCAACCGTATCGAAAAAACTCGATACCAAAGGTACACGTCCAGGGTCGCCTACTAAAATAATGGTATCAGCCAAGTTCTCAGGCAGCAGATTGCAGTGATAAACGCTGCCGTTGGGGTTTAAAACGAGTTCGGAAGCTGCTAATTTTTGATTCATAATTTATGGTTTTATTTTGAACTGCGAATATGTGAAAAATAACTTTCCCCCTGTGTTTCATATTCAATATCTAAAGCCTCTGCAATCGTCGCAGCTATATCTGCAAATGAGTTTCTTATGCCAATATTATGCCCTTTTTTTATCATTTTTCCATAATTCAAAATTGGAATATACTCTCGTGTATGGTCGTTGCCTGTGAAAGTCGGGTCATTCCCGTGGTCGGCTGTTATGATAAGTAAATCATTGTTTTTTAGTGAGTTGCATATTTCAGGAATATAACTATCAAACTCCATCAAGGCTTTAGCATATCCTTCAACATCGCGCCGATGACCAAACAGCATATCGAAATCAACTAAGTTTGTAAAAACTAACCCCTCAGTAATACCATGCTTTATGGCTTCAATTGTGGCTTTTATGCCTTCCAAATTATTAGCTGTTTTCACATAATTTGTAATGCCTTTGCCGTTGAAAATATCTAAGATTTTTCCAATAGCAAACACGGTCTTGCCGCTTTCTTTTACAGCATCTAAAATGGTGTGTGGTGGTGCGACAGCAAAGTCCTTGCGGCGGCTTGTGCGTGTATAATTGCCCGAACTGCCTGTGAAAGGTCGGGCAATGACGCGACCCACTTCCAAGTCTCCCCTCAGTAAATCACGTGCTATTTGACATATTTCGTATTGTCTTTCAATGGGATAGACATCTTCGTGCATCGCAATTTGAAAAACGCTGTCTGCGGAGGTATAAACTATCGGAAACCGAGTCCTCATGTGTTCGTCACCCAAATCGTTGATGACAACCGTCCCTGACGCGGCATAGTTGCCAATGGTTTTTGTGCCAAGAGCTGCCTCAAAGTCAGCCATAAACGCCGAAGGAAACCCGTCGAGAAAAACAGGAAAAGGCTTTTCTAAAACCACACCTGCGATTTCCCAATGTCCTGTTGTCGTGTCTTTTCCAGCCGATTGTTCCATAGCTTTGCCGAAGGAGGCGGTAGGCGCAGCTGTTTTGGCTAAAAGATTGGTTGGGTCAATATTGCCCAGACCCAAAGCTGTCAAATTGGGTAAATGAAGATTGGGAAAGTGCTTGGCTATATTGCCCAAAGTATTGCTGCCCGCGTCACCATACTGAGGGGCATCGGGCAATGCGCCAATACCGACGCTGTCTAAGACGATTAGAATGACTCGATTTATCAAAGTGTGATTGGTTTTATTTTTAACAAAAATACCAAAGTTTTATGGTAAAAACAAGTGCGCATACACCCCTCAGTATGCGTTAGTCGTTTGTATATAGTTTCATAAACGCTTCATATTCAGCGGTATCTACAAAAGGAATGCCCGTTTTTTCTTTGAAAAGTAAGATTTCTTCTTCTGTCGGAAATGTGAAATAGGCTGCATTTTCATCGGTTTGAGAAGCAGCTAAAGGCTTTTCACCATTGGCAATCTGCTGGATGGTACGCACGACCAAAGGAACACTGGCGGGATAAAGGCTCAAAACATGCCCTAAAAGTGACTTCCCTGTCTCAACTTTTACCTCAGCACTTCCGATGATACCGCCTGTATCAATCGTGCCATTATCAATATAGTGCAGCGTCGGATATAGTATCTCATCGCCATTCATCAAAGCTCTGAAAGTAGGTAAAACGCCGCGATACTGAGGGAGTCGTCCTGAGTGTAAATTAATAACACCCAGTTTTGGAATACTCAAAAATGCCGATTTGAATATTTTACCATATCGAACCGATAGCACTAAGTCTGGCAATAATTTTTTTACTTTATCAAGATTTTCTTCCAAAGCAACATTATTTAAAGAAACAAAAGGAATACTATAAAAATCTGATAATTCATTGAAAGTCATCAGTTTGCTATCTTTATTTGGCTGCCTTTTTTGAGTGTCGAGTAAATCAAAGATAAAGTCATTTGGCAGTGTCTGTTCAAAAAACTTCAAGTCTTTTAAGTCTTTAGGCGGTTCAGTTGTGGCTTTTTTACCGACTTTATCAGACAAAAAAATGTGAACCACGTAGGGCGCAACATGCGGCAATACGTGGTTCAGAAAAAGATTACTCGCTAAGTCTCGATTGGTGAAAATGATAAGACGCATATAAGTAATTATTGTTAAGCAAAAATATAATCAACAGTTACGAAAATCTTTGAGATTCGTAAATATGAGTTTAATGTAAACTTAAAAACGTTTTGAAAAAAGCTGCACCACAGATACCACCCAAAATTGGCGCAACAACAGGAATCCAAGCATAGCCCCAATCTGATCCTCCTTTGCCAGGAATAGGCAAAATAGCATGAGCAATGCGTGGGCCTAAATCGCGAGCAGGGTTGATGGCGTAGCCCGTTGAACCACCTAATGACAAACCAATAACAGCAATAAGTCCACCCACAGCCAATGGATTAACTCCAGCCGCGAACTCAGTTGAACCAATCGCTCCTAAACCAAGCATAAGAACAAATGTGCCAATAAATTCGCTTATAAAATTGCCCACCGTGTGTCGTTCGGCTGGTGCGGTGCAGAAAACAGCTAATTTTAAGGCTTGATCTTCGGTTTTTGCCCAATGTGGCAAATAATGTAGATAAACTAAACAGCTACCCATGATAGCACCCAACATTTGCGCACCAATATACATAGGTACTTTGTCCGCAGCAAACTGCCCCGTAGCTGCCAATGCTAACGTGACCGCTGGATTAAGATGCGCATTACTGAGGGGGCCTGCAACATAAATGCCCATAGTCACTGCCAATGCCCAAGCTGTTGTTATCACCATCCAGCCTGCATTTTCAGACTTAGAATTTTTGAGTAAAACACCTGCGACAACACCGTCACCAAGTAAAATCAGCAACATCGTGCCGACTAATTCTCCAATAAATGGTTGCATATCCTTCCGATTTTTAAAGTTGGTAAATCAAAACAGCGAAAGGTAAGGAGAGATTTTGAGATTCAAAGCACAAAAAAGTCAAGATTTATAAAAGTCTTTTTGACTTCTAATTTCGCTTACAAAGTCTGCTGCCACCGCCAAGCGTCTGCCAATCCCTCTTTCATTGAGCGTTTGGCCGTCCAACCCAAAGCCGATTTTATTTTTGAGACATCAGCATACAAAGAAGGTACGTCACCGTCTCGTCGTGCACCGATTTCGTAATGCAACGATTTGCCACTCACTTCTTCAAACGCCGTTATGGCTTCCAAAACGCTATTGGGGACACCTGTACCGACATTAAAAACATCGTAATAATTATCCACTTCCAAGCTCAATAGATATTTCATGGCAATGACGTGCGCCTCGGCAAGGTCGCAAACATGAATAAAATCGCGCAGACAAGTCCCATCTGGCGTATCGTAATCGCCACCAAAAACAGTTAATTTTTCGCGTATTCCTGCGCCTGTTTGCGTGATGTATGGCACGAGATTATTCGGTACGCCCAGTGGCAATTCGCCTATTGCGGCTGACGGATGTGCGCCTATCGGGTTGAAATAGCGCAACGATATACCCCTCAGTAAAGCACCCGAAGCAACCACATCTCTCAGAATTTCTTCACTAATCTGTTTGGTATTGCCATAAGGTGACATCGCTTTTGGAATGAGTGTTTGCTCTGTCGCTGGTAATTCTTCTGACAAACCATAAACCGTTGCAGATGAAGAGAATAGAATATTTTTGACCCCCTCAGTATGTGCCGCTTTCAAAAGGGTGATGAGCGAAACAAGGTTGTTTTCGTAGTATTTTAGTGGATTTTGGACCGATTCACCGACAGCTTTGAAGGCTGCAAAATGGATAGCACCCTGAATTTGTTCTTGTCTAAAGATGTTTTGAATCGTTTCTAAATTGTTACAATCCGCTTCATAACATTTAACAGGTCTTCCCAAAATGCGTTCAATACCACTCAAAGCTCGTTTCTCGGAATTAGAAAAATCGTCAACAATAATAGGCTCAAAACCTGCTTCGACAAGGGCAACAACGGTATGACTACCGATAAACCCCGCACCACCTGTAACTAAAATATTCATACGTTTTTAATTTGTCAGAATAAATTTTTTTATTTTTAAAATATTCATAATCAACTTTTTATGTGCCTAATAAATTCCTTCATTCTTCTTCGTTCTTAGGAAGGGCTTTCGTTTCGTCTGCATTTAGATTCAAAAAGTTTTCGTTCGACAACACTTTTTGACCTGTTCGGGCTTCTACACGTTCGCGGGCTTCGCCTGCAATCATACCACCTTTCATGGCAGCTTCGCGGTTTTCTGTAAAACCTTGAGCATCGGATTTGATGGCTTCTGTTCGAGTCAATTCTTCGCCCAAAGCTGAAAAAATAAGTTCCAAATTGGTCATATGGTCGCGTAAATTCTGCTTTTCGAGACCTTTCAACTGGGCATGTTCAGAAGGCGTGACTCCGAAAGTCGCTTTAGAAATTTCGGCTGTTAATATCGAATATTCTTTATTTTCAGTGATACCACGTTGTTTCCATTCATCTGTTAACTCCTTGCGAATCAATATGCTTTTCTCTCTGTATCCAATCCAGTCGTCGGGATAACCCTTGGCTTTGTAAATTTCTCTGGCGCGCTCGAAAGCAATTTCTGGATTTTCTGCTTCCTCAATGCGCTCCCTACCGACTTGCGCCAGCCACAATTTTAGAGGCTCCGCTTTGGGTGACGGTACGGACATGACAATGCGGAGTACCCCCTCAGTATTGGCGCAATCTGTTTTATAGAATTTACCATCTTTAGATTGCATTTTCAGTTGCATACAAATTGTATGCAACTGAGGTTCACGTTTTTTTACGATAGACCAATAGTTACGAGGAATCGGGCTGTCTGTCAAAACCTCAATAATGTCAACGACAGAGAAATACCATTCGCCATTGTGAATTGTTTTGCGAATTGCCGCACCTTCAAAAGCGATGAGTTTGTTTTGTTTTTCCATGATAAAAGGCAAATTTTAAAATATTGATAATCAATTATTTGCCTGCTGTTTATGATTTTTTACAGCAATTTCTAATGTAAAACAATTGCGTTCATTGACATATGATTATTCTAATTTTGGAATAAATAATAGTTCGACTAGTTTGTAGATACTTATAAAAGAATCGACTAGTTGAGTCATAAAAATAGCTTTGACAGACTCCC
>JAEUUP010000138.1 GCA_016787525.1 Saprospiraceae bacterium | reverse complement strand
TAGGGGTTTTTCTATTCAAGACTTCGGCATCGGTCTATCACCCGAACAACGCTCCAAACTCATGCGCGAAGTGAGTCTTTCGCAGCGTGGCACTCAGCAAGAACGGGGCAATGGCTTAGGACTTTTCCTCGTCGGGTCTCTGTTGCAAGGCGAACAAATCAAGGTTGTTTTTGATTCGCCTGAGGTGGGTGGGACGATAGCGAAGGTGTTGGGATAAAAAAGCACCCCCTCAGTATTTCAAGGTTTTTTGGACTTTAATCATATTTTTTATGTTGAAACTAAGACTAATAGCTGTATTATTCATGTTTGTTTTTTTTACTGCCACAACGCCTGCACTTGCACAAGCTAAAATAGACAGTTTAACAGCCGTATTGAACAAGCATCCGAAAGAGGATACTGTGCGGGCGAGGATATTGATTGAATTGAGCGAAGCTTTAACGAGGGTCAATACGCCAGAAGGGATTGATTACAGTGAGAAAGCATTAGCATTAGCCGAAAAGTTTAATAATAGGGGGCTTAAAGCCGATGCTTTATTTGCGAAAGCGCAACACCTAAAAGACCAGTTCAAACGTATCAATGAGGGAATTGATTTAGCCAAGCAAGCACTTGCTATTTATGAATCGCTGCAAAACGCCAAAAAGATAGCAGAAACGCACAATCTCTTGGGCAAACTCTACGATAACAAAGGTGATTTTCCGAATGGTAAAAAGCATTTCGACAGTTCGATAGCTCTCGCAGACCAAATAGGCTATATGAAAGTTAAGATAGCCGCCTTGAATGGTTTAGGTGTTATTTATATCAGTGCGGACGATCATCTCGCCGTTAAGTATAATGAAGAAGCCATTAAATTGGCACAACAGCAGCGTGACTTGAAAGGAGAAGCCTTAGCCTTAGGCAGCGTTGGTCTTTGTTATTACCGTTTGGGTAACTATGTGAAAGCCATTGACTGTCTGCAAAAAGCCTTAAATATAAACGACAAGATAGGTAACGACTACGATAAAGCACCTAATTATCGGCATTTGGGCTTTGTTTACGGTAAACTTTTAGAATACGATAAAGCATTGGATTATTATAAAAAAGCCATAGCCGCAGCCGAAAAAACGAATAATGAAAACATACAAGGCTCTATATACTATGTATTGGGCAATACTTATAAAGCCCTAAAAAGGTATGATGAAGCTATTGCGAACATAGAGAAAGGCAATGAATTGAATAGAAAAACGGGTACATACGTGAGTTTATGGTTTCTCGGTAGCACCTATGAAGCCGCAGGGCGCGATGTAGAAGCCCATCGTTCTTATCAAGAAGCCCTTAAAAATGCCAGAAAACTAAGTAACAAACAAGTAGAAGCGTGTAATAATCTCGTTTCGATAGCCCAACTTTACTTGAAGGTGTCCGATTCACTGTTATTAATAATGGGTGTCAACCCAGCTGAACGCTATACACAAGCAGAGAGATACGCCACAGAAGGTTTAGAGATTGGTAGAAAAATGAAAGCGAAACAGATGACAGGGGAAGCATTGCGCGTATTGAGCGATATTTATGAACAGAATAAAGCCTATACAAAAGCCTACGATACCTACAAAGAATACATCGCCATCAGAGACAGCATCAGAGGCGACGAAACCCAAAAACAAATCACCCGCAAGGAAATAGAATACGAATTTGATAAAAAAGAAACCGAACTCAAATATCAACAACAATTGACTGAGGGGGAGCTGGAAAAACAACGCTTATTGACAATGCAAAAAGAACAAGCCCTTACCCTCAATCAACAAACTTTGACGCTCCGAGAGCAAGCCTTATCCCTCAGTAATAAAGAAAAAGACTTGGCGCATTTGGCGTATCTCAAAGAACAAGCTGAAAAACAGGAAAAAGAACAACAACTTTCCCTATCCGAAGAACGCGAAAAAGGAAAAGAACGGGATTTAAATCTCAAAAACTTGGAACTTTCGGCGCAACAAAAACAAAATCTGTATTTGGGTTTGTTGGTGGCTTCTTTGCTCGGGGGTTTAGGCGTATTAGCCTACTTTTATACAACCCTGAAAAAGCAGAAAAACATCATCGCCCAACAGAACGAACTCAACGAACAGACCATTGCCATCCTCTCACACGAC
>JAEUUP010000107.1 GCA_016787525.1 Saprospiraceae bacterium | reverse complement strand
ATACTCCGTCTTTTCCTGTTAACGGCTGACCATTCAGCAGTCCTGATACTGCTTCGCTCTTGTAGTGCTCAAAATTAAATGTCTTTTCCATTTACAAAGGTAATTAGATTTTGTATTGACACAGTTTTGTGAACACTCTCTATTCAAATCCTTCAATTGATAAATATTTCGTCAATAAAAAACCAACCTTTGTCGCCTTTGCCAGGATGCCACGGCGGTAGTTTTTGAACAGATTTGCCGACTAATTTCAAGACACTGACTTGTTTAGCTGGAAAACTAAATTCAAAACCTTTCGTATAAAATGGTGCTTCTTTCGTCGGTTGAGTAGGTGTCAACGTTTTGAGCAAAGTCAAGTTTGACGGACTGCTGCCGCCCCACACTTGCAGTTCTTGGGCAGGCATGATATAACTGCCAATCAAAACCAGCGTATTCATCGTTACTTTTGAGACTGTAACGGGTTGATTGAAATACAAAACAGCTTCCATTGGATTTTCTTTGAAACCCAACCATTTGCCACTTTTGAAATTAGAATCGCCCATTTTGCCATCAAAAAGCATCTTTCCTTTACCCGAATATTGTGGATTGGGTGCTTGAACAAACCGCACAGAATCGGCAACAAGACCCGCTTTGTAGAATTGTTGCGTCAAAGTATCGCTACTCACCCACCCTTCTAAAAAGGCTTTGGCTTTCAAAGTTGTGGATTGATTAATCAAAATCCCCCCCTCAGTATAAGCGGGCGATTTGAGGCTATCGGGCGCAGTTCCGTCCAAAGTGTAGCGAATGACTGCCCCTTTCACATAGTGTTTGAGCGTGATTTTAGTATCTTCTTTAAAAACCTGTACTTCATCGTTTTCTAAAATCGGCATACTCAAACGGGCAACAACCGTATCGCCTCTAAAACCCGATTCAATCGAAATATTGGGCAATTTTGACTTCAAAGCAGCCAAATCTTGTGGCGAAACGCCTGTATTCCACAGTTGCAAGGTTTTTAACGCGGGCATCTGCGCTAGATCTTCTAATTGTGCCATAGTGACAGGTGTACCCGAAAGCGACAGTTGGCGCAAATGTTTTAGGCTTTTCAATTCGCCCAAAGTCGCGCCTGTTATTTGCGTAAACGATAAATTTAGTTTTCTCAAATTCCCAAAACCCGCTATCGTTTTTAAATCTTCATCTTTCACAGGCATTTTATTCAAACCCAAATGCACCAATTGTTCTTTAATGCCTTTCAATTCGCTCAATTTTTCGCTCGAAAAAAAAGAAGCACCAAAAAACTCGACACTCAAAGCTGGAGAATTGAGCGACAAAGGCGAAATGACACGATAATTATTATTCAATTTTTTAATGGTGCTTTCGTCCGCCGCTTTGAATGTATAAACTTCGGTATCGCTTGATTTTAAAATAGCTTTTGCCAGTATTTTCAAAGTATCTGTATCCGCCAATTCGCTCACTTTTTTAGTAAAACTCGCCCCATTTTTCAGCCAATGAAATAAAATAGCCGTTTCTTCGGTGGTCAATTGGGGTTTTCCTGCGGGTGGCATATGCTTTTTTTCATCCAATGGCAAGTGAACCCGTTGCATCATCAAACCCAAATCAGCCGCCGCCAAGTCCCACAATTTGCCATTTTTGCCCCCCCTCAGTAATTGCTCTTGTGTTTCCATTATCAAATCGCCTTTGGCTTTTTGCGTATTGTGGCAACTCATACATTTTTTCTCCAAAATAGGTTTTACCAAATCCGTAAATATCACGGCTTCATCGGCGGACACCTGTTTTTCTTCATTTTTAGTCTGAAAAGGTGCTGTTAAAAAACTTTCGCCATGCGTGATATTTGCGCCTTGATGCCCCGCCCACACGACTGCTGCGAGACTTGACACACTCGCTAACGCCCTCAAACCTTTTGCCTGCCGCGCAGTTTGCCGAAAACTGTACCAGACAAACGACAGAAATGCCACTGCCACGCCTGTCCATTTGTGCCAAAAAATCGCTTCCGCTTTGTAACCCTCTTCTTGCGATAAAAACAAACCCATCAATGCCGATAAGACAGCCGTGAGTGCAGCCGATAACAAAATCCAGTCGCCGATTTCGTTATTAGTTATTGGTTGCCCCCCCTCAGTATTTCCTAATTTTTTGCTTAAAAAAACCTCCCAAACAGCCGCTAAAACCAATAAAACTATTGGAAAATGCAAAAGCAAAGGGTGCATACGCCCCACGAACTGCAACCCAATCGGGACAGCCAAAGTATTGCCAAACACAACAAGGAAAAGTAAAAGGCAATTGAGCGCAAAAGTGGTATTATAAGTTAGGTTTTTCGTTTTATTCATCTCCGTACACTTTTATTTCGTCTATAAAAATCCAACTCCGATTCCCTTTGCCGACATGCCAATCGGGTATTTGTTTTACTACATGCAATTGGATTTTGATTTTGTCTGTTTTGATACTTTTTTTAAGCGACAATACTGAGGGGGTATAAAAACTACCTTTTATGTCTTTTGATTGGTTAAATATTTGATTATCAAGTAATTGAAAATAATTTTTTTTATCGTCAAAAGCGTAAATCGCTATCTTTTCAGGCAAAAAAATCCAAGAACCATAGTCTCGCAAAAGACCAATAAGCACCTTTTTGAACTTTTCTTTTTTGTGTAAATTCAAAATAACATCAACAGTATCTGTCTGAAAACCCAACCATGTGGGGCTTGAAACGGTGGTTTTTCCACCTTCATTGTCTATCAAAGTCTTCGCACCAGAACCTTTGTATTTTGGATTGGGCAGTGTCGTTTCAGCAGATTTTATGGGCAAACCTTCTTTGATAAACGTCGCTTGCACAACATCAGAAGGCAAGTAGTTTTTTCCGAAAACCCGCGCTTTGACGGTTGTAAAATTCTTTGTGATACTGAGGGGGTGCGTATAGCGTTGCGCATTTTCAGTCGGTTCTTCCCCGTTTAAAGTATAGTGAATTTGAGTATTGGGTTCGGCAAAAACCAAGTCAATTTTAGCTTCTTTTGTGAAAAATACTGAGGGGTATTTTAACAACGGCGGTGCTAATTGAAAGGCATCTTGTGCCGATAAAACGGCAACGTTTGATAGAAAAACGATTAAAAAGTGTATATTTTTCATAGAAATTTATTATTGACTAACGTCGGGGAGGTTTCAAACCTCCCCGACGTTTCATTAAACAACTGGTTCTAACTTTATCGGATACGTTTTGCCCGAATTCCACTGTGCCACATACATATTTTCTTCATCGTCAATCAATACATCGTGTGGATACTGAAATGCCTTGATGGTTTGGTACATTTCTTCGACTTGCGCACCACTATACTGTCCGTCAGGACTCCTTTGGAGAGGGGTACTACCAGCCAAATTGGAGACGACCTTATTGTTTTTATCCAAAATGGTTACAAAACCTGATTGCGCCCATTGACGGCTATTCGATTGTAAAACAGCCGCATACAAATAATCACCTTTTATAACAGGACGACACACCCAAGCCCCTTTCAGGTCAATCGTTTCTAAATATTTGCCTTCTAAATCATACTTTTTAAAAGCATTTTGTACCCGAGAAGTCACCATTAAACACGGATTCGCCTTATCACGCATATCCACACAAACACCATGAGCATTGCTCAAATGCGCCGCCGTATCGCCTTTGCCGCCAAAATGACGGATATATTCGCCTTTGTGGTTGTACTGAATGACATAATCTTTCCCATATCCATCCGCCACATAAATATCGCCATTCGGTGCAATAGCCGTTTCCGTCGGCACATATTCTTCCGCTTTTGCATAAACGCCCGTCTCTTTGGGATAATCCAAAGTCATCAAAACCCGCCCGTCAATCGTGGTTTTTATGACTTGATGGCGTGTATTATCGCAAATAAACAAGACATCTTCACCGTTTTCATTGAATAACGTCAAACCATGTGCGCCAGGATATTCTTTGCCCCAACTATCCAATATTTTACCATTTTTATCATAAATCAAGACATTATTGCGGGTTTCGTCGGTCAAAAGCAAGATTCGACCTTTTTTGTCCTGCACCATTTCATGGCAATTATTGACAGGATAACGCGCCACATCCGCTTGACTCCAACGGGTATTGATTTTGTAGCGTTTGTTATTATGTCCCAAAATGACTTCATTTTTGGCGAGATACTGTCCGTAAGGACTCCTGTGGAGAGGGGTCAGCATTGCGCCGAGCAAGCCGAAGGACGTGGTTTTTATGAAATCTTTTCTTTGCATGATGATTGGTTAGCTTATTCCCTTTTCAACCGAGTAAACTGGTTTCCAAACTCTTTTGCCATCTCAATACCTATGGCTTGATATTTACTGCGTTCTAAAATTGGGTATGTAAATAACATATTTTTAAAAATCAAATCGCCACTAATTGGAAATTCAGATAATTCTGTTTTCCAAATAAACTCAGTTGTATCTGATTGCCCTAAAATGGTAAATTCACCCTTGTTATTCCATAAGTTATTATAAATCAATTGTTTTTTTATTGATTTAGAGCCTTTTATGTATGGATGATTGCCTTTATTAACATTTTGATAGTATTCAAACAGGTAGTTTGTTAAAGAATCTGCAACTGCAACATTACCCTCTACAAAGCACATTAATTTTGCTTTTTTGTCAATTGAATAAAACACTATGTTATCTGCAGTATCAATTTGCTCTTTAAAACTTGTTGGGTATGAAAATAAATACCCATAAGCTGCATCTCTTACATTTTGAAGTTCTACTGTACTATCAAGTTCAAATTCACTTTTAAAGTCAGGTGATGTAACAATGCCTTTTTTAAATGACTCTTTACATGAAATCATTAAAGTAAGGAAACAAAGAATCCAAAATTTTTTTTCCATGTCATTCGTATTTCACGCCACAATTCCCTTAACCACTTTCCCCGCCACATCCGTCAAACGATACCGTCTGCCCAAATGCTTATAGGTTAATTTTTCATGGTCAAGACCCATCAAATGCAAGGCTGTGGCATGAAAATCATTGACATGAACAGGATTTTCGGTAATATTATAACCAAATTCATCGGTTTCACCATAAACGCCAGGCTTTACGCCACCGCCTGCCATCCAAATTGTAAAACAGCGTGGGTGGTGGTCACGACCATAACTTTCTTTGGTCAAAGGACCTTGACAGTAGTTGGTGCGGCCAAATTCGCCGCCCCAAATCACGAGCGTTTCGTCGAGCAAACCCCGTTGTTTCAAGTCGGTGATGAGAGCCGCTGATGCTTGGTCGGTGTCCATACATTGCCCTCTGATTTCGCCAGGGAGATTGCCGTGTCCGTCCCAACCTTGATGGTACAATTGCACGAAACGCACACCGTTTTCGGAGAGTTTTCGGGCTAAAAGGCAATTCGCGGCATAAGTGCCAGGAATGAGGCAATCGGGTCCGTACAATTTGATGATGTCTTTGGGTTCGTTGCGAATATCCGTGACTTCTGGCACAGCCGTTTGCATACGGAATGCCATTTCGTATTGCTGAATTTTCGCTTGAATTTCAGGGTCGCCAAATTCTTTGTAGCTTTCGCCATTGAGTTCAGCCACTTTGTCGAGCATACGGCGGCGGTCTTCTTTGTCAATGGCATCGGGATTGTTGAGGTACAAAACAGGATTGTCGCCGCTGCTGAATTGCACGCCTTGATGCGTGGAATCCAAAAAACCATTTGTCCACAATTTTGAATATACGCCTTGCCCGTTGCCTTTTCCTTTGGACAATAACACACAAAACGCAGGCAAATTTTTGTTTTCGCTGCCCAAACCATAACTCAACCACGAGCCAAAACTCGGACGGTTGCCAACTTGCGCCCCTGTTTGGAAGAAGGTCAAAGCTGGGTCGTGGTTGATGGCTTCGGTGTGAATGGTTTTTATAACACATAAATCGTTGACAATCTTAGAAGTATGCGGCAGCAACTCGCTCAACCAAGTGCCATGTTCGCCGTATTGCTTGAATTTAAAAACTGAACCCGCTAATGGAAATTTGGCTTGATTGGCAGTCATTCCTGTCAGTCGTTGACCCATGCGAATAGACGCAGGGAGGTCTTGTCCGTGCATTTCATTCAATTTGGGTTTGTAGTCAAACAAATCCAATTGCGAGGGCGCACCGTTTTGGAATAGATAAATAACCCGTTTTGCCTTGGGTGCAAAATGCGGCAAACCTGCCATAATCGCATCTTCTTTGCTGCCGAATAAATCAGGAATCAGCAAAGAGCCTAATGCCGCACTGCCGATGCCGATGCCGAGGCTTGAGAGGAATTTGCGGCGGTTTATATTGAGTCCGTGTTCTAATATTTCTTTTTCCATGATTTTATTTTTTCACTTTGACATACGTTTCAATATTTAGGCGGTTAACATCCGTTCCTTCGATTTTTTCAACCCCTTTTTGGACAAGTGTATCGCCACGCACTGTTATCGTAAATGAGAATTTATTGTCTTCCCAAGCTCTTTCGTTGCAATATTCAAGATGTTCTGTGTAAGTGCTATCAGAAAATGTATAGCTGCCACCACCCGCAGAAAATACAGGCTTTGCGCCTTTCCCTTTTGCCAAATCATGTTGAATGAAAGCAAAATGTGTATCGTTAATAATTTTAATAAAAGACACCTCTTTTGTGTAGTCGGTGGTCGTGGTATCGCCTTTTTCAATCAAAACGCCTGTCTGCAACTTCCACGTTCCGAGAAGGGGATTGACAGATTTTGATTTATTTTCAATACTTTGTGTATTGCAAGAAGCCATCAACAGGCTCACCGATAAGGCGATATTTATTATTTTCATTTTTTGTAAATTCTGAATTTGATTAAAAAACAGCTCTTATACTGAGGGGGTAAAATGAGTTTTATTTTTTTGTATTTTAATGATGTACAATGAGTTTTTGAGTTTTCGAAATACCTTTTTCACTTTCTGCTTTTACTAAATAAATGCCATTTGGAAATTCACTGATATTAAGTTCATCTGGTGCAACTATCGTTTTTTCTAAAATCAATTGACCTTGTATGTTTAGAATATTCAATCGAATAGATTGTTTTTGACCACTTTTTATTGACAAAAAGCTATTTGCGGGGTTTGGCGATAGTGTAAAATCCAAATTTTCAGGCAACTGTATTGGATTTAGAGTGCGCGTAATTGAATCACAATTGGGCCCTGTATATAAAGGTGTATGATAGTCAATTGCGTTTTCTGTGTAGCAAAGTGGATAATAGTAGTAACCGTCATTATAAGCCCGGGTACAAATACTGTATAAATGCCAGTTTTGGTCAGGTATGAATTTATCGTAAAGATTGAAATGAGTAAAAATCAAAGGGCTTATATTTGAATATGGTAAGCATTTTATGCGACAAGCATAACGTTTGATACCATTTGCAACCACAACAGAGTCAACATAAACGTTGGTATTTGTAAAAGCAGAATTTGCTATAACCTCTTTAATATCAAATGAATCACCAACATTATAGTGATTTTTAAATAAAAAAAACCATTTTTTATTATATTCATTGTATTCAAAAATGGAATCACTTTTTTGTTGAAAATAGACATATTCTGTGAAAATGGCATTCGTTTTCTTGTTCTTTCTTGTGTTTTTTACCTTTCGACAAGGTTCGCCATTACACAAAGTGTCTTTCAGCGGATTGAAAACAGCACTGCCTTCGTCTCCATAAGCTATATAAGCGGTATATGTGGTTGAGCCAATCGGCATAAATTCCGTTTGACCAAAGCTTTTTATAGAAAAAAGCAGAATAATGAATATTAATTTGATGTGATTCATTTTTTACGTCTTCGTAATCGCCTCCTCCATATTATAAATCGTACTCACCACCTTCATCAACGCTGCCGATTCGTTCAAATCCACTTGTTTATTGATAGGTGAAGCACCGATTGACAATGTTTTTTCGGCATCTAATTTTTTATTTTTAAACAAAACCAATTGTTCTTCAAAATAAGATTTCAGAATTTTTTGCTCTTTCTCCGATGGTTTTCGGCAAATAATGGTCTGAAATGCCTTGTTGATTTTATCATCAATACCGTTCTGTTCTGTCAAAAGCCGTTGTGCAAAGGCTCTTGAAGCCTCCAATACTGAGGGGTCGTTGAGCATGATGAGAGCTTGCAAAGGCGTACTCGTTTTGGAGCGTTTGACCTCACATTGGTCGCGGTTGCTGGCATCGAAAAGTATCATCGAAGGCGGCGGTACGGTCAATTTGATAAACGTGTACATACCACGACGATACAGGGCTTCGCCTTCGTCCAATTCATATTTGGCTAAAACGCCCCTGCCAGATGTCGCTCTTTCCCACAGACCTTTGGGTTGATAAGGTTTGACACTTGGGCCGCCAATGTCTTTATGCAACAAACCACTACTGCCTAAAACGATGTCTCGAACAAATTCGGCTTTGACTCTCGTGCGAGCGTATCGCGCCAAATAGAGGTTTTCGGGGTCAATAGCTAAGTGTTCGTCTCTCACTTTTGCCGATTGTCGGTAGGTAGCAGATAATAAAATCTGCTTCACGAGGCGTTTGATGTCCCAATTATGTTCCATAAAATCCACAGCAAGCCAATCCAAAAGCTCTGGATGCGTGGGCAAATTGCCTTGCATACCAAAGTCACCTGTGGTTTTGACCAAACCATTGCCCAAAAACTCTTGCCACAATTGATTAACGAACACTCGCGCCGTCAAAGGATTGTTTTTATCCACTGTCCATTGTGCCAAACCGAGTCTGTTACGTGGTAATCGGGTCGTATCAAAAGGCATAACGGCTGCCAAAGCGGCGGCTTTGACAGTATCGCTCGGCTGATCGTAAGCACCACGTTTCAATATGCGTGTCACACGTGGCGTATCTCTTTTGCCATTCAATTCACCCATGACAGATACTGTTAGACTGCCCGTATCTTTTTTGTTGATAAAAGTGTAAATGGCTTTTATTTCCTTATCGGTCAGTTGCAATTTAGGATTTTTGGCGGGTTGCGATTGACTGACATCGCCCTCGAAACCCTTTTCTTTACTGTTGTTGAAAAACGCAAACAATTGATAATAATCCTTTTGTGAAATTGGGTCGTATTTGTGGTCGTGGCATTGCGCACATTCGGCAGTCAATCCCAAAATGCCTTTTGAATATGTTTTCGTTTTATCCAAATTGTACTCAATGCGGTATTCTTCTGGAATAATGCCGCCTTCTTCGGTGTATTTGTGGTTGCGTAAAAAAGCTGTGGCGAGTATGGCTTCTTTGTTCGAGTCTGGCAACATATCGCCTGCCAATTGCCATGTGATGAATTTATCGTAAGGCATATTTTCATTGAAAGCATGAATCACCCAATCGCGCCAAGCCCATTGCGTGCGAATATTGTCATCTTGATAGCCATAACTATCGGCATAACGTGCCAAATCGAGCCAATGCACTGCCATTTTCTCGCCATACTGAGGGGTGGTTAAGAGTTTATCAATGGCTTTTTCGTAAGCATTTTCACTGTTATCAGCCGTAAATTCATTCATCAAATCCAGAGAAGGCAACAAACCTGTGAGGTCTAAAGCAGCTCTTTTGAGCAAATATTCTTTGCCCGCTTCTGGATTGGGTGTCAAGCCTTTTTCGGTCATTTTGGCTTGTGTGAAATAATCTATTTCATTTTTAACCCAATTTTTGTCTTTTACTGAAGGCAAAGCGGCTTTTTCGGGTTTGATAAAAGCCCAGTGTTTTTCGTATTTCGCGCCTTGTTTTATCCATTTTTCAATGATTTTTATCTCATTTTCATTCAAACTACCCAAATGCGAATCAGGCGTAGGCATCTGATAGTTTGGGTCTTTGGACGTGATGCGTTTGAACAATTCCGACTCTTCGGGTTTGCCTCGCACAATGGCAAATGCGCCTTTGGTTTCCTTCAACGGTTTGAAAGCATATTCTTCAATATCTAAACGAAAGTCCGCTTTTCGCTTATTGGCATCGGGACCGTGACAAGCAAAGCACTTGTCGGAAAGGATGGGACGAATGTGGAAATTGTAACTGATTTTGTCAGGAATGCTGTTACTTCCCCCCTCAGTACGGCAGGCATACCAAGCCGTCGAACTACCTAAAATAGCGATGATTAGAATAATTGGTTTGATTTTCATTGTTCATAATTTTAGCTATTTTTTATACCCATTCAACCACGCCTTATGATAATTTACTTTCCATAAATCGTATCGTTGAAACTGCGTCAACAACCGTTTTTGAAAATCATCATAATTTCGTTGCTCTTTTTTACTCCATAAAACCTCACTCAGAGCCGTCATGCGAGGAAACAGCATATATTCCACTTTGGAAGGATATGCCACGTATTCCGTCCACAAATTCGCTTGACCACCCAGAACATATTGCGCTTCGTCAGCAGTCAGTTCCTTCGGAATCGGCTCGTAGCCATAGACTTTTTCGAGCGGTAAAAAGCCGCCAATGACCAACGAATCTTCGGGTTTGACTTGACCATAATCGAAATAGACATAAGTTGTCGGAGTCATAATGACCGTATTTTTCTGTTTTGCCGCTTCAATACCGCCTTTTTCGCCACGCCAACTCATCACAATAGCCGTTTTCGACAAACCGCCTTCCAATATTTCGTCCCAACCAATCAGCTTTTTGCCCTTGCTGTTGATGTATTTTTCCATACGTTGGATAAAATAACTTTGCAATTCGTGTTCATCTTTCAAATTGAGGTCTTTGATGCGTTTTTGACATTTTGCGCAGGTTTTCCAACGGTCTTTCGGACATTCATCGCCGCCAACGTGTATGTATTTTGAAGGAAATAAAGGTGCGATTTCGTCAATCACATCTTGTAAAAAAGCAAAAACATCGTCATTCCCAGCGCACAAAACCTCTTTGTGAACACCAAAATTTTGAGCCACAATATAAGGTCCGCCTGTGCAGCCTAAATTCGGAAAAGCCGCCAATGTTGCCTCCGAATGACCTGGCATCTCTATTTCGGGAATCACTTCTACGAAACGGTCAGCGGCGTATTTGACCACTTCTTTGATTTCTTCTTGTGTGTAGTAACCGCCGTGTCGCACGCCATCTTTACCTTTTCCAGGGTGATGTCCAACAATCGTACTGTCGCGGAAAGCACTGATAGACATCAGTTTAGGGTGTTTTTTGACTTCCACACGCCAACCTTGGTCGTCGGTCAAATGCCAATGAAAAACATTCATCTTGTGCAAAGCAATGAAATCAATAAAGCGTTTGACATAAGCCACCGAGAAAAAATGGCGACTCACATCGAGCATCATACCGCGATAGCTGAAACGAGGTGCATCCTTTATCTCGACCATCGGCACACTCAAACTGCTCGATTTTTGGGTGGGTAATAATTGCAAAAGGCTTTGCATCCCATAAAAAACACCTGCTGCGTCGTTGCCTTTTATTGATACACCGTTTTGATGAACGGACAGTGCGTAGCCGCCACTTACAGTATTATCTGTTTTTTGAATATCTAAAACAATAAGATTTTTTCCATTTCCCACAGGTGTGGTCGTCAACTCAAAACCATATACTTCTCTCAAGTAACCATTCAGAAATTCGGCAGTGCTTGTCAACGATTTATTTTTGATAACAATTTTGGTTTTAGACGAAATAACAATCTGTTTTCCGTCAGGCGAAACGGTAATTTCGCTGGGTTTTGGTATAATATGGGATTGCGAGAAAGCGATTTGAGTTATTAAAAATAAAAAGCTGAACAAAAAAAACGAGCTGTTTTTCATAAAAAGAATTGGTTTAGAATTGTTTGTGATGTCTTTTATACTGAGGGGGGTGTGCATATCGAATTAAGTGACAAGGATAAAGAAAGTTTTTTTAACTTTTTAATTTTTTTATAAAAGTTTTAAATCTTCATTTACTTTTTTTGAATAGCCACATAAAAAAATGCTTGCAAACGATCAAAGTCGTTTAACAAGCATTTTTATTCAGTGTACTGAGGGGGGCTTATATGTTCTTTTTTTAATTTATCAATATTCCCTGATTTTAAAGGTGTCGAGTACGTCGCCTTTAAAATCAGGGTTAAATCATTATTCCTTTAGTATCAAGGACTCCAATATCTACACGATGCTTTTCTTTTGTTAAAAATCTATTCTTAATACCACTTCCACCCTTTTCGATATTCTCTCGAAAGCAAAGCATTGGCGGCGGCATCGTTGCGGAATTTTTCCTTTTTATGATTCCAAAACAATTCTTTTCCGCCCAACCGATAAGAAATCAAACCCAAGTGCATGGGCATCGTCATTTGTCGCGCATATTCGAGATTGGATTCGGGTTGCGTTCGATTTTTGACTGCCGTTACAAAGTTCTGATGATGCCCTTTTGAGCGCGGAATACTGAGGGGTATCTCTGGCATGTCTGAAACTGTCACGCCGTTGATGGTAATCTCGCAAGTGCTGTAATCGCAGATTAAAGTCCCTTTATCACCTTCAAAATACGCGCCTATATGCCGTTTTTCAGCACCTGCTACATTGGGCGCAGTGGAAGTCCAGTACAATTTGAGGTCTTCAAAATCGTACTCGACATCAATCCATTTAGGCGTATCGCCAACACCTTCTGATTTTTCGCCTTTCGCCTTGACGCGTGAGAGTTTTTGCGGCTTGATAGACCACCACACAATGTCGGCAATATGACACCAAAAATCTTGAAAAACGCCACCCGAATAGTCCAAAAAATAGCGATAATTGAAGTGACAACGCTCTGGCGTGTATTCCGAATAAGGCGCAGGACCCAACCACGTATTCCAATCCAAATGTGCAGGTGGTTTCTGAAAATTTGAAGGACCCAAAATCGGTGGTGGGCCCGTTTTCCAAAGCCTCACCGTTTTTACTTTGCCAATCACACCCGCTTGAATCAATTCTGCCACACGATGATAGTTGTCGCCTGCATGAATTTGAGTCCCTAATTGAAAAATGCGGTTGTGGCGTTTCATGGCTTTGAGCATTTGTTGTCCTTCGCGCACATCGTAGGACAGCGGTTTTTCGCCATAGACATCTTTTCCAGCCTGAAAAGCCATGATGGCAATTTGGGCATGCCAGTGGTCGGGCGTGGCGCAGGTGATGGCATCTACATCTTTTCTGTCCAAAATGCGCCGAAAATCAGCATATGTTTCTGCCTTATCATTGGGTCGCAGCTCTCGCAACACTTTTTGCGCTTTCGCCAAATGAGTACTGTCTAAATCGCACAAACCGACGATTTCGACTTCTGGAATAGCGGCAAATGCACGCAGATGAGCGGTTCCCATGCCATTGACTCCGATATGTGCGACTCTTAGGCGGTTACTCGGTGCTATTTTGCGTGCAAACGATGGTAAAATCGTAAAGCCTAATGCGGTTGTGCCGATTTGCTTTATAAAGTCACGGCGATTGGTGAATTGGTTTTTCATGATTCAAAATTGGTTTTCGATGAATGATAAATGAGCTTACTGTTTCACAATTTTTTTTACAGCTCGATGTTGTCCGTTAGAAATTTCTAAGAAATAAATGCTTTTGGGCATATCTGAGAGGTTGATTTGGAACTCATTTTCCTTCATTTGCCAAGTTCGCTGTTCTTTACCGAGCATATCAAAAAGTCGAATACTGAGGGGGTACATTTCTTCATTTGAATTGATTTTGACGGTTAAATTATCGGAAAATGGATTCGGAAAAACAACGGGATGCAACAATGTTGAATTTGAAACGGACGAAATGGTTTCTGTCTCTAATTCATAAACGGAAGTGCTGTTTTCGGCTGTTACAACCAATTTATTTTTCATGCCAGGAATTTGGCTGATATCATAGCTTGAATAATTTGGAGTTGATAACATAATTTTCCCTTGACTGTTTGCAATTCGTAGCTCAGAAGTTACTGCCCAAAAATCCGATTTGATGTAAAAAAGTTCAAATTCATCATCATTATTGAGTAAATTATCAGAAATATGATTCAACATATACGCTTTAAAAGAAGGGATAACGGGGATCTTTTTAAATAAACTAAAATCTTGATTATATATGTAAATTGTATCTCCTAAACCATTATAAGCTAATATTTTTTCACCTGCTTTACCGAAAGTCACGGCTTGAACGTTAGTAATTTTTTTAAATTGGTGAACAATTCTAAAATCAGTTAACGAGAGTAAACTGTATGTCGTGTCTGCTATATTCTGATTCCAAGTAACGTCATACTTACCAAGCCATTTGCCCAAATGAGTATAAAGCGTATAATTAGTAGTGTTAGTTATTGAATCAGAAAAACGTTGATTACCTTCAAGGTCAAACATTTTAAACATAGAATACCGTGGCTCACCTGGATTAGACGAACTTGAAACCCCAAACATTGGTACAATTCCTAAGCCAAAATCATGTGAAATAAAACTATTGATGGCTTTATCGGGCAACCTAAATTTTGCCAATGTATCGAAATTTTCATTCAGTACAAGTGCATTTTGTTGTACTTTACTCACATCTGTAAATTTTGTAGTAATAAAGCGTTCTCCAAATCCATTACAATTCGCACGAATAAAATTTCTTTCACTGATACATCCTTTTAAACCCAAATTAAGTGTGTCAAAAAGGCAGTAATTATATTTTTTGTCCACAGAATAAACACCCACAAGCTTTGTTTTTAGACCGTTAACCTCTGAAAGATAATAACGCCAGATTGTATCTGTTGATATTTCAGAAAGGATTTGACCATCTTCACGTCTAAATCCTCTTTTCCTATTAGCATAATACTGGAATTTCATGAGTGTGTCACTCCCTATCTCATTAATATAAGTATTAAAAACTGATAAAGGCTCATTATTAGTTAAAGAGCTATAATCAAAAATACGGAGAAGATTATAATTTCCTAAATACACCTTGATAGCTCTGGAACGAACAGAAGAAGATATAAACCGTTCTTCCGCATTTGGCATTCGGATTCGTCGAACAAGTTCATCAGGGAAAAAATGAGCCAGTCGAAGTTCTTGAGAAAAAGCTGAATAAATAATGATAAAAAAGCAAAAAATCGTTGAAATGAAGCGAATTTTTATCATGGTCTTTTAGATTAAATGATTGAAAATCAAATTTTTATACCCAAGTCTTCTTTTCTAAAATCTTGCTCAACTGTATTTTACGTATCTTCAGGCGGCGATTCCTCCAACGCATCAAGACCTTTCAAGTGTAAAAAATTATCGCTCGACACAACGGGTTTTTTCAAATGTGCTTCGAGCCTTTCTCTCGCCTCACCTGCCAAATTTCCACCTTTTGCAGCCGCTTCATGGTTTTCATGAAATCCTTTTACGTCATTGTCAATGGCTATCAAACGCGTCGCTTCTTCACTAAAAGCAGTCAAAATCAATTCCATAGGTGTCATGTGGTCGCGCAGATTTTGTTTATCCAAACCTTTCAGTTCACCGTGTTCGCTTGGGGTCAAACCAAAAGTCCCTTTTGCAATAGTGGCGGTCAGAATACTGTACTCTTGACCTTCTTTGACACCCCTGTTTTTCCACTCCTCCGTCAGTTCATTCCGAACGGTTATTGTTTTGATACGATGAGCAATCCATTCATCAGAATAACCTTTGGCTTTATAGATTTCGGCTTGTCGTCGTGTCAATAGTTCGGGATTTTCGGTTTCTTCTATGCGCTCTCTGCCGACTTCTGCCAGCCACAGTTTCAAAGGCTCTGCTCTTGGCGATGGCACAGACATGACGATGCGGAGGACCCCCTCAGTATTGGCGCAATCTGTTGGGCGCATTTTTTTGTCGGGTGCCAGCATTTTCAACTTTCTACAAATTGTAGATACTTGCGGCTCTCTTCGTTTTAAAGCGTTCCAATATTTGCTGGGTGCCTGACTTTCAGTCAACACTTCTATAACATCAACGATTGAAAAATACCAATCTTCTTCATGCCAAACCTTCCGAATTTCTTTGTGCGCAAAAGGTATAATTGTCTTATTTTTTTCCATAATTATAGTGATTTTATGCCTTTTATAAGTGCGAAGGTTCTTAAATGATTGGCTTAAAACCTTTTCGCCCTCGTACTCAAGAGTAAAAGTAAATAAAATTTGGGAAATACTGAGGGGGTGAATGAGCGATAAAATCGTAAAACGGGTTCAAATAGTTTTTTTCTCAACATTTTAGAGGCTGCGGTGTTTAGAGTCCATTTCTATCAGTTCCAAACCAGCTTTAAATTCAAACAGATGAAAAAATTGTTCAAAATAATTGGGATTATCTTATTGATAATCATCGTGTTACTGGGTGTAGCGTTCTTTACATTCAATGAAAAATTACCTGTGGGCATCAAAGGCGAAAAAGCAGAGATTTTAGCTCAAAAAATGCTTCAAGCGGTCAATAAATCTGCGTGGGATTCAACGCCTATCATCAGTTGGACTTCGCGGGCTGGCAATACTTTAATATGGGACAAAAGTCGAAATCTGGCTCAAGTAGAATGGAAAAACAATAAAGTTTTGTTGAATATTGCCAATATTTCGGGCAAAGCATGGACAAATCAAACCGAAGTAACTGACCCCAAACAAGCGCAAGACCTCATCCAAAAAGCCTATAAATTCTTCATAAATGACGCTTTTTGGCTCAATCCTGTTGTTAAAATTTTTGATGATGGCGTAGAACGGAGTACGGTGACGTTGCCTGACGGTCGTGAGGGGCTTATGGTGTCGTACAAGTCAGGAGGTGTTACGCCTGGCGACTCTTACGTTTGGCTCATAGATGAAACAGGTTTGCCAATAGCTTGGAAAATATGGGTCAAAATTCTGCCTATCGGCGGTTTGGAGTTCAGTTGGGACGATTGGATGACTTTGCCAACAGGCGCAAAAGTGTCCACTGCGCACAAAGTGAAAGGCACAAATTCAGTTATTCCTATTATGAATATCAAAACAGTGTCGCATTTTGAAACAGACCCTTTTTTGCCAATCTTATAGTTCGGTCAGATATTCATAAATAATTGTTTTTCAATTTTTTAGATAAACTATACGTGTCGGATATTTTTAAAATATCCGACATGTAGGTGATTTCCGTTCTATTATTTTGGCTTCTCAGTTTTGCCCCAATTCGCTTTATTCAAATCCAAATTATCGTGATAGAAAACCATTTCTTTTTTCAGAATATTGGTCATGTCCATTAGTTTTTGCTGAAATTTAGGCATTTCCGCTAAGTTTTTAGTTTCCCACGGGTCTTTATTGAGATTAAATAATTGGGTGTGTTCTACGCCGTTGACATTATATTTTATCAATTTCCAATCATCATGCGTGCGCACAGCCAACTGTATATCCCGATATTTATAATACATATTTTCCCTAAAAACACGCTTTGGATTAGCAATCGCTTCCAACATATTTTTACCCTCACTCGAATTCGGCTTTTCAATATTCAAATAGGCACATACGGTTGGGAAAATATCTGCCAACGATACCAACGCTTCATTTTTCTGATTCTTCGGAATATTTACCCCCCTCAGTACCAATGGCACCCGCATACTGTGGTCATACACGCTTTGTTTGCCTATCAGACCATGCGAACCCATCGCCAAACCATTATCGCCTGCAAAAATGACGAGTGTATTTTTATCCTGCCCATTGGCTTTTAAGGCTTCCAGAATGCGCCCAATTTGGGCATCCACTTCGCTTATCATACCATAATATAAGGCAATTTCCTTTTTTATCATGTCAGGCGTGCGGGTAGGCGGCAATAATTGTTCGTCTCGCACGTCCATTTCACCATTATCAAAAGGGTGTTTTGGTAGGAAATTTTTAGGCAAAGGCATTTTATGAGGGTCATACATTTTATCATAAGGCGGCGGCGGCGAGCGAGGGTCATGCGGCGAAGTGAACGCCACATAAGCAAAAAACGGCTGTTGATTATCCTTGTTTTTAGTCAAAAAATCAATAGCAGCATCAGCAAACATAGTGCTTGAATACTTCTCCGCCTTGAACTGTGCCGATTTTGGATATTGCCCTGTCGGGTCAAAATGATACATACCCGTATGTTCATGCCCGCCCTCTTTTGGAAAATTCATACCCCCGAAAAAGATATTGTCCGCTTCGTCAAAAGCCCTAACGTGCGACTCCTTATTATTATGCCATTTACCCGTAGCAAAAGTTTTATACCCATGCTTTTTTAGAAGTTCAGGCATCATAACTTGCTCAGGCGGTATCACATCTGCCCCACCCTGTAAACTATTCAAATACCGCCCCGTCATAAGTCCTGCCCGACTGACTACACACAATGCTCCATGTTTACCGCCCAAGCAACTCGCCCTTGTGAAAGTTGTGCCTTCTTTCATGAGTTTATCCATATTGGGCGTTTTCACCACATTATTGCCCATACCGCCAACGGCAGAATAAGTGTGGTCATCGGTAAAAAGGATAAGTATATTTGGTTTATTTTGGGCAAAAAGGTTGCTGATACTGAGGGGGAAAATTAAACAGTATAAAATTAGAAAATGCAGTTTTTTCATTGTGATGGTTGCAGAATTTGATAAATTGATGAAAAATCAGGTGGGTAAAATAAGATTATCGTTTCCATCCATTTCTAAAAAAGGATTGTATGCCACTTCAAACAGATGCCCATCAAGGTCTTTGAAATAACCACTGTATCCGCCCCAAAAGACCTTTTGAGCTGGCTTGACAAGGGTTGCGCCTATTTTTTGAACTTCTGCCAATACCTCATCTACTTCGGTTTCTGACTTGGCATTGTAGGCAATAGTGATACCCGAAAAACCGCTGCTTTGGGCATCCACTGTGGCATCTTCCGCCAAGAGATGTCTCGGATAAAGGCTCAAAACGATACCACCCAATGAGAAAAAAGCAATATCGCCTTGGCTCGCGGATGATTTTTCCCAACCTAATCCCTTTTCATAAAAATCAACTGATTTCTGAAAGTCGTTTACGCCAAGCGTAACAATATTGAATTTTTGACGCATTTTTTAGTTTTTTAAAATATTAAAAATAGCTTTTCCCAACAACTCATACCCCTCAGTATTCGGGTGCAAACCATCGGAAAAGAGTTTTTCATCAATTTTACCTGTATTTAACAAGAGATTTGTACCAATATCGCCATATTCAATAGCCATCGCTTGGGCAAGGTCTTTTATCCCTTTGTTCAATGAAACGACTCTTTGCTCTTGCGCTCGGCGGGGATAAATACCCAAAAGATAGATTTTAGCCTGTGATTGCCTTATTTTTATCGCTTCTACAAGCATTTTTAAGCCTTCAACTATTTCTTCATCTGTATTTAAATGCAGATTATTTGTCCCAATATTAATCACTATTTTTTCGGGTGAAATACCGTCTAATTCCTCGTGATAGATGCGCCATAAGACATTTTCAACTCTATCCCAACCGAAACCAAAATTACGTGTTTGCAAAGGCTCAAGGTATTTTTGCCATGAACTTGCGCCCCGAATGCGGTTATTCAATGGCTTTCCACCCCAATTATGCGTAATAGAATTGCCAATAAAAACAATTTTAGTCGGCTCTGTTTTATTCAAATCCAGCATCGCATAATGCCTATTTTCCCATTCATAGCTCGCAGGTTCACGTCTTTGGCGAATCGGTATTTGCGTTTTTACTTTACCTTTTGGTTCATTCATTATTTCCCTCAATTTCTTTTCGTAGGCTTCTGCATATTGCATCATGCCGTAATCGTTGGGATGCGTACCGTCCACCATAGCGTCTAAATCCAAATTGATTTCGCTTATTTTTAGGGTAAAAATGCCAGAAATGCCCTCTTTTTGAAGTTGGGTAAAAGCAATTGCTAAATTTTTATTCGCCTCCTCAAACAGCTTTTGTCTTTCAGGCATCAGATACCCCTCAGTATATCCTGCATGGTCAGTTAATAAAATAGGCGTATTCGGGTGTTTTTGACGGATACTTTTAACCGATTCAATGATGCGTTTGCGCAATTCTGTACTGTCAAAACGTGCGCCTGTCATATTCGGCAAACAGTCCAAAACATACACTTTTGCCTCAATTTCATTGATAAACCCCATCAATTCCTTTTCCAATTGCCCATTCCCAGAAAAAGCCAGATTGATAACAGGACGGTCGAATTTTCGGCTGATGATATTCGTCCAAGCCATTGCAGGGCGAGACGCACACGCCCCTTGCGCTATCGAAGTGCCATATACGACAATCGGTTTTTCCCGCATTTTAGGCAAAGGTTGAAACAAGGCACTATCAGGCACGCCAATTTCTAAATCCCGAATAGTGTTGTATAAAGGCAAATACAAGCGATATTCACGCCCCAATTTATGATACCCATCATTGGCTTTTAGTTTATCAAAAGTATAGGAAATGGTGTCTTTAAAACTGTACCGACCGTTGCAATAATGCCATTCGCCGTCGCTGTCAATGGCGTATAAATCCACGCCGCTAACGCCCGTAGCAGGCATGTGCGACATTGCGACGTTGCCCGAAACCTTATATCTGACCGTAATTTGCGGTGCATTGCTCACAAAACGAATAAAAAGCCCTGCACTGTTTTTTGCCAAATTCCAAACAGGCTTTCGCACCAAAGGCTCGGCTCGGGGCGGCAAACGAAACAGCGAATCTTGCATTTCGCTCGACCAATATTGTCCATCAACGGTTGGGAATGGGCTATCAGAAGGTTTCCACCATTTTAAATTTTGTGCAAAAAGCCCGTTTATACTGAGGGGGGTAAAAAGTAATAATAGAATATAAATTCGTAAGTTTTTCATTGTCAATATTTTGTATTTTTAAATTACTCTTACTCTACCACAACCTCATCAACAAACAACCAAGTAGGCGAGCCAAAACCTTCGTAGCCTTTCGGTATCGAACCGTAGTTTTTGGCTACAATTTTAAGGAATTTGGCTTGTATATTCACTTTGAAATTCACTCTGCGCACGCCTTCTTCTGCAATTCCGAAATTACTTTGCTTTTCGATTTCTTTAAAATTGATACCGTCATCAGAAGCCAATAAAATGACTTCGGAAGGCATAAAAATCCAGCTTTGTGTCAGATTAAAAAAGTCAATACTTACTTTTTTAATTGGTTCACTTTTTTGAAAATCAATCGTGCCTTCAAAATTTTGACCGTTCCAACCGAGCCATTCGCCGTCGTTGAAAGCTGTGTTGCTGCCGAATGTACCGTTTTGCCAAGCTTTGTCGCCGCCTTTGTTGTATTTTGGGTCGGGTGACGTTTTGAGTTGTGCAGGTTTGCCAACGGCTTTATGGTTTTTAGGGGATTTGCGCATTTTTTCTAAGGTATTGGCTTTGTACAATACTGAGGGGGGTAATTTGTACAAGCCCAACTCTGCAATCGTCGGATTCAAACGAGACGATAGGATGTGTAGGCGCACTTTGTTGGTGGTAATGGCATCGAAGCGCATCAATCGTTTGTAGCCGACCGTCGTACCTGTTATGACTTCTTTCCAAGCGTTTTTATCCCAGTATTCCAATTTAAATGATTCGATACGTTGCCCGATGCGGATGTTCTCTTGCAAGAGTAGGACATCGAAGGTTTTCATGCCATTCAGATTCAATTCGATGGTTGTGGTGGTGTCTTGTCCTTTGGTCGTAAAATGCGTATTGTTTTTGCCGTCTAAAATAAGTGTGCTGTTCAAACCATTTTTAGAGACAATCTTTGCGCCTTTTGCCATATTGGTTTTAAAGGTTTCATCTATCAACTTTCGCCAAGCTAATAGATTTTTGACATCGTTTTCGTGGATTAAACCACGTTTATCGGGTGGCAAATTGAGTAATAATACGCTGTTGCGTCCCACTGAACTGAAATAAATATCGAACAGCTTTTCTGGCGTTTTAACTCGATTGTCTTCTGCTTCATGATAGAACCAACCTGGACGAATAGACACATCGGTTTCGGAAGGATACCAAATCAAGCCTTTTGCGCCTATTATTTTAGAGCGACTTGCCAAATCTGAGTCTGTCATATCGCCCATTGGCGCAAAAGTGGCATCCGATTGAGAGTTTTTGGCAATACTTTCTTGCAAACGGGCATCAATGGGCATCACACTCCATTCGGTTTCACGTCCGTAACCCGATTCTGTGCCGACCCAGCGGACATCAGGACCCATGATGGCAATGGTGGCTTGTGGTTGCAGTTGGCGAATGAGTTTGTAGTAGCGTTCAAAATCATAGACTTGGCGTTTGCCGTTTGGTCCTTCGCCATTTGCGCCATCGAACCACACTTCGTCAATTTGACCGTATTTTGTCAATAATTCGGTCAGTTGATTGATGAAAAAATCGTTGTAAGCGTCGGTGCCGTAGCTTGATTCCGTTCTATCCCAAGGTGACAAATACACACCGAAACCTATTTTGTGCTTTTTGCAGGCTTCCGACACCTCTTTCATGACATCGCCTTTGCCGTCTTTCCACGGGCTGTGTTTCACAGAATGGTCTGTGTATGCACTTTGCCACAGACAAAAACCGTCGTGGTGTTTCGCAGTTAAAATAACTTGCTTGATGCCTGCTTGTTTGCAGACGCTGACCCATTGGTCGGCATCAAATTGAGTTGGGTTGAACAGTTTTTCGTCTTCATGCCCGTGACCCCATTCTCTGTCGGTGTAAGTATTGATACCAAAATGGAAAAAGGCTGTAAGTTCCAGTTCTTGCCAGCGCAGTTGACGTACTGAGGGGGTGGTTTGAGCTGCTTTTTTGATGATGTCGGACGGACTATCTGTTGGCAAGATTTGCACATAATTCTGTGCCTTCATTATGAGAACTTGGCTCAAAAAAAGGCAAAGCGTAGAAAAGTAGATGAATTTTATGTTTTTCATTTTAGACATACAATAGGTATTTAAGCTGTTTTTAAAAATTAACGATATAGTTTTTCAGGTTTAGGAAACTTTGAAAGTTTCCCAAACCTGAATCAAATCTGAATCAAAGGGCTATTCATTTATGTTTTTGACATTTATTTTTGGTGCGATGAACTCCCATTCTTTGACATGAGCGGGTTGGTGTTCTCGTTTTTGAATTGTTTCCAATTGTTGGATTATATCTGGGTGTTGTAAGGACACATCTGTTGTCTCATTTCGGTCTGTTTTCAGATTGAATAATTGCCAAGCGGCTTGTGGGTTTTTGCGCACGTCGGTTCTAACGCCTTTCCAATCGCCTAATCGAATGGCGACTTGTCCACCTTTTTCGGGATACTCGAAAAAGAGAAAGTCGTGCCTTTTCTGTTTGTTTTTTTGTCCTAAAAGCTCTGGAAGAAAGGAAAGACCATCGGTTTTTTCTAATTTTTGACCTGTCAGTTCTGCCAAAGTTGCCATCAAATCGTATTGTACTGAGGGGTGGTCGCTGATTGTACCAGCTGGAATCTTGTCTGTCCAACGTGCGAGGAAGGGGACGCGTATGCCGCCTTCATAAACATCCATTTTGAAGCCGCGCAAACCATCTACGCTGTTGAAAAAAGCGACATCTGTACCGCCGACACCGTTGAATGTTGCGCCATTATCGCTTGAAAACAGGATGATGGTGTTTTTATCCAAACCCAAAGTTTTGATTTTTTCTAAAATCAAGCCGACTTGGTCATCCAAAAAACCAATCATGGCGGCGTAGGTACTGAGGGGGTATTTTGTCGAGGCATAACCCTTATTTCCGTAGTAAGGTTTTTCGTCAAATTGCCCTTTGTACCGTGCGATGTATTCATCTGGGGCTTGCAACGAGACGTGTGGTAAGGTATAGGCTAAATAGAGGAAGAAAGGCTTTTTCTGATTGGCATCCATAAAACCCAAGGCTTTCTCGGTCATTTTGGCGGGGGCAAAGTCTTTGCCTTTGAAGTAATCGAAGTCTTTGTCTGTGGCTTTTTGAGCGTCTAAAGGGCGATGCACGTAGATGCTTGGGTTGTTCAAAGTGTCCCATCGGTCGTTTTCCCAAAGGTGGGTGGGGTAAAAATTGTGTGCTTGCTTCTGACATAGATAGCCGTAATAATAATCAAACCCTTGATTCGATGGCGAGCCAGTTGTATTGTTCATCCCTAAACCCCATTTGCCGCAAAGAGCCGTTGTGTAGCCCGCTTTTTTCAACATTTTGGGCAAAGTCTGTATGCCTTCGGGCAATGGCATTTGTCCCCCCTCAGTATTGTCTTCAAAACCGCCGAGTTCGTAATTGCCTCTGATGTATGAATGTCCGCCGTGCTTACCTGTCATCAACATGCAGCGGGAAGGGGCGCAAACGGGCGCACTCGAATAGTGTTGCGTGAAACGCATGCCTTCGTTTGCCATTTTGTCGAGATGGGGCGTTTTTATCTTTTTTTGTCCATAACAACCCAATTCGGCGTAGCCCAAATCATCGGCATAGATGTAGATGATATTGGGTTTCGCGCCTTTTTTGAAGGTGTTTTGACCCCAAAGCGGTGCAAAATAGGTGCATATGAGTAGGTAAAACAGTGATTTTTTCATTTTTATACGCTTGAATTTTTCCCAAAAACAAAATAATACTGAGGGGGTCGGTCGAAATGAATTTAAGTCAAAAGCCCTGAATCGGTATTGTCTTTCAATGAAACGCCGCTGTACTGTAAGCGAAAAGATTCTTGAATCAAATAAAATATTTTCTCTGCGGCGGTTTGATACGATAAGCCTTCTGAACGGATGTTTGAGACGCAATTGCGACTTTCATCCGTCAAACCGACTTTGGGCTGGTAAGTTAAGTATGCGCCCATGCTATCAGGCGATGATAAGCCTGGGCGTTCGCCTATGAGAACGACTGAACATTTTGCTTGGAGTGTTTCGCCGATGTCGTCGCCGATGGCAACACGTCCTTGCCTCACTATACTGAGGGGGGCTATCGAAAAACCCGCTTGTTGCAACAGCGGAATCAATATTTTCAGCAACAAAAAGGCGTGTTTGTTGATGGCGGTGGCGGATAAGCCGTCTGCCATGATGAAAGCGATGTCGGCGTTGCCTTTTGCTTGCGCCAATTCTTTTTTCGAGGCTTCTGATAGTTTTCTACCCCAATCGGGTCTTTGTAAATAGGTGTGCCTGTTGTTCACTTGGCTTTGCAGCGTGTAAATGGGCAAATCGAATGTGGCTAAATCGTCTATCAATGCGCTTTCATTCAGTTCGGAATAGACGGCATCCCGGGCATGGGCGTGTGCCATCTTAAAAGCTAAGACTTCTGCCAAGGGCATGGCTGTACCGACGCTACCCAAAGCGATGCGGGCATCGGTATGGGTTTTTAGAAACTCCCACGCATCGGGCTTTATTAATTTTGAGTCATTCATGTTTTTGTTTTAAGTACAAAGAGTCGCGGATACGTATCGGTACTTTTGAAGTATCCGATACGTGTTCACGAAAATGATTTTGCCCAACTGCTCTAAACCGCGTTCAAAAGCAAATGTGCCTCTTTTATGGGCAACTTGCGCCCTTTTTCGTCCATAATGCCTTGATTCAGCAACCACGATTCAAATTCTGGCGATGCTTTTTTATTCAAAACCTTGCGCAGGTATAAAGCATCGTGAAAAGAAGTAGATTGATAGTTCAACATAATATCATCTGCCCCAGGAACGCCCATGATGAAGTTGCAACCCGCCACACCGAGCAGCGTCAATAGATTGTCCATATCATCTTGATCGGCTTCGGCGTGATTGGTGTAACAAATGTCCATACCCATTGGTAAACCGAGCAATTTGCCACAAAAATGGTCTTCTAAAGCGGCTCGAATGATTTGTTTGCCATCGTATAAATACTCAGGACCGATAAAACCGACGACGGAATTGACCAAATGCGGTGCGTATTTTCTTGCAACGGCATAAGCACGAGCTTCGCACGTCTGCTGGTCAACGCTTTCGTGGGCATTGGCGGATAGTGCCGACCCTTGACCCGTTTCAAAATACATCACATTATTCCCTATTGTGCCTCTTTTTAAGCTCAATGCGGCGGCGTAGGCTTCATCCAAAAGGGCAAGCGAGACACCGAAACTGCTGTTGGTTTTTTCTGTGCCACCGATGGATTGAAAAACCAAATCCACAGGCACTTTCTCCTCGATGAGTTGTAAAGTCGTTGTGACATGGGCTAAAACACAGCTTTGAGTCGGCATATCGAACCGTGCAATCAGTCCATCGAGCATGTGTAAAAGCCGTGCCACCACAGCAGGGCTATCGGTAGCGGGATTGATACCGATGACCGCATCGCCACTGCCATTCAACAGACCATCAATGATGCTGGCGGCAATGCCTTTGGCATCGTCCGTGGGGTGATTGGGTTGCAAACGGGTGGACAGCCGCCCTTTCAAGCCAATCGTGTTTCTGAATTGCGTGACGACTGTGCATTTTTGGGCAACGGCGATGAGGTCTTGGTTGCGCATCAATTTGCTCACGGCAGCCACCATTTCAGGCGTGAAGGCGAAAGCCATTTTTTGCAAAATCGCCGCATCCGTTTCCTCCAACAACAACCAATTGCGCAAATCTCCGACCGTGAAATGCGCGATTTTTTTGAACCCCTCAGTATCATGGCTGTCAACAATCAAGCGCGAGACTTCATCCGTCTCGTATGGAATCACAAGGTCGTTCAAAAAGGTTTGCAAAGGCACATCGGCTAAGGCAATCTGTGCCGCAATGCGCTCTTCGTAGCTTTCCGCCGTCAATCCCGCCAAAGCATCGCCTGTTCTGAACGGCGTGGCTTTGGCTAAGAGGGTTTTCAAATCCTCGAAGGCATAACGGCGATTTTTGACAGTATAGTGATAAGGCATTTATTCTAATATTATATTTTCTTGAATCAAAAAAGCGTTTTGTTTGAGGCAAAAAGAAAGTTTTTTGAGGCAAAAAAGGGTTTTACTCTATTACTATTGTAAATGTTTGCACGAAAAGTCCTGTAAAGACACTTTTACGATAGTCATTCGTTGTAAAATATACCCAAAAGTCCCAGAGGGACGCATTTATCGCAGACATATAACCGTCCCTACGGGACTGAGAAGGTCTATTCATTTATGTTCTACCATAATTTCATCCCTAACGGGATTGAAAATGCGAATTGGATGCTTTGAAAATATCCTTCACGCACACTTTTGAGACAAAAAGGGGTTTACTCTATTACGATTATAAATGTTTGCACAAAAAGTCCTGTAAAGACACTTTTACGATAGTCATTCGTTGTAAAATATACCCAAAAATCCCAGAGGGACGCATTTATCGCAGACATATAACCGTCCCTACGGGACTGAGGAGGTCTATTTATTCATGTTCTACCATAATTTCATCCCTAACGGGATTGAAAATGCGAATTGGGTGCTTTGAAAATATCCGACATACCCCCCCTCAGTATTATATCAATTGATAGGGGTGGATTTTTTAAAAATCAAAAACAAAACAATCAAAACAAACAATCCTGCAAAGAAAACAACGCTCAAAACCACGTTGTAATACACCATCGCCACCAAACAAATGGCAGAGAGCAACAAGGCAATAAGCGGAAAATAAGGGTAAAAAGGCGCGCGAAAAGGGCGTTCCAATGCAGGTTCTTTCTGTCTCAGCACAAACAGACTCATCATGCTGACGACATACATCACAACTGCACCCAAAGCCGAAAGGATGATTAATTCATTGGTTTTGCCCGAATAAAGGGCGAGAATGCCGACCAAACCGCCCACAATCAAAGCCCAATGAGGCGTTTGAAAACGCGGATGAACGTTTGATAAAAACGCGGGCAAATATCCTTCTCTCGATAAGGAAAAAATTTGTCGCGAATAGCCCATAATAATACTGTGAAACGATGCCACTAAGCCAAATAAGCCGATACTGGCAAAGAGTTTGGTCCAACTGCTGTCTTTGCCTAAAACAATACCGATGGATTCGGGCAATGGATAGTCAATCGTGGCGAGTTTGCGCCAATCAGTGATACCTCCTGTGACAACCATAACGCCCAATGCGAGAATCACCAAAGTCAATATGCCCAAAATATAACCCTTGGGAATCGTCTTTTGGGGGTCTTTGGTTTCTTCAGCGACCATTGCCACGCCTTCAATCGCCAAATAGAACCATATCGCAAAAGGTAAAGCCGCAAAAACACCTTGAAAGCCAAAAGGCATACTCTCGTGCATGAAATGATGGAATTGAAAATGCGGCGCAACGATACCTATGTAAATCAACAATTCAACAATCGCCAACAAAGTGATAACTAAAGTGAAAACAGCCGATTCTTTGATGCCCAATAAGTTGATGCCCGTGAAAATAAAGTAATTCAAGACTGCCACAGTCAATACATCGGTCTGTTCGGGATAAAGAAAGTGGATATAACTGCCCAAAGCATAAGCAATGGCGGGCGTGGCGAACAAAAATTCCACCAATGTGGCGTACCCAGCGATTAAGCCACCGACAGGACCAAAAGCTTTGTAGGCATAAGTGAAAGGACCACCCGCATTCGGAATAGAAGTCGTCAATTCCGTGAAGCTGAACACAAAAGTGAGATAAAGGACGGTGACGATGAGGGTTGCTATGAGCATTCCGACTGTACCCGCCACCCCCCAGCCGTAGTTCCAGCCGAAATATTCACCTGAAATAACCAAACCGACGGCAATAGACCATAGATGGACGGTGGTTAATGCTTTTTTTAAAGTTGGTTGCGTTGCATTCATAAGCGAGTCTTAAAAAATTTGTAGGCATTCAGCTCAATAAAGCATCAGTCTGTATCAGTAAGATTTATCACATTGACGAAATTGTAAAAAACCTCGTCAATGTGTACACAAATAAAGGAAACTTTACTCTCCTTTAGCCACATCCTTTTTCAAAAACTGCCAATTATTATCAAAAAAACCTGTCATTTTGATGGCTTTTGCGCCATCTTTCATCATATCCGCTCCGAAAATGAGATAATCGGGAAAACCACTTGCACCTGCGAAGTATTGATTGGCAAAAGTCGCCTTCATCCCCACTAAACCCGTTCCTGCCACGACTGAAACGGAGGCGATACGACTATCAGGACGTGGATAAGTGAAATAAATACCCAAATCGTCACCTTTCATCTCCTCATCCCCTATTTTGACACTGCCTCTTTGCACTTGTAAAGGGCTGTTAATGAGCAATGTTTTCCACGCGCTGTTTGTGGTGGCATTGCCATAAATTATAACGCCACGGTCAGCAAATACTGAGGGGGTAAAATCTTTATCCGCTACAATATCCATTGCACCGTTGCCCCTGTAATACCAAGTTTCAGCATCCAAAACGGCTTTTTGATAGCTTGCATCGTTTTCTTCTTTTGTCCCATTTGTACTGTACACAAAGACCATTTTATGGTTGAAACCTTCTTTAAATGTGCCATTTCTTACAGAACTGCGTTGGTTTTGCGTGGGGGCTTCGGCTTGTGTCCATTTTTCATTTTTAATAAAAAACAAGGTTTTATCGTCTGTTTTACAAGCAGCGCAAACCTCAAAACCATCAATTATGAGTTTAAAAGACTTATCTTTTGCAAAAGCTGTGGGCAATAATTTGACCATGCGTGCATTATCCGTTTTAATCTCAATTTGCTTTTTATCCTTATCCCTTTTGACTTGAATATTGCTGTAACTGAGGGGGTACTCCTGCTGCTCAATCCCCGCCCAATGATATGTTGAGGAAACGGCAGGATTCGCCGTAGTGAAATTGATGGTATCTAAATCTTCGTGCTTAGGTATTTTATGCCATTTGAAAAAATCAAAAAGCGGTTGCCAATCCACGCTTTCATTGCTATACCAATGTGAGCCATTGGGGTATTCGTAATAAGAGAAATCATTGTGAAAATTGCTCAAAACCTTGCGCATTTCACGGGCATATTCCACCGAAACAACACGGTCAGCATCACCGTGCAAGATATAAATGCCACTGGCTTTGTAATTATTTGCTAAAGCAATCACATTGCTCTGATTGCTGGCACGCAAGAGCATTTGTTCGGCTTTATTCTCGCTATTGGTCGGAATTTTACCATCCGCAGAGCCATAACCCATCAAAGTTGGATACCCCGCACAAGGTGCAACGCCCGCCCATTTGCCCGGATAAGTCGCACCCAAATACCAAGAGCCATGTCCGCCCATCGAATGACCTGTGAGATATATCTTTTGCGGATTGGGATTGAATCGTTTGGTGGCAATATCCAAAACTTCAAGCGCATCTAAGCGTCCCCAATCTTCCCAATTAAAACCTCTCGGACGGCGATTTGTCGGTGCGACCAATGTTCCCCAATCTTTGGGTTTATAAGCGCGTGCCTGCCCAATAGCCTCTACCCCTGCACCATGCACAGACAAAAACAAAGCAGATTCAGCCGTCGGCGGAGTCGTTTGTGGCGCAACAGCATAATATTGAACGCTGCCATCAATGGCACTGATAAAAGTGCTGCTGTGGTGTTCCTTTTCAGAAACAGCATTTAAAACGATGTTTTTTTCATCTAAAACCTTATTGTTTTCAAGCAAAGTGATAGTGCAATTAACATCGCCTTTTTGCGTGATTTTAGAAACATTCATCTGAAAAGGCACTTTTCGAGTTGTCATTTGGCTGATTATTGGCACATCTGACACCATCGAATTACCTTCTATCGTGGTTTTTATTTTCAGATTTTTAAGCGGTTTTTCTGTCAAATTGATTAAAACAATGCCGCCAAGCAGTGGTTCTGCTGTTTTTTCAATTAAAATATGCGGTAAAGTCGAATCCTTTGTACTGATAAAAACAGGTTTTTCAGGAAAAATCAATTTAGCTGTCACGCCTTGAAAACGTCCGCCAAAACCCACCCGCATGTATATTTCATTCAAACCTTTTTTTATTTTTACAAGATGATACAACCACTCATGTCGGTTCACATCGCCCGAAAATGGCACGCCATTGAAAAACAAACCTGCATGACCAATACCTTGAAAAATCGCCAGTTTCTCCTCTTTTGAGTTATATGTCAAATACAAATAGCCATTATTGAGAGAAGCATCGCGCAAACGATTGGCTGTATCGGCTTTGATGCGCTGCCATTTGATGGGTTTCCCTTGTTTGTCATTAGTCAAAGTACCCCCCTCAGTAGGTTGCGCTAATTTGCCTTGAATCAGTTGATGTGCCAGCAAATCGGAGAAAAGAGCCTCTCGTCCGTACTGGTGACAAGGTCCCGCACCCAAACCTTCGGTAAAATCGTAGGTGGTTTGCGCTTGGCAAATATTGATGCTTAAAAGGATAGATAGCAACAAAAAACAGTTTAGCTTTATCATGTGTCTCGTTTTTTAAGAATAAAATTCATCCGAATACGTATATTAAAAATACTGAATTGATTATCACCTAACCACAATTTCATCAACAAAAACCCAAGACCCACCACCCGCCGACGGATGCCAATTAAACAATTTCTTAGTCCCAACAACTGAAAATTTGATATAACGACAAGTACCGATATTTTTATTAAAACTAAAACTATGCGTCACGTTTTCCTTACGTTGCTCGCCTTCAATCATTTGGGTTTCCAATGTACGATATGTCACGCCATCTTCTGAAACTAAACAAGTGACAGATTTGGGATGTAAAATCCAGCTTTTAGGATCGTAAAGAGTTGAAATTTGGATGGTTTGAGGCTGTTTTACAGTTTCAAGGTCAAGCACGAGTTCAAAATCCTTTGCTTCCCAACCGAGCCAATGGGCTTTGTAATCGTTTGCACCTTGTACGCCATTTGTTAAAATTGCTAAATCTGCGCCGCTGTATTTAGGCGAAGGCGAAGGATTTGCCATCGTTTTTTTCCGAAAAGCGATGTTTCCTTCGACTTGTACATTGATAAATCGCTTTGTGGCTTGGTAATATTCTTCGGGTGTCAAACCCGCTTCATTTACATTTAGCACTTTATTTTGCTTGCAAACGGTGTAAAAATCCTCAATTAATTGCTGCATTTGGGGTTTTAAAATAAATTTTGATTTATCCTCTGTATAAAACCCTCTTGCGCCAAACATATCACTTTTACCAATTTCCATCATAGCATATTGAATGGGCAAACGGCAGACTTTTACTCGTTGTAATACTGAAGGGTTGTTTTTAACAGCATCTTCGGCATCATCAAAATAACGATTATACTGCGCCATATTTTCAGCCGATAAAAACGTCTTCGCGTGCGCCATCGGATGCCCGTAAATATCCAACCATTCGCCCGTTTTTTTAATTTCAGTGGTCAAATGGTTGATGTATTTTTGAATAAAAACACCGCCGGCATCATAATAACCGTTCAAAAAATCGGTCATTACCGAATCCACATTCACATTTGGATTCCACAACAAACGGGCTATCAAATAAGCTTTTAAGGGTGAAAATTCATGCCCGATAGCCGCATTGGTTTGTTGAAAATGGGCATTGACATTGTTTTTTGTAAAAAACTGAATGTTCTTTTGCAGCGTATGTAAATTCGGAAAAGGCGTGATGTGGTGCGAAAAGTTGACCGTATAATCCCATAGATAGATGTTTTTACTGATTTTCCCCCAATCTGTAATGTCTTTTAAGAACGAAATACTGAGGGGGTCGTTTTCGATGTCTTTACTGCGATTGAGTTCAATCGTACACAACATGATTTGCACATTTTCGGCAGGCTTGACCGTTTTGGGTGCTTTTCGAGAATATTGATAGGCCAAAGTCGAAATCATTTTATCGGGAAATTCAGCCGCCACTTTATTCACAAAATGAATAATCGGGCCCGCAGGAGAACCTTCATCAGCAATAATTTTAGCACATTTATCACATTGACAATACGAAAAATTATCACCCTGACTAACCGACCACAATGTTTTTTCAGGCTGTTTTGCCATTTCCTCCTTCAATTTTTTGAGAGTTAACTCAAACACATCGGGATTTGTCAAACACAATTGGTCAATAATCCGTTTGCCACCCATCAAAGCAAAATATTCGGGGTGCGCCTCAAAATGGTTTTCCCACGGCACAAGGCGGTTGAACGTATGCACATAATAACCTTTTGCAAATTCTTCATTGTGGTCGTTCAATCGTTGCCAATTGCGATACGCTTCATTTTGTTGCGTTAAAACACCGTTGACGATACGAATGCTATTAGCAGGTTTGTCCATTTCGCATAAAATAGGCAGCGAAAGAGTTGATTTTTTGGGCATTACCTCAGCATCTGGCGCATACATTCGACAGCCTAAATATTTTTCAAGTAGATGAACAACACCATAATATGCTCCTTTTTTGCCACCATTTACAAGCAAAATATTATCATTTTGAACAGAAATCAAAAAGCCATCATTTGCTAATTGCTTGCTTTTCGCTTCAAAATCAGGTGTAAAATGCTTTTTAAACCCTTTTGGAAGACTTGATACTGAGGGGGTGATAAAAATGGTATTCTTAACAGTGACATTATCCGTTTTCAAAATTTTCAACTCATAACCTGCTATTTTTTTGATAGTAGATTGTAATAAAATCGCTGCCTTTTCATCAGCATCAGAAGGATTTGCCGATAAAGTTATTGAAAATAGAGGCTGCCTGTTTTTCACTAAAACAGCTTGTTTTTGGGCAAAAATACTAAGGGGTAGGCAAAGAAGGCAAAGGAGGAGATTTTTCATTTTTCAAATAGGTTTTAAGTTAAAAATACTGAGCGGGTACATTTTCAAGCATTTTTACCCATCCCAAACAATACATCACCTTCTTGTTGGGTAATATTAATCCCAAAATCATCTGCAAGTATTTCAGTATATAATCCAGATGTTTGAATGTGTTTTTCAGATTTCACCCCATTTTTAAGTTCTACTAAAATATTATCCAAAAGTGATTTGCTGCCAGTGACTGTTTTATGTGATACAATGCGTTTACTTGTAAAAGTAGAATTGGGTAATGTGGCAGTGCAATAATTCAACGGCTTGAAATCAATCGGCTCATAAGGCATTAAATAAAATGAGTACAGGTTTTCCCAAGTGCCTAATATCTTTTTTTGCAACACAATCTCATTTTGAAAACCTTGATTATTGGAGTTTTCCAAAAAGCGAAAACATTCGCTGTGTTGCTCAACCACTTTATTAAATATCAAAGGAAGCGGCATCAGAATGCCACTCCGATAACCGACATCCAAAATATAATTTTGACCTTCAAAACGCAATAATAAAATTTGATGACTGCGATAAGAAACCCTAACACTGCCAAATAATATGCGGGCACACAGACAATGTACCTCAAAACCCAATTCCTTTAGCAATTCATACAATAGTCCATTGAGTTCGAAACAATAACCCCCATGATTTTTGACTAATATTTTATGCCTTAAATCTTCTTTTTCCAAAGAGGGAAATTTGCCAAGCATAATACTCAAATTTTCAAATGGAATAGTAAAACAGTGCTTTAAATGCAACTGATTGAGAAAATCGAGTGACATTGAGTAATCAGTAATAGATATATTTAATCTGTCACAATAGGCTTTTAGAAGTGACATAAATTGAAATTAGTTGAGCGTATTAAAAAAATAGGGTGTAAATAGCAATTGAAAATTGTGGTAGCCCGTTTTTCACTAAAACAGCTTGATTTTGACTGAAAACAGTTAAAAAACTGCTTATGAAGCATAAAGAGGATAGTAATTTTATCATAGTTTTATTCATTGTAGCGAATCCGTTTATTGAATTTTTCTTCACCATTGACAATCACTTTTAAGTAAAAACGCCCTTTCGGATAGCGTTTTAAATCATAAGTAAAAATGCCTTCTTTGAGTTGGGTATAATGGTGTTCCTCGACAATTTTACTGAGGGGGTCGGTTACTAAGCGCACGATGACATCTTGCGGTGTATTAGAGAAAAAATCCAAAGTCGTCTTGTCTTTTGTACGAGTTGGGAACAAACCGATGGCATATTCTTCATTTTTAACGGCATCTGGCGCATCACCTACGACAAAACGATATTGCCAAATAGAGCCAAAATCGGACTCTACCGCTTTCAACAATGCGCCTTTATCGTTCATCAATCGAGCCGTTCCTCGTCCACCTCTGCCATTGAACCAAAACTCAAGACCATTACCTGCGGTATCTATGAGGGTAAATTCATACGCATCAGGTTGTAGTTTGAAAGTATCTCGATATTCCGTATTAGCTTTTAATTCACCTATTTTTCGTTCAAAAACGATAGTTCCTGCACTGTTTTTTAAAGTATAGCCATTGTGTTCGGGCTGATTATTGGTAAGCATATAAAAAACAACCGTATTGTCATGTGTGGGTGGTGCTTCAAATTCAGTCGTCATTTTATTATCGGCACTATATAAATCTTTTCCGCCATTCGGTTTTGACAGTTCTACTTGAAATCTATTTTTACCTTTTTTAAACGCTATTGTATTCGGTAACGTGATAACAGCAGATTGTTGAGACAACAAAGTACCCGACCAATTCAAGGTTTGTTGGGCATACCCCTCTCCAAAGGAGTCCTCACGGACAGTACCGTAGCCAATAATCATGTTGTTAAGGGTCACATTGCCTACATTTTTAACCACTATTTGTGGATTTGCCCCTGCGGGATTTTGGCGGTTGTAAATGGATTTTGAAGACGGAACTATTATATCTTCAAGAGCTACATCTATCGCATTTTCCGCTTTTTCATATTGAATTAAATAGGCAGTGATATTCCAAACGGCACTCGGCTGGGGCGATTGATAGTTTTGCATATTTATATCAATGCTGTGCGTTGCCCCTTTTTTGACCGCCAAATTATACATATCGGGCTGCATCAAATTGCCCGGACACCAATACGCCCTATCTATCAACCACGTTCCCGCTTGTGGATAGAGGGGATTATCGCCACATTTTTTCCATATATCCTTTTTTTCAATCAAATTACCATCGTACCAAATTTCACGATATTTATTGCAAAACTCCGCACAACCATCGGGTTTATCCATGCCATGACCCGTTTGCACGATTCGCAAACGGGCAAATTCCGCTTTTTTATGCGCTGTAAAAGCCACAGGGCTTAACATTTTTTCAATCGGATTTTTAGCATCGCCATATTTAAAATGGGCATCATAAATTTTTTGGATTGAAATAGGCTTGTTGGTAGGCGTTCCTTTTATGATTTCAAAATCAACCGTTATTGCCCAACCTCTATCGGTATTCGATTCATAGCCTGAGTGATTGTACTCAATTTCAACACTATCCCGCAGCAAAAGGCTAAAATCTGTTACATCTAACTGCCATTCAAAATGCCAATCTTTGCCAAAAACCCCGCCATAAGGCGTGAGCATACGCCCGATTTCATAATCCTGTGAAGCCCCTTTTACACCGCCCGTTCTGCGGATACTGATTCTATCCGAATAATCCCAATCGGCGCAGCGCATGGTATCGGGGCAGCCAAATTTGACGTGCATGGTGATTTTACGAATCGGCATATTGGCATTAGGAAAAACGCCCCAACGCTTGTAAAACTTCTCTCCTACTGAGGGGTCTGTCACAACCGTTTCCCGATTGTGTGTGATGACATGCAGCGTGTCTGATGTTTGACTTTTGCCTAAAAAAGGTGCTAAAAAAGCGATAAAATAGATAATTTTTTTCAAATTCAGATACTTATAGGGTGTGTAAACTATTTTTTATTTGGCACAAATTCTACTTTTAAATATGCCCCATGTGCATTGGCATAAGTCACTATTTGGGGCAATCCGTTGAGGACATCAAGCGATTGTTCGTGTATATGCCCCGCCAAAACGCCGAGCAAATTGGGGGCATTTATCACCTCTTTATAAAAAGTCATCGTCGTATTGGTATGCCCCGTTTCTGACCATCTTTCACGGCGTTCCAGCTGGTAATTTTTATCCGTTTTTGCCCCCCAATCAGGGTGTCCGCAGCCAAAACCGACTGACCTTTCGGGCGCATAAAAGGGTATATGCACCATCAAAACCAAAGGTTTTTTTGTAGCCACTTCTTTTTGAAAAAATGCCAACTGTTCGGATGTGATTTGGTAATTGGAGTTGTCCAAAGCCACCAAACGCACGCCATTGATTTCACGCACCGTCATCATAGGATTATCGGTTTGATAAAGTGGTAACAGGCGTTTTTGAATCCATGTTTCACGCAAAAAAGCAATCGAACCTGCCATGCCTTCGTAGTGCCAATCGTGATTTCCTGCTACATATAAATAAGGCAAATTGGCTTTTTTCAAGCATTCAGATACCCAATCTACGGCAGCTTCGGACGGAAAACTGAGAATATCGCCAATCAATGCCACTAATTTTGCCTCTTCTTTTTGGGCGATGGCTAAGGTCTTTTCAAAACTTTCTTCTGGATTTGTTGACTCTTTTGTTAAAAAATGTTTGGTTTGGTTATAGGCTTTTGCCATGCGCCCACTGTATTCTTTAAAAGCATCACCTCGTTCATCGTCTCTAAACAAATGCGTATCTGCCAACATGATGACATTAAACCGTTCTTTAATGTCGGGATGAAAAAACCGAACCCGATTGCCATCTATAGCAAAGGAGCTTTGGCGTTCCATGTAGACAGGTTTTTGATCTTTTTTGAAACCCAAGCCACCTGATACCGTTGCGAGCGATAGAATTAATTCACGTCTGTTCATTTCGATTTAAAAAATTGAAAATCAATACATTAATTCATTCATTTTTTCCTTAGGATTCATCATATACGTGACCAATGAATTGTCTTTCATCAATTCTACCACTCTAAAACCTTTGTAAGACGTTCCCCAACTGCCGCCTATGTGCGAATCGAATAAAAACGGTACTTTATCCACCATTTTTACGCCATCTTGGTCGTGTTCATGACCATGAAAAACGGCTCTCACATTTGGATATTTTTTGATTAAATCAAAAAAAGCAGGTGTATCAATACCATTTGCCGTCCATTTGGCTTGTGGAATGTGTAGGAAAATAAAGACATTTTTGAGGTTTTTATGTGCTTCCAATTTAGCCTGCATCCATGCCAAATCAGGCGGCAAATATTTGCCCGCCTCATTGGAGGTATCGCCCAAAAGCAAAGCATTTTTTTTGACAACGACATCATGGTTGAGTGGCATTTTCCAAACCTCTTGCCAATGCTCTGGCGTAACCATATCGTGATTGCCTCGCGTGACATAATAAGGCATCGTCAAAGCATCTAATTTTTGCTTCGAATGAACGAGTAAGGGCTTTTCGTTGTGAATAATATCGCCATTGATAACCGTGAAATCCAATGGATTCTGTTGATGAAAGGCATTGATTTGCGTGGTTATTTCTTTAAAAAAAGCATCAAACTCTGTTTTAGGTTGCCCATAATGACCATCTGAAGCCACTACAAAACGTAATTTGACTTTTTTGCGCCGTTCTAAAACTTCTGTCGCAGACAACGTTTCGATGCCCCCACCAACCAATAAAACAGAAGCAAAAGAGATATTTTTGATAAAAGACCTGCGTGAAATGCTCATATTTTTGATGAGTTGAATCATACTAAGCCTTTTAAGGGCTTAGTATGACAGGATTTATTGACTTATTTTAAATACCCAAGCATAATCTACTAATTTTTGCTTGTTGATACTGAGGGGTATCTCTATTTTGATTTTGCCATCACTTTCAGACCATTTCAGATTGTCCGATGTGCCAACCAAACTAATTTTTGCCGTTTTACCAAGTTTTAAATTATTGATTTCCAAACTATTAGGCATTTTTTCACCTTCATCGGCTCTGTAAATGGCATACGTTGTTGTGCCTTTGTGTGTGAATTCCAATTTGCCTTGTTTCCCTATCTTATTATCGCCTACCGTACCATAAATGGCTTCGCCGTTCACGTCCATCCATTTACCGATTTCAGCCAAACGGGTATAGGCTTCGGGGTGAAAATCGCCTTGTGGACTTGGTGCGATGTTCAGCAGTAAATTGCCATTTTTAGAAGCAATATCTACCAAAAGGTGAATGATTTTGCGTGCAGATTTATAGTTTTCTTTCGGAATATAACTCCACGAATCGCCCATTGTCATACACGTTTCCCATGGAATTGCCATATAACCATCTGGTATTTGATGCTCTGGCGTGACGTAATTTTCAAACTCACCTGTAACGGTTCTGTCCACAACAATCAACCCAGGCTGCAATTCACGTCCGCGTTTGGCGATGCGTGCCATGTCAATATCTTGGTCAAAAGGAATGGTTTTTTGCCATGAAATGGAGGTATCAATCGTGCTAAATGGACGCACCCAGCCACCGTCGAGCCAAAGAATGTCCATTTTACCATAATCAGTCATCAATTCCTCGATTTGGTTGTAGGTGAATTGTTTGAATTTATTCCATCTTTCAGGGTATTTCTGTGGTGGATAACTCGAATTTCTATCTTTTGGTGGAAAATACGACCACCAATAATCGGGACAATGCCAATCTGGTTTTGAAAAATACGCGCCCGTCATAAAGCCATCGTTTCTAAAGGCGTTGAAAATCTCCTTTGCTACATTGCTGCGCGGACTGCTTTTAAAAGGCGAGTTTGTAATTTTATAATCCGTGTATTTTGAATCGAACATACAAAAACCGTCGTGATGTTTTGTCGTAAAAACCACGTATTTCATGCCCGCGCCTTTCGCAGCTTTTGCCCATTTTTCAGGGTTAAACTGCGTTGGATTGAACGAATATTGTAGAGCTTCATACGCTTTTTTGTATTCGTACCAGTTTTCTTTGTAAGGTCCACGACGCTCACACCAGCCTTCATCTTCGGGACACAAACTCCAACTTTCGACGATGCCCCATTGGCTGTATGTTCCCCAGTGCATCAATAAGCCAAATTTGTTCGTACTCCACGTCTTCAGTTTAGTTTGCACTGCGGGGTCGGTGGGAGGAATGTAACCTTTATGGTTTTGCTCGCTGTGTTGTTGCGCTGTGATTAGGTTTAAAAACAAGAAAAAAACGCCCAATGCGTATAGTTTTTTCATTTTAATAAGGTGTTTTTATTGAAAAAATAAGCAAAATTTTAGTTTTTACTGAGGGGGACTAATCCCCTTTTAAGTTTTTGTATATCGCGTCCACCAAACCACCTTGCTCTTTGTCTTCTGCTAACTGCCAGAACATGATACCACCCAATTTTTTGTCACGGACAAATTTAGATTTTGCCGCGATGGAACGTTCATCGTCAAAAGTGGCAAACAGTTTTTCTTTACTGCTGTATTGATACGGCGATTGCGTTTTTTCATCAAAAAAGTATTTAAAGCCTCTTTCTGCTGTAAAATACGATTCAAATTTTTTGAAAGGAAGCCCCTGTTTAAACTTTCCTCTTTGATACAAACCGTTGGTTGTATCGGGTACATATTCCCAAATGCGGGCATACATAGCTGCTCCAACTATCAGTTTTTCAGCAGGGATTTTGTGTTTCAAAAGCCAATTGACGCAATGGCTCGTTGATTCTTTTTGCTTTTTATCGCTGTGCAAAGGCGTATGATGACCTGTGACTTTGCTGTATCCATTTGTCAAATCGTAAGTCATCAAATTCACAAAATCCAGATGAGGCATGATGGCTTTCCAATCCACCGATTTTTTCAAAAAATGCTCAAAACCACCCGCAGCAAAGGTTAAAATGTATTGATTGCCCATTTCTTGGCGCAAGGTTTTGACCAAGGCTGTGAAATTATCTTTGTCTGCCTCTTGGAATTTATGCCCAGGATAACCTTTTATCGTTGGATATTCCCAATCGAGGTCAATGCCATCCACATTGTATTTTTTAAAAAACTCCACAGTCGTTTTAGCGAAAGTTTGACGATGTTTTTCGGAGGCAAAAAGGTCAGAACAAGGCGCACAACCGCCCCAACCACCTATCGAAACCATGACTTTGAGATTGGGATATTTTTCTTTCAAAGCCACTATCTGTTTGAGCGATTGCTCTTGTTTTTCGTTGGCAACGGTGAGCGTGTCTTCTTTGATTTTGAGAAAGCTGTATATAATATGAGTGAGTTTTTCAACAGGATATTCTTTTATCTTGTCGCCACTGCCTGTATAGTAGGCGATGATTTTATAGTTTGGGTCTTGTTGAGAGCATATTGAGTTTGTCGCCCAAAATTCTAAGGTCAAAAGGAGTAGTAATTTGTAAGATTTCATTTAAGATGTTCCGTTTTGCTAAACCTACCGAAATACTGAGGGGTATCATCAATTTACCCACTAAATGGAACAAACTTAATTATTTTATTACTAAAGGGATAAAACTTTTTAAAAATTTTAAAAAAGTTTTAGACTATCTGCAAAGAATCTAATTATATCGTATGGTTTTCTACCTAAATCGTTCCTTTCGGTCAGATATAACTGCTGAAATACGGGCTGCGTCTCGGTATTTTTTCTCCATAGGTGTTGGCGAGACGAATTGGCTTTGCCGACCTTCAATCGCAATTTTCCCCGACGGGTCAATCGTGACGAAGGCAAAAAGCGGGTCTTTGTACATGGCTTTTGCCCCATCTGAACCAAAACCTTCGCCGACATAGTAGTAGGAAGCACTATTCATCTGAAAATAATGAACTTTGTTGATATAACTGTGGTCATCCACATGATGATGCCCACAGAAACAAGCGACGACTTTTTGAAAATCCGCCCGATTATTGGCATCGTCAATCACTTTGCGCACATCCAAACGGTTCGACACGCCATAGCCACCCCATATTTCATCAATGGATTGATGCGAAATGATAATACACTGTTTATTTGTAGTTGCTAAATCGTTTTTCAACCACTCAATTTGCTCTGGGTGGATATGGTCTCGATTCTTCTGGGAAATGTAAAAATTACCATGGGCGTAGTCGAGATATTGTCCATCTTTTAGAATATAGTTGCAATCCAAAACGATGAAATGGAAATCGCCTTTGTCGAAAGAATAATACTTCTCCTTCATGCCCCACATATCCATGATTTGCTGTTTTGTGCCTTTATCCATATCATGGTTGCCCAAAACATGGTATTTTTCACCCTTAAAACTGTTCCAAACATCTAAAAACGGCTTAGATTCGGCAGTTGGATGGCAAAAATCGCCGCCTTGCAGTATGAAATCGAGTTTCTTACCATTGGCTTCGTGAATGAAAGTTTCCAGTCGCTTTTGAGCATCGGTGCAATAACCATGATGCACATCGGTTATCCAACCGATTTTTACAGCTTTGCCTTTTGCCCTATTCGCGTGAAGTGGCAAAGGCAAAAAAGAAAAAGCATTATCGAGCAAACTTATTGATGTAGTTAAAATGCTCGCTTTTTTCAAAAAATGTCTGCGATTGAGTGTATGATTCTTCATAAAAACTCGGTTTTTACTGAGGGGTATGGTTACTAGAAGTCATTATTTTTATAGACAAAAATAGAAAAGGCTGTCAGAATAGACAGCCTTTTTATCTAAGTTTTCACCCTTTTTTGCTCGCTTTCGGAGCCTCCGCTTTGCCGCACTTTCAGGTTTTGTCCTTTGCTGAATCGGTAAGAAAAGGCTAAAGTTGCCACGCGACTATCCAAATAACTGAACCAATTGGCAGAAGCATTGGCAATGTTCCGAATGTCACCTTTGATTTGATTGGTGTAAAAAACATCGCTCACATTGAGTTTAAGTGTGGCTTTTTCTTTCATTATTTTTCGCGAAACGCCTGCTCGGATTTGCCCAATTGGATAAACAATAAACTGCCCCGATAGCACTTTAGTTTGGTAACTACCAGACAATTCAGCATTCCATAATTTATTGATTATAAATTGGTTAGTAGGCATAAAAACCCAATACCACCGTGAGTCGTCGAGTGTTTCGGTATAAACTTGGCTCTTGAATGTATTGTTCATAAAAGCAGAGTAGAGTTGCAAAGTCCACCATTTTTTGATAGGATATGCACCGCTGACTGATATGCCATAGGCAATTTGTTTCGCAAAATTACCAGGGCGGCTGTAATAGATATTGCCGCGCTGCTCATTCGTTTCGTTGATGACGTTATCTGCTTGACTGAATTGAAGAGTTGTCGTCAAAAAACTTCGGAATGTATGCGACAATTCCACATTATATGAAAATGTGGGTAGCAAAAAAGGGTTGCCGCCGTAATACGTGAACCTATCCATTGGGTAGGTAAATGGATTCATATCTTTGTAATTCGGGCGGTCAATACGTCTGCCAACAGACAATCCCCACACATGCTTGTTGAGCGAATCGGGGCGATATTGCAGATAAAAAGTCGGGAACAAGTTGCTGTATTGACGTGTAAATGACGAGTCTTTAACCACCACATTCCCCAATTGATTGCCTTTAATATTCGTGTTTTCAAAGCGCAAACCCGCTTGTACAGATATTTTTTTCAAATCTCTTGAATAATTCAAATAAGCCGCATTGATGTTTTCATCGTATTTGAAATTGTTTGAAAACTCGTAATTCGGCGTGCGATTTGAGCCGTTTATATCGAAAAAATCTGCGATATTGCTCGTATTCACAAGGCTTAATTTTGCACCAACTTCAAACTTTGCACCGTTAGACAAAGGTTGTGCGTAATCAATTTTTGCAGCTTTGATATTAATGGTTGAAGGTAAGGCGGACTCCAAAACAGTTTGACTGATAAAAGTGTGGTCGGGTTGCAAAAGGCGATTGGTCAGCGTTTGGTCAATACTCGATTTGTAAGCGATATTGTCAATATTTGCAGTAATTTCCTTACCTTTTGTGCCTATTTTATGCGTGACATTCAAGTTGATGCTGCCATTTTGCAAAAGCGCATCAATAGGATTGGTTGCTTCAACTAAGCCTGTTACCGCATTTTTTCCATCTGTCACAACGGCATTATTAGTTACATCGCGTGTCATTGGGTTTCTAAAACCACTCAAAACGATGCCCCAAGTCGTGTTTTTATTGGCATAAAAATCAAGTCCCAATTTAAGATTTTGGCTGCCCGCTTTGGGTTCAATCAGTGAATTTTGGGTAAAAGTCGAAAGCGGTGCGCCCGCAGAGGTAAAATACCGCCGTTCTATGGTCAAATCTTGATAACTGTTGTTTTGATTAACACTCAAATTTGAAAAAAAATTGACTTTATTGATGCGGTAATTAAAACTCACACTGTTGTTCGTGCGGCTGTGTCGCCCTTGTCCATACGCCAAATTGATACCACCGTTAAAACCTTTGGCAACACTTTTTTTCATCTTGATATTGATGATACCCGCATTGCCTGCTGCATCGTATTTTGCAGGCGGATTGGTCATAATTTCGATGATTTCAATATTGGCAGACGGAATTGAACGCAAATAATTGGCTAAATCGGCAGCCGCCAAATGACTCGGTTTGTCGTCAATAAACACCATAACACCCGATTTGCCTTTCAAAGAAATATTGCCATTCATATCCACCGTTACACCTGGAGATTTTTCCAAAACTTCTAATGAAGTTGTGCCAGCATTGCTAATCAAAGCATCGGGTGTGACAACCGTTCTATCAATTTTCTGCACGACAAAGGCTTTTTGAGCTGTTACAGTTGCCGTTTTTAATTCGGTACTCGACGGTACGAGTTTGAGGATACCTAAATCAATTTGGGCATTTTCGGCACTCAAAATGAGTGTTCCAGAGGTGTATTTTTCCAAACCGATGAAAGTGATAGACAGTTTGCACGTATCAAATTTGAGTTGTTCCAATTCAAATTGACCATCAGCATCGGTTATCGCACTTTTAAGAATGACCCCATTTTTAGCTTTGGTCAAAATGACTGTCGCACCGACAACAATCTCATTGTTCGAGTTTTTGGTGATGCCTTTTATTTTGGCAAAACCTTGCGAAAAAGCTGTATTAACCGTCGAAATCAGTACAAATATTGAAATAAAAAGAGTGTTTGAACGCATAAAATAGTGATTTTAGTGAAAAATATTTCTAATCACGATGGAAGCGTGACTGAGGAGCGTTTTAGTGTGTCACGCCATGCAACCATTGCCCCGTTAAGTAGCCTGCTTGAATAATTTTGATAATAGACAATACAATGATAAAAATCAAAAGCACTCTGAATGTGTTGGATTTAAAAAACGCTTCTTTGATCATAATCTTAGATTTTGTTAGGTGAAATAAAGCCCAAAACTATGCGCTTACAATGTGCATAATTTGTCAAATCCTGCTAAATTCAATTGATTTATGAGAAATTTTGTTGTGGATACTGAGGGGGTAGATTTGCGGAATTTTAAAAATGTCAGAAACCTTTTCTGCTCAGCAAAGCAGAAGGCGCGTAGCCAAAATGTTTTTTAAAAGCCTTACTAAAAGCGTGAATATCTACAAACCCAGACTCATAAGCTGCAAAGGAAACCGCGTTTTTATCATGTTTTAGTATATTTTGAGCATATTCTAATCGTTTTTTGAGAATGTATTGATGAGGCGATAACCCCCAAACCGATTTAAAAAGTCTAAAAAAATGGTACTCGGATAAACACACCTCTTTTGCCACCGTTTCGATGGTCAAAGGCTCGATAAAAACACCATCAATATAATCTTTTGCCTTCAAAATACGCCTCAAAAGGTCTTTTTTAGTTGCCGCTTTGACGCTTGGAATGGTTTGCAATTGTTTGAAAATAGGAGCTTGGTCTGCGATAATTTTCTCGCATATTAGGTAGAAAAATTCGATGTTCAAATCTTTCTGGTAGAGCGGTTCTTTTTGCAAAGAGGTATTTATGTCAAAAAGACACTTGCCTAAATGGGTTTGATGAATGTCATAAATATTCTCTAAAAACAGATTTGAGCTGAAAAAAAGTCCCAAATCCATATCCACATAAGCCGTATCGGGTCGGCGTATCGTTGCTGCGACATCGGCAAGCAATTCGGGCATGATATTCAAACAAATACCATTGACTCTTTTAGAACCTTCGACCTTAATATGTCCTTCGCTTGTCGCGTTTGAAAGCAAATATTGACCCGCTCTGACGGGATAATCGTGTCCATTCAGATGATAATGTTCTGTGCCATCAACAACATACCGAATGGCAAAACCTTGTGATTTGACGGTATGATAAAACTCTTTGAGTGCAGAAAAAACAACCAAATTCTTATTTAGCTGCACTGTGTCGAATATATTGTCCTCGTTGTTAAGCAATTGATGCATTGTTTTGTCTTTTTTAGGCAAATTGAAGGTACTTGATATAGCCAAAGACAAAGGCAATTACTGAAAGTTGTTCATGTTTTTGTCATTCAAAAGTGTATTTTTTGAATGTTTTACTGAGGGGTATCTACAATAAGCTATTCAGCAGATGTGGTCGTTCTTTCTCCACTTTCAATATCATTTCTCCGAAAAGTGTGTTCGCCCATGCAAACCATTTACGGGTAAATTTAGCAGCATCGTCTTTGTCAAATGATTCATGCATAAAACCCGTGTTGGCATGCGTGTTTTTCAAAAAACGCAATTGTTGCACAATCTCTTTATCATCGCTTGAAGTCATCGCCCGCATAATGAGACTTAAATGCCAAATTTGATTCACCAAAGTATGCGGGCTACCTACCCCCTCGGCTGCTTTTCCTCTGAAAAAATAAGGGTTGGAGTCGCTTAAAACAAATTTTCGCGTGTTTTTATAAATTTTATCGTCCGCTTTGACCGCACCGAGATAGGGCAAAGCCATCAAATTCGGCACATTCGCATCGTCTTGCAACAGGCAGTTTCCGAAGCCATCTACTTCCATCGCATATATTTTTCCAAACTCTGGATGCTTGATAATGGCGTGCTTTTTTATCGCTTCTTCTACCTCATTTGCAAAATCACGGCACTCTTTTGCGAAAGCTAAATCTTTATAAACCAGTTCCGAAATTTCTCCCATTTGTCGGAAAGACACCACGGCAAACAGATTAGAAGGAATCAAAAACGGGTACAATGTTGCATCATCTGATGGGCGAAAAATACTGTGAATCAATCCATTAGGCTTCGTCACATTGCCGTATCCATTGCCAGGGACAGTATCCGTTGACCACGATGTTGTGCGTCCAAATCTATATTTTCCAACGCCTTTAAAACGCTGTTGCTCGCGGCACGTTGCAATGATTGTTTGAGCGGCTTTGAGCCATTGAGCGTCAAAAACGCTGGTATCTTGTGTAATTTTCCAATAGTTATACGCTAAACGAACGGTGTAGCACAGTGAATCCAGTTCCCATTTGCGCTCGTGCAATTCGGGTTTCATATCTGTATGGTCACTCATCCATTCCGATTTTCCTGCACCATCGTTAAAAGCATTGGCGTAAGGGTCAATCAAAATGCACTCAGTTTGGCGATTGATGACACCTGCGATGAGCTGTTTCAACCGTTCGTCGTCTTTCATCAAAGACAAATAAGGTGTGACTTGTGCCGTGCTGTCGCGCAACCACATCGCGTGGATGTCACCTGTGATGACAAACGTATCGGGTCGCCCATTTTTCATTTTAAAAATGACCGTCGTATCCAAGGTATTAGGAAAACAATTTTCAAACAGCCATGCCAATTCAGGGTCTTTTATGCGTGTTTTCATACGCTGAATCGTTGTTTCAATGGCGGCACTACTGAAATTCCGCTTTTCTAAGGGTACGCGAACGGTTGGAAAATCTTGCGAAAATGCTTTTGTATTGATGAATAAACCCATACCCGCAAGGCTTGCGTTTTGGATAAATGATCTTCGAGTGATGTGTGCCATTTTTATTTTTTTATCTTTTATAAAAGACTACTGTTCGTGCGAGTCCAACGACTCATTTTTTCTCAATGACTTTAACAACTTACTGTATGAGCCGCAAGGTACAAAAAAGGTACTTGTGAGAAATATACCCCCTCAGTATTTTCAACATTGGTCGTTAAACGTCATTAGCCGTTGCTTCTAAATTATTTTTATTCAAATACTTATCAATACTTCGGTAATTCTTTGCCGCCAAAGGCGGCTATTTTAAGTTATTTTAGGTACTAAATGACTTATAGTAAAAGCAATTATTGGTTGCTTACGTCGAACTACCTAAGTTTTAACGGTGCATTATTTTTTTTCTAAAAAAAATTCTCAATTCAAAAAATCTATTTACATTTGCATTATGTATGACATAATAAATTTCATTTCTCAAATTCTAACTCACTCAATATGATGAAGAAAATACTTTATCGCCTGTTTTTGCTGGTTCTGACGCTACTTTCGCAACAAGCTTATGCACAAGATAAAAACATCAGCGGTACGATTACCGATGAAACGGGTAAGCCTATGGAGTTTGTCGCTGTCGTTGTGAAAGGCACATCGAATGGCACAATTTCGGCTGCTGATGGTAGTTTTAGCTTAAAAGTGCCTCAAGGTGCTACGATTTTAGTGTGCAGCTTTGTCGGATATGCCTCATTAGAAATCAAAATAGATGAAACGATACCCCTCAGTATTAAGATGAAACCTTCGGGTGAATTAGACGAAGTAGTTGTCATTGGTTATGGCGAGCAATCACGTCGGACATTGACAGGTGCGGTGTCAAGCACTGACGAAAAAGCCTTGAAATCAGTACCACGTACCAATGTTGGCTCTGTGCTACAAGGTACAGTCTCGGGGCTTCGGGTACAACAAACGACGGGCCAACCTGGCTCTACACCAACTATCAGTTTTCGAGGTGGAACGGATTTTAGTGGTAGCGGTTCACCGTTGATTGTTTTGGATGGTATCATCGTCACGTCTTTATATGGTATCAATATGGCTGATGTGGAAAGTATTGACCTCTTGAAAGATGCTGCTTCGACGGCAATCTATGGCGCAAGAGCTTCCAACGGTGTGATTTTGGTTTCGACCAAAAAAGGTAAAAAAGGCAAAACACAAGTGTCTTATTCATATCGAAATGCTACTAATTACGTGCGGCGCAATCCTGTGGAATATTTGAGTGCCGAAGATTACATTCGCTGGAACAGGATGGGCATTGGCAGCCGTTTTGCACTGGGCAAGTTGGGCAACGATGGCGACACCACAAGTACACGCAACCAATTGACAGGTGCATGGGGATGGGCGACCAACTCAGGTTGGACAGCCGCCGATGGTCGCTACTCAACACAATTGGTATCCAACACAAATAGGCAATTAATCAATGACCCGAACTGGAAATTGTTGGTTGATAAAAACCCATTCAACCCCTCAGTATCGGACAGTATTTTGTTCCGTTCGACAGGTCAGCGCGAATTGGAGGATATGATTCTACAACAAAGTAAATTGGATGACCACTACATCAACTTCTCAGGTGCGAACGATATGGGCAATTTTGCCTTGGGTTTGGGCGCATTGAAAGACGTTGGTATGGTGCTTGGGTCAAAACTCAGCCGTTATAGTTTGAATTTCAATGGCGGTTTGAATGTCAATAAAGACCTCAAAATCAGCCTCAATACCAGTGTTTATAGCGACAATTCATCACCTTCATATTTGACAGCTGACAATAATGGTGGCTTGGGTGGTGGCTTAATTCAGCGTTTGGTCGGCGTTGCGCCAACTGTACGCTATACAAAAGATGTTACAGGCGAAATTCTACCCGGTGTGGACGGTGGCACATTAGGCAATCCCGCTTATTTTCAAGATAAATTTATCAATAAAACCACAGAGCAGCGGTTTGCGGGAGGCATCAATTTAGAGTATTCTATTTTGCCTTCATTAAAACTTCTGGCTTCGGGTTCAGGTTTTATGCGCTACAATTCGAGTGAAAGTTTTACAAAAGCCTATCAAAATGGCACAGGCGGTGCTTTTGTCAATACGCGTAGCTCGTCTGTTTCGAGTAATAGAACAACGCAATATTCATATAATGCTTTCTTGCAGTATTCAAAATACATTGGCGTACATTCGATTTCGGTCTTAGGTGGCGGCGAGTTTTTTGAATTCAGAAACTTTGCAACCAGCGCGGCTGCAAGCGGTGCAGCTACGGACTTTATCCCTTACCTCAGTGCCGCAACCACAGCCGTAGGCATTCCGTCTTCTGCCTTCAACTCTTGGCAACGTTTGGCATCAGGCATCGGGCGTATCAACTACAATTTCGATTCTCGTTTCTTAGCAACTGTCAATTTGCGCTACGATGGCACATCCAAATTGGCAACCAATCGCTATGGTTTATTCCCCGGTGTTTCAGTTGGTTGGAATGTTCAAGGTGAAAAATTCTTTGCCAACTCTGGCATTAATAAATATATCAGCACCTTGAAACCGCGAATCAGTTGGGGCGAAAATGGCAGTATCGAGCCTTTAGGTGATTTTGCAACAGCCGCCGTTTATGGCAACACGGGCATTTACAATGGCAATCCAGGGACAGCCGCAAGTGGTATTTTCAACACCGATTTGAGATGGGAACGCGCACAAGCCCTGAATTTCGGCTTGGATTTGGGCTTATTCGACAACCGCATCACCATCATTGGCGACTATTTTATCCGCAATGTTTATGACAAAATCGCTTCTTTGGGGATTCCTGCATGGACAGGTTTTACCTCTTTCACAACCAATTTAGGTCAACTGCAAAACAAGGGGATTGAATTAGAACTTCGGGCAGATGTTCTCAGACCCAAAACGCCCAATGGTTTGAGCGTGCAACTCGGGGCAAATTTCTTCCATGTCAAAAACTATGTAGTCAAATTGCCTGATAATGGTTTGGAACGTAACCGACAAAGCACAATCCGAGTCTTTGACCCTGCTTCCAATCAAATCATACAAGTTTCAGGCTTGCAGGAAGGTTTGCGCGTAGGTTTAGACGAAATTTGGGTGCCTATCTATGACGGTATTTACACTTCACAAGGAGATTTGGATGCTCGTGCCAATTTTTTCAATTCATTTTTGCCTTCACCTAACAAAAGAGCAAAACAATTGGGCGATGCTCGTTGGCGCGACATAGACAAAAATGATACTTTGGATTTCAGAGATTTCACTTTTGTCGGACGCACGACACCTCAATTCATGGGCGGATTCAATGGCTCAATCAGTTGGAAAGGTTTGAGTTTATTCGGTCAGTTTGACTATGCTTTGGGCTTCAAAATTCTCAATCAATCATTTTTGCGGGGTATGTCGCAAGTGCAAGGTTCTCAAAATGGCCCTGTTGACGTAAAAAACACTTGGCATCCAGACAATCCAAGCGGCACTTTGCCACGCTATTATTGGGCAAATTATGGCAGAAATTACTTCATGGATGCAGGTGGTGGCACAACACAAGCAGCGCCAGCTCCTGCCAATTTCTATGAAAATGGCAACTACATCGGTTTGCGCGAATTGACATTGAGTTATGAATTGCCCAGTGAGTTTTTTAAAAAATATTTGAAAAACAAAATCCAAGGGTTCAGAATCTATGTAGCAGGGTCAAATTTAGCATATTTCACCAAATACAGTGGCAATTTCCCCGATGTTGGTGGCAACGACGTAGGTCGTTTCCCATTACCCAGAACTGTAATCATTGGTTTGAATTTGACATTATAGCAAAATATTTACGATTTACGATTTTGGATTCACGAATGTGTACCCCCTCAGTATTTGACTTCCAAAATCGTAAATCGTAAATCGTAAATCGTAAATCGTAAATCGTAAATCGTAAATCGTAAACACCCCCTCAGTATTTTTTCAAAAATTAAACGATTTGACTAATGAAATTCATTAAAATATATAAAATAGCTTTTGCCGCTTGTCTTTTTGTCAGCCTTTCAGCGTGCAAAAGCCAATTGGAGGAAGTTGTACCACAAACTTCACTCAATCAAACTTTGGTTCTAACCGACCCGAATGCTGCTTTAACCTTATATAACGGGGTTTACACTACATTCAGAGGTTTTCACAGCACCCTTTTCACTTTCGGCGAAATGCGCTCTGAAATCTGGGCGGATGGTCTGTTCACAGAGTCCGAAGATGCTGCACCTAAGCAATATTATACGCATAATCTATTGGCTTCCAATGCGCCTGCGGGCAACTGGGCAGGTTTTTATAGTTTGCTGGACAGAATCAACACTGTCATCAGCCTTTTCCCAAAAGCACCAATCACGGAAGCACAACGCAAAAGTGCTTTAGCCGAAATGTATGGTTTGCGGGCGTATGTATATTACACCATGCTCAAAACGTGGGGCGGCGTACCTTTGACAACTGAACCCGTTTCAACTATTGGCAAACTATCCGATTTGTATAAAGAACGTGCCACGCCCGAAGCGGTTTTAGCGCAAATTAAGAGCGATATTGACAAATCTTTGGAGTTTTTTGCAGGAAATAACACTTTTACAGCTAAACGGGTCTATTGGAATCGTGCTGCTACTTTGACCTTACAAGGCGATATTTTACTCTGGTCAGGAATGCTTATGGGTGGCGGTAATGCCGATTTGACAAAAGCTAAAGCGGCTTTGGAGGAAGTCAAAGCTCTTTCGACTTTGGGTCTCAATACCACTTATGCCGACACTTTTGACCCAACTAAAGAGACAAATAATAAGGAAATCATTTTTGCTATTAGCTACGAAAAAGACCAAGCAACACAAGGTGTTTATGGTAATTTTCTTGTCAATACAACCCAAGCAGGAACGTTAATTTTTAATCCACCTCCAGCAACACCTGTTTCAGTTGCGACAACCTATCCTTTTGTGTCTGGCGCAAGTCGCATTGGTATGTCCAAAGCTATGATAAAGCGGTTGACAGAAAACAATGATAAAAGAATTGCTGGCACATTCCGCGTGATGAATCGCAATACAGCACCTTACGACACAGCAGGTGTGATGCTGACAAAGTTTATCGGGCGTGTGGATGCAGGAGCGCAGCTTTATGACAATGATTTTCCAATTTATCGCTTTGCTGACGTACTTTTGCTATTGGCAGAAGCCAAAACTAAATTGGGTGAAGACCCTGCAGCCGAAATCAATTTGATTCGTCAAAGGGCTTACGCAACACCTGCTGTTTTTACAAAAGGAACAGTAACGGAAAATATGAACGCTATTTTGGATGAATATCTGCGTGAATTTATCGGCGAAGGCAAACGTTGGTGGGCTTTGCGCAGAGCAGGCAACAGTTATGTTTTTGCCAATATCAAACCTGCTTTTTTAGCACCCGGTCAAGAGTTTAAGTTTTTACTACCCATAACAGTCGGTATGCTCAACTCTGACCCAAAATTGACTCAAACACCTGGTTATTAATCTGATTATGAGTGATGAATTATGAGTTATCAAATTGATGACCCGTAATTTCATCACTCATAATTCATAATCCAATTTATTATGAATTTCAAAAAAATTGAGGGGCTTATTGCTGCACCATTTACACCCATGAATGTAGATAACAGCCTTAACGTAGATATTATACCTCAATACGCTGACTTTTTACATGAAAACAAGGTAAAAGGCGTGTTTGTTGGTGGCTCTACGGGTGAGGGTGTATCGCTCACACATGAAGAACAAATTACCCTGATGCACGCATGGATAAAGGCGGCAAAGGGTCGGCTCGTTACAATATTTATGGCGGGCAGCCCCTCAGTAGAAGCCTGTAAAATATTGGCGCAAGAAGCTGCTTCTTGCGGTTACGATGCCATAGCGTATCTACCGCCCTATTATTTTAAACCCAACAGCGTTAATATATTAGCCGATTGTTGCGCAGAAGTGGCCGCAGCAGCACCCAATATGCCTTTCTACTATTACCATATTCCTGTTTTATCAAACGTGCATCTGCACATGTTGCCGTTTTTAAAAATCGTCCATGAGCAGATACCTAATTTCGTTGGCATCAAATACAGTGATGCTAATTTGATGGATTGCGCCCAATGCCTCGATTTTGCTGACGGCAAATACGATATACTTTGGGGGCGTGATGAAGAATTATTGGCGGCAATGGCTATGGGTGTGCGTGGGGCAGTTGGCAGCACCTATAATTATGCAGCTCCTGTTTATCACCAAGTTATCAGCGCGTTTCAGAACGGTCATTTAGCAAAAGCCTTAGAATATCAGCATAAATCCATCGAAATCGTCCGTTTATTGGGTAAATACGGTGGCATCCGAGTTGGTAAAGCCTTTATGAAAGCCATGGGTATTGATTGCGGCCATTTCCGTCTTCCCATAACTCGAATGTCAGATGCTGTGTACCAAGATTTTTTAAATGAATTAGAACAAATCGGATTTTATGAATGGATAAAATCAAACTACCAATTGGCGTAAAGCGATTTCGGATAGGAGATTTCGGATTTCGGCGACATCTGACCGAAATCCGAAACCCAAAATCCGCAATCTGCCCCCCCCTCAGTGTATTGATGCTTTTGATGCTCTTTTTTTCAAAATCAAACACTATAACTGCTCAAAAAAGTACACAGCCTAAGATGAATTGGCAACTTTTAGATTCGCTACCCAATATCGGTGTAGCAGGTGCTTTCGGAGGCGTGCATAATGGGGCGATGATGGTGGCAGGTGGCGCAAATTTCCCAAACGGTATGCCTTGGGAAGGAGGCAAAAAGCAGTATCACAACGATATTTATATTTTTAAAAAAAATAGAAATGGTCGTGTGAAGAGGTTAGAAACTTCTTTTAAACTTTCAGGAAATATCGCTTATGGTGCGTCAGTTTCAACACCCAAAGGCATAGTTTGCATGGGTGGTGAAAATGAAAATGGTGTATCGGATAAGGTTTTTTTAATGCGTTGGAACGCTGAGAATCAAGCTATTGAAATAGAGTTTTTACCATCCTTACCTCTACCATTGACAAATTGTGCGGCTATACTGAGGGGGAGTATTTTGTACGTGTCTGGCGGTGAAAGCGACAATAAAACCACAAATTCTTTTTTAAGCCTTGATATAAATGATGGAACGGCAGCGTGGAAAATTTTACCCAATTTGCCCAAACCAATATCTCATGCCGTCACAGTGGCGCAATCTGATGGAATTTACGTCATAGGAGGTAGAGCAAAAACCGCTTCGGGCATCAGCGATTTGTACAATTCGGTTTTTAAATTTGATACAAAACAAAACATTTGGATACCCCTCAGTAATATCAGCGATGGACAACAAACTATCACCGCTTTGACCGCAGGAACAGGCATTGCTATTGACAATCAATATATTGTACTCTTTGGGGGCGATAAAGGCGAAACGTTTCATCAAGTCGAAACACTTTTAGCTGCTATCGCTATTGAAAAAGAAGACAGTAAAAAACAAGAGTTGGTTTTAAAGAAAAATCAAATATTGGCTTCACATCCAGGTTTTAGCAAAGACGTTTTATTGTACAATACACAAACGAATAAATGGTCAAAAATCGGCACTATCCCTCTCCATTCGCCCGTCACAACTACGGCTTTTAGATGGGGCAAACGCATTATCATACCCAGTGGCGAAATTCGAGCAGGTGTCCGCACGCCTTATATTTTAGCCGTTGACATACAAAACGAAAAATGATGCAATCAAAAAACTATCCTTGGATTTTAGTCGGACTACTGTGGGTCGTGGCCTTGCTCAATTATATGGACAGGCAAATGCTCGCCACCATGAAACCATCTATGCAAATCGATATTGCCGAACTGCAAATGGCGACCAATTTTGGGCGATTAATGGCAGTTTTCCTATGGATTTATGGGTTTATGAGTCCTGTTGCGGGTATGATTGCCGACAAAGTCAGTAAAAAATGGCTCATCGTTGGGAGTTTAATGGTGTGGTCGGGTGTCACTTTTGCGATGGGTTATGCCACGAGTTTTAATCAATTGTATGGATTAAGAGCATTGATGGGTGTGAGCGAAGCCCTTTATATGCCCGCAGGATTAGCCTTGGTTGCAGAATTTCATACGGCGAAAACACGGTCTTTGGCAGTCGGCATCCACATGACGGGCATTTATATGGGTCAGGCTTTAGGCGGATTTGGAGCGACAATTGCCGACAAGTTTTCATGGAATACCGCTTTTCACACTTTTGGTTTGATAGGTATTTTGTATGCCATTGTTTTGATTTTCTTTTTGAAAGATAAAAAAAGTACAACATCTGAAACACTCACCCCCTCAGTAAAAACACCGCTTTTCAAGGGTTTAGGCGTGCTTTTGAGCAATATTTCGTTTTGGATTATCCTTTTTTACTTCGCCATACCAAGCTTACCTGGTTGGGCGATAAAAAATTGGTTGCCTACTCTTTTTGCCAGCAAATTGAATATTGACATGGCACAAGCCGGGCCACTTTCTACGATTACGACTTCGTTTTCATCGCTTCTGGGTGTCATTGTCGGCGGTCTTTTATCGGATAAATGGGTGCAGAAAAACATCAAAGGACGGATTTACACAAGCGCGATTGGACTTTCATTGACTATTCCCGCGTTGATTCTCATTGGTTTTGGTACTTCGTTGCTTCATGTGATTGGCGCAGCCTTTTGTTTCGGCGTTGGTTTTGGCATGTTTGACACCAATAATATGCCCATCGTTTGCCAGTTTGTTGATACCAAACACCGCGCAACGGCTTATGGTTTGATGAATATGGTGGGTGTTTTTGCAGGCGCATTTATCACTGATTTATTGGGTAAATCAACGGATAAAGGTAATTTAGGACAGAGTTTTGCCATTTTGGCAGGTGTGGTTTTGGTGGCTTTGGTTATCCAGATTTCTTTTTTGCGCCCCAAGGTGAATGACTTTGTAGATGATTAATTGTTAGTAAAAATACTGAGGGGGTCACTTATATTGATTTATATTCAAAATTCCTTGATTCAGAAGGGCGTTTGGATAAAAAATACACCAACGATGGGCTGCATTTGCTCGGCGAAGGGTATGTTTTATGGTCTAAAATCTTGAAAAATGGCGGTTTTCTAAAATAAACCCCTAAATCCCAAAAGGGGACTTTGTTGAATGTTTATTAAAGCTAAGGTTTATGTCAAAAAAAATTGAAAAATATCTGAATCAATATCGAGCCGAATTACTCGAAAATGTCATGCCTTTTTGGATGAAAAACTCCAAAGATACTGAGGGGGGTGGTTATTTCACCTGCTTGACGAGAGAGGGTCATGTGTTTGATACCGACAAATTTATTTGGCTTCAAGGGCGTGAAACATGGTTTTTTTCGATGTTGTATAACAATTTGGAACACAAGCAAGAATGGTTGGATTTTGCGGAACATGGGGCAGATTTTTTGAAAAAATACGCCCGTGCTAACGATGGCACTTGGTATTTTTCATTGACAAGAGAAGGAAAACCTTTAATCCAACCTTATAATATTTTCTCCGATTGTTTTGCAACACAAGCTTTTGGACAGCTTTATAAAGCAACCAATAACAATGAATATGCTGACATAGCCCGAAGCACTTTTGAGTCTATTTTAAAGCGACAAAACAATCCCAAACGGCATTGGTCAAAAGCGGTAGAAGGCACACGACCTCTAAAAAACTTCGCTTTGCCCATGATTTTATGCAATTTATCGCTTGAAATCGAGCATTTATTGCCCCCCTCAGTAGTTGAGGCTTTGATTGAGGATTGTCTCAACGAAGTGATGTCTGTGTTTTATGATACAAAAACGGGTTTAATTTTAGAAAATGTCACGCCCGATGGGCAGTTTTCAGACAGTTTTGAAGGGCGACTTTTAAACCCAGGTCATGCGATTGAAGCGATGTGGTTTATCATGGATTTGGGCGAACGCAAAAGCGATAAAGCCTTGATAGAACGCGCCAAAGACATCACTTTGCACACTTTGGAATACGCTTGGGATGCTCAATATGGTGGAATTTTATATTTTATGGACATAAAAGGCTATCCGCCCCAACAATTGGAATGGGATCAAAAACTGTGGTGGGTGCATATCGAAACCTTGATTGCTTTGCTGAAAGGCTATTTGCACACGGGCGATGAACGTTGTTGGACTTGGTTTGAAAAAGTGCATGAATGGACTTGGCAACATTTTCCAGACCCCGAATTTGGCGAATGGTTTGGTTATTTGAACAGGCGTGGCGAGCCACTTTTGACTTTAAAAGGTGGAAAATGGAAAGGTTGTTACCATGTCCCACGCGGCTTATATCAGTGTTGGAAAACGTTGGAAAAGATTAAAAATAACGAAAATGAAAAATAAAATAGCCCTTTTCATAGCATTGCCCATACTGCTTTTAATCGTCTCTTGTTGTCGTAAAACAAGTGTAATTGGTACTGCACCACAAGGTTTTCAAGGCGATGTGTGGTGCTTTAACATGCAAAATCCAATTCTTAAAGGGTTGGATGTCAATCTTTTATCCAAAATATCTATCCGTTTACCGCTTGGTCAAGGGGGCATTAAATTGGAACATTTGCAGCTTACGGTTGCCAATAGCACTGATTTGAAAGATATTGAAAAAATAGAAATTTATGCTTCAGGTTCTAATCCTAATATGGCGGCAGCAACACTCACCGCTTCGGTGAGCGATATTAAAAACAACATGGTCATTCCTTGCAATAATTTACTCAATGCAGGTGAAAATTTCCTTTGGCTATCGTGCAAATTATCGCCAACAGCTGACGTCAGAAATAAGCTCAATATTCAATGTGAAAAAGTGCAAATAGCCCAAATTGGCGCAATTGCGCCCAAAGAAGCGAACAGTATTGCACCCAAATACATCGGCCATGCCCTGCGTTTGAAAAATCAAGACAATATCCACACGACCCGAATCCCTGGCATCGCAACGACAAATAATGGCACTTTGATAGCTGTTTATGACAATCGCTACGAACACGACCGCGATTTACCCGCCAATGTTGATGTGGGTATGAGCCGCAGCACCGACGGAGGCTTGACGTGGCAACCTATGAAAGTCATTATGGACATGGGCGTTGGCGCAACCGATGGCATCGGCGACCCCTCAGTATTGGTGGACAAACAAACGGGTACAATTTGGGTAGCAGCCTTGTGGAGTCATGGCAACAGAGGTTGGAATGGTTCGGGCGCAGGTATGACACCCGATGAAACAGGACAATTTATATTGGTCAAAAGCGAAGACGATGGCGTGACGTGGTCGCAGCCAATGAATATCACCCCCTCAGTAAAAAACCCGTCTTGGCGGTTGTTTTTTCAAGGACCGGGCATGGGTATTTCGATGCGCGATGGCTCGCTTGTTTTTCCTGCACAATATCGAGATTCGACAGGAATGCCGTTTTCGACCTTGATTTATAGCAAAAATCATGGTCAAACGTGGCAAACAGGCACGGGCGCAAAATCCAACACCACCGAAGCGCAAGTCGTTGAACTCAACGACGGGTCTATCATGCTCAATATGCGCGACAATCGCGGTGGCTCTCGAAGTGTCGCCACAACAAAGGATTTTGGTAAAACATGGGCGGAACATCCGACTTCTCGCACCGCTTTGACAGAGCCGATTTGCATGGCGAGCATCCTCCGCGTGGCATCTACAAAAAACGGTGATGCCAAGGATATTTTGGCATTTTCAAACCCAAATGATGCCAAAGAGCGTAAAAATATCACCATAAAATTGAGTCTGGACGAAGGCAATACATGGTTGGACAAAAATCAATTGCTCATTGATGAGCGCGTATGTTATGGTTATTCGTGCATGACGATGATTGATAAAAACACAATTGGTCTCCTTTATGAAGGCTCGAGAGATTTGTATTTTGTCAGAGTGCCTTTAAAAGACGTATTGAAAGATTAAAAAACCATATTTTTACGGCAAATTATATTTTATGAAAAAGAAACTTGTCCCGATAGACACAACATCTTTGGCAGATAGGGTTGAAAAAGAATTGATAGATTATTTGTTGGAAAATAAATTCAAAGTGGGTGATTCGTTGCCCACAGAATTGGAATTGACGGAGATGCTCGGTGTGAGTCGCACTGTTATCAGAGAGGCCTTGTTGCGCTTGCGGATGATGGGTTTGATTGAATCTCGAAAGAAAAAAGGCATGGTAGTTACGCATCCTGACTTTTTAAATGTCTTTGAGCGCACTATTTTTCCGACGTTGATGGAAAAAGAAAAGCTGAAAGACATCTTTGAACTCCGTATGTCATTGGAAATTGGGATGGCAGATTTGATTTTTTTGCGGGTCAAAAAAGAAGACATCGAAGCCTTAGAAAAAATTGTTGAAACTGAACCCACCGACACAAGTTCTTATCTTTTTGACATCAAACAAGAAATCAGTTTTCACGGAAAACTCTATGAAATTACGGGCAACGATACGCTCAAACGCTTTCAACACATCCTTTTACCTGTATTCAAATACGTTCACGAAAGTGGCATTTTGAATAAATCTATTATTTCTAAAAAAGGCGTTTCGCACCGCGATTTGGTGGAAATTATCAAAAATGGTAATCCCGATGCCTTTCGAGTAGCGATGCGGGCGCACTTAGATTCCCATTTTCAACGCATTTTTTAATGAAAAACCTTGTTTTTATCTGCCTATTTTGCTTTATACTCAATGACTTAACTGCACAATTGAGTTTGGGCAAAATGTTTGATAACAATATGGTTTTGCAACGTGAAAAACGCATTCACATCTTCGGAAAAGGCAAACCTACTGAGGGGGTAGCTGTGTCATTTTTTTCTAAAACTATTTCAACCACAGTCAAATCGGACTCTACTTGGGCGGTCTATTTTGACCCTCAAAAAGCAACAAAAAACGGACAAAAACTCACCATTCAAAGCGGTTCAGAAATCATCGTTTTAGATAATATCCTCATTGGCGATGTATGGTTGTGTGCAGGACAATCGAATATGGAATTTCCATTGTCAAACGAAAAACACGCACAAACAACCTTAAAAACGGCTTTTAATCCCCATTTGAGGCTTTTTAATTATAAAAAAGCCTTGCCGCCCATCAATAAGCCTTTCAAAATCAATGAATTAAAGCACCTTCAACCCGAAAATTTTTATGAAGGTAATTGGTCAATTTCCGACTCCACGAGCGCGAAAGGCTTTTCTGCAGTAGCGTATTATTTTGGTCAAATGGTGGAACAAAACACCGATATTCCAATAGGTTTGATTCATTTAGCTGTTGGTGGTTCACCTTTGGAAGCATGGTTGCGTGAAGAGGCAACACGTTCCGATACGGCTTTGCACAAGCTATTTGAAGGCGATTGGATGAACAACGCATACCTCGAACCGTGGTGCATACTGAGGGGGCATCAAAATTTGGACAGCCTTTTAAAAAACAATCCGTCATTAGTGCCAAAGGACACATTGGGTTATAACCACCTTTACAAACCGAGTTTTTTAAGCGAAGCTATGCAGCCGTTTACAGTATTTCCAATCAAAGGCTTTTTGTGGTATCAAGGCGAAAGTAATTCTCTAAGTCTCGTGCGGGTGCAACAGCATGAGCGACTGTTTCCCTTGCTTATTGCCGATTGGCGCAAACAATGGGGTGAAAATTTACCGTTTTACTTTTGTCAATTGTCTTCAATTTCGACAGAAAAAGGCTATAAATCGGAAAATTGGGGTTATTTTAGAGACAGTCAACGGCGGTTAGCCGATAGTTTAGACAATGTAGGCATGGCAGTGACAAGCGATGTTGGACACCCAACAGACGTTCATCCAACAGATAAAAAAACGGTTGGCGAGCGTTTAGCCAAAATAGCATTATCGAAAACTTATAAAAAGACAATGGCTTTTGAAGGACCCAAGCCCTTAAAAGCTGTTTATAAAAAAGGACAAATTATTGTTCATTTTGACTGTAAAATAACTGTTTCAGAAGGTCAAATACTGAGGGGGGTATTTGTTGAAACAATGAATGGCATTATTCACGAAGTTCCTGCTGTTTTAAAAAAACGGAAGATGATTATCACAACCTCTTTAAAAGTAAAACGTGTTTTATACGGTTGGAAACCTTTTAGCGATGGGAACTTGGTAAATACTGAGGGGTTGCCTTGCTCGACTTTTGCCCTAAGTGTAAATACAAAATAGTGTTATGAAAATAATGACTATTTTTGTCTTTAGAAAATAGATAAAAAATGGAAAAAGTAGAAACGCTTACAATTGACAATTATTTAGACAGCCATTTTATACACCGCAGCAATTGGCTTAGAGCCGCCGTTTTGGGTGCAAATGATGGTATCATTTCTATTTCGAGCCTTGCTATCGGTGTTGCTGCCGCAAGTTCCACGAGAGAACCCATTATTTTGGCGACTATGGCAGGGCTTGTTGCAGGAGCATTGTCTATGGCTGCGGGTGAATATGTTTCGGTCAGTTCGCAAACGGATACTGAACAAGCCGATATTGAAAGAGAGAAACAGGAACTCGAAGAAATGCCCGAAGAAGAGTTGCAAATATTGGCGCAAATCTACGAGCGAAGAGGTTTGAAAAAAGAAACAGCGATGCAAGTTGCCATTGAATTGACCGAAAAAGACGCTTTGGCGGCACATATCAGAGATGAATTGGGTATCAACGAAATCAGTCAAGCTAACCCCATCCAAGCGGCTTTGGCTTCTGGGGGAGCATTCACCGTTGGTGGCATTTTACCGCTGGTCGTAACACTTTTTGCACCTGTCAAAAGTATGGAATATTGGCTTTATGGTTCAACCATCGTTTTTCTAATCATTCTTGGCATTGTTGCAGCCAAAACGGGCGGTTCAAGTATCAAAAAAGCGATTCTACGCATCACGATTTGGGGGACTATTGCCATGGGCTTATCGGCATTAGTGGGCTATGTTTTTGGCGTTAGAATTTAAATACGAAACTGTTCGGGGTACTCCCCAAAAAGTACCCCGAACAGCTTGCCCTAATCCACCAATATTTCATCTACAAAAACCCACGCTTCGCCTCCTTCGCCAGGGTGTCCTTTCGGACAAACGCCTAAGCTTTTAGCCGTTACACGTATGGCTTTTATCTTTTTTTCTGCAAATTCTACTTTAAAATCTTGTATTTGTGCAGAACCCGAAATCGGTGGAATCGTATTTTGTACCGTTTTTATTTCTGTAAAATTCTGCCCATCTTCCGACACTTCAAACTTGACCGATTGCGGAAAAAATATCCACGAACCATAGTTTTGCAAACAACCAATCGTAATACGACTCGCAGTCGTTGCCACGCCCAAATCAATCGTCGCCACCATGTCTTTGCCACTGAAGCCGTGCCATTGTTTGCCATGGTCTTTTGTCCCTCTGAAACCATCCGTCAAACTATTTACGCCATTCGCAGGGTAATTTTTATTGAAAGGTGTGGCATATTGCACGTTTTTACCCGTTGCTTTATTGGTTGTGAAAGACTGTTCGGCAGGTTTCAAGGTCATTATTTGATTATTCAACGCCAATGCCGCTTTCACAGTCATTGCTTTATTGACCTCAAAAGGTTTGTCATATTTTGTACTACCAATCGTGGGCATTGAGCCGTCGGTCGTATAAAAAATCACCCCCTCAGTATTTTCAGTCTCCAAAGAGATGGAAATTTTCCCATTATCCACCACAGGTTTTATATCCACTTTAAAATTACCTTTTGAATAATGTAGCCCTTTATGTTCAAAACCGACCAAATGCGGTTGTAAACGCTGATTGAAACCCAACCAATTGCGCTGCGTTTTTGGCGACCAAACGACTTCTGATAATGCCAATAATCGAGGCAAAATCATGTATTCGATACCTTCCCGTTTGCGAATCATCTCCGTCCACAGATTGGCTTGTGCGCCCAACACGTATTTTGCATCTTCGGCAGTCATTTCTGCAGGAATCGGTTCGTAGTTATAGACTTTTTTCAAAGTATTGAAACCGCCAAACGCTGCAGGTTCAGTTTCGGGGTCGCCTTGATAATGGTCAAAATAGCAGGGCGAGCCTGGTGACATAACGACATTGTGCTTCATTTTTGCCGCTTCAATACCCCCTGCTTCGCCGCGCCAACTCATCACCGTAGCATCAGGTGCGAGACCACCTTCCAAAATTTCGTCCCAACCAATCAATTTTCGGTTTTTAGCCGTTAAAAACTTTTCCATTCTGCGAATGAAATAGCTTTGCAGTTCATTTTCGTTTTTCAAACCTTCGGTTTTCATGCGATTTTGACATTTTGGGCATTTTTTCCAACTGTCTTTTTCAACTTCATCACCACCGACATGAATGTATTTTGAAGGAAAAATTGCCATCACTTCGGTCAAAACATCTTCCAAAAACGTAAAAGCCGCATCATTTCCAGCACAATAATTGCCTTCCACTTTGTTCGCATAAAAATCGCCCGAAGTACCAAAATGTACTGAGGGGTGGCATGACAATTCGGGAAAAGCTGCCATTGCCGCTTGCGAATGACCCGGCATTTCTATTTCGGGTACGACTGTAATATTGCGTGCTTGGGCATAAGCCACAATCTCTTTGGCTTGTTCTTGTGTGTAAAAGCCGCCATAAGTTGCTTTGCTTCTATCGGCATTGAACGCCACATCTGCCCAATTCCAAGGTTTACCCCAATCATCAATGCGCCAAGCGGCTTGTTCGGTTAGTTTTGGATATTTTTTGATTTCCAAACGCCAGCCCGTGCCGTCCGTCAAATGCCAGTGAAAGACATTCATTTTGTAGTTTGCCATAATATCAATCACTTCTTTTATCATCTCTGTCGAAAAAAAGTGGCGACTGACATCGAGCATAAAACCACGCCATGCAAAACGCGGCGCATCTTTTATCTCCATACACGGTATTTGCGGCACTTGATTGGTGCGGATAAAAGGCAGCGTTTGCATCAAAGTCTGCACCCCATAAAACAAGCCTTTCGAGGTGTTCGCTTTTATCACAATACTGAGGGGGGTGACAGAAAGCGTGTAGCCCTCCTCGCCTATTTCGTTGATTTTTTCTAATTTAAATTCAATCGTTTTGCTTTTAACTGTCGTTTTCGACAACGAAAAACCCGTTATTTCCTTGACATAATTTGTGAAAAAGCCAACAACATCAGCCGTTGCTTTGTCCTTCGCATCGGCTTTGATAGAGACGTTGCCATCTATCAAAAAACTGCCATTTTTCAGCTCCATACTGAGGGGGTGCGGAATGATGTGTGGCGCAATTTGAGCGTTTAAAAGAAAAGATAGATTGAGTAAAAAAAAGATTAGTTTGGTCTTCATATTTTAATTTTCTTTGAAAAAAGACTTGTGAAAACGGGTGAAATAGATAAAACAAAGGATAAAATAAGGCATTACTGAGGCTAAAGATTTGACATTCAACGACAATAAACCTGCTAAAAAGATGAAAAAAATAACAATACCTAACGATACAATACCCACAACCTGAGCGATTCTGTGGGGCTTTTTGGCGAAAGCCGAATACAAAAGGGTCAATAGCCCCAGCAACCCTGCTAAAATAATCGGGTGTGTGATGGTCTCGAGTAGGTTCTTTTTTTTGAACAAAATTTCAGACATTGCCTCAAACACAAAAGCTGAATTGCCACCACCCCACTCCATGTATCCTATCAGGAAGGCGATAATAAAGCCGATATTGAGTAAAATACGCATAAAATAGACTATCAATTGATCAATAATAAGGTGTTTTTATGAAAATACTGAGGGGGTCACAGTCAACTTCTTTTTCCAACTTGTACCGATAAATAGAGGTTTAAAAAATAGGGTCGGCTTTCTTCATTTATCATAAGGGGCATTTTTTTTGTAAAAACTTGTAGTTGTACCCCGAACTCTACGGCTTTCAGAAACTCATCGAATGCACCCCAATCCAAATGAACGCCTGTCTGTACATGAACCCCTGGCACAACAGACATATATTTTATACCTCTAAAAAAACTACTTTTTCCTCTTATCAAATCTTGGTTAAGAAAAAGCTCCGCCGTCTCTTTTGTGTATCGGATAATATTTGAAACACCCTTTTTTTTAGGGTTTGAAATGTCCAAAAAATAAGGAATGACTAAGCCCGCTGTAATGCCCCCTGAATAATTAACCGCTAAAGAAACCCCTTTTTTATTCGCTTTTTCAGTATAGTAATGCTTTGTCCCCCAACCACCTTGTAATGGGCAGACATAATTTTGCTTGCCAAAACGATAGTTCCTTTGTCCAAAGCCCAGACCCAATGATTGGAAATCCGTCGTGTTTCGAGTCTCTTTCAAATGATTTAAATTGCCAATACTAAGTCGGTAGTAATTTGTTTGATAATACGTTTTCAATGTACCCCAATAAACATCAGCAGACCAACCATGCGTTAGTAAACGCAAATCAAACGCCTTTTCTTTGGTGTAAAGAATACCTTTTGTATCGTTGTTAAGCCGTTTTTGGGCAAAGCCAGCTACCAAAAACACGCTGAATAATAAGGTAGATAGACACATTCTGTTATCCATAAGCAGAGATTTTATTGAGCTGCTAATTAATCTATTCGTCCAACAGGTCGCCTATTCTTCCCTTCTCGTTGAGTCAAATCATCGCCCAAGTCTTCGCGTGCTTGCTCGGCAACTTTGAGCAGCTCTGCCACAATATCGGGATATTTTTCTTGTACATCATAAGCCTCGGCAGGGTCTCGGCGGAGATCGTATAAACCTTGTTTGTGCGAGAAGTCTTCGGGTGAAGGCCCTGGAATGCCTTCATCTCCTGGCAAATTGCCGAGATACGACCGCCCTTTATGTGGCAAAACCAATTTCCAATTGTCACGTCGGACGGCTTGTAAATCGTTTTTTCGGTAGTAATAATAAAAATATTTGCGTGGTTGAAAATCCATATCCCCCCTCAGTATAGGCAGCATATTGATGCCATCAATCGGCTTTTGAGGTAAATCTAGAAGACAAACCGCTGCGAGTGTCGGCAAAATATCAATGGTAGAAGTCAGTTGATTGCAGACTAAGCCTTCGGGAACTGTACCTTTCCAACGCATAATGCACGGTACACGTTGACCGCCTTCAAAAGCTGTCCCTTTCCCTTCTCGAAGTCCGCCCGACGAGCCAGCTTGATTACCAAAATTGAGCCACGGGCCATTGTCGCTTGTGAAAACAAGAAGCGTATTTTTATCTAAACCATTGTCTTTCAATGTTTTTAAAATTTCTCCGATTGACCAATCTACTTCCATCATCATATCGCCAAACAGCCCTTGTTTGCTTTTTCCTTTGAATGCAGGCGAGGCATAAATCGGAACATGGGGCATCGGATGCGCCAAATAGAGGAAAAATGGCTTATTTTTGTTCTTTTTTATGAAATTAACAGAGCGTTCTGTAAATCGTTTGGTCAAAAGACCTTGGTCTTCGAGCGTTTTAACCTCACCAACTTTTTCGTTGCCTTCAATAAGAGGCAGCGGGGGGAATTGGTATTTCCGAACTTGGTCGGGAGTTGCAGGCTTGCCGTCGTACCAAACAGGCCACATATCGTTGGAATAAGGAATACCAAAATACTCGTCAAAGCCTTGTTGAAGCGGCAAAAATTTTTTATTGTCACCCAAATGCCATTTGCCAAATATCGCTGTTGCGTAGTTTTTTTGTTTTAGAAGTTCGGGAATGGTTGTTTCGTCAGGATTCAAACCGACTTTAGCAGCAGGAAATAAAGCCCCTGTAATGCCGACTCGATTGGCATAGCAGCCCGTCAAAAGTGATGCCCTTGAAGCGGAACATACCGCCTGAGCTGATAAAAAATTGGTAAAACGCACCCCCTCAGTAGCCATGCGATCAATATTGGGCGTGCGATAATCTAATGCCCCATAAGAGCTTAAATCACCATACCCCAAATCATCCATAAAGATCAAGATGATATTGGGTGGATTTTCTTTATTTTTTGGTAAAAAAGCCATCAAAACAGCTATGATACTGAGGGGTCTCAAAATGAGCAGTTTTTTCATTTTAGATTATTTTTTAAAACCAATAGCTGTGGGAAAAAATCAACGCCACGAAATATCAACTTAGTCATCTCACCCACTGTGTGAAAATACGAACCCAAGATAATATCGTCATCACCATCTTTATCGAAATCACCTACTTCCATAGTGAGCCATTTGCCATAAGCCGCTTCAGGAGTAGAAAATGGTGTGAATGTCAGATTTCCCTCATTTTGCAGATACAAAAAACTGTGTTCTGGTTGGTCTAAATCGGTATAAAAAGCAGTGACTGCAATATCTAAATCGCCATCTTTATCGAAATCACGAGCAACAGCTTTGCTTGTGCCAAAAAGAGAGAAAAAAAATGACTCTTTAAAATTGTCACGTCCATCATTCAGATAAATCCGAACGCCATGATACGGTTTTTTTATGGCCGAATAATCCCAATTATCGCCGTTTGTCAAGAGAATATCCAAAGCACCATCATTATTAAAATCCACCATTTCAAAATAACTGACTCCGTAAACAGGTGGAAATTGCAGCACTTTTTTTTCCCTAAATTTCCCTCTTCCTTGATTATAAAAAATGACAACCTCTTCATAAGCCTGAGCCATGAGGGCAACTATGTCGGGTTTATTGTCTCCATTCATATCATGCACCTCTACCCTCCTTGCACCAGGCACAGTTTTCAAAACGTGTTCTTTTTGCGAGTCGCCCGCATCAAACCATGACAATTTACCTGAATTATTGCCAAATTGAGCGATGATGCGATCTTCTTTACCATCTTTATTCAAATCACTCGTGACTACACACACAGGTCGTTGTAGGTTTTGAATATTATAATTTTTGTCGGTCGTGTCCAACGATGTCAACTGACCTTGCTTTTGGTCAGAAGGTCTGATTGTACCAATGGTTAGTAATTGAGGTTTTTTATCTTTTGCAAAATTAATGTCTGTTGTGGGGCTGGCTATCTGCCACGTTTCTTTCAATCGGAATGAAGAATCTGTGATGTACAGTTCATTTTGAGCATCGCCGATATAGAGTTGAGAAGTTGCTTTGTCGAATTTCAAAAGCGTTGTTTGGGGTGTTTTTTTTGAAAAAAGGGTCAAAAACTGAGGTTTAAATTGTGGTAAATTGTTTAAAATTGTGTATGATTGTGCATTTATGCTTATCAATACTGAGGGGGCCGATTGCTCGTAATAATGTACAATTTCAGTCCACTCTTCTTTGGTCAAAACCGGTATTTCGGGGTAAATAGCTAACTCTTTCAATACTTTTACATCTTCTTCGGCTAAGTCAGAATAAGGATTTTTGCCAGCATCTTTCAAGCCTAAACGCAACCCCATATTGGGTAAAACGTTTTTTGTCCAAGTCTTTTTGTCTAATAAATCAGGTTCGGGAAAAATGTGGCAGCTTTGGCAGTATTGCAGTGCAAGTCGTCTGCCTAAGATAATTGTATCGGAGTCATTTTTTGATTTATGATACATAGACTTTGTTTTTTCAGCTGTCCTATCAGTTTTTAAGACACTTGAAAGTGCCAAAATACTGAGGGGTATGATTGCTAAAAAAAAGTGTATGTTTCTCATGACTTAATAGAGTTTTAAGAATGCTTTGTCAAAATTTTGACGGACAAACTTACGAAAGTTGGCATTAGCTGTTGCCAGCTAATGCCATATATTTGGTTGGTTTGACTACTCTGCATTATTTGCCTTGATAGGTAAATCTATGTATCGCTGAAAATGTTTTTTTTCTAATTAAAACATGGCATAGGCTAGAAAAGCCTATGCCAATGAAAAATAGCTTTAAACTCTTTAGTATGAAAAAATAGCTCAAAAAATCAAGACTACTTTGCGTCCCAGAAAATCCGAGTTGTCAAATTATCCTTTCCTTTAACAGTGTTGTAATTGTCGGCATTGTAGATACCTTCACTTGCAGGATATAACCAACGAACAGGCGGCAAAGTCTGAGGGTCGGTATTGTCCACTTGGAAATCAAACTTAGGCAAATCCAATCTTCTGATTTCAGCCCAACTATCGTATGCCTGAACGACATTGAAGTGCAACCATTTTTGTGTTGCAATAAGTTTGATTTTATCTGTATTTGTTGCCCAATTGACATCTGCTGAACCAATATAAGCTGTTTCTTCAGCGGCTGTTCTTGGTGTCAATGCACCCGCCGTGTTGTCATTGCTCAAGGCTCTAACATTGTAGTAGAATTCAATAGATTGTTTGATACCGTTTTCATAAGCTGTTTTAGCGTCGGCATCTTTTCCTGCTTTAGTGTAATATTCTGCCAAAATAAAGCTTACCTCAGCTGCATTGATGACAACGCCAGGGAAATACTGGTTGCGTGTCAAAGTTGAGCGGTTGTAAATAGAGAGTTTACCATCTGCAATGGCGGTAACTTGTGTATTTTCAGTGAGCAATGGATCTAAACCTAGATATGTTTTGGCTGTGTCCTTTGTGCCAGGCTCAAAAATAGCGCGCAAACGTGGGTCAGCACCTTTTTTCATGTGGTCAATCATTGCTTTACCAGCGATGTTGCCATTCCAATCTTCTAGACCTGTTCTGAAACCATTGGCATTCAAACCATTAGCAGCAATATCGTAAACATTTATTTGGATATTTTCTGCATTTTTAGTTACGATTGGATATTTAGTTGGGTCTGCCAAGATAGTAGCGATTTCAGAATTTGCGCGACTTTGGAAGGCAGAAGAACCAGACACACGTGTCAACATACGTAAACGTAGTGAGTTGCAGTAGCGTTTCCACAATGTAATATCTCCTCTATTGATAATATCTTGTGTTTTAAAACCTGATAAAATCGCCGCGTTGATTGTCATTGAGTTTAACTCATCAGAAAACGCTTTCAAATCATCTAACATTTTAGTATAAATGGCTTCTGCACCGTCATATTTGGCATACGAGTTCTCATAATCACCACCATTTGTACTGAGTTTACCTGCTGCTGACCATGGAATATCGCCATGTAAGTCCACAACCCTTTGCGAATGGTCATAGAAATAAATGGTTGCAGCCAGCATATAAATCCGTCTTGCTGCTTGGTCATCTGCACTCAATGAAGCATTGACTTTTTCTAACTCGCGAAATTGTGCTAAAAAAGTGTAGAAATTGTTCCAACGGTCGTTGACAGCACCTGCACCTGGCACATATTGGCGCGAGCTATTTGCCCAACCCACTGCTTGATTGTAGCGATTAAGTGTGATTCTAAGAACAACGAAATAGTTGGTATAAGCTGGCAAAACCCAATCTTTATTTGAGTTTAGAAACCCTGTAAATTGTTTTTCGACGGTTGTTGCACTAATCTTTGAAGGGTCTGCGTAGCTTGATTCAAAATCAGACTTTTGACAAGCTGTAAAAACCATCAACAAAGCTGCAAATGACGCTAATATTTTATTTTTCATATTTTTAAATTTTTGAAAATTATTAAAGGAAATAAGAATGATGCAGTATGAAATATGAAAAACTTTACCCAAATACTGAGGGGTATCGTTTTCCATATTTCATTGTTTTACTTTTCATCATTGCTTAAAAACTTGCTCTCAACATAACACCCATTGTACGTGAAGATGGGTTGCCACCTGCATTGTTCACGTTTTGGAACCATCTTGAACCTGCGGTAGTTTGCTCAGCATCCATATCTTTGATGGTGCGGTAGAAATACATTAAGTTGCGACCATAGACGGATACCATCAAGCTTTTCATTTTCATTTTTTGTGTAATGCTTGTTGGCAGACGATAGCCTAAAGACAATTCTCTGAGTTTTATATAAGAATTTTCATTTATATACAACTCGTAACGTGAATTACTGTACTGAGGACCACCCCAGTTGTAAGTTGAGTTGAAATAAACAGCTTGTGAAATAATATTGGTATTTTTCTCACCTGTTGGTGTCACACCATCCACTAATATACCATCGTTATAGACTTTTTCACCATTAGGACCTGCATTACCTGTTGTTTGAACGCCTACACGTTTACCATTGACAGTTGTCTCGTAATAACGTAAACCACCATGCTCGGCATCCATACCTCTCAAACTTTCTTCGAGCAAACCACGACTCAACATCCAGTAGATACCCGTTGGCATGATGTGACCACCAAAGCGGAAGTCTGTTAAAATTGTCAGATTGAGGCCTTTATAGTTAAATGTATTTGTCAAACCGCCGATAGCTTTTGGCATTGCATTACCAACTTTGACTAATTTATCATCTAATTTGTAAAGACCATCAACCACGATTGGTTGACCACTTGCATTTTTCAATACTGGGTGTGCATAAAAATCACCCATAGGTTGACCCACGACTGATTTCAACTGTGCTGCATTGCCATCATAGTCGGAGTGTAACAATTCAGTAGCACCATTTGCTAGTTTTTCAACAACGTTTGTATTTTTTGCATAATTGATGTCTAAGTCCCAAGAGAAATTTTTGGTTTTGATAGGTGTTGTCGTCAACAAAATCTCAATACCCTTATTTCTCAACGTACCAATATTGGTCAATACGCTGTTTGCACCTGATGTTGGTGCTAATGTCAAAGGCAGAATTTGGTCAACGATTTGACCATTGTAGTAAGAGATTTCCAAACCAGCACGGTTATTGAAGAATTTGGTTTCTAAGCCTATCTCAAACTCGCGTTTTTGCTCTGGACGAATAAAGTCGTTACCAAAACCACTTGGAATGGTAGTGTAAAGGACAGATTTACCTCCTACTTGCTGAATACCCAACGTATTTTGGTTGTATGCAATATTGGCTCTGTAAATATCTGGATAGTTACCCACAATACCCCAAGCTGCTCTTAATTTACCATAGCTAAAGAAAGTTGGCATTTTGAATGCATCAGTGAAGACAAAACCTGCATTTACTGAGGGGTACACAAATGAATTGTTATTTGGATTCATTGTTGATGTACGGTCTCTTCTGACAGTTCCTTCCAAATACAAAAAGCGTTTGAACGAGAAATTAACTGTACCAAGTACTGCATCTTTTATCAAAGAATTGCGGCTTGAGCTACTATTAGGTGTATTGACTGAGGCTGCAAGGTCAAATAGGTTTTCGGTACTCAGTCCACCGTTTGTACTACGACCAATACGTGTGATAAGTTCTTTAGAAGCTGTGTAACCACCCATAATTCTGAAATCTAAATCTGATGTGATGGGGGTTTCATAAGTCAACAAAGCATCACCATAAACTAAAGAGAACAGATTGTTATTCAAACTGAATGAACCTGTATTTGGATTGATTGCCAGCGGTGCTTCGGTTGAGTTACGACCTTCGATACGCTCCGATGTGAAGTCAGTTGAAAGACGACCTTGCAGTGATAAACCTTTAGCAATTTGCCAAGTACTGGTCATATTTGCCAAAACACGGTTGCTGTATTCATCTAAGTTATTTTCATAAACACGCCAAACATAGTCTAAGATGTCGGCTTTATAACCATTGTAAATCAAATTTTCAGCAGGAGTTAAACTTTGACCTGTTCCTGTAACGAAACGGTAGCCTTTACTCGTTTTGTATTTTGATTTATACCAATCCGCATTGTCAAAACGACCAATCATACCCGTAAAGTTGTTAATCATACGGTCAATCGAGTAAGGACGATTGTGTGTGTGTTGATTGATATAATTAACAGTTAAGTTGGTTGTAATTTTATCACCTAACTTGAATACTGTATTAAGATTGGCAATGTTTTTTGTATTTGTTGAACCAATACTTAACATTTTATTGTCTTGACGTGTCAATGACAAACGTACACTTCCATTCTCATTACCTTGCGAAACAGAAAGGTTGACGTTTGAGTTTTGACCTTGTTGGAACAAGTTTTCATAAACACCTTCTTGTGCTTCATAAGGTCTTACAACACCATCCCAAGCCATAATAGGTTTACCATCGAATTTAGGTCCAAAGTTGACTGTTGCTGCTAGTGTGCCACGTGTATCTTTGACACCGTCATTGTTTGTATCGTAGTAAATGAAACCTTCCGCATCTTGACCGCCATTACTATAGTTGAGCGGATAGCCATAACCTCTAACATTTTGATAACGAGGCAAATAGGCAATATTGTCCACTCCGTAGTTGGCACTAAAATCAATACCTAAGCCTTTGCGACCTTTACCTGTTTTGGAAGTAATCAATAAAACACCGTTCACAGCCTCTGAACCATATAGAGCTGCTGCTGATGCACCTTTTAATACAGTAATGCTTTCGATGTTTTCTGGATTAATATCCAATAAACCTGTTCCTCTTAATCGTTGATCACCCCAATAGTCATTATTTGTTGCTTCCCCATCACGAATTGGCACACCATCCATGACAATGAGTGGTTGGCTTCTACCTGTGATGGAGTTATTGCCACGAATGGTAATATTCGCAGCACTCGTTGCACCACCTGGTGTAGTAGCAATACGTACGCCAGCCGCTTTACCATACAACGCTGTAGCAAAATTGGTGGGTGCAGCTTGTATAAGTTCATCTGCCTTGACAGTTGAACTGGCATACCCTAACGCACGTTGCTCTTTTGTGATGCCTAAGCCTGTGACAACAACTTCATTCAATACAGAAGCATCCTCTTTGAGTGCAATATCAACAGAAGCACGGCCGCCAATATTGACTTCTTGTGTCGTAAAGCCGACAAAAGAAAATACTAATGTATTGTCAGACGCAGCAGATACAGTATATACACCATTTTCATCTGTGATAGCACCTGCTTTTGTACCTTTCACAACAACCGACACGCCTGGTAATGGCTGACCATCGGCGCTCGAAGTCACCGTACCAGATATTTTTTGTTGTGCAAAAACATGAATGCTTATTGTTGAAAACAAAACAACAAGCAGAAGTAATCTTTTTTTCATTGAGTGAAGTTTTTAAACATTAATAAATTGGTTGTTAAAGTTTCGGATAATAGAATGATAATAGAATATTGATTTGTTTGTAGCATTTCCGTTTTACTGAGGGGTATCATCTTTATTTATTTTACGTTAGCGTGTATTAATCTCAATCACATACCTCAACCAATTCTGATTTATGCTCTTTTATACGCTCAAAGTTTTCCATAACCAACGTGGCAGCTCCAATAAGCTCTGCATGATAACCAAGCTCTGATACAGTAATAGTTGTATTGTGTGATAATTTAGGTATGCAATATTCATTCAATGCTTGTTGTATGGGTGCTTGCCAAATTTTCCCTGCCATCGAGCCACGACCACTTAGTACGATTAATTTAGGATTCAATAGATGTATCAAAATTGCCACACCACGCCCTATTTTGTAACCAATATCAGATAATAGTTCCACTGCAAATTGATCTCCTTCAAGGGCTAATTGAATAATGATGTTATTTGCTTTTTCGGGATTGTCTTGTGGAATATCTTTGAGCGACGAAACTCTACCCGTTTTTAATCCTTCTATGGCTTTCTCCACTAAAACCAATAGAGATGTTTCAGTCTCTAAGCACCCATTTTTGCCACAGCTACATAATTTATTATTAGTAAAAACTGGTATATGGCTGAATTCTCCAGCAAACCCGTTGTCTCCTCTGTATAATTCACCATCTAAAATTAGCCCTAATCCAACTCCCCAACCCATGTTGATGACCATTGCATTACGTTCATTTTGAGCTGCACCAAAACGCAATTCAGCAAGGGCAATCAAACTTGAATCATTGTCAATAAATACAGGCACTCCAACAACTTTGGATATATATTTAGTGACACTACCCTCTGTTGAATGCAAAAAAGAATAATTAATCCCCTTCTTTACATCTATAAAACCTGGCATAGCAATCCCGATGCCTGCTATTTTATTTGTAGCAACTTGTGTTTTTTGTATAAATTCAGCAATTGCTTTCGTCAAAATAGCTAATGACTGTGCATTGTTGGCTAGTTTAAGATCTATCCTTTCAATATCACCGACATAGTTATTGGCCATATCGACAAGTGCAATGCGTGTGACCAACTGATCCATTGATACAGCTATAACATATAGTATATCTGGTTTAATGGAGTACATCAGTGGACGACGACCACCTGTCGAAGGAGCTAAGCCTGTTTCAATGACTTTACCCTCTTCTATCAATTCATTAATCAGTTTTGTGATTAAAGGCAGACTTTTATCCGTTCTTTCACACAAATCAGCACAAGAGAGCGATTGTGCGAAGTAAAAATGTTTTAATATATTCCTTTTGTACAATGTTTTTTTGTCTGCCATAATTTCTAAAAGTCATTAAAAACAGGTCGAGCAAAAAAGGAGGTTGATATTTTTTAGCATTCAATTCGCAAATATGGACTTAATACTGAGGGGTATCTCAAGGCTCTCTTTTTTGCCTGACCTAATGAAAAAATAAATAAACTTAACAACAAGAATGAACAAAAGTAGAATACTTTTTTATTTTTTTATAAAAGTCCCTTGTTTTTTTATTTTTTTTTACAAAACTATATTCGACTACTTAAATGTAAGTCACTAATATTGACTAGATGATTCCCAAACAAGAGATATTAGGTCGAAAATATCTTTATGCCAATAAAATTTTGCAATATCAGTTTGGAAATACAATCTGAGAAGTATGATGATTAATCGAGCTATATATATTGAGGATCAATAAAGAGTGATTCACAACAAATTTGTGTATAAATGTTTTTAAATACACAAAAATAAACCTTTATAAACAAATGAAGTGAAAACTAAATTCCTTGAAGAGCTGTAAATTATGAGAACTAGGAAAGTTATGAGAACTAGGAAAGGAACAAACCAAAGTTTTTAATTGTGTATTTATACACAATTAAAAACAAATATAAACAATTAATGGGTAGATTGCATATAATTGTGTTGCTTTTAAAATATAGAATCAATTCAGGAGACCAATAAAATTCATTTTAAGCTAAAGTAAACCTCACTAAATACAATTTCAAAGACAGGTTTAAATAAATAGCTCAAATCGAAATTTTCCAGATAGGCCTAAGCTAAATTTAGTTCTTTGAAATACTCTGAAGCAGATCAATCAAACAGAATATATAGAGTTATACAGGTGTTAAAAATGATTCTTTTTCAAAAATAAATGTCAAAAATACACACAAATTTGTGTATAAATGTTTTTAAAACCACAAATAACTTTATATTTGTGGTTAAATCCACAAATATAAAGTTATGGTTATTTCAATTATGAACCTAAAAGGTGGTGTTGGTAAAACAACCATCAGTACCAATCTTGCTGTCTCATTTGCCGAAAAAGGCTACAGTGTATGCATCGTTGACACCGATCGTCAGCAACAGTCTGCTATAAAGTGGTCAAGTCAACGAGATGATAGCCTCGCACTTATTCCTGTTTTAGCAGTAGGAGACCGATTGAGCCGCGAGACCCAAGCACATGCTAAGACTTATGACATTGTCATTCTAGATGGCACCCCTCAGTTATCAGAGCTTGCAGATGCAACTATTCTAGCGAGTGACTTGATTTTGATTCCAGTTTCGCCCAGTGGTTATGATTTTTGGTCATTTGAGTACTTTCTCAAACGTTACAAACAGATTAAAGAATCGGTCAAAGAAAATGTCTATGCCTATATTATTTTGAATCGTTACAACGAAAAAACCAACATCGCCCGAGAAGTCAAGGCTGCCTTAAGTGCTTTTGATTTACCAATTTTAAATCATACACTTTCCGAACGTGTGGCTTATCAAGAGACAAGTATTCAAGGCGTTGGGGTAGTGGAGTATAAAGACAAAAAGGCAAAAGAAGAAATGTTGCGCATTGCTGACGAACTGGAAAGTATCTTAGAAACTCTATTTGGTTAATTTTGCTTTATTCAAAGCTATCTTTATTTACGAATAAATTTTTAACATCATGGCTAAATTTCAGAAAAAAACGCTAACTAAAACCGTAGAAACACCTGAGGAACAAGAGCAAGCATTAGCAAAATTACGAGAGGTAGCTCCGATCACAGATGCACCACAAACATTAAATACACTTGTATCACTAAACGAAGCACCACCGAAGACCTATAAAGAGAAGTATCCGAAAGCAACTCAACGAGTTAATTTGGATTTGTCGCAAGATTTGTATGATGCTATACAAGACCATATAAAAAAGAATGGTCAAACAATGAAAGGTTTTTTTACAGTTGCTGCTTGGAGTCTAATATCAAAATCTTAAAATTGTGTATAAATACACAATTTTAAACAAAAATGTATTACTATTCCAGTTTAAACCTAAAGAGAAACAATAACTTGTATTGTTTCTATTGTTTTAATATGTTTATACTGTTTCTTGTTTAGGAGCTTCATTAATTATTTATAGTCAATACTTTATGGAATTTATTATCGCAAAATATTCGGATAATTATCACATTATATTCGGGTAATTATCACATCATGTTCGGATAATTATCACATTATATTCGGGTAATTATCACATCATGTTCGGATGTTATCACAGAATATTCGGATTGCTTCCGAGCAAAAAAATCGTTATAAACTGAAGTAAATAAGACTTGTTATCACAAAATGTTCGGGTTTTTGCTTCTTAAATAAGCTTTATAGTATCTGATTTTATGTGAAGTTTCTGCACAATTAAAAAATTAGTATTCTTATTATCACAAAACATTCGGATAAAAATTAGCGACTAGCATTTTGAGGGGATTGAAGAATTTTTTTAATTATCACAATGAAATTTAGAGTGTGATAATTTATCTTTGAGGCAAAACAATAGTTGATGAAAAAAAATAACCAATCGCCTGTTCTTGCTAATACAGAACATATTTATGTACAAGCTAATAACTTTATCACAGCGAAGTATAAAGATAGCATGAGCTTTTGGGAATTTTTGCTCATTGCCAAAATGTGCACCATGATTAGCCCTGCTGATACAGATTTTAAAGGGTATCAGATTTACATAAAAGACTTGTTGAAGTTTTTAGATTTACCAGATAGTGGTAATGTCTATAAATACGTGCTTGAAGCCGCAGAAAGATTGTTAGAGCGCCGTGTTGTTATCACTTACTCAAATGATGAAGGTCAAGAAGTCGAATTGGATACGCATCTTGTTGCAGGTGTTGAAAAACTAAAACGACCACACAAAAACGACTCACTTTTTGTGACGTTGACGTTCCTGCCGCAACTGCGACCTTTCCTTTTACAGCTACAGACTGATTTTACAAAATTTGACTTTAGACATTACAAACTACTTCGTACAGGTTCAAGTATTCGCTTATATCATGTGTTAAAACAATATTTTGGTCGTAAGCAACGCCATGTAGAAGTAGATTTAGAGGAACTCAAAGCCATGTTGGGTGTTGCAGATAAATACGATTTATATGGTCATTTTAAAACACGAGTTCTCGATGAGGCTAAAAAACGTTTAGCTGATACAACGGATATTCGTTTTGACTACGAAGAAATCAAAGCAGGTAAAAAGGTTTGTAAAATCAAATTTCACATATTCGAAAACCATCCGATAAAACTAATAGAAACGGTTAAAAAAAATTCACCAATTACACACTCAGAACAACCCGCTATAAATAGTCCATCTAAATCAAAAACAGAATTATCAGAAATTGAACGTATTGTTTGTCAGGAATTTGGAGTTAGTAAGACTGTTTTTAAGCATTTAGAGAGCCTATTTGATGAACAAGACTTACAAAAAGCTATACAAATCACACGACGAGCCATTGAAAATGGCAAAGCTGAGAGTAAAGCAGGTTTCTTTGTAAAAGCTGTCAAAGAGCGTTATAGTGACCCCAAAATAGAGCAAGAAGAAAAAAATAAACGCTCAAAAGCTTTAGCAGACCAATATCGCCAGCAAGAAGAGGTCAGAGCAGAACAAATCAGAAAGGCTAAAAACGATAAATTTTTGGCAGAAGAAAAGCTTATTCTTAGTCTAATTCAGGAAGAAATAGGTTTACAAAAGGCTGCAATTGATAAAGTACGCTATTCACTTTTTGGTGGAAGTTATAACCCTGCCTTGACTTTCGCTGAAAATTATAAAAACGAAAGTTTCAGAGTTGCTTTTTGTAATGCAGTTAAAACGCTTCGACCCGAGAAATTTTAAAGAGGGAAGGAGCTTAGTAACATGACAACTACCCCTCAGTATGCCAACTCAAATTTATCACTATTCATCAAGAAATATTCATGGCAATGAACCAACAAACAATCAAAGTTTTAGTCGTCGGCTGTGGCAATATGGGAGCGTCTCATGCAATGGCTTATCATCAAATCGAAGGTTTCAAAATTTGTGGTATTGTTTCTACAGGAAAAAGTAAAGAGTTATTGAACGAAAGATTGGGTGGCGGTTTCCCTCTTTTTACAGACCTCTCAGATGCTTTAAAAGTGACCCAACCTGATGCGGTCTGCATTTCGACTTATCCTGACACACACGAAGCATTTTGCCTCCAAGCATTGAAAGCAGGTTGTCATGTCTTCATCGAAAAACCCATTGCAGATACAGTCAAAGGAGCAATTCGTGTAGCCAATGCTGCAAAAAAAGCCAATAAAAAAGTGGTTGTGGGCTACATATTAAGACATCACCCATCATGGGAAAAGTTTGTCGAATTAGCGCAAACATTAGGTAAGCCACTGGTCATGCGTATGAATTTGAACCAACAGAGCCATGGTTTCATGTGGGATGTACATCGGAATCTTATGAAAAGCTTAAGTCCGATAGTTGATTGTGGCGTACATTATATTGACATAATGTGTCAAATGACACGGTCAAAACCATTGCAAGTAATGGCAATTGGTGCACGTTTGACTGATGATATTCCTAAAAATAATTATAATTATGGACAACTCCAAATCATATTTGATGATGGGTCAGTAGGATGGTACGAAGCTGGTTGGGGGCCCATGATGAGCGAAACAGCTTTTTTTGTCAAAGATGTTATAGGTCCCAAAGGTTGTGTTTCAATCGTTGCAAAAGAGGCTGGGGGAGTGGGTAAATCGGATAGTGTAGATGCTCATACTAAAACAGAATCATTGAAACTGCACCATGCAGATATTGATGCTCAGAATAATTTTATAAAATCCGACGAATGGATTGATCTCACTGACGAACCCGACCACCAAGAATTGTGTAATCGAGAACAGCGTTATTTCTTAAAAGCAATCCGCGAAAATATTGACCTTACTGACCATTTGGTCGATGCTGTCAATAGCTTAAAAATAGCTTTTGCTTGCGACGAGTCGGTACGCACGGGTCGTGTTGTTAGGTTGAAATAAATGCTAAAAAGGTAAATATTTTTCCATTTTTATTAATTACCGTTATGTTAGTTGATGCATAAGCTTTTTTTGCTCCTCATATATGTGTGTCTAAATTCTGCTAAATTAGATTCACAAACCACTGTTTTCAAGAATGGTGACGATGGTTTTTTGTGCTATCGCATACCCGCCATCGTGAAAGCACCTAATGGCGAACTTTTGGCATTCTGTGAAGCCCGAAAGCACAATTGTGGCGACCACGGCGATGTTCGAATCGTCTTGAAGCGCAGTAATGACAATGGTAAAACGTGGGGAAGTCTTCAAATTGTAGCCGAAAATGATAGCTTTCAAGCGGGAAATCCTGCACCTGTGTACGATTTATGGGACAAAAAATACAAAAATGGGCGTTTGTTTCTTTTCTACAACACAGGTACAAACGCCTCCGAACAAGATGTAAGAGAAGGTAAAGCCATCCGCGAAGTATGGTATAAAACAAGTGTGGACAATGGCAAAATATGGTCGTCGCCTGTCAATATCACCCCCTCAGTATCGCGCCCCAATAAGCCGAGTGTAAAGCCCCAATATCGGTTCAAAGAAGATTGGCGCAGTTATGCCAATACGCCCGGGCATGCGTTGCAACTCACACGCGGGAAGCACAAAGGGCGACTGTTTATCGCGGCAAACCATTCTGAAGGTGCGCCGAAAGCACAATTTAAAGACTATGCTGCTCATGGTTTTTACAGCGACAATCACGGAAAAACGTGGCAATTGGCCCCCTCAGTAAATTTCCCAAGCAGCAACGAAAGCACCGCCGCCGAACTTGCTAATGGCGGTATTTTGCTGAATATCCGCAATCAATCGGGTGAAAGTAAGTTTCGGCTAATGGCTTTTAGCCAAAGTGCAGGCGCAAAATGGGACACAGTTTACCTCGAAAAACAATTGCCCGATCCTGTTTGTGAAGGCAGTATGGTTAATTTTAAGACAAAAACGGGTCAAAATGTGCTACTTTTTTCAAATTTGAATCACAGCACCAAACGGGAAAATCTGACTCTTTATGCCAGTGTGGACGAGGGCAAAACGTGGCGTATCAAAAAAGTGATTTGTGAAGGCAGTTCGGCCTATTCCGATTTAGTGATTCAAAACGATAACCGTATTGGGGTTTTGTACGAAAAGGATAATTATACGAAAATTGTGTATCAAAACTTTTATGACGACTTCACTTTTAATCAACCTCTACCCAATCAGGATTATTTCACCCTCAGAAACGGCTTAAAAAACAGTTTTGATGCAATCAATAACGATAAAAAAGCAACAGTGGCATTTCTCGGTGGCTCAATAACGCACAACAAAGGATGGCGCGATAAAACGTGTGTTTACTTGAAAGAGATGTTTCCGAAAACCCATTTTCGCTTCATTGCTGCTGGAATTCCCTCTTTGGGCAGTTTACCTCATGCTTTCAGATTGCAACAAGATTTGTTGGATTCTGGCAAAATTGACCTATTATTCGTCGAAGCCGCCGTGAATGACAGAGCTAATGGCACTGATAGCTTGACACAAATCCGCGCTTTGGAAGGCATTGTGCGACACGCAAAAAAGGCGAATCCGAATATGGATATTGTGCTGATGTCGTTCGCCGACCCCGATAAAACACAGGATTATGACGACCACAAAGAACCAATTGAGGTAAAAAATCATGAATTGATAGCAGCACACTATCAATTGCCGTCCATCAATTTGGCAAAAGAAATCCGCGACCGAATGCAGAACAAAGAGTTCAGTTGGCGCGATGATTTCAATGATTTGCACCCCTCAGTATTTGGGCAAGAATTATACTTTTCAACGATAAAAAGTCTGTTAAATGCCTGTTTTAATGCTTCAACAACAGCAATTCGCACTTCAAATCCTGAGCCATTGAATAAAAGTAGTTTTGTCACAGGCAAATATTACGCATTCGACAATGCCCAATATGATACCCATTGGAGTCTCGATAATAATTGGCAACCAACCGATGGATTACCCACCCGACAAGGTTTTGTACATGTGCCTGTGCTCGTCTCGACAACGCCCGAAAGCACACTTTCTTTGCCTTTTGAAGGTACAGCTGTGGGTATTTCTATTGTTTCAGGAGCTGACGCGGGTATGATTTCTTACTCGATTGATGGTGCGCCATACAAAAATTTAGACCTTTATACCCGTTGGAGTGGGCAACTGCATTTGCCATGGTATTTAGTCTTGGGCGCAGGTTTGACACCTGACAAGCATGTGTTGACCTTAAAAATCAGTGTAGAAAAAAATCCAAAAAGCAAAGGAAATGCCTGTCGCATTGTCCATTTTTTAGTGAATTAAGTAATCAGAAATAAGTTTTCGCGTGTTTGATACTCACTGTTTTGCGCTACGCGCAAAAGGCGTACTTTGAAAGTTTTTCTATTGGAGCGAGCGATTTTTTGATTAAAATTTTGGCAAAGCCAAAATTTTAATCAAA
>JAEUUP010000017.1 GCA_016787525.1 Saprospiraceae bacterium | reverse complement strand
GAGGTATAAAACCGAAAATATTTGCACTCTGTTTGGGCTTGTTTATAAAACTCGGTATTACCATAGTAATTGCGAAGCAAGGTGAAATAGGTGCGATACTGAGGGGGTACGTCAGGAGCTAAACGACTACCTGTGCGGTAGCGGCTTTCAGCACTGATATAGAACAGGTTTTGCTCACATTTAGCCGCCCAAAAAGCTGCCTTGGCAGACAATTCTCTGTCCGTATTCCATGACATTTGCCTTGCCAATTCAAAATATTGCTTGGCAACTGAACAGTCCAAGACCTCCATATTACCCAGAGGATTGCCCCGCACGGAAAACACATTGCGCCCTTGATTGATGCTTTGCCAAGAACGCCAATCTCGAAACGCATCTGCCAAACCACTGCTGTTGCCGAAGTAAGTCATATTGTAGTAACCCAGACCTAATTTGTAATAATATGGTGCGGCTTGTTCCAAAGCGGCATTCGCTTTGTATTGTAAATCAAGCATTTGTCGTACAAAAGTATATTTGTCCACTAATCCTGCTGTGTCACTCGACGAACAGCGAACACAGTCTTTAATTTTGTCTGCAAAAGGCGAGTATCGGCGTACGCGTCTTTCAGGTGGCACTTGATTGAACGCTTCGGCTGAGGCTTCGAGCTGGAAACGGCTCAGATAGTACATGCCTTTCAAATCCCACAGAATAGGTTCTATCGTTTTGCCCCCTTCAGTAGTCAACTCTTTTTCTATCATGGTTTTGGTAGGCTTTTGACAAAGGCGAATCAAATCGTCAATGAGTGCCATATTCGGATTTTTCTCCAAATCACCAATGCTTTTTTCACACAAATAAGCAGCCCCCATACTGCCTGATTGACGAAAAATAGCTGCCAATTTTTCATGCAAAATAGGGTCGAAATCAGGGTCGGAAGCATAAGCGCGGCTGGCTCTTATGACATTCACACTACTGTCCATTTGCGCATAATTGATGTGCAAACCGACGATTCTTGCCAATAAAACATAGTTTTCAATCTGGTCAGCCAATAGATCGTTGATGCCAGCGGTTTTTTTCGCTTCATATAAAGTTGCCAAAGCCTTTTGCCAATCACCATCGAGCAAACGCAGATACCCCTCAGTCGTACGCCACAAAGCAGGGTTTTTAACAATGCCATGATTGGCACAGATGGTCACAAACTCAATCAGTTGTCCTAAATATTCTTTGGTGCTTTTGGCTGTGCGGGCATCGAGTTTGCCTGTTCGATAGTCAGAACTGAGCATAATTTTCTCCATCCGAAGCGTTTCGCGAATCAAAAGCATATCCAAATGTTCGTTTTTAGGGTCGAGTTTGTAGAGTTGGAACATATCATCGAGCGCATGAGCTTTATCCTGACTGGCGCGCATGGCATACAAAGCGGCTCGTTCTTGCGGATTTTTGCAAAAAGCCAAACAGTCTTGCCACTCTTTTTCATTTTGAATGTCAAAACTCTCAAAGGCTTGCTTGCGTTTCGACGGACAATAGCGGAACACAACACCGAACAGATAAGCCGCCTCAGCTCGCCGTCCCAAAGCTTTCAATGCACCCGCTTTGTGACCCAAAGCCCAATAGTTCATAATGCTGCGGATGCGTTCAACTTTCGGAATCACATCGTCCCAAATGCGTAAAACGGCTTGTGGGTCTTTGGCATAATGCGCCAAACGCAAGATTTGGTAGGCATAGCGCAAGCGTAAAAAAGGCGATTCGGTGCGCCGAAATTCGCTCCGCCCACGATTGATGAGGAAAAACATCTGCGCTTGGTCTTTCGGTATTTCGCTCCAATCTTGACTTTTGACGCAGTATCTTTCGCAGGTTTTGGCAAAAATCAAGTAATCAATCGTCTCCAAACAGCCATTTTCTTTCAAAACTTGTGCAAAAGTATTGTCTTGAAGTTGATAGGATTCGACGCGTTTGCGTTTAGAGGCAGCATCGCGCAAATTCGTCAACTCGTCAATCGTTGCGTCATAAATCAAATCTTCCACATCCGAAGAGTCTGGAATATCGCAAAATCGCCCGCGCCATTCGCCAATATTGTCATCGTATTGTGGGTCGCGTTGTTGCAAAGCATAAATGTCGTTGATGACTTGGTAGCCCATCAAATAGGGTGCGTAATCCGATTGCCATGCCAACAAATCGAGATGTACAAACGAATAATGTGGCGACGTGCTAATGCCACAATCCGCCTTTCCGACTCGAAACGGTAGAACTGCAAACAGCAAAAGACAAATCGCCAACAGCAGATTGCGCCCATTGGGCTTGCTTATTTTATTTGAATGATTGAACAATTTTTTCCAAATCTTCATACCTATATTTTTGCAAAGTTGCTGAATCTAAGTGGTAGAAAGCAACTGTAAGTTCTTGATTGTTAATATTTTGGGATAAAATCTGAGCGGTTTCAGTCAAAATACTGAGGGGGGCATCTTCGATGCGAATCTCATCATTTTTGTACAAATACAGACCTTTTAAGTATTGATTTTTTAGCAAAACAAACCGATTGTCCGCAATTTTCTGAAAACAAGAATCATACTGAGGGGTCTGTAAAATATCATTTTGACTCAAATTATTGAGGAGTTTTGTGGCTGCACCGTCTCTAAATACAACGCCCCAACTGAAAAGGGGTAGAGCCACGTCGAGTTTGACTGGATATTGACCCAGTTTTTGGACATACTGCTTCAAGGTTTCGACGCTCAGAATGGAGTTTTCGGTTTTCAGATTGTCCAAATCGCCCATGTTATAAGCCATCAGCATACCTCGGTCAACAGGTGGCACGCCCGTTTTTTCCATAAATTTGATTTGATGCAAGCGAATCGTGGCACTGATTTTTTTCTCAAAAAAAACACCTTTTATACGTTGCAAAAAAGCGAAATAACGGTCGCGCGTTGTTTCTGTCCAATCGCAATCGAACTGAATTTCCTCGGAATAGCACCCCTCAGTATCGCGGCAAATTTTTTGGAAAAGTTGCTGAACGAATCTATCTAATTGACTTTCAGAGAGTTTTTCAAAGGTTTTATTCGTTAAAAAAACAACGGGAGTTACCTGTTTGAACTTACTAAAGGCACTGAAACGCTGCACATCAGCTAATGGTTCTGGGAATTGAGTTGTCTCATTCCAATCTACATCAAAAAGGCGAACATAAAGTTTGTCAGTTTTAGCCTGTTGCAAATCGACTGGATTCACTAAAGATTTCCAATGATAGAATGCCATGTGGGTAGCACGTTGTTTTTTTCTACAATTTTGGCTCGAAAAAGCGAGTAAAAGAAATAGAAGAAGGATTTTAAAATCCTTTAAAACAGTAAAATACATGTTTTTTTTCATTTTTTTTAAAATGATTTGTCTTTACGATGATAAAAAGATACCTTTGCACCGCTTTTTCGACGACCTTACGAAAAACGCTACAAATCATTCCGCAAGTTTAAAAATTAAAATCGAAATACGATGAAAAGAACATTTCAACCATCACGTCGCAAACGTGCCAACAAGCACGGTTTCCGTACTCGTATGGAATCAAAAAATGGTCGCAAGGTGTTGGCTCGCCGTCGCGCCCAAGGTCGTTGGAAATTGACTGTTTCTGACGAAAAACGCTTGAAATAATTGCCTATTGCTCATTGATTATTGACTATTTTCAAGCCTCTGCTTAGAAATAAGTCAATAATCAATAGTCAATTATGCAATAATCAATCAAAATATGAACTTCCATTTCCGCCGCAATGAAAGGCTTAAAAGCGAAAAAATAATTTCGTTGCTCTTTAAAAAAGGACGCTCTTTCAGTTGCTATCCGCTGCGGTTGGTTTATACCCAAATTGATCCCCTCAGTATTTCTCAGCACTTAGCTGAGTCTGCACCTATCCAATTTTCCCTTTCGGTTTCAAAAAAAAAATTTAAACATGCTGTTGACCGCAACTTGCTGCGTCGGCGCATACGTGAAGCTTATCGTTTACAGAAACATGAGTTGTATGCTTTTATGCAAGAAAATGCCAAATTAGCAGAAAAAAAATATGCTTTTATGGTTATTTATACGGCACAAGAGTCATTATCTTACCTTGATATTGAGAAGGGAATCCGAAAAATGATTGCAAAATTTAAGCAAGAGGTAGGAAATTAAGCCTATTTGCATGGAAAAAGAAAAAGTTAGTTTCGAACGCATGATGGCAATGCAAGCAGGTAATGCTGAATTGCAGAGCCGTTTGCTTGACCTCATCCGTAGTGGTTTGGTTGAGTTAGATATGACCCCTCAGTATTTCGAAGAATTTGCAACTCGTATGGTTGATGCGCAATTGGGTAGCCTCGGAAAACGGATTCGTGGTTGGGCAAATTTGCGAGAAAATAACCCCGATAGGTGGTACGAGCAGCTTTTAAGTGAAATGGGAACGTTGTATTTGTTCTCTAAGGCGTTTCAAAACTTTGACAAACTACCTGAACGGCTTCAAGATGAATTACTGTCTCAAGTAGGTGTGACGACTCGGACAAGCGATTTGTTTCAGCAGCCTAGTATTGAGGATGAGTGGCTCGTTTTAGGGCATATCAAGACTCCAGAGCCGAATAATTTGACCAGTAGAAGAACATGGTTTTTGGGCAAAAACTGCAAAAAAATCGTACTTTTATTGGAGTACGCTTTCGGTACAACAGAATTTACAACTTTGTGGTTCGACAATCAAGTCTATAGTGCGCAGGCAGTTTATTATCCTGCGGCTTATCCACTACGTGTGGCTTTTAAATCGGTAGATTTAGCGCCTTCTTTTTCGGACTTCAGGGGCTTTTCGTCTTTCTCTATTTTTCTACAGACCTATTCAGAAGCTTTGGCTCAGAATCCATGGTTGTCGCAGTTTCCAGTAATTCTGACAGGTGTCATACCTGTCTTCGCCCATAATGGCTCTTATCTGATTGACGTAGATAATAATGTGATTCAGACTGAGGGGAGGGGATTGTCTATCTGGTCATTATTGGCGCAAAGTGGTGGACGACCAATGACTGTTTTTGGTGAATGGAATGGGCAATCTTTGGTGGTGCTGAATGCCTACAAAAACAATGATTTAAGTGTATAAACAAAAAAGCCAAACACGATTTAAGTGCTTGGCTTTTTATGTTCAAAGGGGGATTGGAATTATAACTTATTGCTCACTTTCTTTACCCAGAAATACGCCGATGGCTTTCATGGCAACGACCAATTTCGGATAATCGATGGTGTAATGGATGAATTTTCCCTCACGATGTGTGTGTACCAACCCAGAAGCACGAAGAATTTTTAGGTGCTGACTTGTTATAGACTGCTCTAATTTCAACGTGTTATAGATTTTGTTCACGTTAATCGTTTTGTTCTTATCAATGAACTCCAGGATTTTCATCCTTAATGGATGTGCTAAAGCGCGCAGAATATCAGAAGACATCTGTAATTTAGCGTTGTCGATTTGGACATTCACTTTTCTCATAGGGCTTGCTTTTGCTCGATTAGTTAATAAATTTTATTGCGAAAGCAAATATGGGAAATATATGTATTTTTTCAAAATTTTTAGATAAAAATACCATAAAAAAGGTATGTTTTTAACACAAAAAATGCTGTAAATCATAGACTTACAGCATTTTTGCGTGTACAAACTAATTTTTTATCAGTTACCAGTGTTTTCAGTTAACTCTTCAACAAGGCGGCTGATGTGGTTGATACGCTCTGTATCTACACGGTAATAAATGAATTTACCGTTACGCTCTGTTGCAACAACGCCCGCACGACGCAATATAGCAAGGTGTTGTGAAGCGACAGATTGCTCGAGGCGTAACTTGATATATAAATCAGTTACGGTCATTCTTTCATTCTCTTCTAGGAGTTCGATGATTTGTTGACGGAGCTTGTGGTTCACAGCACGTAATACCAATACTGCTTTACGGAGTTCTGCATAATCGAGTTCAATGTCTTTTTTCCCCTTTTTCAAGACAATTGTCTCGTTCTTTTGTTTTCTCATTTTACGTTCAAAATAAAATTGTGAAAGAATAAATTTTTAATATTAATTAGGTCGTTTATAGTGTAGTAATTTCAATATATTTTGTTTTTAATATGACAAATGTCATGCCAATTTTTTTATTTAAAAATTTATGAACTACCTAATTGAAAGGCTAATATAGGCATTTTCTTTCTAAATTATCCAAACTTTCAATTCATTTTTTATTAGAATACTTAAATTTTTCTCCAAAAATTATCCTATATAGTCTATAATACAAACTCTATACCGTTTTTAGAGTATGAAAAATCAATTCGAGGTTTTTTATTTAGTAATACTGAACAAAATATTTGAACTTAAATTCATTTACTTCAACGGGATTACATATTTATTTGTTTCATAATTATTTTTTTTTATTTAATTTGTGCAAAAACATAATATATTTACTAAATAACAAATATTTTACAATTGTTTTTTGCCCTGAGTGATGTTAGGTGCTTTCAGATACTGAGGGGTATGGTAGGCAATGTCCACGAATTTTTTTTCTAAAAATTTTTTTTCACTTAGTGCAATTAAATTTTTCGCAGAGCAAAGATGGTTCAAAATTACAGCGTTCGCATGGGTCAGAACGGTTGTGCATTTAGAGGCACCACTACCCGAAAAAATTATTTTTTTATTTTTTTCAAAAAACTCAGAATATGAATTTTCATCAATAATTTTTGGCTGCATCGGTTCTATTTTTTCTAACTCGCCTGTCATTTTTGAGACTTGAAACAAGGTAGTATAAACTTCCATTCGGCGAGCATCTATCATGGGGCAGTATAAAGCTGTATTATCAGCCATATCTTTGAATGTTGCCCACGCTAATGAGTCTAAGGTGTCAACCGCAATCAAAGGTATATTGAGCGCATAACAAATACCTTTGGCTGTGGATGCCCCAATCCTCAAACTCGTATATGACCCAGGACCATTGCTGATTGCCACTGCGTCAAGGGCATTTATCGGTATATCACACGTTTTAAGACAATCATTTATTAATAGTGTTATTTGTTCTGCATGGTGATTGCCTTGTGCCTCGCAGAGTGCAAGAGGGACTCCATTTTGGCTAATAGCTATGGAGCAAATATCTGTCGCAGATTCAATATTCAAGATTAGGCTCATTATACCCTTCAGTAATTTTTACTTTTTCAAAAAAAATCGGCGCAAAGTTATCCTTTGCGCCGATTTGAAAGTGAAGAAATACATTAATTTATTTTTTCAAAACGGATTTGTAACGATTGAGGTCGCTCAGTAGTTTGATGGATTCTTGAATTTCAATATCATTTCGTAAGCCGATTTTTATCAACCCATTCTCAAAATAGTACCGTGAAACGATTTCTTTTTCGATTTCGTTGATGATTTCAGCTTTGTGTTTTTGCAAATCGTTTTTCTTATCCGCCATGATCTTCGCTTCGATGGCTTGCAATTCAGCATCAATTGTGGCGTATTTTTCTTTTTTTGATTCTGCTTTTAGTTTTTTCACCAATTTTTCGCTCTCAGAGTCGTATTGGAAATTCCGTTTGCTCAAAAAATTGACAAAATCGTCGAAATCCGCGAATCTAAATTTATCTGGCTCTGCGATAGTCGGATTTTTCAGAGAAAACATTGTGACATAATCGAAAATCAAAAACTTATCCTTCAGCGTTTTCATCAAACTCACATCACTATCTTTGTCCAGCAAAATGTCGGGTTTGATGCCGCCACCATCCAATACTTCGCGTCCGCTACGTGTCTTAAACTTTGCACGAGCTGAATCAGGTAACTCAACAGGCGTACCTTTATCGTATTTTACAGCTTGAATGCAACGACCGCTTGGAATGTAATATTTAGCTGTTGTGAGTTTCAGTTTTGAATTGTAGCCAATATCACGCACATTTTGTACCAAACCTTTGCCATAGCTGCGTTGTCCCATCACCACCGCTCGGTCGTAATCTTGGAGTGTACCCGACACGATTTCAGAAGCCGATGCTGTGCCTTTGTCCACCAATACTACAATGGGCATCTGTTCATCTACTGAGGGGTTTAGGGTTTTAAAGCTTCTGTCCCAATCTACCACTTTTCCTTTTGTCGTGACTACCATTTCGCCTTTCGGAATCCAAATATTACAAATATTGACCGCTTCGTTGAGTAAACCACCGCCATTACCACGCAAGTCAAACACCAAACCTTTCATGTTTGGATTTTTCTCTTTCAACTCTTTAAAAGCTTTTTCGACGTTTTCACCCGCATCGCGTGTGAAAGTTGTCAAAACGATATAACCGACTTTATCGTTCAACATACCATAGTAAGGCACATTTTTTTCAGTCACTTCGTCGCGTATGACCTTGATTTTCATCGTTTTATCAGAACCATCAAGTTGTGGGCGAGCTACAGTGAGTTCGACATCGGTGCCTGGTGCCCCCCTCAGTATATCACCAACTTCATCAATAGATTTACCTTTGGCAGATTTGCCATCAACAGCTACGATTTTGTCGCCTGCTTTTAAGCCTGCTTTTTGAGATGGCGATGCATCAAAAATATCAGTGACAAACACATAATCATCTGTTTTGTCGAATGATGCACCCACACCATTGTACTTGCCCTCAGTAATATAGCGATAACCTTCGATGTCCGATTCCGAAATATAATTGGTGTAAGGGTCGAGCGAATTGAGCATCGCGTCCACGCCTGTACGCATCAATTTCGACGGATCGAGGTCATCCACATAATACGTGTTGAGTTCTTTGTACAGGTTGGTGAAAATTTCAATATTTTTTGAAATTTCAAAATATTTACCATGATTCGCACGCTCATTGGCGGCAACCAGAGTCAATGCCGCAGCACCAACGACAAAGCCCGATGTTTTCGGATATTTTTTGAAGAAACTTATCACTTTCATTTCAATGCGTTTATGTCTTACAGTTTAATGATAACTCAATTTTATTTTCTTGAACCCACTTTTGAGCTAAATTGACGACTATCCTTTCTATATTTTCATTACTTTCAAGATTATCCCAATAATAACTGTGTTCTAATCCATCGTCGAAGCCTCGCCATGCCCAATAAAGTAAATGGAAATGAGAAACCGTTGTATTTGTTATATATCTGTATCAAAAGGTTCTGATATTGGATGGGCAACAACAAGATATGTCAAATCACTTATCAAAATCTATGCAAAATTTATTGGTATGAACATACTGAAAGGTTTAATGATACCCCCTCAGTATTTTGACAATAAAAAATGTGAAACGTTGTTTTTCGGATAAAAATTTTTACCACTGCTGTGCTTGGTGCGGATACCGCACAACGTATTGCTCCTTTATCATACGCCCTAGTTTTTCGCGAAAATCGTCCATATTTTCCTTGCTTTGTGCCGAAATGATGACACAATCGCCATATTTATTAGTCAAATTATCCAACAATTCGGCTTCGATTTCTTCTTTCGTTTGACCATCAACAAGGGCATCGAAATAACGCTCGCGATACAAGTCTATTTTGTTAAAAACCATCAAAGTGGGTTTATCTGCCACGCCGAGTTCTTTGAGTGTATTTTGAACGGTAGCAATATGCTCTTCATATTGCAAATGTGCCATGTCAACCACATGCACCAAAATATCAGATTCGCGGGTTTCGTCGAGTGTTGACTTAAAACTTTCGACCAAATGATGTGGTAATTTGCGAATAAAACCCACCGTATCGCTCAATAAAAACGGCATCGCATTAAAAACTACTTTACGAACTGTTGTGTCAAGTGTAGCAAACAACTTGTTTTCTGCAAACACTTCTGCTTTGGCAGTTGTATTCATTAATGTTGACTTACCGACATTGGTATAGCCAACCAAGGCAACTCGAATCATTGCACCACGTTGTTTGCGTTGTGTTTGAGCTTGACGGTCAATAGTTTCGAGGTCTTTTTTCAAAAAAGAAATCTTATCGCGCACGATACGGCGGTCGGTTTCAATCTCTTTCTCACCAGGGCCGCGCATACCGATGCCACCGCGCTGACGCTCCAAGTGCGACCACATACCCCTCAGTCGAGGCAACAAATATTGCATCTGAGCCAATTCGACCTGCGTACGTGCTTGGGCAGTTTGCGCACGTTGTGCAAAAATATCGAGAATCAGAGTTGAACGGTCAAGCACTTTAAGCTTGAAAGCCTCTTCCAAAAAACTCTGTTGCTTAGGCGAAAGGTCATCATCAATGATGACAAGGGTCAATTCGGGATGCCGTGCGATGTATTTTTCAATTTCTTCAACCTTTCCTTTTCCCACATAAGATGTTGTGTTCAAATGTGGTAAACGCTGTGTGAAACGCTTAATAGTCTCTGCACCTGCAGTCAAAGCCAAAAACTCTAATTCATCAAGGTATTCTGTTACCAATTCTTCTGTTTGCCGCATTTGCGGATTGTCTTGAATGACGGCTACTAGTATAGCTTTTTCAGTTTCTTTTACAAGCCCTTTGCCGCGCTCGTCACTACCAACTTGAAATTTTAAACTTTTATCTGTTGTCAAAACGGTCTTTTTAAAATATGAAATAAATGAGAACTTTGAGATGCGCAGCCGTTAAATAGCCTCCTGACAATCTCAAAATGTGTGTACTTATTGACCCTAATTTTTTTTAGGCACTGGGTCGAAATGGTCGTGTGTTGACCATGGATGGCATCTGAAAATGCGTTTCAAACCCATCCAGCCCCCCCTCAGTATGCCCCATTCCATGACAGCATCTATCATGTATTGCGAACAAGTGGGCGAATATCGGCATTTGCTCGGTCCCAAAAGGGGAGAAATAAAGAGCCGATAAACTTTAACGGGAAGGAGAAAAATTTGCTTCAATATTTGACTCATTATTGATGTGTTTAGTATTAAATGTCATTGGACATTAAAACCGTAACAGTCATTAATGCCAGTGGTCGTTTTTAGAATGCAGTAGAATCCATAGGTTTACTTTTACTTAATAGAAAATAGCCTTGTTTTTTTGAAGGAATTGAAATTTGTATAATATTCTTTTGGTCAGCAAAAACTTCTGTCAAAACCTTATTTTCGACTAAAATGTTCCTAATGTCTCGAATATTTTTTATTTCCAAATATATCCACAAAGCCTGTTTGTCGCTGGTTGGTTCTTTTCCCACCCAATCGTAAGCTACTTTTTTGTTGTTGACCTGAATATTGAAATTGTTTTTTAAATAATTGATAATCAAATCATTAACTTCTTTTTTTTCTTTTTCAGTACCGATAAATAGTTTTGTCTGCCCTTGTTTTTCAAATGCCAATTCTAAATCATCAATAAAAATATGCATCGTGATTTGCAGCGATTTTTCTGATGGCTTGAATGACATATCGGTTTTTGAAATGTGGTAAGCATGGCGTTTTTCGCGTCTTGAATCCGATAAAAAAACTACGAGAAAGGATAAACAGAATAAGATAATTTTCATGTGAGAACGGATTGAAACAGTGATGACATGGTTTAAAATTTAAAGGAACAAATATATTGCTAATCGGTTGACTTTGATGGTTTTCTTTAAATGAGAATAGCAAAATCATTAAGATTTTGCTATTCTCGATCTATTCTAATGGTCATAACTCACAACACGAGAGATTTTCCACGCACCGTCTGTTTTACGCCAAATCATCAAAAATCTGTAAGTGCCACAATCATTTCTGCCATTTTCCCAATGACAAAAAGTATGTTTGCCGATATGGATTGCACCATAATTTTGTATCGGAATCACTTCCAAACTGCCTGCAACGAGATCTCTTCGGATGGGTGTGTTCAGTGTTTTATAACGGTCAAATATGGATTTGAAATTACTCATAACAGTTTGATAAGACAGTAAACCACCATTGTCTTGATACCATTCAAGATCTTCGGTGAAAAGATTTTTCATCATTAATGTATCTTGTATGTTGTAAGCATTGAACAAAACACTATCCATATGGGCGATTTCGTTATACAATGTTTTATCAGATTGTGCAACCAATCCTGTTGTTATCGCTAAAAAAGGCAGTAAAAACATTGTTTTTATTGAAAAAAATCTCTTTTCCATGATATTATTATTTTGAATTTTAAAAAAAAATACTGAGGGGACTAAAAATGACCCCTCAGTATCAAAGCTAAAAGTGTACGAAAAAACGTATAATTAACTGATGTTACGCAATGTAGAGGTTACGCACTGTTTTTTGCGGAGCAAAAAACAGTCAGTAATTGTATCGTGCGTAACATCAGTAATTAACTAAACTTAACCATTTTTTTGAATCCGATTTTGCTCATCGCTTGCACCTCCACTACGGCGACGTTCACCTTGTACTTTCTGATTGCCAAAACGATAGCTTGCTGTGAAACGGACTTGGCGCGAGTCACCAAAACCTTTAATTTTGATGTCCAGATTTTCATATTTTTGATAGCCTCTAAACTTTTGCGTAAAGAAAATATCCTGTGCATTGAGACGCAAAGTCAAACGGCGATCAAGCAATTGTTTTGAAACCCCTAGGTTCACACCATACATCGGCTCGCTCAAAATCAAACCTTGTTGGATTTGTGAGATATAAAAACCACTAATTTCTGCCGACACATCTTTCGGCAATGTAAAACGATTCTGAACATTAGCACTGAATTGTGGGACATCTAAAACAAGGTCAGAATTCAAATAACGTCCCTCAAAATGATTCACATTATAACCACTATTGACATTCAAGAACCACCACTTTTTGATAGGCGCAGGAATATTGACCGACACTCCATAATTTTGGCGAGTCGCCAAATTTTCACGTGTGATGAATGTTTGTTTGGCATCATCGTCTTGTTTTAGCACCTCATTCATCACATCTGTTGTTTTGCCATAGTTAACTGAGATGGACAATGCGCCCATAAACGTATATGTCAGATCCACATTATTGGAATACTGAGGGGTCAAATTCGGATTGCCGATTTGAAACGTGTATTGGTCGAGGAAATGACGGAATGGGTTCAAATTCTCATAATTTGGTCTGTCAATACGGCGACTATACCCCAAACGGATGGCATTTTTATCTTTTTTACCCCATTTTTTTTGTACAAAAGCTGTTGGGAAAAAGTCCGTGTAGTGTCTTTCAAAAGATGTATCAATCGTTATCTGTTGACCTGTGATATTTGTGTTTTCGACACGTAAGCCCACTTGATAACTCAAACCTTGAGGCAATTCCTGCTGCCAATTGACGTAAGCGGCATTGATGTTTTCTTTGTAGAGAAAATCGTTGGTGATGTTTTTATCAATAATTTTCGCTCCACCAACGATGTTATAGAATTTTATATCATTATCACTTTGTACAAAACTGGTTTTGCCGCCGAAGTCAAATTTTGCCTTGTTTTTACTGAGGGGTTGTGTGTAATCGAATTTTGCGGAAGCAATATTAAACTTAGCTTCAGTCAAATTCTGTTGGTTTCTAACAGCGTCAGAAGAGTTTAAGTTGGTAATACGAAAAGCTTCGTCGTTGCCATTATTGTATTTTGAATAATCAAGGTCAACAGTCAATTCACGCCCTGTCGAGTCAAAAGTATGCTTTAGGTTAGCGTTGCCCGAAAATTCATTCCAATAATCATTGGGCGTTGAAAGCGTCAAAAGTTGCGAGTTGATTGAGCCATCAGGTCTATAAATGGTCGTCAAATTCTCCGTTCCACGCGTTTGATTGGTGTTGATGCCACCAAAACTGCCATTAAACAATACACCAATTGTTGTTTTTTTACTCAAATTGTAGTCAACGCCGCCACGCCATGAGTTTCCGTGTCGGGGATTGCGGCTGTAAGCATTTTGTACGAATGAATCGGTGACAGCACCTTTACCATTGTCAGCTCTGAAAATGCGGGTGATGCTGTTGTCATTGAAATTCATACGATTGTTATAATTGTACGAACCAAATACATTCCATGCGCCTTGGCGGTAGTTCAGGCTCAGGCTATTGAACGTTTTGTAGTAGATACCTTGCCCATAAGTGGTTGAAAACTGTCCATTTGTGCCGTACAATTGGTTTTTTTTCATCACAATATTGATGATGCCAGCATTGCCTGCCGCATCGTATTTGGCAGAAGGGTTGGTGATGATTTCGATTCTCAAAATTTGATTGGCGTTCATATTGCGCAGCAAATTTGTCAATTGGTCAGCCGACAATTGAGACGGTTTGCCGTCAACCATGATGCGAACACCGTCTTTCCCGCGCAACTGTATGCGACCTTCGTTGTCAACGACCACGCCTGGGGACTTTTCTAAGACTTCCAAAGCCGTTGAACCTGCCGAAACAATGCTATTTTCGACATTCACGACGGTTTTATCTATTTGTTGCTCGATAAACGGTTTTTGCGCTGTGATGGTCACGGCTTTCAGTGTTTGACCATCTTCGATGAGTTTTAAGTCGTTGACAGTCAAAGTATTGTCTGAAATACTGAGGGGGGTACTTGTGGCTTTTTTTAGACCGACTTGTTGTGCAACGACGAGGTACTGACCGTTTTTCAATAAGTCAAATTCATAATTGCCTGTGGCATCGGTGATAGCACCTTTTACGAGGGCGGTGTCTTTGACACGGTGCAAAGTGACGGTGACAAACTCCATCGCTTTGCCGTCGGCAGCGACCACACGCCCGTTGATTTTTCCTGATTGTGCAAAACTTAAAGTGGCAAAAGTGAGAGTAAAAAAGAGTGCAAATAGCTTTTTCATGACTGAAGTTGTTGATTTCATGAGTGAATAAGACGTTTTTTCTATGGCTTTTAAATCACTTCTATGATTTATAAAAAGACAAACATGTTACACCTGACCCTACGCATCGTGGACTAACGACGGGATTTCAGAGACAAACGGTTGTAACAAACAGACAAAATTTATTTTTTATTCTCCCAAAAGGCGTTTAAAAATTTGGAGAATGATGATGATTGGATTGTTGTAATCTTCGCTTTTCATGATTTGTTGATTTTAGATTTTTAGAGAGAATAGCTTTTTCTGATAATTATGATGCAAAGATATATTCTTGCAAAGGTATTATGCAAGACATAGTACCTTTTATTCGATAAATCACTTCCTTTTAGGCATGAAAAACGCAATTTATTCGACTTTATAAAGTCTTTATAGCCCCGAATTTAATCTTTACAATATCTTTATAAACAGCCAAATAACTTTGTGCCATCAATTTAACGAAATTTCTTCACAACCAAATTCAATGAAAATGATGACTTTCCTTTTGGTTTTGGCAACTTTGAGCTGTTTTGCTCTTTTTTACAAAGCCATTGGCACATTTGAGAAAATCTAAAACTGATTCACAATGATGGTTTTATTTATCGTTGCGCTCGCCGTTTTTGGCTATATGGCTTATGTTTTGGTCAAGCCTGAAAAATTTTAAAACACCTTTTCGTAAGTTTAATAAAACTTTAAAAGGGTATCACGCTTAAATTTTTTTTTAAATGAATTCTGAACTACTCGGAATCGTTGTGATGTTCGTCACGACGGCAGTTCTCGCTTTGCCTTTGGGCAAGTATATTGCCAACGTTTACAGCGGTTCAAAAACGCTGTTCGATTTTTTTGCGCCACTTGAAAACCTATTTTTTAAAATCAGTGGTATTGATTTAAAACGCGAAATGACTTGGCAAGAACATCTAAAAGCCTTATTGACTATCAACCTTTTATGGTTCTTTTGGGCAATTTTGATACTTATGAATCAAGGCTGGTTGCCGCTGAATCCTGACAATAATCCTTCGATGTCGCCCGATTTGGCATTTAATACAACTATTTCGTTTCTTGTCAATTGCAATTTACAGCATTATTCAGGTGAAACGGGTATGTCTTATTTGGGACAAATGGGCTGTTTGATGTTTCTGCAATTTGTCACGGCAGGAACAGGTATGGCTGCTTGTGCAGTTGTTTTCAATGCGATGCAGGGTCGTACAACAACGCAATTGGGTAATTTTTACAATTATTTTTTAAAAAGTTGTACACGTATATTATTGCCTTTGTCTTTTGTTGTTGCTGTTTTTATGGCTTTTAGCGGCACACCCATGAATTTTGAAGGGAAACAACAAATTATAACTTTACAAGGCGATACCGTTGCCGTCTCACGGGGGCCTGCGGCGGCAATGGTTGGTATCAAACAAATTGGTACAAATGGTGGTGGCTATTATGGGACAAACTCCGCTCATCCGCTTGAAAACCCCAATTATTGGACAAATATGGTCGAAAACATCAGTATTATTTTGATTCCAATCGCCATGATTTTCGCCCTCGGTTATTATCTCAAACGTAAACGGTTGGCATGGATGATTTTTGGTGTGATGACCATCGGTTTTATTTGTCTATTGACCCCCTCAGTATATTTTGAAATGAAGGGCAATCCTGCGATTTCTCATTTAGGTATTGACCAAACGCTCGGTAGCTTGGAAGGTAAAGAGATACGTTTGGGGTCGGCAGCATCAGCATTTTGGGGTATTGCAACGACAGTGACTTCAAACGGTTCGGTCAATGCGATGCACGATAGTTTCACTCCGATTACAGGCATGAACGCCATGCTGGGCATGATGATAAATGCCTTTTATGGCGGTGTCGGCGTGGGTTTTTTGAATTTCTATGTGTTTATCATCTTAGCGGTCTTTATTTCTGGTTTAATGGTTGGGCGAACGCCTGAATTTTTGGGCAAAAAAATCGAAGCCCGCGAAATGAAAATCGCAATGATTATCGCCCTGCTACACCCGTTTTTAATACTCGTAGGTACAGCGATGGCATCTTACATCATCGTACAAGACCCCTCAGTAAATTGGCTCAACAATCCAAGTTTTCACGGTTATTCCGAAATGTTGTACGAATACACTTCTTCGGCAGCAAACAACGGTTCTGGCTTTGAAGGTTTGGGTGATAATACGGTTTGGTGGAACGTTTCGACGGGTATTGTGCTGATTTTGAGCCGCTTTTTACCTATCATCGGACCTGTGGCAATTGCAGGTATTTTGGCTAATAAAAAGTTTATTCCAGAATCGGCTGGTATGCTCAAAACCGATACAGCAACTTTTGGCTTAATGGTTTTTGCGGTCATTTTGATTATCGCAGCTTTGGCGTTTTTTCCTGCTTTGACATTGGGTCCGATTGCAGAATATTTTTCGATCTAAGTTACAATACTTCGGTAATTTTTAGTTGAAAAACGGCGGCTTCGCCGCCGAAAAAAGGGGGAATGGAGGGAAGGTTTAATTTTTTTCAAGTTCGGGCGCAGCCCGAACTTGAAAAAAATTAAACCATCCCTCCAAAAAGTCCACTCCGCCGCCACAGGCGGCGTTATTTACGCTTAAAAAACTACCGAAGTATTGTATTTCTCAGTAAAAAATAAGCCATTTTTTGAGAGCTTTTTTTTAAGTTTTCCCTATTGGGTTTACTTAGTAATACGATTTTAATAAACTACACCATTACGGACTGTTTTTTTGCAAGCAAAAAAAAGCGTGCTTTGAGAATATTTCTTTCGGATTGAAGCTAAAAATTGAGGCAAAAGCCTCAATTTTTAGCTTCAATCCATAAAAAAAATTTATTTTGTACGCCTTTC
>JAEUUP010000118.1 GCA_016787525.1 Saprospiraceae bacterium | reverse complement strand
CCGCTATCGCGCCGCGCTCAAATGAATCGTAATCAAATAACTCATTTGACTCCCTGGTTGCCCTTTTTGTCTCTCTCGTCTTTTTCATCTATCAAAGGTCGCTTTTTTTTCCCTTGACACACTTTTTTGAACAGTCTCCATAAAAACCTATTCGTCCACTAAACTAAACAACAAAATGAGACTTTTAATACTATTTTTCACTCTTTTATGCCCTTTTTGGACGTTTTGTCAAGATGCTTATTTCAAATCAACCATCGTGACACAATCGAACGATACAATAAAGGGGTTGGTATCAAACAATTATGATTCAAAAACCTTTAAGTTTAAACGAACTGCGAATACCAAACCCGTTAACTACAATCCGAAGCAACTCAAAAGTGTGACTTTGGAGAATAATATTTTTGAATCCAAGGTTGTACGAGCCTTTCATTATATCAAAAAAATAAACAACTATGGTGCAAACGGTATCCCATCTGATTATCTTGAAAAAGATACTCTGCGACCACAATTTATAGACACTGTTTTTGTTCAAAAAATTGTCAATGGCGTAGCCAATTTGTACAAATTTACCAATAAAGATGGTTTTGTGTACTATTTTGTTGAAAAAGACAAGATCATTCACGAACTACCACCGCGCAATTGTTACGTGCAGATAGATTCCAATTCGATTCGTCAAATGTTGAATAAGCGTATGGCGAATCTGAATACAGCCGATTCTTACACTGTTTATACCTATATCAAGGATGATTATTTGGATACTTTGGGCTTTGTTTTCAGAGATAAGAACTATCTGACCAAGCCTGCCAAAGAATTTAAATATACTGAAAAAAGTCTCAGCAACTATGTGGCACAATACAACAAAAAACAGGGTGTACCCAATGGTGGCATATTGAAAACATCCGTCAATCGCAAGATTTTTACGGGTTTAAGTGTGGGTTTGATTTATCTCAACTACGACAAAGATATTGAAAAGGCAGATTTATATGGTTCTTATGCGTTCAAATTCTTTGGTCTTTACCCTTTGAGAGGGGTCAATCGCAATCTATTTGCCAAATTTGGTATCAATTATTTCACTTACCGCAATGAATCGCTCAAAAAGTCCATTCCTTCAGGTTCTTTTGGCTTGCGTTATGCGTCAGTTGAAGGATCGGTCAGACCTTATATCGAAGCATCTATCGGTGTTGCGTCTTTCAACAAAAACAATCGCCCGATTGATGTCGGTTTTCCTATGCTGATTGAGGCGGGTCTCAACATTCCTATTCGCAATTCATTTTTGACTATTAGTGCAACTCAAACACCTGTTATGGTGTACAAACTCAATGGCTATAAGCTGTGGTCTTTCAATATAGGTGTTTTGTTTTAGTCATTTAACTTGTTTTTTATTCGATGAAACAAACGATTAGATTGATGAACTCCTTTTTTTTTTGAATTTTTATAATTATATTCCCGCTTAAAATTTGATATTGTTTGCCCTGATTTATAACTTTGCGGAAACTACTCTTTATGTTGTTCAAGACAGCACGGAGTAGATTGTCGCAAACGTGAAGATTTTTTTACCTAAAATGTGGAGAAACCAAGTTACCAAACGTTGGCAGATGCTGCACGGCTCTGCTGATTCTATCATTAAGCTTTTGTGGGTTATTCATCTGGCTATGACCACTTTGACATGGCTACAATTAGGCGTTTGGCGACAGAGACCGAACAATAATTTTGCTATTTTCAAATCTGCTTATTTACATCTTGTTAATCATCAACCACTCCACACTCCTTATCCCAACGAATATTTTGATTTATTCCTTTATCATCCTGTCTTTGCACTTTTTTTTGCACCTATAACGCTGTTGCCTGCTCCTTTTGATTTGTTTATTTGGCTATTTGGGTCAACTATTGCCTTTCTATGGACGATAAGTCATATCGGTTTAGAAAAAAAATGGATTGCGTGGGTTTTGTTTCTGTCCATTTTCGATTTATCAAAAAACATTCTTCATGCCCAAACCAATGTTTTGATTGCATCAGGCATGATGGCAACATTTATTTTTTTTGAAAAACAAAAGCCAACCCAAGCAGTCATTTCGACAGTCTTGAACTTCTGCATCAAAGGATTTGGCGCAATCACAGGTTTGATGGCTCTTTTCTATCCTCAATCTATGCGGAGCATTGTGCAAGGTTTGTTGGCAACGGCTTTGTTCATGTGTTTGCCGATATTGGTTGTAAGTCCGTCAGAATGTGTGCAATATTATGCTGATTGGCTCGAATTACTGAGGGGGGATACCATCACAGAACCTTTTTCGCTGATGGGCTTTTTGACATTCACCTGTCATGTCGATAAACAAAACGAATCGTATGTGTTGCTTTCAGGAGGGACTTTATTGATGCTTTACACCCTATCTATGTGGTTGCAAAAATCTGTTTTGACATCCAAAAGACGCGCTTATTTCTTAGCTTTTTTGCTTTTGTGGGTCGTAGTATTCAATCGAGCTGCTGAATCACCGACTTATTTGATGGCTTCAACGGGCCTACTGCTCTGGTTTTTCTTTCACAAACAAGCAGCAACTGCTTCAAAACCTATGACTGCACTATTCGTCGTGTGCTTTTATGTTATTGCCATTTTACCTTCCGATTTGGGCATTCCTGCCTTAAAATCGCTGGATAAAAGGTATTTCTTTCGCCCTGTTTTTGCTTTTATACCCCTACTATGGCTTTTTTTTGAAGAAATCAAAACACACGTACAAAGACGAAAAGCCTTTGTCAATCAGTAAAGCATCCATTTTAAAACCACAACCTTAGCATTACAATTTAATGGAACTTAAACAAAAGTGTTGTCACTTTACCAATTTAGAAAAAACGCCAACTGTTGCCCTTGTTTTACCTGTTTTCAATCCACCAACTGATTGGTGGATGCACAGTTATCAATTTTGCAAGCATTTAGCCCACACACAACCTTTTTACCAATGGGAATTTCATTTTGTGAACGATGGCTCAACTGCTTCGCCCGTTTTTCCGTTGCCAACAGGACATTATACTGAGGGGGGTAATTTGGATATTTATTTTCACAGCTATGCCCAAAATCGGGGAAAAGGTTATGCGATTCGATATGGTTTTCAACAAGTTAGTGACGATATAGATATTTTCATGCACTGCGATTGGGATTTTCCTTTTGGCACAGATTTGATTTTGTCTGCATTGAAGGAAATACCAAAAGTTGATGTTGTGGTAGCAGATAGAGGCTCAGAATATCTAAAACATTTGCCACCTTTGCGGCAAAAAATAACGCAAATGCAACGTCTTATCAATCGGTATATTTTCCGTTTGAAAACCACTGACACACAAGCTGGATTCAAAGCCTTCAATCAACATGGCAAGGCTGTTTTTTTGAATACGCGCATCAATGGGTTTCTATTCGATACAGAGTTTGTCCGACTGTCTGAACGCAATCAATTATCTATCAGCTCTTTGAGTGCATCGTGTCGTAACAATTTACAGTTCAAAAACTTTAGATTCAAAGTCTTAGTCAAAGAAATTGTTTACTTTTTAATTCTCTTCTTTCAATAAGATTTTAACAAGAAACGATGATTCCTCTACTCATAACCGTAGATTTAGAAGAATTTGATATTCCAGAAGAGTATGGTCAATCGCTCGATTGGGCAACAAAATGTGCCATCACAAATGAGGGTTTGGCGCGACTATTCTCTGTTTTTAAGAAATATAATGTCAAAGCGACTTTTTTTACGACAGGGGCTTATGCTTTGTCCAATACTGAGGGGGTGCAAAAAATAGCAAAAATCCACGAAATAGCCTCTCATGCCCTCGAACACAGCCGATTCAAACGAGAAGACTATGCCGAATCGAAAAAAGTATTGGAACAAATCAGTGGTCAAATCATTCAAGGTTTCAGAATGCCACGTCTGCGACCTGTTGACTACAATTTATTGAAAAACAATGGCTACACTTACGATGCCTCGCTCAATCCGACTTGGTTGCCTGGGCGATACAATAAATTGGCAGAGCCGAAAACGCCATTTTTCAATCAATATGTTCATATCTTACCCAGCTCTGTAACGCCTTTGTTTAGGATTCCTTTGTTTTGGTTGTCATTCAAAAACTTGCCACTTTGGATCAACAAATGGCTTTTCCGACGCATACAACGAAATGGCTTATTCGTTTTTTACATTCACCCGTGGGAATTTGCAGACATCAGCCGCTTCCAATTGCCTTTTTATGTCAAAAAGGTCAATGGCATAGAACTGACAGATAAATTGGATGCTTTTTTGAATTATATTTCAAAAAAAGGAGAGTTTAAAACCTGTTGGGAGTATTTTTTGCAGAATAAAATGAAGCAGTAATCGAAACCAAGGATTACAAAATCTTTAAGCTTTTCGTCATCCTTGGTTCAGCAATTTTCTAAGTACCCCCTCAGTACTGCACTTAGCAGGTCATTCTAATGTCATTCTAATTTGATAGCGACATTTAAAAGTGCTAACACTCACTGTTTTTCGCTTCGCTCTCCTCCAAAGGAGTCCTCGCGGACGAAGGAGTCCTTTGGACAAAATGCGTGCTTTGGAATATTTTTTTCAGAGTGAAGTCAATTTTTGAGCTTGAAAAGCTCAAAAATTGACTTCACTCAATAAAAAATTATTACTGTAACGAGGGAGCTTGCGACCAATGTTGTATATATTCGTAGA
>JAEUUP010000152.1 GCA_016787525.1 Saprospiraceae bacterium | reverse complement strand
TTGTTTGCATTTTTTCTTTCAAAGGCGTGGCTTTCACGATTTTGATGCCCAAACGTTCTTCTACCAATGAGCGAAATACTTTCTCAAAAATCTCTTTAAATATCTTGTCAAAAGGGTTGCCCTCCTTTTTGGGCAACTTGGGTTTTGTTTGTTTCTTAGCCATTTTCTCAGTCGTATGGTTAAATAAGAGTGTTTGTCTTTGCAAAAATAAGGATTGATTGCTTTAAAGCCAAAGTTTTTTTGTGAAAACTTAGTCTGCACTGACCCTATGGTAATGGCTTACGACACTACCATTGCCTTTAAGGCGCATACCGTCCGATACAGCTTAGGCAAGTTCCCCGTGCGTCCACAAATCGAGTGCAAAGTGACCAAAATCAGCAACAACCTAAAAGGGAAAATGGTGTTGGTTTTTGCCAAAACTAAAAGGGCTACTTTTTTCAACAAAGCAGCCCTTTTGATTAATCTTATTTATGCCTATCGCATCAACGTCACATCACCTTTGTACAGCACTTCTTCACCATCAATAAATTCAATAGTAAAGGCATAAACATAAACGCCTGGAGTCATGTCTTTATCTTTCAAAGTGCCGTCCCAACCTAAGCGGTCGCCACCTAACGGTAAGTTTGTACCGATGTAAACCAATCCGCCCCAACGATCAAATATTTTCATCTCTTTGATGCGCAGAGCAGCCACGTTGCCATAAGCCGTAAAATAGTCGTTGACACCATCACCATTGGGTGAAAAAGTGTTTGGAATGTAAATAGGCCGACGTTTGATGACACGCACGATTACTTCATCTGAAGCGGTACAATTGGTCGAATCTTTAACTGAAACGCGATAGGTCGTAGTGACAAGTGGTGTAACCGTTACGATTGCACATACTTTACAAGACAGTGTTGTATCTTGCGGTGTCCAGATGTAACTAACTGATTTTGAGGTCGGTACGACGACTGCCCGAAGTGTAGCTGATAAGCCCAAGTCAATCTCCAAATCTACGCCAGCATTGACTTGCAACTGAGGGGGTTGCGGTACAGTGACTTCGTAGGTGGTTTTGCAACCTGTCGAATCGCGCACAACGACATTGTACTTCTTAGCTGGAATTTTCAGAAAAGCAGTATCATTCTGAAAACGTACACCATCAATAGAATAGCGATAAGGCGGAGTGCCACCTGCACCTAATACAACCAATTCGCCCGTCGAATCACCATAACATTTTGCAGGCTTGATACGGGTCGCATTTAAAAGTATCTGATTGGGTTCTTTTATCAACACACTGGATGTTGTGATACAGTTATTGGCATCAAAAATAGTGACATTATAATTCCCTTTTCGCAAATTAACAGCCGTGTCGCCCAATGCGCCATTACTCCAATTGACTCGATAGCCACCGACTCCTCCTGCTGGTTTGGCGATAGCTTTGCCATCGGTCAATCCATAACACGATATATTGATGGTATCTACGCTGACTTCCAATTTCGGTGGCGCAACGACATCAAACGTAAATGAGCCTTTACAATCATTGGCATCGCGCACATTGACAGTGACTTGACCTGCACCAAGAGCAGAGAGTTTGTTGTCCAATGTCCACGGTCGCCCATTCCAACTGTATTCATAGGGCGAACGACCTGTGGCAGGTTTCAGCGTTATTTCACCGTTTTGAAAACCAAAACAAGAAGGGTTCTTGACGGCTGGCAATGCTGTATCCAAAGTGATTTCCAACGGACTTACTCTGAAAATAAAAGTATCAATATAAACTCTTGAAGAATCTGTAATGGCCACCCGATAAATACCTTTTTGCAAATTACTGAGGGAGTCCCTTGTCGTGAAGCCTGTATTTTCCCAATTGTACAAAATAGGCGCACGTCCGCAATTGGTTACCCGCAAGCGAATCATGCCATTATTGCCCAAATCACATGTCGGTTGTCGCACAAGACTGTCGTATTTGAAGCCTTCAACAAAAACGGAGTCCAAAATGGTTGTCACTTGACATCCACGGTCAGTTGTAACGGTCAAAACAACGGCTTTCCAACCCGGACTTTTATAAAACACTTTGAAAGGGCCTGCGCCCGAAGCAGTATCAACCGAAGCATCTTTTCCAAAACGCCATTGGCGTTTGCTGATTTGCCCAGCGGCAAAAGTTGACGCATCTGTATAAGTGATGTCTTCGCCAAGACACAGTGTTTTTGATGATTTACTAAAATTAATTTTGGCTTCTGGTCCTAAAAAAGTACCTGTACCACCAAAAGAGATATTAAAACCATTGCCTGTGCTTGAAAAGTTATTGATAACCAAAGCATAGCTTCGCCCTGCAACCATGTCCAAAGGGCGCACAAAACCATTTTGTCCTGGCGCACAACCCGAAGGCTCAGAAATGTCAGTTTCTCCATCGCGCAATCCAGTAGGGCCATGCACCTTACAACCACCAGGCGTTTCGCCTGTTGCCATGCAACGCACAATGGTTCGGCTGTTACAATCTTGGATACCATTGTACATTTCATACACAATAAAGTCAATATCGTCGTCTAATCGCGTCGGCGTAATAGTGAAAGTCAAAGTCCCACTTTGCTGGCAAGTCCATTTGAACCACGTTGAATTACTTTCTACATTTGACTGAGGGATACCATTTGAAAAACAAGATGCACCATCCATTTCTCGTGGATTCGACCCTGCGCCTGTCACACTTTGTACCGCAAAAGGTGATTTGTCACACAACATGGCACTCGTTGGACAGTCTGAAGAAATATTTGCAGGTGGATTATAGTTGTTGATACACAGACGGAAAGTACCTGTGCCACTACTCGCACCTTGCACACGTACATAATAAGTGCTACCTGGGAAAAGCCCTGCGAAGTACAGTTCTACCGTATTATCGCCTGTTAAATCACGGTCGCAACGGACTTCCGTTTTGTCATCACAAGTTGTCCCATAATATAAAGCGACTTCGGGACGACGTAACGTGCCACCAGGGTCGGTAGAAGTTGCACCGATAACAGTGATACGTACATCTGTTTTGAGTGCTGTAAATTTGAACCATACATCCGCACCATTTGCCGAAAGGCAGGACACACTCGTTACCGTCGAAGGCGTGGCTCTTACATTCGTGAATGCACCGTTGGCAGAACAATTGATGCCATTACTAACATTATTGATAGTGATTGCACCTTCACACTCGTTGTTGGCAGGTGCTTGTGCGAAAGAAAGAGACCCCCTCAGTATAAAACAGACAAAAAGAAGAATTTTAATGTGAAAATTTTTCATAGCGTCAAATACGGTTTGCTATTGATGGTTGAAAATAGACTAAGATTCACGTCTAAAAGCGTTTTGAAAATAACGGTCTAAAAGTAGAAAAATTACAAATACTTGTAGGATATTTCACAAATCATTAACGTTGGCTTACTGTGTAGCAACTCATATCCGTAGATTGAGAAACTTATTATTTGATTATTCGTCAAATAGTTACATTTGCATCAGCCAATTTAACAAACGGAAAGAAAGATGAGCCAGAAATCACAAAATAATAAAATAATATTAGGCTTGAAAGTGAGGCAGTTGCGAACAGGACAAAAACTATCGTTTGCCACCTTGTCAGAGCAAACAGGCATGTCTGTTAGTTATCTCAACGAAATCGAAAAAGGGAAAAAATATCCAAAAGAAGATAAAATTCAATCACTTGCATCAGCTTTAGGCACAACAACCCATGCACTGATGAGTTCTGAAATGCCACAAAGCCTTTCGGCCGTCGAGGATTTATTGCAATCGAACTTTTTGAATGAATTGCCGCTTGATTTATTTGGCATTGAGATGAATAAAGTGGTCGAAATTATCGCTAACGCACCCATGCGAGTTGGTGCTTTTATATCAACTCTAGTTGAGCTTAGCCGTAATTATGCTTTGCGGGAAGAAAATTTTTACTTTGGTGCATTGCGTTCTTATTTAGAACTAAACAATAATTATTTTGAGGATTTAGAAGAAGCTGTTCGGCAATTCGTTAAACAAAATAAAGTACCTACGGGGCATTCGTTACCCGCTCATTTTTTGGGTAGTTTATTAGAAAAAAAATTTGGCTATAAAATTATTGAAAACGGCTTAGATGCTTATCCTGAATTAAAAAACATACGCTCCGTTTTTATACCGAAAACAAAACAGCTTCTACTAAACAGCAGCCTAAACGAACAACAACGTGCTTTTCAATATGGTAAAGAGTTGGGTTTTAATGCTTTAGGCTTAAAAGAGAGAGCTTATACCGCTTCACTTCAGCGCGTCAAAACATTCGACGAAGCACTTAATCACTTCAAAGCAGGCTATTTTTCAGCCGCTCTGCTGATGTATCGTGAAGCATTTGTGAGAGATATGGAAACCTTTTTGAAAATGGAAAAGTGGGACAATGGTGTATTTCTCATGCAGTTAATGCACAAATATCAAGCCACGCCCGAAATGCTTTTTCAACGAATGACCAATGTGTTACCGCACTTTTTTGGTCTTAAAAAACTGTTTTTCTTACGCTTTATTCATCGTTTAGACACCAATGAGTTTGATATAAATAAAGAATTGCATCTCGATCGCCGCCATCAACCCCATGGGAATGGTTTAGATGAGCATTACTGCCGTCGGTGGGTTTCTATTTCTCTTTTGCAAGACTTAAAAAAACTACAAGCTCAAACGCGTTCTATTGATAACGTTCCATTGAAAACAGAAACACTTATAGGTATTCAAAAAAGCCATTATTTTCAAACTAATGATGAATATTTATGTATCACAATTGCTAAATCAGCAGATGTTAGGAATATCAGTGTCACTCTAGGTATTTTAATTGATAGCGATTCAAGACAAAAAATCAAATACCTAAGTGACCAGAATATTAGCAGCAAAGAAGTATCAACAACATGTGAGCGTTGCTCTGTTAAATCGTGTGAAGAAAGAATGATTGAGCCTGTCTATGTTATCCAAAAACAGCAAAGAGCAAAAATTAATGAGACACTAAAAAAGCTTTTTGATAACAGACCCCCTCAGTAGTTAAGAGCTAGTAGATACATTACTATATACTTTTTTTTGAATTTATAATACTAAAAAATTGCACAAAACTTTTTTTGTCTTATCTTTGTATCGAAAGTTCAGAGCATAAAAGCAAATGATACTATTAAAGATATTAGGTCGTTGGAAAACTTGTTTAATATCTGGTTGACTGAAAACTGTACAAATAAAGCATATTAATCCGTGCAATAGCTTATTTTTATGATACTCAGTAAGTCAAAAATAGTTGTTGTTAATGCATCGTTCAATCACTACTTCTATTCCATTAAATGTCATATCATCAGCTACTTTAAACCTAATCAGCATTCACGATTGTTTACTATCCTCAGAGCATCGGTTATTTCCATTGAGCCACTTTTACACTTCTATTGAGAGAATTCTGTATTACATTATTACATTGTTTTGACAACTTGTTAGCAAAATTGCGGTTAAAGCATTTGTGTATTTAAAAACTATATTTTATGCAAAGACCTCTTTTTTATATTTATTAAAACAATAAAAAAGTAAAACAGATAAGTATATTGACAATTATTTTGTACCATTATTAGACCTTGTAACAATTTTTTTCAATCATTTAAAAAACAAAAAATGTCTGCTACTAAAAATTATGAATCATTACTAAAAGATTATGAACAAGCCCAAGCACAGTTAGAAAGAGCGAGACTACGTGAAAAAGCGGCTAAAAAAAATCTTAAAACGGCTGAAAAAAGAGAAGACTCCAAATTAGAAATAGAAATCTCACGATTGGAACTCATCATTGCCAAAGCTAAAAGAAAAGCTCGCAAAGCAGGAGCAGCAATTGCTAAAATTCAGATCAAACAGTGGATAAAAGCTAATGCAAAAGGTAATGAAAAAGCCTATCAGTTGACTCTTGTTGAAGCCGAGAGCGATGCGACTCAAGAGACAGAATCAAAACCCAAACGCAAATACACACGCCGTGATAAATCTGACGAAAGCACAGCAAGAGATCTTGAAGCATCTCCCGAGACAGCCGAAGGTAAAGCGGGTAGTTATGTCTCAACTGAGACTGAAACACGCGAATTGATGGTCGAGCCTGAAAAAAAACAACGTCGTACTCGTCGCAGTAGTGCAGACGCTGCTGCTGAACGCGAAGCCAAACAAGCTGAATTAAGAGCTTCGGGTGATGATTTTACCATCATCGAAGGCATTGGTCCTGCCGTTACAAAACAGCTTCATGAGATGGGCATCAATACTTTCACAGCATTGGCTCAATCAGACTTGGAATCAATAAAAACAATGCTAAAACAACGTCGCAACAACATTGCAGATCCAACAACTTGGGCGCAACAAGCACAATTGATTTTGAACAACGAATTCGAAAGTTTAAGAGAATTGCAAGAAACTCTTAGAAAAAAACGTTCATAAATCTGTTGATAAAATGCTAAAAACCACTCTTTTTATACAGAAAGAGTGGTTTTTTCGTTTGTAAACAACCCCTCAGTATTTTTCTTCTATCTCACAATTGTTTATAAAAATTACGGCAATATGAAACAATTTTCTTTTTTTATAGCTGTTTTTGCGGCTTTATTATCCCTCCAAAGCTGTGCATCTGCCAAACAAAACACTTGGCTCAAAGCACACCGCGCCCAACTCGAAACACTTGCCAGCGGCAGTATGAAAACCGAAGATAAGGTGGATGGTATGTTAAGTGATTACGTTGTACTGATGGAAGAGGGATTACAGTTTGTCAATCCTGTGAAAGGCGTGAAGTATATTAAAAAATACCACAGTCAAAATGAGGCAGCAATGAATAAGATTGTCACCGAAAGCAATAGCTGGATTAACAATCTGGACGATATGCAGGCTGTTGGGCTGGGACTCAGAGTTGTCAAAAAGCCATATCTCAAAAAGTTCGTCGAACTTGCACCTAAGTTTAAGAAGAAGTACGAAACCTACCGTTTTATCCTCGACATGACAGGTAAAGTGGCTGGTGGGTTTGGAAAAATTGGTAAAAAAGCAGTGGGACTTTAGATTCAATTTAAACCTAAATTAGGGGAATTTCCAAAATTCCCCTAATTTTTAGCAGATTTATTTATACGTCAATTTGCCAAACAATCAAACTACGGTCGTCGCTTGCCGAAATCAAATAATCGTTGTAAGATGACCAAAAGAGATGGTTGACCGACCGAATGTGGCAACCATATCGAATTGTATCCAACACTTTGAGCAGTTTGAGTTCCATGGATTCGGTCAATTCCCAAATTTTAATAGTACGGTCGCGACTGGCTGTTGCAAAAATATGAGGATTTTTAGGGTGTACAACAATAGAATTGATCGTAAAAAGATGCGCAGGTACAGATACCACTGGTCTCGAACTACCCCCCTCAGTATCGAACAGCTTCACGTGTGCATCGCGTCCGCCTGTCAGTACGAAACGGCTATCAGGTGTGTATTTGATTGAAAAAACAGAATTATCATGCGCTTTTTCCACCGTTCGTTGCAGTTCAAAACTTGTTGCATCCACAAAATAGATATTACCGTCACTCGATCCGATGGCTAATTCATTTTTGAACTCTGAAAAATCGAAACACCGCAAACTCTTAGACGATAATTGCACACTTTCCAAAGAACGATTGTCCTGTACTGACCAACGAGTCAAAATGCCATCACTGCCTATCGTAAACACTTGATTATCAATACACTTGATACCAAAACAACCTTTGCCTCCATGATGCAAGATATTGCGCGACAAACTCGGTTCAGACAAATCCACAAACCGCACGCCGCCGTCCATATCACCAGCAATAATTTTGTTTTGATTTTTTAAAAAAAGAAGAGAAAAAATATTGCGTTCTACTTTCGCAATCAATCGCCCCAAATCAGGTTTCATCAAATCCCATTCGACCACCCAACCATCACCTGCACCGCTTAAAATATGCTGTGCATCCTCCCCCTCAGTAATAGCAAACACAGCACCCGTATGTCCTGTCAGTTGTGCAACTTTCGTTATAGTCATATTTAAAACGCATGAAAGTATTGACTACCGAAACAAATAACCCATCAAAAGTTAGGGTTTTTTCTTAGCAGCTAAATAGTTATATAAATCTACATATTTTTTATTCAACTGCTTGGCTTCCTCGTCTGAAATACGTAAACCATCAATAAAAGGCACAATAATGGCCTCTTTTTGATTATTTTTTAATAAATCTTTTTGCATTTTGATGGCTTCTTCAAAGGTGGTAAACAAACCCACCGAGTAGTTATACACCCCCTCAGTACCAATCGCTTCTATCATAGCATCGCCATATTTTGACAGTATATCGTTGTCAAAAATACGTCGGGTTGTCACAATTTGGATTTTGTAAGTCAGACCTGAGTCGTGCTTTTTCAGACGATTGCCGACAGGATTGAGCATAAATTCAGACACCACAGGCGCATTATAATTCACTCGAATAGGCGAGGGAGGTGTTTCTTTGTCAATTATCGCAATATCCACGCGCCGATTCAGTTTTTCGCCAGTGGGATTGGGCAGACCATTTACAACCGTTTGGGCAATTGGATATTCGCTACCAACAGCTTTTAGAACAATGTTTTCATTTCTCAAACCATTGTCTATCAAGTATTTAGCAATACGCTCTACTCTTTTCATCGAAAAGTAAAGGTCAAAACTCGCCTTCTCGCCTTCAACACTATTGCAAGTCAAAACCACTTTGAGCGTTGGAAACTGTTTCACTGTATTCAAAATAGTGCGTAACTGTGTCAGATTAACACCCCTCAGTAAATCATCATCATTCTCATAAAAAAGTGGCTCTAATTTGACTTCTAATATTTTTTGCTCTTTAGGTTTGTTAGCATCCGTCAATTCTTGTTCCCGCTTGACCGCTTCCCAAAGGTGAAATGCAATGGGTACTGAGGGGGTCTGTTCGCGTTGAAAATTTTTGAACAAGGCTGTATAAATATCCCTTTCGCCAAAACCTTCGCGCCGACTTGAACAAAAATAAGCCCTCATGCCATCGGGCGTGAGTCGAAAAAACATGTCGTCTTCTGCCGAGTTGATGGGTTTTCCCAGATTCACAGCAGGCATAAAGACCAAACTATCCGTATCGAATACGGCTTTAAAAACATCAAAACCACCCATGGAAGCCGTCGAATTGGACGAAAAATAGAGTGTACGTCCATCTTTAGCCAACCAAGGAGTGGTTTCGTCAAAAGCTGAATTGACACCGCGACCTAAGTTTTTCGGTGCTTGCCAATTGCCGTTTGCAAAAATGGTGTAATACAAATCCAAGCCACCAAAACCCTCAGGTCGGCGGGCTGCAAAAATCAAAATCGAGTCGTTAAAAAAACACAAAGCATTGTCGCCGTTTTCAGGTTGAAAAGGAGCAACCAAATTGGGCGGTAAACTGCGTGTTTCATCTTGTGTTTTGAATGTGTCAATCAGAATATCACCACTGAATTGATTCGAGCTGCGGAAAAAAACCAGCGTTTTACCCTCATTTGTGATGTCCAAAAGCCATTCGTGGCGCGACGTATTGATGAGCAAATTTTCCAAACGGGTCGGCGTGTGCCAATCACCGCCGTCAAAATCGGTCAGATAAATATCGTTAAAGTAATGACCATTTTTAACATCAACTAAGCCTTGTTCATTGCGTAAACCACCTTCTGAATCTTCCCTGGCAGAGGCAAAATAGATACGGTCGTCAATCGTCACACTCTGGACTGGGGCAAATTCATCGAAGCGACTGTTGACGGCTTCTCCTAAATTTTCGACCAATGCCAAATCAGGTTGTGTCAATATCTTAATGCCTGATGCACAACGCTTTACATCGCCTACTACACGTCGTCTTTCTGGGTGTTTTTCATCTGTTAGACTCAAAAAGCGTTTATAATTTTTTATGGCTTCTTTAAAATTAAGTTCTGAATGGTAGGTTCGACCGAGGTAGAGCAATACTGATGGGTCTGGATTTTTGGTATTGAGCGCAATAGCAGACAAATATTGCTTGGCTTTGGGCAACTGATTGGCATGATAAGAGGCTATGCCTATGGCTTGTGACACTGCCACATCTCCGCTTTTTTGCTCATCGTAGCGGGTTAAAAGTTCTAAAGCTTCGCGGTATTTGCCACGTTCAAAAAACTTCAGACCATCTTCTTTGAGCTTAGGCAAAGGCTGGGCAACTATTGTTGAGGTAAACAATAAAAGAGTGGTATATATGAGCCAAAACCGTGAATTCATATTATGTTATTTCGTCGAATTTGAAACTTGTACGCCAAAAATAAGCTGAATTAGGCAAAATTACACTATTCTGTCTATTGGTAAGACGTTAAAACCTGACTTTGATAACAGATTTTTTGCAACTACCATGTTTTCACAAAAACCTAAAATAAAACCACCGCCACCTGCACCACACAATTTGAGCTTGAAAACATCACTCGCCAGACCTTCCAGCCACACATTTTTATAGACCAAAGGTATCATTTCGGGGAAAAAACGATATTGGAAATGACTTATTTTATGAATGACTTCAAAAAGCAAATCCGTTCTATTGTCTAAAAAAGCAGCAATCGCATCATCCACATAAGGCACATATTCGTTCTCAATTTTGTCGTTATACTGAGGGGTCTTCGCGCACTTGTCCATAAAAATCTGCACCAAAGGCTCTGTTTTGCGCGGCTGATATGTATCGAGCAAAAACATTTTGAGATTTGTCTGGGTGGGTTCTAAAACGGCTATGGATTTATCTTTTTTTATCAAAATGCCTTTTTGGACATAACTCACCAAAGGGTCGAGACCTGAGCTTGCGCCGTGAAAAAAACTCTCAATTTTGCCTAAAACGGTTTTTAATAAATTGATTGTCAAACTTTTATCTTGACCAAAAACATCATACAAACCCGCGACCAATGCGCCTGAACTGCCTGCACCATAACCACGAGGAATGTTTGAATCAAAAAACAACCCATTTTGTAATGCTTTTTTGAACCCCTCAGTATCTAATGCTGTATCGCCTGTTTGAACCAGTTTTTCGAGATACACAACCCATTTCGACATATCCATTTGCTTGCTCTTGTCTTCTGAATACGACCAATGTCCACCATAAGCCGAGTAAGGCACGGCAAGTGCTTGCGAACCTCGAATGACCGAATATTCGCCGAAAAGGAGGAGCTTGGATGGGTAGTTTTTGTCGGACACTTATGGAAAATACTTTTAAATTTGTTGTTCAAAAATACAAGTAAAAATGGTTGATAGAAAAGAAAATAAAGCCTCCGCCGATGAGCCTAAAACGCTCAATACTGTCCAAAGGACTCCTGACGGAGAGGAGGTATCCAAAAATTTAGAGTGGTTGGAACGCTACCACAAAGGTGAAATTTCGGAAGATGAACTTCAAAAATTGGACGAAAAACTCGCTGAACAAGAGTGTAATGTTTGTTATGCGGCACAATTGGGCTACGTATAATATTTCAAGAGTACAAAGGTTCTGGTTAAAAGGGTTTTAAGCACAAAACCCCTAAAATCTTTGTACTTAAAACCCTTATATTTATTTCACCACACAACCATTTTGCCAACCTTCGGGTGGTGCGACTAAGCCCAATTTGCCTTCTGCATTTTCAGCCATCAAGACCATGCCATTCGACTCAATGCCCATCATTTTGCGTGGTGCAAGATTCGCTAAAACCACGACTTGTTTACCAACCATTTCTTCGGGTGTGAAATGTTTGGCGATGCCTGACAAAATGGTGCGGGTTTCAAAACCCAAATCAATGCTCAATTTCAGCAATTTATCCGATTTCGGCATTTTTTCAGCTGTCAAAACAGTGCCTGTTCTGATATCCATTTTTGCAAAATCGTCGTAAGTTATCGTGTCTGCAAGCGGCGCATACTGAGGGGTCGTTTCAACTTCCTCAACTGCTGCCTGTTGACTACCGCCTGTCGTCTGATTATCTGTCATTTCCAATTTTTTAATTTGTGCATCAATTACTTCGTCGGCAATGCGCGTGAACAGGTGTTCAGCTTCGCCCAATGTTGACCCCTCAGTAATGAGTGGCTCGCCGTTGCGCAATTTTTCCATCATCGAAGCCCAATCGCCGTTTTGCAAATCTTTGATATTCAGCATTTTAACCAATCGTGCCGAAGTGAATGGCAAAAACGGCTGACTTGCCACAGCCAAAGCGGCGACGATTTGCATTCCGATATTTAAAGCGGCGGCAGCAGCATTGCGGTCAGTTTTAATGGTTTTCCAAGGCTCGTTGAATTGCAAAAATTGATTGCCATGCGTCGAAATGTCCATCAAAGTCTGAAGTGCATTTCTGAAGTCAAATTTTTCAATAAAATCGCCCAAACGCTCCAAACCTGCTTGCAGTTTTGCCAATTCTACTGAGGGGGCGACTTTTTCAGCCGCATTATCACTTGATGCAACAGTTACGCCATCGGCTATCGCAGGGATTTTGCCATCAAAGTTTTTGGTGGTCAAAACGAGGACACGATTGATGAAATTTGCCAAATTGCCTACCAATTCATTGTTGTTCGACTCTTGAAAACGCTTCCAAGTGAACTCAGAATCTTGCAATTCGGGCATATTTTTTATCATATTGTAGCGCAAAACGTCTTGTTTGCCCTCAAATTCTTCCAAATATTCATGTACCCAAACCGCCCAATTTTTGGACGTTGAAATTTTACGCCCTTCCAAATTCATAAACTGATTGGCAGGTACATTCACAGGCAGCACATAGTCGCCATGCTCACGCAACAGGGCAGGGAAAATCAAGCAGTGAAACACGATATTGTCCTTGCCTATGAAGTGAATCAGAGCCGTATCGTCTTTTTGCCAATAGTCTTTCCAAAGTTCAGGTTGCCCTTTGTCAATAGCCCATTGTTTGGTTGCCGATATATAGCCAATCGGTGCATCGAGCCAAACGTAGAGTTTTTTAGAGCCTGTTTCGTCAATTTCAGGTGGCACAGGGATGCCCCAATCCAAGTCGCGTGTCATCGCACGAGGTTGCAAGCCACCATCGAGCCACGATTTGCATTGGCCCATGACGTGGTTTTTCCAATCGGCAGGATTGTGTGTTTTGGTGACAATTTTTGGGTCATTTTCATTTTCCAACTCCCCCTCAGTAATCCAGCGACGCAACCAGCCTTCATATTTATCAAGTTTCAAAAACCAGTGCTTTGTCGGCTTTTTCACAGGATTTGAGGCTGAAAGTGTCGAACGAATAGGCGGTTTTAAGTCATTGGGACTCAAAGATGAACCGCATTTTTCGCATTGGTCGCCATAGGCATCTGGATTGCTGCACACAGGGCAAGTGCCGATGATGTAGCGGTCGGCGAGAAATTGTTGTTTTTCTTCATCGAAATATTGCTCATTTTCAATGACTTCAAACTCTCCGTTTTGGTGCAAACGACGGAAAAAATCCTGCGAGGTTTGGTAGTGAATCGGTTCACTTGTGCGGTGAAATATGTCAAAAGCGATGCCCATACCGTCGAAAGCCTTGCGGAACATCGCATCGTATTTGTCAATGATTTCGCGGGGTGTCAGACCCTCTTTCATGGCTTTGACGGTGATGGCTGCACCATGTTCGTCACTGCCACAGACCCAAACCACGTCTTTTCCGAGCAGACGCAAATAGCGCACATACACATCGGCACTCAAATAAGCCCCCGCCAAATGCCCAATATGAAGTGGACCATTGGCATAAGGTAAGGCAGACGTGACTAAATATCTCTTTTTCGATTGCATAATCGTTCTTTGTTAATCGTTATTGGTGTACTTGCCGAATTGAGATAATGATTCGTCGTTATCTCAAATGCGGCGCAAAATTAACAGTTTAAGTATTGATAAACGAAAAAGCGTTTGGATAAGTTCGGTTTTGTTTTTACTGAGGGGAGGTTTTGAATAATTTTAGGGTTTAATCAAACGTTTTTTTATCAAAATTGGCTGATACTTTGGTCATTGGTGTTGAAATCGTACCTTTGCGCCGTTTTTTAAAAGAAAATTAATAGAACAATTAAAAAATATAACCTTTTAAGATGATTGATGTAAAAAGTTTTGTAGCTGTTGGTGGCATCAGTGGCGTTCAAAAATTGATTGCAGTACGCCAAAATGGTTTGATTATTGAGAATTTTGATACCAAACAACGCAAATTCGTGCCTGTTCGCCAGCATGAATTTTCACCTTTTGAAACCATCTCCGTTTACACAGACGACAACGATACAGTGCCACTCGCCTTGTTATTGACCAATATGCGCGACCAATTGGCAGACAATCCTGTACCATCTGAGAAAGCAGATTCTGCGGTTTTGAAAGCCTATTTTGCTGATATTTTGCCCAATTATGACCGCGACCGTGTACACGTTTCGGATATTAAAAAAGCGATAAAGTGGTTTACGTTTTTGAATGAACGTAATTTGTTGAAAGACAAAGTTGTAGAAGAAGCTGTTGAGGAGATAGAAAATACTGAGGGGGCTGTTGAAACGGCTGAAAATTAATTGTTTTCTCATCCAACTTGCGTCAAATGTCTCATTTGACGCAAGTTTTATATTCTATACAAACAACAACTCTTTTTAAAATGTATAAAGGTAAAAAAGTCATAGTCGTCATGCCTGCTTACAATGCGGCTAAAACTTTGGAAAAAACTTATAAGGAAATCCCTTTTCCACTGGTTGATGAGGTCGTTTTGTGCGATGATGCGAGTAAAGACAACACGAAGGATTTAGCACGCGAAATCGGTATCAATCACGTCATTGTGCATGAAAAAAACAAGGGCTACGGCGGCAATCAAAAGTCATTGTATAACAAGGCTTTAGAGTTGGGCGGCGATATTGTTATTATGTTGCATCCAGACTACCAATACACACCCAAATTGATTCCAGCTATGGTCAATATCATCGGCGACGAATTATATCCTGTCGTATTGGGGTCACGTATTTTAGGAAAAGGTGCTTTGAAAGGTGGTATGCCGCTGTACAAATACATTGCAAACCGCTTCTTGACAATGACGCAAAACTTCTTGATTAACTACAAATTGTCGGAATATCACACAGGTTATCGCGCTTTTTCGGGTGATGTACTGAGGGGTATAAGTTTCAACAGTAACTCCGATGATTTTGTATTTGACAATGAAATGCTGTCACAAATTGTATATGCTGGATTCGATATAGCTGAAGTTACTTGCCCAACCAAGTATTTTGAAGAAGCATCTTCGATTAACTTTGTGCGCAGTTCGAAATATGGTTTGGGTGTCTTGCGGGTTTCTGCATCACATTGGTTGCAGCGAATGGGTTTAGCTAAGTTTAGTATGTATCAAAAACCAAATTGATTGCAAGTTGTTCATAATCAGTTTTTTGTGTTTATGTGTCATTTGACAATAAATGCAAATGCTCGCTTTAGAGGTTCAGATTCATTTGTTAGCCTTTCCTATTTTTCTCGCCTTGTACGATAACACGATGAAATTTATTAAAAAAAAATATCGTTATGATATTAATAGATAAATTTTAACATATTTTTGCAAAAACTAATTTTATTAGCATTTATTAATTGAACCGTCTATGCCTTTAACACCGTATAGTGGTACTTTCGGGAAGCCCGAATTGCTGCACCTACTGCGCCGCACTCTGTTTGGTGTCAAAAAATCAGATTTGCAATATTTTTCTAACCGTTCGTTGAGCAGTGTGGCCAATGAGTTGTTGACACTACCCAACACACCGCCCGCTCCGCCGTTGAAAGACTACACTGGAACGGATGTCATATTGGCAGGCGAGACTTGGGTTAACGGACCCAGCGATGGTAATGTGCAATTCAGTCGGCAACAGTCGCTGAGAGGTTGGTGGATGGGACTCATCGTCAATCAAGATCGCAATATTCGAGAGAAAATGGTGCTGTTTTTGCACAATTTGATTCCAACTGATATAGGCGGGACTTTCAGCGAGGCGATATATAGCTACCGCTACAATGCTCTTTTACGTCAATACGCTCTGGGCAACTATAAGACTTTGGTGCGTCAAATGACCATTGAGCCAGCAATGCTCTACTACCTCGATGGTCGTTTGAATAGAAATACGGCACCCAATGAGAATTATGCGCGGGAATTGCAGGAACTGTTTACCGTTGGTAAAGACTCGACACCATATTATACTGAGGGGGATGTGCAAACGGCTGCTAAAGTTTTGACAGGTTGGGAAATTGATTCGACCAATTTGACTTCAAAATTTACGCTTAGTCGCCACACAACGACCAATAAAACTTTTTCATCTTTTTATAATAACACGGTTATTGTTGGGCGCAACGATGCCAATGCAGGATTGACGGAGTTGGATGATTTGCTCACTATGATATTTTCTAAGGAAGAAGTTGCTAAATACATAGTGCGAAAAATCTATCGTTTTTTTGTTTATTATAATATTGATGCCACTATCGAATCGGAAGTGATAACGCCTTTGGCAGCTACTTTTAGAAACGGCAACTATGAACTCGCTCCCGTTATGCTCGAACTACTGACAAGCCAACACTTTTTCGATGCGGCTAAATCGCAAGGGTGCATGATAAAAAACCCTGTGGACTCCATCGCTGGATTGGCTCGAATCTTTGGATTGACCTATACGACTGCACCAGATTTGGTCAATCAATACAAAAACTGGCGATATTTTCTGGATTCGGGTACAAACCAACAGATGCGCATTGGCAATCCACCGAATGTGGCAGGTTGGACAGCTTATTATCAAGCACCGAGTTACCACGAGTTGTGGATAAATGCAGAAACATTACGACGTAAGAAGGAGTATTCAGATAAACTCATCACAAGTAACAATAATGGGATGAGTTTCGATATTTTAGGTTTTACAGCGTCTATGGTCAACCCAAGCGACCCTAACGAATTGATTGATGAAGTGAGTGAGTTGATGCACGTTGTTGCTATTGATACAACTATAAAAGCACAGTTGAAGAGTATTTTATTGTCTAATCAAGCCCTTGATTCGTATTGGACAGCAGCATGGGATAATTATGTGAGTGCACCGTCGAATACAACATATCGGAATACAGTTCTCACAAGGTTGAAAACTTTCTATCAAGCTGTAGTCAGTATGGCAGAATTTCATCTATGCTAACCAATTAAAATCAATTAATTATGAAACGTCGTGATTTTATTAAAACGGTTGCACCTGTTGCGGTTGTACCTTTTTTTTCCAATAAAATATTCGCTGCTGCATACACCCCCTCAGTATTGAATGAAGCGGCTCTCTTGACTATCGGCGCAGAAAACGATAGGATACTGGTCATTGTTCAAATGACAGGTGGAAATGATGGTTTGAATACTGTATTTCCGATGGATCAATATTCCAATTTGATGACAGCGCGGTCTAATATCTTAATGCCTGACACTGCTCCGCTTATTCTGGGCACAACACAGACGGGAATACACCCTGCCATGACAGGTTTGAAAAGCCTTTTCGATGAGCATAAATTGGCTGTTGTACAAAGTGTAGGCTACACTAATCAAAACTATTCACATTTTAGGTCAACTGATATTTGGACATCAGGTGCCGATAGTGCTGAAGTACTGACAACTGGTTGGGCTGGACGATACCTTGAGTACGCTTTTCCAGGTTTTCCAGATGCTTATCCTAATACTTTGATGCCTGACCCACTAGCCATCCAAATCGGGTCTAATCTATCACCAGCTTTGCAGGGATATGAAATCAACACGGGGCAGACTGTGCCAACTACCTTTAGTGGTTCTATTACCTCCCTTTTAGGTTACACTAACTCCAATACACCTTCTGGGAATGTGGGTATTGAGCTAGATTTTTTGCGTGACCAACAAGCTTATACCAATCAGTATGCGAGTCGTATTGTTACAGCTTGGAATAGTGGTACTAACTTGGCAACCTATGCTACAACGTCAACTAGTAGCATTGCCCAGCAGCTTAAAATCGTAGCTCGACTCATCAAAGGTGGCTTGAAAACCAAGATTTATTGGGTAAGTTTAGGTAGCTTTGATACACATTCCAATCAAGTAGATACAACCGATAAGACTATTGGTACACATGCCACTATGTTAGCAAGCATGAGCGATGCCATTACGGCTTTCCAAAATGACTTGCGTTTGATGAGTTTGGAAAATCGTGTGGTCGGTTTCACATTCTCAGAATTTGGTCGCCGCATCAAATCAAATGGTTCGAATGGTACAGATCATGGAGCGGCTGCTCCTATGTTTGTATTCGGTAGCCAAGTGAATTGGGGTGTCATCGGGGCGAATCCTGTTATACCAGCCAATGCCACAACCAACGACCAAGTGGCTATGCAATTCGATTTTCATAAAATTTATGCATCAATTCTTCAAAATTGGTTCTGTGTGCCACAAACCGACGCAGAAACCGTATTGGGAGATACAGCTACACCGCTCGGAGCTATCAATGGTGGTTGTGGTGTTATTCCTATTGAATTGGTGCGTTTCTCTGTGGAAAAAGCGAATGGTACAGATGCTCATATTGAGTGGACAACTGCCAACGAAAGTAATACAGATACTTTTGATATTGAACGAAGTACGGATGCTAAATCTTTCAAAAAAGTAGGAACTGTGAAAGCCACAGGGCACTCGCATGAGCCTGTTCGATACGATTATTTGGATAAAGATTTACCACTCAGCCAAGCCTATGTTTTTTATTATCGACTCAAAATCAATGATTTAGACGGCACTTCTACTTTTTCAGAAACACGTTCAGTCATCTTTGAAAAAGCAGGCAAGAGCCTCTTATTCGATGTCTCACCAAACCCTGCGCAAAGCGGTAAATGCCAAATTATACTGAGAGGTGGAATTGAAGAAAGTAATACGACTGAAATTACTATTACAGATTTGTATGGTAGGCAAGTAGCCCGTTTGTCTGACAATTTTAGAGCGGAAAGCACTGTGAGCCTTGATTTAGATGATAACATTAGTTCAGGTATTTATTTCGTAACTGTAAAAAATGGTTTATTGAGTCGTGTTCAAAAATTTGTTTTAGAATAGAGAATAGAGTAAGTGGATATACCTTATTATGGGTAATTTTTCAAAAACAAAAACTATTTATTAAAGAGTTTCGTATAAGAAAGGAACAGTAGTTCTTACAGGCTTTTGGAGAAATAAAATTATTGTGTTAGACAGGTTTTTTACATGATAACTTGATTTGCTTCATATTGTTTTAATAAACAATGATTTATAAAATACTTTTTATACTAACTTTTAACTAAAAACGATTATATTTGCGCTCCGAAATACTCAAATACGATTTTTGCAAATTTTTTTATTTGCAAAAATGGGTAGAAGGGAATACATTGCGACAAAATTACGATTAAAGCCTATTTTCCCATTGAAAACGTTATAATTACAATGAATTCTGAAATCCTATTGTTCGGTCTATTACTCATTTGCGCGCTACTTATCGCAACACCTGATAAAAACTCAAAAAATCCAAAAACTTACCCATAGTTTTGGTTGATGTTTTTGTCACAATTTCAACTAGTTTGTGCATTTGATGTGTTTTTTTATCAAAGAAAATAGTATCACCTGTAGCGGGTGTTACTAACCTCTGGATGTCTATTAGGCATGTAGAATTTTCAAAACCTTTGGCGCTATAAAGATGTTCTGGACGCTATCATTCTGAATAATGAGTGATAGAAAATGTTTTTTGAGCTTTTTTATGTGAAAATGATAAAAATATTGACAAAAAACAAATCAATACTTTCGTCAAAGAAAAAAAAGTCCTACATTTGCACCGCAATTTTGAACAGCAATTTTATTCAATCGAAAAAATATACGGTAATGAAAAAAGATATTCATCCAAAGAATTATCGCTTAGTCGTTTTTAAAGATATTTCCTCAGACGATATGTTTTTGACACGCTCGGCGGCTTCAACAAAAGAAACAACTGTTTGGGAAGATGGCAACACATATCCACTTGTCAAAATGGAGATTTCAGCATTTTCGCATCCATTCTTCACAGGCAAAATGAAATTTGTAGATACAGCAGGTCGTATTGACAAATTCAACAAAAAATTCTCAAAGTTTGCGAAAAACTAATCTTGAATCGCCTTTCACTAAAACGATTCAAAAAGTCCTGCACGAAAGTTCAGGACTTTTTTTTTATTTATTCACGAAAATACCCCCTCAGTATTTTGTTGAGTGTGGGCTAAGGAGATAACTTAGCGTCAAAATTCGCTTAACTTATTTTTTTAAGTTGACGACTGTTAAAATCATACTGACATGAAAAACATAATCCTTTTCGATCCCGACACCAGAGACCAGCTTCTGCCACTTACTTTTACACGCCCAGTAAGCGAATTGCGTGTAGGCGTTACCACTATCAGCGAAAAATGGGCGCAGCTTTTCGGTGGTCGTATTTCTCATATCACGCAAGATTATCTTTCTGAAAAATATCCTATCGAAATCAGTGACGACAATTTTGTTATCAATGGCTCGGTTTTGCCCAATCCGCAATTGTGCAAGATGATTGGCGAATTGAATAATAATGAAGCTTTTCAGAAAGATGGCGAATTGATTGCAGCACGCCTCGACCGGTTGCAATTCCAAAACTTGATGGAAGACAATGATATTGAAGAGCTGGTTGGTTTTGAACTGGAGCATGTCGGTTTTGATACGATAAACTATGTGTGGGATGTTTTTTCGTTGAATGGCAAAATATTAAAAGAAGATTTTCAATGGCTTACTGAAGGACGTGAATCTGCCCCCCTCAGTAAAAGCAATCAAATTGTGGGTGATCCATCACTCATTTTTTTGGAAGAAGGAGCTGTTGTCGAATGTGCGACATTGAATACCAAAAAAGGACCTATTTACATCGGACAGGGTGCTGAAATCATGGAAGGCTGCCACATCAGAGGCCCTTTTGCTATGTGCGAAGATAGTCTCTTGAAGATGGGTGCTAAAATTTATGGCGCAACCACATTAGGTCCCTGTTGTAAAGTTGGTGGTGAAGTCAATAATGTCGTGCTTTTGGGTTATTCCAGCAAAGCACATGAGGGCTATCTGGGCAATTCTGTCATCGGTGAATGGTGCAATCTGGGCGCAGATACCAATACATCGAACCTCAAAAATACCTACGAGGAAGTGAAATTGTGGGATTACACGAAAAATAGTTTTGGTCGTACAGGTTTGCAGTTTTTAGGTTTGATTATGGGCGACCATTCCAAATGCGGCATCAATACGATGTTCAATACAGGCACTGTTGTTGGGGTATCTGCTAATATTTTCGGTGCAGGTTTTCCGCGCAATTTTATTCCATCATTCAGCTGGGGTGGACCGCAAGGTTATGAGACTTATGATTTGAAAAAAGCGTTTTATACGATGGAACGTGTGTTAGACCGTCGCAGTCTGACTCTTTCGGTGGAAGACCACAATATTTTTAAACATATTTTTGAGATAACCGCCCAATATCGTTCTTGGGAAAAAGGTTAGGTATGCGATAGAGGAGATGAAGTATGAAAATCACCCCCTCAGTAGGTGTTACTTTTTTCATACTTCATCCCTCATATTTTATCGAAAAAGAGCCACATCGCCCTTGAAAACCTCTCGCTCACCATCTTCAAATTCAATTTCAGCAATCCAAATATACACTTCTGAGGGCAAAGCTTGTCCTTTGTAAGTCCCATCCCAACCGTCCGTATCATCGTACATCGTAGGATTTTGACAAGCAAAAAGCATACTACCCCAACGGTTAAAAACTTTCATATAGAGAATACGTCGTGTGCCAGAGCCAGCAAAAATGCCAAAACGGTCGTTTTGACCATCTTCATTGGGCGAAAAAGCTGTCGGTGCAAACACTTTTCGACGTTTATCCACTTGGACAATAATATCTTTGTTCAATTGGCAGCCAAAAGAATCTGTCATCGTCACCTTGAAAATTGTCGTTAAGCGAGGCGCAGCAAAGGTTGTTGTACAATTATTGCAATCTAAACCCACAGAATCGCGGCTCGTCGTCCATTTTACGCTTGTCAATACTGAGGGGGTCTGCAAACCTGCAAATAAAGGTACATCGTCGCCGAAATGAATAGCGGTGTCGCCCGTTGTTACTGGAATCATCTTAGGTGGTTCAGTCAGTTGCAAGCTATCGTTAAGGGTGCATTGATTGCCATCTGTGATTTGCAAGGTGTAGAAACCTGCAGCTAAATTGTCGAATCGAGCGAATGAATCACTCGCTGCTTTTTGATTGAATTTGACCACAAAAGGTTTGACACCGCCTTGCACGCCATTGAGCGTGACACTACCATTTTTTTCACCAAAACAACGGATATTTTTGACTTGATAAGCCATTTTCAAAGCAGCAGGAGCTGTCACAGTTATTTTTGATGAATCTTTACAACCTTTTTCATCAGCGACAAAAAGTGTGTAAACGCCTGCCTTTAAGCTCGAAACGGAAGCTGAATCGCCATTGGGTACATCTTGCCATTTGTAGGTATAATTGCCGTTGCCTCCTGTAACTAAAGCTGTTGCCGTACCATTTTTTGAATCGGAACAAGACACACCATAGCCATTGTATTGACTCGTGACGGAGGCTTTTATTGCCAATTTTGGTGGTTCGACCAAGGTTGTAACCATTGTGAGTTTACAGCCTTTGGGGTCTGTGACTGTCAGTTTATAATTGCCAACACAAAGGTTTTGATTGCTGTTTGTTGACCACGCATAGTTGTATGGTGCGCCATAACCTCCACTTGTTGAGGCACTAATTGATCCATTGCATTGGGCAAAACAGGTTGGATTGACTGTGGTTAAGTCCGTTTTTAGGCGACTTTGCGGTATATCAATTTTGACTGTATCTTTTGAAACACACCCCTCAGTAGAAGTGACACTAACTGCGTAAGTTCCTGATTCTCTGACTGTTATCGTCGGATTAGAACTGCCATCGTTCCAATTGTAGGTAAATCCTGCTGTGCCTGCGGTCAGAGTTAAAGTCTGAGGTTCGCAGTAAATAGTGTCTTTGCCCAAATTGACTTTAGGTGTCGCGCGGATGCGCACATTGACCGTTTGATTGGTCATTTGGCAGACATTAAAACGGGTTTTTAAAGAATAAGTGCCGCCCGCTGAGCTCTCGGTTTTTGGGATGACCACTTGAGGCTCTGTTGATGAAAAACCATTGGGTCCAGCCCACTCAAACGAGGCGGCACGATTTGTCGTTGTTGTGATGCGCAGTGTATCGCCTTCACAAGGCGAATTCGCCGATATGTTCACAGTGGGTATTTGGCAAGCCGTAGCGTCAGGGCTTTGTATGCTGCTGCAGGTTGTAAAATCTTCAAAATAGATGGTTTTGTTGTCGTCTAAATTCGTCACCTTAATCCAATCAATCGAACCACTGCCTTTGAACCAAAAATTCAATTTACTAATGGTGCAAATTTGACCCGCGTAAGGTATCGAAGCCAAAAGCGTGTCAGCATGGTAGAACGACGCGACATTGTTCAGGCATTTTACTTTAACGACAGAATACTCCGTTAGGTTTCGTACAAGCAAAGGAAGATTTGAACGACGTTGCCCATTGATACTCACAAAAGTCCATGGTAAGCCACCTATATCGTTGCTCATCAGCGATGCACTGATTTCGCCCTGCGGCATAGCCATCGCAAAACCCACATCGAAAGCGGGTTGCCCACCATACTGAGGGGCATTGCGTACACGATATTCAAAGGTAAAGTTATTAGTCACACAAATCGGGCTATTGAACTCGAAATTGGTAAAATAGCTGGTAGTATTGTGAGCCAAGCGCAATGCACCACCACCAATATAAGTGCAAACAGGTGCATCAGGTAAACGCAGATTCGTTCCAGTTGAAAAATCAGAAACAAAACCTGTCCAGGCTGAGGCTTGAGCGAAAGAATAATTGAGTTGAGAAAAACAAAAAAAACTGACAAGAATAAAGGCTTTTTTCATTTGTTGACTTGGTTTTAGAAAGCGTCTGCTGTTTGTTCAAAGAAAATACTGAGGGGGGTAAAAAGTAAATCGGATTTTGGACTCCAAATTTGACGCATATTTGTGGGTGTGTATTGCATGAAAAAACGCATTGACATTAGATTAACAATTCATATTGATTCAGTTAACAATTGCCGACGTTTTGGAAGAACAAAAGAAGTCTTGAGATTAAAAAAAATGACGCAACCTGTTATTTTTTACCACTTAGAACATAAAATCTGTTAAATTTGAGTTTATAAAAATAAAAAACTTCTAAAAGAGCGTTTTTTAGAACAATCTTTTCATCGTGGAAAAACCCGTTTCGTCCACCCAAACTGCTAACGTATGAGACAGACTCTGATTCCTAAATTTTTTAAGGTTACTCAACCAAAACCCTGTGACCTTTTTAAAGTGCGTTGTTCACCGCTCTCTTTGTTTGCGACTATTCTAACTGTTTTTTGCCTCAATCAAGCCCCCCTCAGTATAAACGCACAGAATTGCGGTGGTTTGATAACCGACAATCGTGTAGTGGGGAATACCCATTTTTTGCGTTCTGCCAATATGACTTTAATTTTTAGAGGTGACTACACCTACGAATTAGAGTTTTTCAACAATGAAAAAGGTACTTTAGCCCGCATCACTTCCAAAAACGGTGTCGAATTTAATCAAGGTGACGAAATGATTTTTGTAGATGCTGCCAACACCCGCAAGACATATCGCTTCGTTGAGATGGGTGATGTCAAAGGGCGTGTTTTTCAGAATGTTTTACAATTGGATATGGCCGCTTTTACATGGTTTTCTGAAAATACGATTACGACTTTCTATATTTTGAGTAAGGTCACTTACGAGATGCGCAAATTCACGATTCCAGACAATCGCCAAGTAGAGTTTAAGAATTTAGCCAATTGTTTTTTGCAAAGTTTGGATAGGTCGAAAGTTAAAAATGTCACAGTCAATACTGAATCAGGTGGTTTCAAACCTCAAGCACAGACAGCAACAGGAACGAATACAAGTGGCGGCGTATCACCAACAGTGGTACGCAAAGCCGATATTTCGCAATTGAATGACAAAGAATTAGCCGATTTGCGCAAAGAACTGGCAGAAACCAAAGAAAAATTGCGCGCTGAAATAGCTGAAGAAAAAGAAAAAGGAGCAAAAGAAAAACAGCGGATTCAAGAAGATGTGATGGCATCGCGCCAATTGGCAGAGCAGAAAAAAGCAGAATTTGCGAAAGAAATCGTCGAAGCACGGCAACGTTCGCAAGCGATGATAGACTCTGCCAGCCGCCAATTTACCAATATGGTCGCTGAAAGTCAAAAAAGAGCCAGTGCCGAAATGGATAAAATCGCCAAATCTGTCGGGGAGGCGCGCGAAAAAGCTGGTCAAGAAATACAAAAAGCCCAATTGCAATCCGCAAAAGAAGTCGCTATGGCTCGTGAGAAAGCTGCGGCAGAGATAAAAGCGACTCAAGAAAAACTATCGGAAGCCAAACAAACATACGCTGACGAAGTGGCTTCTGCTCGCGAAAGTGCTACGGGCGAATTGAAACGCATTCGCGATGAATCTATTAAAATGGTGGAAGATGCGCGTGCTGCGGCAAAAGTGGAACGCGAAAGAACAGTTGAAGAAGTCGGCTCTGCTAAAAAAACAGCGACTGAAATCATTTTGAAAGCACAAGTAGATGCAGCTGATTCAGTAGCTCGTGTGCGCGAGCGGGCTGTTTTAGAAAAGCAACGTATTGCTTTTGAGTTAGCGGAAGCTCGTCGCAAAGCGGCAGAAGACAAAGCGACTTTGCAGCAAAATTCAGCCTCAGAAGTGGCTGAGATTAAGGAAAATGTGGCTAAACAAAAAGAAGCCTCGGCAGTAGAGGTGGCAGAAGCCCGTAAAAAAGCTGCCGAAGTAATCGCCAAAACCAATGAACATGTGGCCGAACAACAAGAACGTGCTAAAGCTGTCATTGACTCGGTGCATCAAAAAGAAAGCCGCGAAGTGATGGCTGCCAGAGAAAAAGCCACAGCTGAAGTCACTAAAGCTCAGCAAGAATTGCAACGTTATGTCACTCAGATTCGAGCAACAGCTGATAGTGTTCGTCAAGCTCAAGCCCAAGAAGTCGCCACTGCTCGCCAAAGAGCCGCTGATGAGATTGCGAAAACTCAAAAACAGGCAACAGAAGTGATGCAAACGGCGGCATCAAAAATCGAAGAAGCCAAACAGGTGTACGCCAAAGAAGTGACAACCGCCCAGACAACCGCCCAAAAACGCATGACAGAAATCCAAAAAGAAGCCGAAACAAAGATTTTGGAAGCTAAATCGAAAGAGAAAGAGTTACTAAACATGACTGCTAAAGAAGTACAAGATGCCAAACAGCGAGCGGTCACAGAAGTTGTAAAAACGCAAGAGGCATCCGCAAAAGAAATAGCAAAAATCAAAGAACGCGAAGCCAAAGAAACAGAAGAGTCATCGAAGCGACTGTCTGAAATCAGACGAAATGCGGCTGAAAATGTCTCGAAAATCCAAACTGCTGAGGCAGAAGCCATCAAAACGGTCAAGGAAAATGCAGCAAAAGAGAAAGAAAAGACCGCTTTGGAAGTTTCTCAAGCACGCCAAAGTGCAGCAACGCTAATTGCCCAAACGACGGATGAGGCGCAAAAAGATGTGAAAGCCATTCGCGAACAAGCGGCTGCTGCTGTCAAAGAAGTGCAAGACAATGCCGAAAAGAAAAAACAAGATATTGCACGCCAAATTGCTGAAGCTGAACAAAAAGCACAACGTGATATGGATTCAACGCGCCAACGTGTCACAGCCAATATCTTGAATGCACAAAAAGAAGAAGCCGTCAAAAAACAGCAATATGCCAATGAAGCTGCCGAAGCACGTATAAAAGCACAAGAAGAGATTACTAAAGCACAGAAGGAAAGTTCGGACGCAGTTTATCAAGCCAAACAACAGGCTGCCGAACAAATTCAGAAAGTAAAAGAGCAAACCGCACTTGAAATCCAAACTTTGAAAGAAGAAATCAAAAAACAGGAAGAAATTCTGAAAAAACTAAAAGAAGAGGCGGATAAAAAGGCTGGGAAAAGCAACTAAATGCTTGAAATGAGTGAAAATTGAGTATTATTGTGACATTATTTGAATCAAGTATTTTAAACGACAAATGATGATTTTTAAGAAAATCATCATTTGTCGTTTAAAATACCATAAAACCAACCAACCTGTGAATTTAAAAGGAAAAAAAATATGGATTACAGGCGCATCATCGGGTATCGGTGAAGCCTTAGCGTATGCCTTCGCTCGTGAAGGTGCTCAATTAATACTCTCAGCACGCAACGAAAAAGAATTGGAACGCGTCAAAAACAACTGCACAACACCCCCCTCAGTAAAAGTGCTGCCATTGGACATTGGAGACCACGATGCTATTTTTGTAAAAGCCGAAAAATTGATAAAAGAGATAGGCGCAATAGATGTTCTAATCAACAATGCAGGGTTGAGTCAACGTTCATTGGCGAAAGATACGGATCTTTCAGTGACAAAACGCCTACTCGACGTGGATTTAACTGGCACGATTGCACTCACTAAAGCTGTTTTAGAGCCTATGATTCAGCAAAAATCGGGACAAATTATTGTTGTTACGAGCATCATGGGCAAATTAGGTGCGCCTTTGCGGTCGTCTTATGCCGCCGCCAAACATGGCTTGCACGGCTATTTCGATACATTGCGGTCTGAATTGTACGATGATGGCATACGTGTTTTACTCGTTTGTCCAGGCTATGTCCGTACCAATATCAGCATTAATGCGCTGGTTGCCGATGGCAAAAACCAAGGTACGATGGACGAAGCCACCGAAAAAGGTTTCACACCTGAAGAAGTAGCAGCTAAAATAATGAAAGCTATGAAAAACGGCAAAGAAGAGATAGTGATAGCAAAAGGGAAAGTACTTTTAGCGACTTATTTGAAGCGATTTGCACCACGCTTGTTGTCTCGAATGACGCGAAATGCTAAAACAACTTGATAAAAAGAAAAAGCGCAAAATATTGATAAACAACATTTTGCGCTTTTTTTGTGGTGAAGGACGGAA
>JAEUUP010000151.1 GCA_016787525.1 Saprospiraceae bacterium | reverse complement strand
TATTTTAAAAATTGTACCGTCTTCTTCCGAACTGTGTATTGTGAGCTGCCCATTGTGTTGTGCGACGAAATGAGCGACCAAATAGAGTCCCAATCCACGTCCTTCTTTAGTAACGACAGAGCTTTGTTTTATTTGTTGCTGTAAAACCGAGAGTTTTCTGGGTGATAGTATTGTGCCGTTATTTTTTACTTCAACAGCTATATAATAGGCTTCTTTGTAGGCTTTTACCATTATGTTTTTTGATTGACCATGTTTGAGGGCATTGTCTATCAGATTTCGGAGTATCAGCAAGAGAGCATTTCTATCGGCAAACATATTGAGTGAATCGGGAACAGCCATTTCTATGGATGACTGTTGGGTTTTCGCTATGTTTTCGTATAAATCTTTGCTTTCTTTGACTAATTCATACACGGAGAATACACTTTTAGTGGTTTTTGTATTCGGATTTTGTAGTGCATACCAATCCAATAAATTGTCTAAAAGCAGATTGGCATTAAAAATTGATTGATCTATTGATTTACTGAGGGGGGGGATACTTTGATACTCTCCTTTACGCAACAGAAAATTTAGACTCTCTGATACACCTCTGAAAGCGGTGAGTGGCGAACGCATATCGTGTGCAATAATGCCAAAGAGTTGGTCTCGGAACAAGATTAATTTTTTCTGTTTTTCATTAGCCCGATACAGAAAGTAAACCAAGATGCAAACAATGATAAATGAAACCGAACCAATGCCGAGTATAATCCGATATAAGGTATTCTCTTTTTCTTTTTGCTCTATTTCGTATTGGGTTTTTAGTTCTTCAACAATTGAATTTTTCAATTTATTACCGTGTTCCTGAATTATATCAAGTTCTTGTTGCTTATAATCCATTGCTGCTTTATAATCTCTATCAATATATTTAATTTCCGCTAAAAGGGCATATACATGCCTGTAAATATACCTATCATTCTCTATGTATGGAATTATTTCTTTCAATAGACTCTCCGTTTTCTTATAATTTTTGAAGTGATAATAATCATTAGCCATGTTAAAATAAGATTTCACACAAATTTTAGATGATAATTTTTTAAATAATTCATATGATTTGATTGCATGTTCATATTCTTTTTCTATGAGATCATATCTTGCATAAAAAGCAGCAATATTATTATATACTGAAGCAAAAAAAGGTTGATAATTGCTATATTTATCAAGCATAAGTATCATGTCTTCTATATCGCAAACTCTTTCATCAAAATTTTGTTTGCCTTTAGCTACTTTCTCAAAAGAACCAATAGTTTGAATCCTTATAGCTCTGATTCGAATATCATCTGACTGTTGACTCAAATTTAAAATTCTGTCAAAATAGATATTAGAGCTTAGAATTTTATCACTTTTACTTGTAGAGGAAAAACGATTAAAATATAGGAAAGCATAATAACACCTCATCATACCTAAAGTATCTTTCGCTGTTTCAAAATAACGAGTTGCCTCTAAGATATTTCTTGCAGCCATCTCTATGTTTCGTTCTTTTAAATAAAATCCTTGTAAATAGTTATAAGTAGCTATCGCCAAAGGCGAACGAAGTTGATAAGCCAATGTTTTGATGGTATTTAAATCTTGTCCAAATTCATAGTCTATTCTTCCTATTTCAAGTGCGATTAAACCATACAAATACTGTTCGGGATTGTTTTTTTGTTCCAGAACGACCCGCTCGAAGCTGTCTAAGTTTGGCACAATAGGATAATCCTTGAAACTAAGCGGTTTGCTGTTTTGTGAAAGCCCTATTAGGCTATTCAATAATAAGAGGAATAATAACGGGTAATGCCATTCAATTTTAATTAATGCTGTCATGTTAGAAGTTGGTAAATCGTAAAGCAAAAATGTAGGCAGACCATGAAAACGCATAATTAAGTATCTTGTTCAAATTACTACCACTTTTGGGGGACAAATTTATCACTACATTTTTACATATAATTTGCGGGGCGTTGTATTCTATCACTATTTTGGTCAAACATCACCTTTTTGCACCGTTTGCCTGTAAACAGATACCGTATTCTTGCAAATCAAGCTATTCGTACAATATATTTGTATCGTTAGAAAGATTGAACATCATATCTACAATGCGCAATCTGAAAACATTTTATCACAATATTTTATCAAAATTTTAAATTCAAATTTCTATGAAAAACTTACAAACACTTGCCAACGAATTGGCAGCGAACAACATGAGATTGCTTGTTACGAGTGACATGCTCCATATCAAAGGTGGTCATGGTAGCACAAAAAAGAAATCTAAGAAATCTAAGAAATCCAGCAAAGGCGGCTACGGTGGTGGTTGCGGCTGTGGTTGTGGTGGCTGGTAATCTTATTGATTTTCTCAGAAGCAAAAACGAAACCCCTGCCTTAATAAGTAGGGGTTTTGTATTTTTATTTTGAAAAAGGGAATTATGAAAAAATATCAACTTTCAAGACAATATCGTTTTTTAACATCAGAGGATGTCAGCCAAACAAATAGTAAAATAGCAGATCAATTAAAACAAGGCGAAGTATTTGGTTTAATCAATAGATCGTCTGGAGATTGTATTATCTTAAATACACCCATGTATTTATTTTTGAAAGAATACAAAACACCAAAAAAAATTGAAGAAGTAGCTGCTATTTTAGCCAATACTTTTAATAGTACACAACAAGCAGTTTTACCTATTGTGCAACAGTTCTTTAAAGAAATGAAACAACAAGGGATTATTATTTCACCAAAAGCTGTAAAGCATACCGAAATAATTGAACCTTATACCTCGGGTACTTTGCTTGACCACTACCGCATTGAAAAAAACTTATCCTCCAATTTACCGATAGAAGTTTATAAAGCAACAAATTTGCTATCACAGCAAAATGTTATCTTAAAAGTATTACGCATACCATCCCTTTTAGGTGAAAAAAAACAAAAGAAATGGCGCAAAACCTTCAAAAAAGAATTCTCTATCCAAAAAATACTGAGGGGTCATCCGAATATCTGTCAGTTACTGGAATTAACACCTGATTATGCTGTTTTAGAGTGGATTGATGGTATCAGCCTTCGTAAATGGGTAGATGAAGGAGGTGTGTTCGATACATCATTACGACAGACTTTTTTATCACAAATATTGAATAGCTATTCTTTTATGCACGCTAAAGGCATTCTGCATGGTGACATTCATAGCAGTAATATTTTCATATCCAATAACTCAACTATCAAAATCATTGACTTTGACTTAGCTCATCAACTAACTAAGAATAATCATTTGCCAGAATTAGGGGGAGGCGTTCCAGAGTTTATACCACCAGAAAATATCCGTTTTAGTGCCTTCGACATTGTAAAAGGTAAAGCAAACTATCGGACGGAGGTCTATCAATTGGGCATTATAGCCTATTGGATAGTCTATGGGAAATTACCTTTCACTGGTGAAATATGGCAGGATATGGCAGCAGATATATTACATAAAGATATTGATTTCGCAAATCTATGCAGTAATGGAGATGAAGTTTCTCCAAGTTTAGTTGCTTTTTTAAAGAAAAGCCTTGCTAAAACACCCGATAATCGGTTTGCCTCTGCAATAGAAATGAGTAAGTCATTTAGAAAAATATCAAATAAAAACGATAAAATCTTGGCGTAAATAGCTTGCCTAAGAATGGAAATTTAATTTCAAAAATTGTCTTTGCGTTTTATTTTTCTCGCTACAACGGCATTTGATATTGTTAAACGTAATCTTTTTTGTATTCTATCACTTTTGAATACCCCGAATATCCGGTTACAAAAGTTCAGTAAATTTAACCCACTATATTTGTTAAGGCAAAAGGCATGACACGCACAGATAAGTCGTAAATATACTATACTCTCCCCCCTGTTAGTAAGTCTGAATAAAATTAAGCTTTTCTTTATTTAACACATAGAGAGGAATAGTTTGTATGTATTTAGGCTTGTGATATCATTTTATTTTAATTAATCAAAACTTATTATTTTTATGAACAAACTACAACATTTCTGTGGTGTCAGATCTTATCTGCACATCACTAAAGGTTATTTTAATCGGCTCTCAAGCATTGGATTTAAACTACCTATGTCTGCCAAACTACCATCTTTTCTGAAAAGGGTTTCACTTTTTGTTTCTACATTACTGCTCATGATGCCTTTTTGGCTATCCGCTCAATGTACCATTTTAACTCATTCTTCTTGTGCTTGCGCCCCTTTCCAAAGCTCTAAGCCTGCTGGCGTTGCTACATCGCTCTGGGTAAATATTCATACGAAATTAGGTAACACTTGCCTACCTAATAATGGTGATTTTATCCTATACCGCAGTGGTTCAATCGAACTAAAAGGAATTAATGCTTCATGGACAACAGCAACGATTCCAGATGGGAAAATCATTGCAGACAATACAGTTTCTGCACCGATTACTTCATTTGATATTTCGACCAATACATGGATTACTAAAGTGCCACCAGGTTATGCCACGAGTGTTATTTTTATTTCGGGAGGTCTTATATCTTCCAGTTCTGGCTATGCCATTACAACCAATCCACAAACAATAATTAAGGGGCAAATGTATAGTAATAGAGCAGGATATTCATCAACATGGTTCTACGGCATTGCAGCTTATCAACCTACCTTTACCTATAACGATATCGCGGCATCAGGTAATATTGTTTCTGTTGGTAGTTCAACCAATAGACCAGGGACTATCAATAATATGAAAAACCGAATTGTACCGGGTGGTACCTGCGATGGTAGCACTTACACGGGTCTTTATGGTTCTATTGATAATTTTACGGCTTGTCAAGTTGGTAGTATCGGAGACTTCGCTTATTGTGATAACAATGCGAATGCGATTTATGACACAGGAGATACCCCTCAGTCAGGTGTTCAAGTTACGCTTTGCAATACCAGTAATGTGGTCATAGCAACGGCGACAACGAATACATTAGGTAAATACTCATTCCCGAATTTGACAGCAGGCACATACATCGTCAAATTTCCTACGACAATTACAGGCGGTAAAACGTTGACCACGTCGAGTCCAATAACAGTAGCGTTAACGGCGGGTCAAAATTTCCTCAATGCAGACGGTGGTTATAAACCTCCAGTGGGTAGCATCGGTGATTTAGCTTATTGTGATAACAACGGGAATGCTATTTATGACGCAGGCGATACCCCTCAGTCAGGCGTTCAAGTTACGCTTTGTAATGCGAGTAATGTGGTCATAACAACGACAACAACGGATGCACAGGGTAAATACTCATTCCCGAACTTGGCAGCAGGCACATACATTGTCAAATTTCCAGCGACTTTGGGCGGTGGTAAAAATATCACAACGCCAAATCCTATGACAGTAAACCTTGCGGCAGGACAAAACTTCGTAAATACGGATGCAGGATACTACAAAGCACCTGTTCTTTTGGGTACAATAGGGGATTTGATATTCTGTGATAACAATAATAATGGTGTTTACGACAATGGCGATACGCCTATATCAGGTGTAACAGTCACGCTTTGCAACAGCAATGGTCAAGCCATAAGTACAACTGTATCAAGCACAAATGGTTTGTATTTATTTTCAGCTTTGGCAGCGGGTACATACATCGTTAAGTTCACCCCAACTTTATCGGATGGTAAAAACTTGACAACTGCTCCTCAAATTACCGTCAACTTAGTTGCAGGACAAAATTTCTTAAATGCCGATGCTGGTTATTACAAACCTACGCCACAATATGGTTCAATTGGCGATTTTGTTTTCTGTGACAATAACAACAATGCTGTATTTGACAACGGGGACATACCTATCTCAGGCGTTACTGTGACACTTTGTGATGCCAGTGGACAAGTCATTACGACCACTACAAGCAATTTAAGTGGTAATTATACCTTTAGTTTCTTAACAACAGGTACTTATATCGTCAAATTCCCTGCAACTTTGGCAGATGGTAAAAATATCACGACGCAAAGCTCAATTACGGTCAATTTGACCGCGGGTCAAAATGTCACAACCGTTGATGGGGGTTATTTTAAACCAACAAATAACGATTTTTGTACTAATCCAACGGCGAACGTTACAACAGGTGCGGGTGCAATTACTATTTCTGGGATTACCACTTCCGCCGCGATGATTCAAGTATTCAATAGTAGTTGGGTTTCTGTTTACAATCAACAAATCAGTACAAGTAATGTAACTATTCCAAACCTCCCTTCAGGTACTTACTATGTGAAAGTAACTGTTTTAAGTGCAGGTGGTACATGGCCCTTGATTTGTGAAAAACTGGTAACAATAACCGTTTCTGGTGGACCTACTTGCCCAGATGGTACACCTAAGAAAACCCCTGGTACAGCTTGCAATGACAACAACCCAAACACCATCAACGATGTAATTCAAGCCGATGGGTGTGGCTGTGCGGGTACGCCTGTTGTACCCAATTGTAATGAAAATCGCAATAATACCATCACTAAATTTTGTGTTGGCGGTAAACCTGTACTGACGGGTACGGCTTTGGCGGGTTACGAATACATGTGGATCAGTTCGACCACGACTTGTGCCGTTAGCGGTGGTCAACCTATTCCAGGTGCAACAAGTCAAAACTACTATTTACCAACCAATGTCACTCAAACGACTTATTTCAGTCGTTGTGCGCGTCCTATTGGTTGTACAGAGTGGGGAGCTATTGCCGAAAGCAACTGCCTCACCGTTACACCAGCCGATTGCGGAACACCAACAGGTGGTTGCGATGCCATCAGCGTTATTGGTAATTCAAATGGTACAATCAGTGTTACAGGTTTAGGTTCTTACACAAGTCAAATCCAAATATTCAACAGCCAATGGCAACCTGTTTTCAATCAACAATACAATTCTTCTACGGTAATCATTCCTATAAAAAATGGTGGCTACATCGTTAAAGTGCAGTTGTACAATACCAATGGGACTTGGCAATTTGTGTGCGAAAAAATATTTAATGACATCAATGTAATAGGTAGCCTCGCTTCACTCTTAAGCGGACGTTTGGTGCTTGACTTGACGGCTGCATCTGAATTACATCGTGTGAAACTCGCTTGGTCAAACAATACGGGTTACAAAAATGATTATTTTGAATTAGAAAAACTCAACGAAACATCTGGGCAATTTGAAAAAATAGCTCTTATAAACTCAATGAATGGTGACAAATTGGAGTATTACACAGCCTTTGACGAGCAACCTACTGAGGGGGATAATATTTATCGTATCAATTTGATTGGTACAGATGGCACAGCGAAAGTATCAAACCAAAGCGTGGTCAAATTCAATAAAGCATACGATTTCCGTATTTTCCCGAATCCTGTATCAGACTATATTGACGTGGATTTGAAACAATACGAGGGCAAAGCAGTCACACTTCAAATTTATAACAGCTTTGGTAAAATCATTGCAACTCAACAGGTTGAACGTGCATCAAGTTTACCTGTTCACTTGGATTTGAGTCAAGCCACAGCAGGGCAATACCTCATTCGCATTACAAGCCAAGGTAGAAAAGCTGCTATAAAGAAGTTTAGTATTCAAAACTAATTAAAGATAATAGTTTAGCACGCTATACTGAGGGGGCTCTAAGATTTTACCCCCGAATCAGAGCCGCCCTTTTTCATAAAATGACAAGTTTTGTTCGTACAGTTTATTTTGCAAGGCGGCTCTTTGGGGCTGCCTTTTTTAGAAACGGTTTTAAAACAGCTTCTAAAATGAAAATAACATTATAGCAATTGTCGCTCATATTGGTAATATCCAATGTACTCCCCGAGCCTGTAATCACATCATCACCATTGATGTCGTCACTCAATATTGAGCGATTGCCATTTATCAATGAGGCATTGCGTTGAGACAATGTGGCTCTGTTCCTGCAAAGCTGCCATAGATTTTTACACTTGCTTTCATGCTGAAAAAAGCAAAGCGGTCTATGGCTGAAGTAGGCTTATAATTACCGCTTGCGACCCACACTTCGTCGCCATTATCCGATGCGTCTATCATAGCTTGCAAATTGCCAGAGGCATCTGACCATGAAGTACCTGTTGATTTAAGAATTGAAAAATTATTGTTAAAAAAGGGAGAAATACTGAGGGGTATGAAAGTATGCCTCAAAACATCATTTGAGGCATACCTCATTTTTATTTAAGAATTTGCAGCTTATGCGTCATACTATGCCCATCTTGTCCTTGCACCTTGACAAAAAACAAACCCGATTGAAGGGGCTTCAAATCCAAACGATAGGGTTCAGTAGAAGCACTTTCTACTCTCTCTTGCTGAATCGTTTTACCCGAAACATCCGACAATACAATACGCACAACTTGACCTTCGTAGCCTTGAAGGTTGATAAATGCCTCGTTAGTCGCGGGATTTGGGTAAAGAGTAAAATATACTGAGGGGGTCTGCTTTTGATCAATATTGCCTGTTGCTATTTCGGTTTCTGTAAGGTCGGTGCTCTTAACCTCGGCGGCTGTGTTTGAGCCGTCTGTATTGGCAATCAAATTATAGGAGATTGCAGGACAGGTTGTTTCCACAATTTGCCAAAGCTGATTGTTCGCCCCTGTCCACGTTTTTACTTCAATCGGTGCTTTATCGAGTGTTGAGGCATTTTCTATGGTTAATGCCTTACCCGATAAACCATGCGTTATTTTAAATAAACCCGTGCTTTGACATTCTAATTTCCAATCACCCATTCCTGCGATGTACAATGTTTGGACACAATTCTCGCCGTCTATACCTGAGTTGTGAACGACTCTACCATTGTTTTGCCCGACAATTTTAACATTGCCTGCGGTTAGTGTTGGGGTAAAACGCCATTTTTGCGCGACTGAATTGAGATTGGGTAATTGCACAATGGACGCACCTAAAGCCGTTGAGGTTGTTGTCAAATATTTACCTGAATTTTTGTTGATAATCGCATAGCATTTGGTTGAGACAATAGCCGAGGGCTGGGTAATTTTTGTAGTAAAGCTTGTAGTAGTACAACTTTCATAATTTCTTGCTTCTATTACATAAGTACCTGCGGGCAGATTATTGAATGTACCTGCGGGGCTTTGTGTCCCCACTTCTGGGCTAATTGTATAAATTGTTGCGCCTTTATTGCCTGTCGCATTAATTTTAATTTTGCCCGTATTACTACCGTTGCAAAGAACATGGGTTACTGAGGGGGGGGAAAACGTAGGTGCTATGGGAGGGTTAGAACAAGAGACATAATTAACTTCAGTGTCGTTTTCGTTTGACACAATCAAACCTGAATTTCCATTATTGGGAACGCAATGAATATAGGGGTTATCGTAAGAATAATTTATTTGGAGTTTAAACAAATTGGGCGGTAGATTTGGTAAACAATATATTAAAGTATAATGGCACCTCAACACCAGGAGCCCACTGGGTAAAGCAGGCAAGCCTATTAGAAAATAATTATTAGAGCAATCTAATTCTCTGAGCCTTATAGGTAAAGGCGGTAGGCTCATTAGGTCATTTTGAGAACAATTTAATTTCCGTAACGCAGTGAACCCGCCAATACCCGCCAAATTGGTGATGCCCTTGCCTCTTACATTTAAATTTTCCAGTGTTTGTGCCGCTGCAGTAAGGTTATTATTGGCATCAATACAAGTCGGGCATTGCGCCCGAATCGCCGCCGCAAAATTGGCATCGGGGATATTCTGACTGTGTGCTGTCTTCAACAGCATAAAGCATGAAAAAAGAAGAATAATACGGTGTAGTTGACTCTTAATGTTTAACATGATGTCTGTTAATTTAAATTTTTATAAAAATGAATGAAAAAATACTGAGGGGGGTGATTAGAAGTTCACACGCCTGTCACGCGCAGTCCTGCCGCTTTGCCATCTTTAAATGTCCAATGATGAAGGGTTGGAACGGTGCCTATTTCGCCTGTCGTTCTATTGCGAAAAGTGACACTCAACGTTGCAACAATACCTGTATCGGTCACATCATAGCTTTGGCGTTTGATGTCAATGTGTTCAAATTGGACATTATAGACCGTTTTTGACCAATTCATAAAAGCCATTTTGGTGTGCAGAATCTCGGCGTGTGGCAAAATAGGATGTTCACGCCCGTCGAACTCAAAGGCATCGTTCATTAAGTCTATTAAAGACATATCGCGTTGGTGAAATTTGTTGTAGAACTGTTCAACTAACTCTACGTTAGGATTGGTCGTAGCCGTATTAGGCGACAGAATAGAAGTGCTTGATTCCATTGTTTGTAATTTTTAATGATGAAAAAATAAATTAAAATTGATTTATACTGAGGGGGGTCTATGCCCTCAAAACGCTTCACTTAGAAAGCATGACAAAGGTGTAATTGCCGTGGGTTGAGGACTTCCACTCATCGTTCAAGATGTTCAGAGTAGGTTGCAGTGTTAAAATTTTCTTTTCAGACTATGTTGCACGACGGTTTTTAAATAATTGAAAAACAGTGACTTATAGGTTGCATTGTAAAAAAGAGGACAAAAAAAATTGGAGGAACTTTTTACAGTACCTCCAATTTTGTTAAAGATATTTTTTGATAAAAAACCTTATTTTTCAACCTGCCTTATGGTAGATGGGCGCACGCCAAACTCTTCTAAAAACGAATCGGAAAAAAACTGAGGGGAAGAAAACCCCGTAGCATAACCAATTTCAGAAATTGTCAAATCGGTTGTCTTGAGCATAAGACGAGCGTGTTGCAAGCGCACCGAACGAATAAACAGCGTGGGCGATTTGTCGGTCAAGGCTTTTATTTTGCGGAAAATCTGGCTACGGCTCATACCTAAGCCGCGTTCCAAATCGAGCAGACCAAAGTCGCTGTTGTCCAATTTTTTCTCAATTAAGGCTTTGGCTTTGAGCAAAAACGCATCTTCTATTTCAAAAACAGGGTCGGATACTGAGGGGGGAGCTGGGACAGTTGTAAAATCAAAATTGGCAAAGCGTTCATGCAGTTTTCGGCGGCTTTCGATGCGTTGCTCAACCGTTACCAATAGTTCTTCGGCATAAAATGGTTTAGCAATATAAGCATCTGCGCCGCGCCGCAAACCTGCCAAACGGCTTTCGATATCCGCTTTTGCAGTTAATAAAATGATGGGAATATGGCTGCTACGTGGGTCGTTTTTGAGGGTATCGCAGACTATGAAACCATCTTTTTCGGGCATCATCACATCTGAAATGATGATGTCAGGCAATGTTTCAAGTGCACGCTCGATACCGATACGCCCGTTGTAGGCAAAATCCAATTGATAACGATTGCCGAGACAGACTGCCAAATATTCCACCACATCAGGATTGTCTTCGATGAGTAAAATCGTCGGCAGCTCATTGGACGTATCGGCTGCTCTATTTCTCTCTAAAAATACTGAGGGGGGCGTTTGAGCTTGAATTGTGAAGATTGACCAATCCATAAAAGACTCATTTGAGGCAAAAGGGGCTTTGTTGTTAATTGGTAATTGCAGCGTGAATGTTGAGCCTTCACCCAAAATACTTTCTACGGCTATTGTACCATCCATGGCTTTTACCAACTCTTTTGTCAATGCCAAGCCGATGCCTGAACCACCTGTATGCGCTTTTTTAAGGTTTTGTGCTTGATAAAATGAATCAAAAAGATGCGGTATATCGGCGGGGTCAATGCCAATACCTGTATCTCGCACAGTAACAAGAAGTTGTTTATCATCTTTTACACTTATACGCATTTCGACCCGACCACCCGATGGGGTAAATTTTATGGCGTTTGACAACAGATTATAAACAATCTGCAATAAGTGTTCGGGGTCATAGTCCATGATAATCTTATCGGCTTTTGAATCTACCCGCAACATAATGTTTTGCGTATTGGCTAAAGAGTGTAAACTTTCAGCGACGTAACGCAAGTAGAAAAGTACATCGCCTTGTATATAATTGAGGATCAATGTATTGGATTCTAATTTTGCTAAATCCAATATCTGATTGATAAGACGCAAAAGGTTTTCGCTGTTGCGTTTGATAAGAGCGAGCGCATTTGTCGGTTTTAAGTTTGCGGTGGTTTCAACCGTTTCAACACCTTGTTTATGCCCAAAATTCTGTCGTAGTTGTTCGACCATACCTGAAATAATAGTCAAAGGCGTGCGAAACTCATGGGTGATATTGGTAAAAAAGCGGCTTCTAAATTCGTCCAAATCTTTCAAACGTTTCAGTTCGGCATCTGCCAAACGCGTGCGCAACAAATAACGATACACATAAAGCAGACCGAAGCCAAAAGCCGTAAAATAGACCAACCAAGCCAACCAAGACCGATACCACGGCGGACGAATGGTCAAACGAAGCCGAACGCCTTCTTCGTTCCAAACGCCGTCGCTGTTGGCGGCTTTAACTTGTAAATCGTATGTCCCTACATCTAAATTGCTAAAATAAACGGTGTTTTGATTGCCTAAATCTATCCAATTGCCGTCGTCCAAACGATAGGCAAAGCGATTTAAGGTGGGAATAGCCGACCCCAAAGCAGAAAATTCGAGCGCAAAACTATTTTGGCTGTACGATAGGGTGAGGTTTTGGCGTGTATAAATTGCCCCCCCCTCAGTAAAGACAGATTGATTGTTGATGATTAAGTCTGTAATCAGCACTTTGGGCGCAGGCATACGGTCTTTTAGGTCTTTTGGATTAATGACAGTTACGCCATTCATACCTCCGAAGTACAGGTTGCCATGAGCATCTTCGCAGGTTCTTAAATCGCCGACCTTACTGAACGTATTGCCTTTTAAGAAGTTTTTACTATCGAAAACCTGAATATTCTCGCCTTGTGCGTCTGTTTGAATAATGCTGTTTTCGGTACAAAACCACAAGTCGCCTTTATCATCTTCCGTGATATTCGTGAAAGGTGAGGTTTTGCGAAAGAAATCGGGTGCAAACAAGAGGGCTTTTTGTGTTTTTAAATCAATCTCGTACAGCCTATTGTTGACAACTGCCAATAATCGCCCTGAACGCAAACGGCTCAAATACGAAACCGAAAAAGGTGCTTTTGTCTCTGGAAATTCGATTGGGATATTTTGAAACTGTTTTGTTGGGTAATGAAACCGTATCAACCCATTTTCTCTACCAAAAAGAACTTGTTCTGCATCATAAGGTTGAATATAATTGACCTCAGATGGCTCTTTTTCATTGGTTAATATGGTTTCAAGTATTTCAAAACGACATGGCTTTTGAGCATCATTGATGCGTATCAATTTACCAAAACTATTGATAGCCCAAAGCGTGCTATTATGGTCACGCCTTAAATTCATCAAGGTATTCAGTTCTAACTTTTTAACGGATTCAGGATGATTGTCACCAGCATTATTATAAGTAATATAGTAGTCTAATATGCGCCCCGAGGTCTTGTCCAATTTAAAAAAACCAGACCAAGTAGCTACCCAAATATGTCCATCGCTGCTCGCTTCAAGAGCATTTATTTCATTATTATAATCATTGTTATTGTAAAAAGGCAACAAAATAGATTGAAACCTTTTGGTCAAACTGTTGTAAAGCGATAGACCTCGTCGTGTACCTACCCATACATTTGTCTTATCTACCGTAAAAACGGAGGTGACAAACGGATGAATAAGGCTGTTTTTATCTGTCAGGTTGTATGCGAGCCGTTCGGTTGTCTTTAGTCGGGCGGGTATTTGGCGCAATTTATTGGTCGTCCCAACCCAAATATTATCAAAACTGTCGCTACATATTGCGCGAACTTCACCAAATTGGAGACCATTTTCGTGGTTAGAATCGTTTCCATAATGGCGTAATTGACGGAGGTCGGTATCATAAACATAAAATCCACCAGCATTTGACATAAAATAAAGTAAATTGCCTTGTGGTCGAATATCCCAAATGTCCGTATTACTAAATCCGCCGTTTTTACTGTCCTGCTTGCTAAAGGTTTGCACCACCTTTTTTTGCGCGGGGTCATATTCCACAATCGCCTTTTGTTCGGTGTACCACCTTGAAAACCATAAATGCCCTTTGTTATCTACCGTAATTGCCCAAACATTGCCTTTGTAAGTATTGAGTGCTAATTCTTTTTCATATTTTTTTTGCGTCAAATCAAAACGATAGAAAGCATTTGAGGTTACAACCCAAGCGAAGTTAGTCTGCCCACGACTCACACCCATTATTCTTGAACTATCTTCATGAGGTATTGGGTAATCATGCAGTGTTTGGGTTTTGTTTTCCCATTGTATCATGCTATTTCCAGAACTTTGCCAAACATCCCCAGTTTGCGTTTCAAAAATACACGAACGCCGTGCGGGCTTTATTTGCTCAAATGGTTGGATTTTTAAAGTCGCTAAATCAATTTTATACATACCAGATATTGGAAAGCGCACCCAAAGATTCCCTTCTTTGTCTGACATTAAAGATTTTATGGGATATTTAGGTAAAAACGATTGTGGTGCTAAGTCTGAAAATGCTCGAAAACGTTGACCATCATAACGTGCCAAACCATACTCCGTAGCAACCCATAAAAAACCATATTTGTCAACACAAAGGGCTGTAATTGAATTACTCGGTAATCCATCTGCGATGGAGTAAGGCAGAAAATAATTTTTAGGAAATGTGGTTTTTTCAAGTTGGGGTAGCGGTTGGGTTGTACCTTCAGATATGTCTGTGGAGCTTTGTGACTGTAAAAAAACTGTCCCGACAAATAGTGCTAAAATAATGCTTGTTCGTTTTCTCATTAAATAAATCTAAGTGTAATAGTACGTTTAAGATTTCATTCTAGATGCAAATATACACAAGAAGAATACAGAGACGTAAAATTTACATGCTCAAAATGGCAACCCATAAAAAGTATCTCACTGAGTAGTGTTCCCCGAATAGGACACACAACAAAAAACATAATTCGTTATTCTTTATATCCCTTGCCATAAATAATTTGCCCCGCTTTTGTTTCGTTGTGTTTACCATTTTCGACGGTGAGTTTCCCATTGACAATAACCCATTGAAAACCAATAGAGTAGGCGTGAGGTCGTTCATAAGTTGCTTTATCCGCTACTGTTTTTTCATCAAAAACAAGAATATCGGCGGCATAACCGACGCGCAACAAACCTCTATCGTCAATCCGAAAACGTTGTGCAGGCAGTGAAGTCATGCGGCGAATCGCATCTTCGAGTGTTAAGGTTTTGCGCTCTCGCACATAACGACCTAAGACACGGGCATTTGTGCCGTAAGAACGCGGGTGCGTAACGCCAAAACCATAGACTTCAACACCGCCGTCGCTCGCAATCATCGTATTGGGATATTTCAAAATAATATCAATGTCTTCTTCGCTCATTTTGTGGTAAATCATTTGCCCACCACCTTTTGCCATGAGTTCAAAAATCGTTTCCACTTCATATTCGGCAGTTGGTTTTCGCCCCCTCAGTATATTGATGTCTGAAATCGTTTTGCCATCCAATGTTGAATCTGATTTTGCGTGAGCAACGACTGCATAATCCCAGTTTTTGCGTTGGTCTTTTGTCAAACTGGCAATCATTTCTGCTTTAATTTTGGTATGTACTGAGGGGTCTGCAAATCGAGCCAACATAGCCGAATCGCCATCAGCCAAAGCCCAACTGGGCAACAAAGTACCCATATTGGTGCTGCTCGCCGCGTAGGGATATTGGTCAATATTAATATCAATGCCTTCTTGGCGGGCTTTTTCGACCATTGCCACAGTTTCTGTACTTTTGCCCCAAAGTGGTTTGAAGGCAATTTTAAAATGAGAAATCTCAACAGGAATCTGCGCTTCGCGTCCGACAGTTATGGCTTCCGCTATGGCATCGCTCACTTTTTCGCCTTCGTTGCGGATATGCGAGGTGTAAACGCCACCATATTTAGCCGCTACTTTTGCCAAACCAACCACTTCGGGCGTTTTGGAATAGGTTCCAGGAATATAAATCAAACCTGTTGACAAACCGACTGCACCTTGTTTCATTGCTTTTTCGACGAGGTTTTCCATTTCAGATTGTTCTTTAGGCGTTGGGTCGCGCATCGCTTTTTTCATCACTTGTTTGCGGACATTGTTGTGACCGATGAATGAACCGAGGTTAAGTGAAATGCCCATTTTCATCAGTTTTTTATAAAAATCGGTCAAATTATCCTCTGAGCCGCCACAATTACCCGTGATTATCGAAGTCACGCCGTCCAAAATATAATTGTCGGCAGTCGGAACGCGGAAAATGCCTCCTTCAACATGGGTATGCACATCAATAAATCCTGGCGAAACAACCATGCCCGTCGCATCAATTGTCCGCTTCGCTTGCGTCGAATCGTAATGCCCAATTGCCGCGATTTTACCATTTAACACGCCAATATCTGCCCGAAACCAAGGATTTCCAGAGCCGTCAATGACTTTTCCGTTGCGGATGAGTAGGTCAAATTGCGGTTTTTGGGCAGAAATACTGAGGGGGGTAAAAAAAATGATAAATAAGAGGATAAGTTGATTTTTCATAACTTTATTTTTAATCAAAAATAGGCTCAAACGGCTTTTTTAAGCGATAATCGCCCAAAATTAACAAAACTACGACGAATTTTCAATTAAACATATACCCAATTGCAGCTTTTGAAATAACCATTTTTTCGCCGCTGTGCGCCACATTTGGCACAACTTCGACTTTGTGTATTTTTTCTTTTTTTGAAAATAATTGTAAATATTCGTAGTAAAACTGCCCTCGTTCGAGACGAAAACGCCCTTGAAGATTGCCTCCACAGCTTTTATCTAAACTGGGGTCTGTCATATCAGTATCACTACCGCCAAGAATAAAAGCTATATCTCGTGTTAAAAACTGTTGTTTTATGGTGGCTTCACCGATTTTGGAGGCGTAAGGATTGAGCTTTTCAAAACCTCGTGGGTATTCGTTAAAGTTGCTGCAACCTGTTGTATCAGGTCGTGCAAAAGTCAATTTATCGGCTGTTTTTGTGGGTCGGCGGTCATCTAAATACATATAAGTCGAAGGGTTCATGATGATAAATCGAAATTTATACCCCCTCAGTATATTTGGCATCGGAGTCATTCCTGCGTATCGAGACACAAATTGACCACCTGCGGAATGACCAATAACGATAACTTTTTTCAATTTTGGAAATAATTGTGGGTTACAAATACATGTAATCATTGAGTCAACTAAACTAAAACTACTGAACGCATCGGTCATTTTTCGTTTTTTGCTGGAAACCGATTCGTCGCCAATACGCCAATTATTGTTTGCCCAAAACAGGTGATTTTCGTTGTGTTTGTGGTCTTCTAAGTCTTTTTCAGAGGTGAATTGTGGTGCGATGAATAAGGTTTCATCATCCTTATTGGCTGATTTGACGGCAGCTTCGCCCCATTCGTAATAATCCAAACCATTGCGCCTTGCACCGTGAATGTAGATAATCAACTGCTTGATTTTTTTGTTGTGTTCTGCCATAGGGTGGTTGCTTGCATAGGGCAAACTGTATGTTTTTTCGCCTTTTTTTATATCAAAAGTCAGAGGGCAAGGGCGTTCTATTTTTTTAACAGTGTCTTCTTGTGCTTTGCCAATGATGGGTAGTGCAAATACAAAGAGTAAAAGTGGAATTATGTATTTCATTTTGCTTTTATTTTTAAAAGTCAAATGTCGGCGAGACTTCGAGTCTCGCCGACACTGTTAAAATACTGAGGGGCTATTTACTATTCACTTCTGTTACTTGAAAAACATCAGGAATCGGACGTGGCAAATTCGGATTGCCATTGATTTCGGTTTGAGCATAAATCAAACGCTCTGGATATTTGGTGGCTGTTGTCGAATTAAACGGCAGCAGCGGACGCAAAGCAGCATCTGATTTTGCCAAACGACGGAAATCGTTGAACGGCAGTATTTGACCATAAAGCGATACATAACGTTCTTCGATGATTTCGCGCAATAAGGCTTTGTCGTCTGTCAAATTATCTTTGTTTTCAATGCCACCTGCGGCAAAATCGGCTGCTACATAAGCATCATATTTCACCGTATCGGTTGTTGCGATGGGTGTAAATGGATTGCCTTTGACATTCAAATAAGCCCGTACTTTATTGAGTTGCAACAAGCCTTCGGCAAAACCTTTGGTGCGTAAGCCAGCTTCAGCCAATGTCAAAAGGTTTTCTTCGTAAATCACAAGTGGCATCGGTGCTTTTTGTGCGGCAACGCCTTTTTCTGTTGACGAACTTGAACCACCTATTGTATAGTATTTTGAACGTGCATCTTCCGTTGTTTTGGCATTGTTGCGCGAGCCAGCGGCAAATGTTTTTCCCAACAATTTGGTCAAATACGTGTTGGCTGTGCTGAAATAACCGCCGCGATTGGCAATCATCATGTTCATCAAATTGCCGTCACCGATTGCCGTTCCAGGAGGGATAAACTTCAAGGAGTTTGCACCCGACGAAATGCCTGTTAAGGCTGCCGTGTAAGCTTTGTCATATTCTTTGGTTTCCATATAATAGCGTCCTTTGAGCGTGTAGGCGACTTCAATCCATTTGAGGTGTGCGCCTTTGAACAGCAAATCATTGGCAACGGTGCGTGTACCTGTTATTTTTTTCAAATCTGTAATCGCATCGTCCAATAGTGTTTGAATACCCGCATAAACAGCCGACTGTTTGTCGAACTTCGGGTTTTCAAACTTTTCATCTTGGGCGATTTCTACGAATGGAATATAGCCATACAAAGCAGTCAAAGTACCGAGTGCATGAGCTTCCATGATTTTGCCGACACCTTGAAAGAACGGGTCATCTTTTAAACCTTCACGCATAATACGACACTGTTTGACCACACTTTGGTAAGCCAAACCCCAAGTATTGTTGGATTCCTCTGCCGATAAATTGTACTCGTGAATGGACAAATACAACAACTGTACGCCGCGATATTGCCCTGACCACATGCCTGTAATCCGTTGTGTTTGACCCAATTGGACTTCAATATTTGCCAATTCTATACCTTTCAATAAGCCGTCGGGATTGACGGCTGTGGGTGCATCGGGGTCCACATTTTTTCCTTCGTAGAAATTGCAACCAAAGCCTAAAATTGTGAGCGATAGAATGATTGCTATATATTTTATTTTTTTCATTTTAAAATTCATTTTTAAAAATAGATAATTTAGATAAAAATTGCTCTAAAATAACCAAAATACTGAGGGGATGCTTTTGAAGGTGTTGATTCTACGAATCAAAAGGGTAGCTGAATTGAGTGCTGTTATAAATATGTAGTCGCTAACGCGACATTAGATTTGAGCGAATTTTAATGTCGCGTTAGCGACTACATATTTATAACAAGTCTGCTCTTTAACCTGCCTTTGATTCGTAGAATCAACACCATTACGTCCTCAATATTTCTATCAATAATTCACCTTCAAAGAAAACAAAACCGACCGCGTACTGGGGTTTGTAAAATATTCAATACCAAAACCATTGCCCACACCTGCTTGATTGACTTCTGGGTCGAAGCCGACAATCGGTGTCCACAAAAAGAGGTTACGCCCCGTAATACCCAATTGAATAGAAGATAATTTAGTGGCTTTTCGGAATTTTTCACCATTGATATTATACATCAACGACAACTCGCGCAAACGTGTCCATGTCGCATCGCCAACAAAAAATTCACGAATAGCCGATGCACCCAAACCTGCCCCACGTGTTGTGTACCAAGCCTCGTCTAATATCACATCGCCGCCGCCGAAGTTGCCAATATTGCCACGAACAACTGAACCCACAGGATAAACTCTTCCAGCTACGTTTTTCATTTCTTTGGTCAAAGTGACTTCATTGCCCACGTCGGCGTGTGTACCGAAGTTGTACAATACCGATTTTGTGCCTTGCGAAATAGCACCACCTTGCGATGTTTCAAATAAAATATTGAAATCGAAGTTTTTGTAATTAGCACTAAACCCGAGACCGCCCCGCCATGTTGGGTTAGGATTGCCTAGAGGCCCTTGCTCAATATCCACTTGTGGGTAGCCATTGGCATCTAAAATGAATGCGCCATTCGCATCACGCAAAGCTCTGGGTCCCCAAAGTTCGCCCAACGGATAGCCTTCAACCGCACGAGAACTCATAGATTGCCCTGTTAAGTCAATTGTTCGAGTACCTCTCAAATCCACGACTTTGTTGATGTTTTGATTGGCATTGCCATAGATATTGAGTGTTAAATCGCCTTTTTTGAAAAATTCAAGATTGAAATCTGTTTCCCAACCTTTATTTGTCATCACACCTGCATTGGCGTATTGGCTTGTAAAGCCCGAAGATGGCGTGCGCCCAACGTTGAGCAAAATATCGTTGATTTCATTCTGGTAATAAGAAGCTGAGAGTGACAAACGATTCTCGAAGAAACGTAAATCCGTTCCCAATTCCCATTCTGTTTTGATTTCTGGACGCAAATTGCCGTTGCCTTTTGAATTGTCAAAACGATAGCCACCACCGAAAAACGCTGGGTCGAGTGGGTCGTCATACGTCTCATAAGCTACGGATTCATAAACAGTTGTGAAGCGATAGGCAGTAGGTCGCACACCGACTTGTCCCCAAGAAGCACGGAGTTTGCCCAATGACAACCATTTCATAGCTCTAAAAGCTTTCAATTTATTGAATCGCCAAGCCGCATCTACTGAGGGGTAGAAAAAATTACCATTAATGGTAGAAGCTGCTTCCAATGCACCTGTGGCATTGATGGACAATTGGTTTTTGAAATCGAAATTCAATGTCGTATAACCCCTGTTTGAACCCGTTTGTAAAGTCGAATTAGCGGCACTGGTTGACCCTGCATTGATAAAGTTTCTCAAATCTGTATTGACAATAAAATTACGAGACTGACCATACAGATTTAACCGTTTGCGGTCGTTGAGGTTATAACCCAAAATAAAAGTACCACTGATGTCTTTTGTCAAACGTTGTGTTGCCCGCCCGATGATATCTAAATTGGTCTCAATATCGCTGATAGATTCATGTTGATACGAACCATTCACACGGTCAGCACCCGCCGTTCCAATAGGGAACAAATACTCGCGTTTGTCAAAATGACCATCAACGCCACCACGTATTGTAATATCGAACCAATCTGTTGGTAAAATTGTCAATTCGGAAGACACCAAAAAGCGGTGAACCGTATTGGGTGCCAATTGCTTCCGAATTGTCCATTCTGGATTATTGAATTGTGGGTTGATGTCGTTACCCAAATAACGACGATAACTGCGTGGGCGACCTGGGAAAGGTGTACCTGCGGCATCATAATAAGTGCCTACGTAATCTACATTATCAAAATCAGGTGGCGTTCTCAACAAGCCCAAATACAAGCCTGAAACATTGGAGTTTTGTTGAATACGGTTAGAATTGGTTAAAATATAGGCCGCTTTCGTAGATAATTTCATGTGCGCTCCAATATAATCGTTGTTCAAACGAATAGAACTGCGACGATAATCGCTACCTACTCTGATAATCCCTTTTTGATTCAAGTCGGAAAGGCTGAAAAAAGTCCGTGACCGTTCAGAACCTGCGCTCATGGTCAAAGTATTTTCTAAAAAAGAACCGTTGCCGAAAATCGCATCAAAGTTAGCATCGGCATACGTTGTCTTATCATTTTTGACAAAAACACCTGACGTGCCACGACGACCTATTGGAGAATAGACTTTACCCGTAACATCGCTCACAAAACGCTCATTAGTGGTTGCTAAACTATCAGCTGCACCACTTCTGTCAGCAATCTTATCGCCCCAAGAATTTGTTGCCGTTGGACTGTACAAGCCTTTATCTCCTTGCCCAAATTTATCTTGCATCGGATGACGCGCATTGATTTGGTCCACCGAGTAATTCATACCATAAGAGATTTGCAATCTGCCCGATTTCCCTTTTTTAGTCGTGATGACCAATACGCCATTCGCCGCCCGTGAACCCCATAAAGCCGCAGCCGCAGCTCCTTTCAGCACTTGCATAGATTCAATATCCGCTGGATTGATATCGTTCAAACGCGATTGTTGCGCCACGCCGACACCCGTTGCCGATGCGCCAAAACCTGTCGTACTGGCGTTTGAAATCGGAATACCGTCCAAAATAATCAAAGGTTGACTTGCCCCTGTGATGGTATTTGCACCCCGAATCTGAAAATTTGAACCTGCTCCAGGGTCGCCTGTTGAGCGTGTAATCCGCACACCTGACGCTTTACCCGCTAAACCTTGCAATAAACCCGATTCACCAGAGCGTGTGACGCTTTTAGGGTCAACTTTTGTGGTAGCACTACCTTGTTTATCGCGGTTTTCGGTGAAACCTAACGCTGAAACAACAACCATTTCGAGGGCTTTTGCCTCGTCTTTCAACACAACATCTATCGTTGTACGCGTTCCGACTTGTTCACGCACAGTTTCCATACCAACGGACGAAAAAATAAGAACATCGTTTGGACCCGAAACACTGATTTGGTACGCACCTTTCATGTCAGTAACAGCCCCTTTTGATGTTCCTTCCAATACGACACTGACACCAGGGATGCCTTCATTATTGACATCGCGCACTGTGCCAGTAACGGATTGTTCAAAAAGGTCTTTTTTTAGTTTCTTTTTAGTCACCGTGACAGGAAGTGATTCAACCGAACTGGATTTGGGTTTCACAACCAAAATCTTTTCAGTCACTTTTTCAAAGTCCAAATTGACATTGTCCAACACTTTTTTCAAGACAATAGACACGTCTTGATTCACAAAATTTGGATAAAAATCAACCGACAGACCTTTAACAAGTTGGGTTTCGTAAGCAATTTTAACGCTGTAATGGTGGCTGATGTCCGACAAAACATCTTTTAAGGCATAGGTGTTTTTAGTCTGAGAATACACTTTATTTGAGACAGAAGCCAAAACAGTTCCGCCTTGTGCAACTGCCAAATACGACAGATTGCTCGACAAAAACAAAAACGACAAAACAAGTAACTTGCCGTGACTTGTCCACCGTTTTGATTTTGAAAAGAGAGTAGTTTTTTTCACATTCATATTTTGGTTGAATTAAAAGATGACAAAAAAGAGCTTAATTTTTAGTTTCAAAAATGATTTCTTTAGCTTTTTGCTTATTGTTTATATTGAATATTTGACAAATAACTTTGACCAAAACGGCCACATCATCGTCAGGAATGGATGCGGTTAGACGTTTATTTTTTAAGGCTTCTTCTTTGAAAACAAACTTAACACCGTAATTATTTTCGACCAAAAGAGCCACTTCGGACAAAGGTGTGTCGTCAAATTCAAAATGCTGTTTTGTCCATGCTTGATACACTTCCACTTTTTTAATCGGAATAATCCGCACCACCGCACCATTATCCACTTGTACCACTTCATTGGGCGTGATGGCAATGTTTTCTTGTTCGGGGTGTTTGGTCAATTGCAATTCAACTTTTCCTTCATACAAAGCCAATTTGCATTTTTCACCGCGACTCATCAGGTTAAAACGGGTGCCAATGACTTCTACCTTGACCCCCTCAGTATGAACGATGAATTTTTGGGCTGAGCCTTGCATCACATCATAATGCTTAACCGAAAACTCGGCTTCACCATTCAACCATACCATACGCGCCTCCGTTTTTGACCAATTTTTTGAAAAACGCAATTGAGAATTGGCATTCAGCAACACCGTTGAGCCATCGGGTAGGGTGACTTGTTGGGTTTTGCCAAAAGGCGTTTTAATAGAAGTTTCTGTATTGCCCGAAAAATCAATTGTTGTTGCGGTTTTCTCTTTTCCGACTTTAAAAGTATCTGTTTTAGCTTCTGAAATGCTCTGATACTGTCCAAAGGACTCCCATGGGAGAGAGGAGGGATTTTTTTTAAAAAACAAAAAAGCAGCTGTTGCCAATAAAGCCACACTTGCAGCGGCTACCCACAACCATTTGTTTTTACCGCCTTCAATCGGTTCTAAAACAGGCTCTAAAACAGGTTGCTCGACCTCTATTTCTTTTTGTTGTGTTTCAATACGCGACCACAGTTTTTGCCATTCTTCGCTTGTTTCTGTGTTGGATACTGAGGGGGGTGTTTGTGCGGCAAACAAAAGCACCAACTTTTCAGCTTCTGCGATTAATTCTTTTTTATGGGCATTTTCGGCAATCCATTGCGCCCAAAAAGCAATATCTGTCGCATTTTTTCGGAGAACATAGTTCCGAAAACCCACATCGTCTATAAAATCATTTACTGTGTAATATTGATAGTCTTTCATTGCTTTCTTTTATTTTAGACAAGACGGAGCGAGGTGGGATTTTTACTGCTTTTTTTTAAATAATTTTGTGGCGCGTTTGAAAAAACGTATTTTTGTATAAAAATAAAGGAAAAATGAGTGAACAAATGTCCATCAATGAAATATTAGGCAGCGTTGAAGGTTTAGAAACCCATACCTTCGAACAATTATATAGAGAGATGTTTGCCTTACGTGCCAAAAAGAATAAGCTGCCTTGGTTGAATGCCATTGAGTCGCAGCTACTCAATAAGATAAATACGGAATTTGACCAAAAGAAATGGGATAGATTAGCCTATCTTGATTGGAAATTAGAATTTGGTGCTTTGACACCCAAAGAAGAAGCCGAATCGCTTAAATTAGCAGAAGCCTACGAAAACTACAGCGTTGAACGCTTAAAATGTTTATCACAATTAGCCACTATTCGTCAAGTGCCTATTGATAAACTCATGGAACAATTGGGCATAAATACACATTCACATGCCTAAATCAATGATTCCAAATAACATACGTGCTGCAGTCATACTACGTGCTTCAAAATGTTGTGAATACTGTAAAAGCCAAGATAAGTACTCGCCAACAACTTTTACGATTGACCATATCTTACCTGAAAGTCTGGACGGAACATCTGATTTTTTGAATCTTTGTTATGCGTGTTTTCTATGCAATCGTTTGAAATCAAATAAATTAAAAGTATTTGATTCACTTCTAAAAAAATGGATTCCCTTATTCAATCCGCGCAAAGATATTTGGCAGGAACATTTCGCTTGGAATGATGATACCACTCAAATTATCGGTCTTACTGCCATGGGACGTTGTACTGTGAAAGAACTCAAATTGAATCGTGATAAGCTCATCGAATATCGTCAATGTATTATTCCTTTTGGTGAGCATCCGCCAAAAGATTTGCCCTCTTAGTGCTTTTTTACCCTAAATTCTTAAAATACCGTATTTATAACTTTCGTCTAAATTGTCTTTTTTATTGGAAAATGAGACAGAATTAGTAATTCTGTCTCATTTTTTGTACTGAGGGGGTAATTACAAATCATAGATTTTCCATTTATAAGCAATTTTTGAGCGATATGATTTTTCAAAAATAGTATTGGTGAAGGTGATGTATACGGGCAAATATGAGTGAAATGTTAATTTTGATAAAATATTTAATACGAATCATTGTTTGTGTGTAAAAATTTTATTTTTGTGGTCGTAAGGTTAGACTTTCTACCCTGTCCAATTCAGTTCCTTTTTTCAATTTTTTATTCATATTTTTACTCATAAAACAATTCATTTAATATGCTTTTTGAAAGAACAAAACCACATATCAATGTGGGTACAATTGGTCATGTGGATCATGGCAAAACAACTTTAACAGCTGCTATTACAACCGTTTTATCTAAAACGGGTGGTGCCAAAGCGATTAGTTATGATCAAATTGATAACGCTCCAGAGGAAAGAGAAAGGGGTATTACGATTAATACTGCGCATGTCGAGTATGAAACTAAAAATAGGCACTATGCACATATTGACTGCCCTGGGCATGCAGATTATGTAAAAAATATGATTACAGGTGCTGCACAACTTGATGGGGCTATTTTGGTGGTCTCAGCAACAGATGGTCCAATGCCTCAGACGCGTGAGCATATATTATTATCTCGACAAGTGGGTGTTCCATATATTGTCGTTTATCTCAATAAATGCGATGCTGCTGAGGAAGAAATATTAGAGATATTAGAAGAAGAAATTCGTGATTTGTTAAATACATACGGATTTCCTGGAGACAGAACGAAAATCATTCGTGGTTCAGCTTTGCAGGCACTTAATGGTGAAGATAGTGAATATGGGATACAATCTATTTATAAATTGCTGGATGCCTTGGATAGTGAGATTCCTGATCCTATTAGAAATACAGATAACGCCTTCTTGATGCCTGTTGAGGATGTATTTTCGATTACAGGGCGTGGTACAGTTGTTACAGGGAGAATTGAAACAGGTATTATCAAGGTTGGTGAAGAGGTTGAAATAATTGGGTTGAGAGAGACAACTAAAACAGTGGTAACGGGTGTTGAGATGTTTAAAAAACAACTTGGCCGTGGTGAAGCGGGCGATAATACGGGTATTCTGCTTCGGGGTACTAAAAAAGAAGATGTTGAAAGGGGGATGGTACTCGCTAAACCTGGTTCGATAAAACCACATGATGAGTTTAAAGCGGCTATCTATATTTTGAAAAAAGAAGAAGGTGGTCGCTCTACCGCTTTTATCAAAGACTATAAACCACAATTCTATTTTAGAACGACAGATATAACGGGTCAGATCATGGAATTATTCAAGGGTGATTCTGACCAAGTTTTAGAGATGGCCACGCCAGGTGATAAAATAACGGCAACAATAAAATTGATTCACAAAATTGCAATGACTGAAGGTTTAAAATTTGCCATAAGAGAGGGCGATAGAACTATTGGGAGTGGCGTCGTTGTAGAGATTACAAGATGAGCGTACGGGGTTTGAAGGAATGAAGGACTTATGTTTGGTCATTATAAATTAAGTTTGTAATGACCAAACATAAGTCCTTCATTCCCCCCTCAGTAAAAACCACAAAAAGCCTACTAAACCCTCATAAAATCAACAAAAGAAAAACCATCAGCCCGCGCCGCAACAAACTCAACCCCTCATGCACAAAATTATAAACCGTGCGCTCTTTAAGTTCCATGATTTCCGCAATTTCAGTATAGCTCATTTCTTCAAAATACCGCAACGTAATCGCTTCTCGAACCCGATTGGGCAATTTGAGTATCGCTTTCTTTAGTTTTTGAGCATCTGTCAAACGTTTTTCTTCAAATAGGAAATTGTCTTCGGGTGAGTTTTCATAAGTATCGGTTGGCTTAAAAGAAGCAGTAAAGTTTTCTTCGACTTTTAAATGACGGCTTTTATCAATCAAAATGCGCCGAAAAGCAGTGAAAAGGTAAATTTTGACAGAGCGCACGTCGCCCAAAGTCGTCCGCCTGTCCCACAATTTGAAAAACAAATCTTGGATAATTTCTTTTGTCAACTCGGTGTTATAATGGGTTAGTTTTTGGCCATATTGAAACAAGGGAGCATAGTATTGATGAAAAAGAGCAGACAACGCCTCAGGCTTACCGTTTTTCAAGGCTTGCCAATTTGAATCTTCTTGCCAAATATCGAGAAATGTGTTGTCCATTTTTTTTGATTTATTATCTTACAACGAAAAAAAGAGACAATAGAATGACCCCAAAGACAAGACGGCAAATAGATTCTTTTTTACTGCTTTTCTGGAAAAAATTTTCTCGAAAAAAGCAGTAAAAAATAGTTTGTTTCTCGTCTTACCGTAGCAATATTATAAAAAAAAACGAATGATATAATGAAGATTAAAATTAACACCATTTTTTGTTTTTTGCTCTTTTTTACCCTTTTTACTGAGGGGGTCGCTCAAACTACAAAACCGACATTTCAAGGTCAAACGCAGACGGGCGAAAAAGTGGATACGCGCAATCACGCTATCATACCACAATGGCGTGGCAAACAGATTTTGGGTGATGTGACTTTCGACAATGAATTCGACGGTGCAAGACTCAACGGCATTACACAAGATAATGACTCTTCTTACACAGCTATTATTGCGGCTGAAAACTATCCGATTAATCCAAGTGCGTGGTATGCGTTCAAGGTAACAGCAAAAACACCACGTACAATATGGGTGCATTTGACGTATTTGAATGCCAAACACCGTTATATACCCAAAATAAGCCGTGACGGAAGAACGTGGCAAACGGTGGACTCTTCCGATTATCTACTTGAAAAAGATACCGCAAAAACACCGCGTACATTTCAAGAAAATGCTTTGTCCGAATCGGCTTTTGTTCGTCTAAAAATAGACGATAAACCATTGTGGGTCGTTGCACAAGAGTTGATGACATCAAAAGTTGTTACGGAATGGTCGGAGAGTTTATTGAAAAAACGGTTTGTATCGAGCGAAATAATAGGTAAAACACCACAAAATCGCCCCTTAAATTGCTTGCGTATTGGTGAAGACAAAACGGATGCTAAAGTGATGATTGTCATCGGTCGCTTACATCCGCCCGAAGTGACGGGGACTTTTGCCTTGCAATCTTTTGTCGAATCGCTTTGTGCAGATTCGGAAACAGCGAAAAAGTTTAGGAAAGCATACTCCGTTTTTGTCATCCCTATGATGAACCCTGACGGCGTTGACAACGGACATTGGCGACACAATATAGGCGGCATTGACCTTAACCGCGATTGGGCAGATTTTAATCAACCTGAAACGCAAATTGTCCGCGATTTTTTAAGGAAAAAGATAAATGGCACAGATAGAAAACTCTATTTCGGCATTGATTTCCATTCCACTTGGGATGATATTTTTTATACAAATACAACCGATAAACCCACAAATATGGACGGTTTGATAAAACGTTGGTTCACCGAATTAGAAAAAGCGATACCCGATTATAAGGTCAATGCTCGACCCAGTAAAGTCCAATTGAATAGCGTGATTTCAAAAGCCTTTTTCAATCGAGAATTTAATGCCGAAGCCTTGGTTTATGAAGTTGGCGACAATACGTCGCGTGAGTTTACAGCTATGAAATCGAGAACGGCAGCAGAAAATCTGATGCAGTTAGCTTTAGAATACTTGGGTAAGTAACGATAATTGGTCAAGACAAGCGTGAACATCAACGGGACAAGTGACCTTCTCACAAATACTGAGGGGGACTACTTCGGGTAGTTTGAATATCCTAACAACGGATTGTACGAGTGGGACTTATTTTGTATCATTACAATACGGCAAGGAAGTGAAGACGAAGCAGTTGGTGGTCAGGCATTAAATGAAAGCAATAAAATATACAAGCGTTTCGAAAGCCTAATACCTCCAAAACGTTTTTTTTGTGGGCAAACCACTAACAAACATAAATAGTATTAATACAAGACTTGAATCGCCCTAAAATAGGTTGACAAATAGATAAAACAAACTAAACGTGTGAACATAATAAGTTCACATATCGCTCAAACCTGCAAAAACTAGGAAAAGTACTCTTACAAATGGTAATTGACTACGCTAAAAGCTGAGATACAGTAAAGTACATCCAGTCATCGTGAGACTGTTCAAAAGATTGTGTTTTCTTAGTTGTGAGGTGACAGATAGGGTTGCGCATATCATTAAAACCTTAAATACTATGAAAAACCCCTTTAAAACGTTAATTTACCAAGGCTGAAATAGGCGAAATAGGGTAAAATATCCATTTATCGTTTTACAACTCAAAAATTCGTGCTTTCTTAGTTGTGAGAACACATAGGGTTTCGCATATCATCGAAACCCTTAAATACCATGAAAAATCCCCTTAAAACGTTAATTTGCCAAGACCGAAATAGGTGAAATAGGGTAAAATATCCATTTATCGTTTTACAACCTCAAAAACTGTGTTTCCTTAGTTGTGAGAATATATAGGGTTGCGTATATCATTAAAACCCTTAAATACGATGAAAACACTCTCAAAAAATATCAATTCACCTATATTCAAAAAGCCGAAATTGGGTAAAGAACCCGCATTCATTGTTTTACAATCGTAAAAACCACACTTCTTTAGTTGTGAGCATGAGGGTTTCGCATATAGATAAAATACTTGATTGATGAGTTGGAAAGGCATATTTGCATTCCAAAAGTTATGGGTTTATCCAATTCACGGCGCATTTAATCAATCGGATAAGTGATATTGAGACTCACAACTAAGAAAACTAACCTAAAACATAGCGAAATAATTTTTCTATGGTTCAATACCACCCCTCAGTAAACTGTGCTATTTTTTCTATTTTTGTTCGTTTCACAATTCAACAGATGTATAATATGGCTGAACAACAAACCATTCTCCGAAATCTCCGACTCATGCGGGCATTGCGCAAAAGACCCATGACCATCGCTCAAATGCTTGATTTACTACAAAATGATGGTGTTACGCATCGGCGCACCATCTATCGTTGCCTCGAAACTTTTGAAGCATTAGGGCTGAATCTGAAAAAGAAAGGCAAGACTTATTTTATTGACGATACAAATACTGATAAAGATTTTTTACTCGATGATTTGTCTCAAAAGGAATTGGATGTCATCCGCAGGGCATTGATAGCCACTAATGACCCCTTGATTCCTTTGATTTTGCAAAAACTGGACGACTCCAATAATCTCGTATGGGCGGTTGACAGTATGGGACGACAACAAACGGAGCGTAATATCGAACAATTGAAAACGGCTATCAAACAAAACTTGTGCGTGTGCTTGCACCGTTATCAATCACTCAAAAGCGACAACCGCATATCGGATTATTCGGTTGAACCAAAAGAATTACGCAAAAAAGGGCGCATCATTTATGCCTATGATTTGACGGCAAACAAAATGCTCAGTTTCAGCACCGACCGCATCGAATCTGTCGAAATACTGAGGGGGCAGTTCCAAACACATGATAAGATATTAGAAATGTCCGATGTCTTTGATTTTTCGCACCATGAAGCCCGCAGCCTCAAATTGCAATTGACCGAAAGGGCTTACCTCATCATGCGTGAAGAATTTCCCCGTTCCGACAAGTACATCACACGTCAAGGCAATCATTATATCTTTGAGCATATCTATTGCAATCCCCAACGACCAGATGCTTTGTTGCGGTTTTTAGCATCTTTGCCGCACCAGATTGAGATTTTGCATCCTCAAGAATTGAAGGATTTACTGAAGGGGTATATCGAGAAGTAACAAAAAGTTAAAGCTTCTCTTTTTTATAAAACAATTGTGTTAAAAAATTTGTTTTATAATATTGCTCTGTTAACTTTGTGTACCTTTAAAGAAATGAAGCATGGAAATGTTGACTTTATCTCAATTAACACCCAATAGTCATTTCCTTTTCCTTTCTCTTGTCCATACGGAATCCTACACATTTCAATCTTTTTTTGAAAAAACAGAGCGTCTTTTCAAAAAGTGCGCTATTTGTCACTTTTTGATTTGAGCTTTGTGGCAAAATTATTTCAGATTATGAACCGTATCGAATTTAAAAAGACCAATCACACCTTTCTCGACAATGGCATTATTGCTTTGCATCGTTACCTTCAAAAGTACGCCGATACTGAGGGGGTCGTTATTGACTTGCAGCCCGATAAATTAGTGGTTGAAAGTGTGGATTTGCCGCAACTTTTGGAAACTGTTTATTATGAAATGGGGCGAGACGTGTATGACACTTACACAGCTAAACAGGAAAATGAAGCTGGGAATTTGTATTACATCGAAGCCGAAGACCGCTTTGAAACATTTCCTAAAATGAATACTTATGGTTTTACAGAATTGCTAACGAATAATGCACAAGGCACGACCTCAAAGGAAGAAAATTTTTTCACTTTGGATAACATAAAATCTGAGGAAGAAAAAGCGAATAAACTTGATTTGAATAAACCTAAGAACTTAGAGAAGAAAGAAAAAATGCTTAAATGGGTTGAAGAAAAAAAAATTATAGCGCAAAAAACAGAAGAAGAGTTTAAAAAAAGAGGATTAACTCTATTGAGTAAAATGTATATCAATGAACCATATACAAAAATTACCCGCTTAATACCATTTAATCAAGATTATGTAGAAGAAGGAAACAAGTTTTGCTATCTAACAGGTGAAAAATTTAAGAGATTAGTGGATTCACAAAGTACATCGCCATTTATTTCAGGGCTTGTCAATTTCAATTCTCATATTGATATAGAAGACAAAAAGATGAGTTGGAAAGCTTTATATCTTAGCCGTTTTGCAGCCGCTAATTGCTTGTATGTTTATCAGTACAATAACAAAAACAAAAAAAACTCTCTTTATGGCGACATAATCGTATATTTTTTAGGTGCAAGAACGCTTACTGATTTGACCAAACTCTATGATAAATATTTAAAAGATATTCGTATCCCAAAAGACATTTTAAAAGTTGACATAGAGTTTAGACGCAATTTTAACCTTTACAACTTTGGTAAAGAAAAAGCTGCTGATATTTTCATTGGTAAAAATGAACACCTATTCATGGTGCTTTATACGCTTTTTGAACGTATCACCCGCCATCTTGAACCTAAAAAAGAATTGAGCGAATATGCTGACCTTTTGGGGGAGGTTCTCAGTGATTCTGATTTTAATGTACTCAATCCTAATATTACTTCTTTTCGGGCTAATGCTTTTTCAGGCGGTAATAAGCGCCCTAATAACTTCGAGGTATTTACACATCTACGTTATGCTTTGCAACTTTTCAGATACTTCGAGACAGAAAAATTAGATATGCTCGAAGTGCTTTGGAGTTTAAAAATTATAAAACCTACTTTAAAAAAAGGCTCAGGAGATTGGAACAAAATAACTATCCTCGAAAGACAAAGCCGCGACCGCATTTTAGGACTTTTACTGAGGGGTCAATCTATAATCTCTGAGATAGAAGATATTTTTTATGATTGCTATCGCTACTTACTTGACAAAGGAGACAAGAAAGTATGGGAAGTGATTGGGACTAAAAATTTTTATCAACTTGTTCATCTTGTTAAATTGTATGAACCTAAAATCAATCCGCTTATGGAAAAAGAAAAGAAAGAAAGAACTTGGGAAGAATCTACTATTGATTTAGGCTATTCTTTCGGTAAAAGAATTATTGAAAGTGGTATCGAAGAAGGTAAAATTGATAGAGTTTCAAATGCTCGAAAAGGCAGGAAGTACATTATCGGAGTCCGCAAAAGCCGTACATACGATGACTTTTTAGAAGGCTTTAATCGCATAGTTGAACGATTTAAGCCAAAATTTGACTACGATGTACTTGCAAAAGTAAATGAATCCAATTATCGAACCTTCAAATCGTATTTCACTCTTGGTTTACTGAGTGCAGTTAATCAATTTCTTTCATCATCTAACAACTCAACAATATGAAAATCAACAGTTTAACACTGACCTATCTCTCAAAAGTATCTTTCGCCAGCCTCAACGGTAGCGACAAAGAAGTGGATAATATCAATCCCATCAAAAAGATTACCCTTGCCAACGGTGAAGAATTGCCTTATGTGTCTTCACAAGCCTTGCGCCGTGCTTTGCGCGATAGACTGGCAGAAATGGGTTGGGAAACTTCGCCTATCAACGAAGCAAGTGTCAAAAAAGGTGCAGCTAAAACGGCTCTAAACCCAACACAATTTATTGATGATGACCTTTTTGGTTACATGGATGCCGCCAAAGGTGAAAAAGATGGTGACAAAGGCACGTCGAACACCCGCACATCGCCTGTTCGAGTAGATGCTTTGTTGGCTTTATCAAAATATCAAGGTGATTTGGATTTTGCAACCAATTACATGGGGAAAGACAAAGGTTTAGACCCTAATATTTTTGAAACAGAAATCCATTCGGGCGTGTATCGAGGCTCAATTTTGATTGAACTTGACCGTGTTGGTGCAGGACAAGGTTTTGAAAAAGCCCCCCTCAGTAATGCGGAGAAAGCCAAGCGTGTTTTGGCGTTTATTGATGCTTTTCGCACCTTATGGTCATCAGGTCGGCAATCGCGTTTTTTGGCAGATATTTCACCAAAATTTGTTGCAGCGGCTTTGATGAGAGCTAAAAATCCTATTTTCCTTGAATCCGTTAGCCTCGATTCAAAAGGTACGGTCAACGTTGCTGATTTAAATTCAGTTGTGTCAGATTATTCAAAATTTGTTGAATCACACGTTTTTGCTGCTCAAAACAGTATTTTTTCGGGCGATACTGAGGGGGTTAAATCACTTGCCGATGGCTTCGCTGACATTGAAAACTGGGTTAAAAACTATTACGCAGTCGCTTAAAAACCAACAGACATGAATTATTGCCTTATTCAAGTCCATACCCAAACGGCGACTTTCAGAAATCCTGAGTTTCAGAATTTCCACAAGTCATTTGCCTTGCCTCCACCCACTACGATTGTCGGTTTGGCGGGTGCTGCTTTGGGCTTAGAAGCCAAAGAAGCCCAAGCATTTTTTGAAGGTAGAGGTTTTCAAATGGGCGTAAAAGGTACGTCTTGCGGCAAAGCCAATGACCTTTGGAAATACCGAACATTGAGTTCTGACCCTGCCAAAGCAACAAGCGTTTTGACCCGCGAAATCCTATACGATAACCGCTTTTTGATAGCTTTTGCTAATGAAAATGCTGATTTGATTGAAGATTTACGCGTTTCGTTCATGGTGCCAACCTACGCACCAGTTTTGGGTAGCAGTGATTCGTTGGCGAAAATCAAAGTTTTGCCGAGCGATACTTTTTCTGAAACCCAATCTACTGAATTGTCGCATTGTCTTGTCGGAGGCAATGCCGTTGAAGATGCACTTGCCGCCGCTTTATCGAATCAGCCGTTTAATTTTTACCTACAATACAACGATTCTATGTTTTACGATTTGCCAACCCGTTTTCATTACGAAACATCGGGTGTGCGGCGGGTTGTAGAGCGCAAACCGTTCACTTTCATTGGTACTTCGATGAAATTACCCGCCCCAATTGCGGGTTTGACGTTTGATAATCAATTCGTTCCTCTTTTTTCACTCTGAAATACTGAGGGGGTCTAAAACTGCTTAAAACCTATGTCAGCTCTTGATAAAATTTTAGCCAAATCGCCTAATGATGAGTTTCCAAACGGTATTTCATTGGAACGACATACAACCGAAGCCGTTGACGTTTGGCGAATACTGCGTAAACGCTATGGTCATTTGCCAATACTTGATGACGAGTTTTGGTTAAGGTCTTTGGTTGCCATTCTATTCCACGATTTTGGCAAGGCTTCGCGCAATTTTCAAGAGCTGACTTTGGGTATTGACAATCCAAGTCGGCGACTCAAATTTTCGGATATAAAAGAAAAACAAGTTGAAGACAATCGAATTCGACACGAGTTTTTGTCGGGTTTGTTTCTTTATATCAGCGATGAAACCTTTTATCTCTCGAATCCAGAATCTCTATACGCCGTTTTTTCGCATCATAAAAGGCTTAGTGAAGCTCTTTTTGAAGACCATCATTTAAAGATTCACATTGTCAAAAAAGAAGCGATGCTGGAATTTGTAACTTTTGCAAAAGGAGTTATCGAAACTGAATTTGGAAAAGAAAAAGCGGCTTCTCTCCTACCCCTCAGTAACAAAGCGATTGAAATACTTGATAAAATACCGACGGTTCTACTGCGCGATAAAGTTTATTTAGAGCGATTTAGGTCTAAAACCATAGGCAAAATGACCGCCGAATCCCGCTATCGCTACACCTTTCATAAAGCCATTTTGAATATCGCAGATTGGACTTCTTCGGGACGCAAACAAATGTCTAATTTATTGAAATACAATCAATTAGACATTGAAAACCATATCCGCAAACGTGCCAAAGAGTATTTTAAAGGCTTGCGTTCTTTCCAAATTGATTGCCAACAAAAGGGAAATTTAATCGCAATTGCGCCCACAGGAAGCGGCAAAACCGAAGCAGCTTTGTTGTGGGCTTCTCAAAAAAGCGATTATGAACGGATTTTATATTTGCTGCCAACTCGCGTAACTGCGAATGCAATTTGGGACAGGTTGAACGACTATTTTTCTATTGAACAAACGGCAATTGTTCACTCGTCGGCTTTGTTGTATCGAAAAGAATTGAATGATGGCAACGATTATGGCGATTATTTACGCGACAAAACCTTGTTTAAAAATTGTAGCGTTGCTACCGTTGACCAATGGTTGACCGCAGGTTTTAACCTCTCTTTTTGGGAAATCAAAAACTTTCATTTGTACCGTGCTTGGGTCATTATTGACGAAGTGCATTTGTACGCACCTTATACTTTGGGTTTGGTTTGTGCCTCAATTCAGTATTTGAGAGAACGATTTGAAACCCGTTTTTTCATCATGTCTGCTACCATGCCTTTGAAATTGCGGACGCTTTTGGAAAAATACTTAGGTCAAAATGGCTTAGTTGAAGACAATGAACTTTTGAATGAAGCCCGAAATCGTTTTAGAATTGAAGACAAAACGGTAGATGAACTATTTCCCGAAATTCGCAAAGCGGTTGAAACGGATAAAAAGAAAGTGTTGCTTGTTGTGAATACGGTTGATGAAGCGATACGACTTTATAGTCAATTTGAAGACTTAAAGCCAACTTGTTATCACTCGCGTTTCATCGTCCGTGACCGACGATTGAAAGAAAAAGGCATTTTAGAACTCGAAATAGCCCAAAATACTGAGGGGGTGCTTTTGATTGCAACGCAAGTTGTAGAAGTCTCTTTGGACGTGGATTATGATGTGCTTTTTACCGAAAATGCGCCAATTGATGCGATTATTCAACGTGCAGGACGTGTCAATCGCAAACGTGTAAAAACGGATTCAGAAGTCGTTGTTTTTCAGCATACTGAAATAACGGAAAAGTATGTTTACAAAGACCAATCTCGCTTTTTGAATAAAACTTTTGAAGTTCTGAAATCTCGAAATGGAGAGACACTAAAAGAAAAGGAATTGATTGATTTGGTCGAAACGGTTTATGATGGACTTGAAATTGAAAAAGATAAAAGTTTTCTCGATGGTTTGAGCAAATACGAGGTATTTCAAAAAGAACTTTCTTTTATTCAAGATGCTGTTGGCGAAAAACTCGAAAGTGCATTTACGCGGGAAGGCTTGGATACGACCCCCATCATTCCGATGTGTTTTGAGGAAAAACTTAAAGACAAACAAGCTACGCCCGACCAAAAATCATATTATCAAGTCAATATTCGTCGCAATCGAGTTAATCAGTTTCGCCGTTTAAAAGATGCTGACGAGTTTGTTTATCTTGATGTGGCATATAGCTACGAAAAAGGGGTAGAATTTAGAAGCGACATACCCCTCAGTAAAAACTATTAAAAACTCATTCATTATGACCACGCACCTACAAACCATCACCATCAGTTTTCCAGAACTCAGATTGCAGCAGCGCGATGCACACAAACTGAGGGGGTATTTTGGCAATATGTTTCGGGAACACTCTCCCCTACTCCACAATCATTTTGAAGATGGGCGGAGTCGCTATGTGTATCCCAAAGTGCAGTATAAGGTGTTGCAGGGTACGCCTTATTTGGTGGGTATTGGCTCTGAAGCGGCGCATTTGATGACGGATTTGTTCCTCAATATCCATGAATTGGATATTGATGGTGAACGTTTTCCTGTGTTTGCCAAAAATATTGAAGCCCGCAATTGGACGATTGGGGTGTCGCAAGAACTGCATACTTATCGCTTTCAAACCCTGTGGATGGCTTTGAATCAGCCCAATTATGCGCTTTACCAAACTTACTCGGAGGAGCGTAGAGCTGACCAACTGAGGGGTATTGCAACGCAAAATGTCTTGGCTTTTTTCCATCATTTCGGTTTGCGTTTGCCTGCTGATGTGCGTGTGATATTGGCTTTGCAGGGTGTTGAAAGTCATTATACCCATTTTAAAAACCAAAAAATGCAGGTTTTCAAAGGGCAGTTTGTGACCAACGCGCTCCTACCCGATTTTGTGGGTTTGGGCAAATCGGTGGCGCGGGGGTTTGGTACGATTAAAAAAATCTAAATTATGGAAATAACGGTTAATACTTATGGTGCTTATTTGCACGTCAAAGATGAGATGTTTGATATTCGTATCAAGGATGCAGATGCGCCCAATGGCGTGCGATCGGAACAACGGGCGGCGCATAAAGTCCGCACGATTGTGCTTTCGACGGGTACGATGTTGAGTGCGGCGGCGGTGAAATTGGCTCTGAAAAACAATATTGATATTGTGTTTGTGGAGTCTGATGGGCATCCGTTGGGACGTGTATGGCATACGAAGTTGGGTTCAACAACCAAAATCCGCAAAAGGCAACTCGAAGCATCGCTGAATACTGAGGGGGTATCGTGGGTCAAAAAATGGATTGTGCAAAAGGTTGATAATCAATTGGATTTTGTCAAAGACCTAAAAAAACATCGGGCTCAACATGCCGATTTTTTGAACGATAAAATACAAAGATTGGAGGCATTGATTGTCTCGATTCAAAGTCTGGAAGGCCAAACAGTGGGCGATATTGCCGATACACTGAGGGGTCTGGAGGGAACAGCAGGGCGGCTTTATTTTGAGACTTTGAGTTTTGTATTGCCTAAAGAACATCAATTTTCGGGTCGTTCGATGCGTCCTGCGAAAGATGCTTTCAATGCTTTTTTGAATTATGCTTATGGATTTCTGTATCGGCGAACTGAAAAAGCCTTGATGATGGCAGGCGTTGACCCGTATGTGGGCTTTATTCACCGCGACGATTACAATCAGATGTCTATGGTTTTTGATTTTATTGAGCCGTATCGAGCTTGGGCAGATGAGTCAGTTTTTCGCCTTTTTTCTGCCAAAAAAATCAATAAATCGCATACAGAGGCGTTTGCCAATGGCACGGGTATCGGTTTGACAAAAGAAGGTAAAGCTCTTTTGGCGGAGGTGTTCACCAATTTTTTGGATGGCGATGCGATTCGTCATAAAAACCGAAATGAAAAGCGGGGCAATATTTTGCAACTCGATGCTCATGCTTTTGCCAATCAACTTTTGGGCGAATAATTATTGATTAATTTTGACTGTTTAAAACTATACATAAATCTTTGATTATGAAGGACATAAAGCTTTTTGAAGAAAAAAAAGTCCGCAGCCAATGGGATGCAGAAAAGGAAAGATGGTATTTCAGTATTACGGATGTCGTAGCGATATTGACGGATAGTCCAAATCCTAAAAACTATTGGAAGGTATTGAAACACAGGCTCTTAAAAGAAGGAAATGAGTCGGTTACAAATTGTAACCAACTGAAATTACAATCTTCTGATGGCAAGTACTAACTTACGGATGTCGCTGATGTCGAACAATTGCTGCGCTTAATAAAATAAGAAAGAAGATAATTGAAAATATAAAATAAATCTACCATGATTACTTGGGTTCTTTATGACATCGAAAATGACAAAGCACGCGATAAAGTCGCTAAAACGTGTAAAAAAGCGGGTTTGTATCGCGTCCAATTGTCTTGTTTTCTTGGCACTTTGGATAAAGCCCAATTGGATACTTTGCAACTACAAATCGAAGACCTCATCAATGAATCGGTTGACAAAGTCTATATTTTCCCCATGAATAAATCGGAGCTTCAACAGGCTATTTTGTTGGGGCAAGCTTTTGATAAAAAATTGGTCACGGACGAAATTCGGATGCTGTTTCTATGAATCTAACGCCTTCTCATATCATCGAATATTTGTACTGCCCGCGTTTCACTTTTTATGAATATGTGTTGGCAGTTCCTCAGAATGAAGACCAAAATTACAAGGTCATGCGGGGGCGTGAGCTGCATGACCGACGATTGGAGGAAAATAAGGACTATTTGCGGCGGCGTATCGGGGCAGTCGGAAAGCACTTGGATGTCTATCTGACCAACGATTTACTGAGGGGTCGCATGGATGAGGTGTTGGAATTGGCAGACGGTTCGCTTGCGCCTTTGGATTACAAATTTGCAGAATGGAATGAGCGCATTTATGAGACTTATCAAACGCAATTGTATTGCTATGCGTGGTTGATTGAAGAAAACTTTGGTAAAAAAGTAAATAAGGGCTTTTTGGTTTACACACGCTCAAAAAACAAATTGGTTGAAGTGCCGATTACCGACGAACATAAATCGGTCGTAAAAGCGGCGGCACAAGCCATATTTCAGATCATTGACAGCAACCGATTTCCGAAAGCGACGAAGTACAAACGGCGTTGTACGCATTGCACCTACCGCAATTTTTGTCCACAATAAGGGTTTTTAATTTGTTCAAATAGGTGTTTTGGCTTATCTTTACGAGCGTAATACTGAGGGGGCTATCCAGATACTGTTCCGAGTATCAATTTATTTTTTCACCGTCAAAAAACGCTTGTAACAGAATGACATTCAATGGTTTGTGCTTTCGGAAAAGCCTCAAAAAAGAGGCAAAAAGTTCATTGACAAGGTTGGATTTAAGAGAAAAAGAGCTGAGACAAAATCGCATAATATATTGGTATTTAAACGTTTACAAAGCCTAACGGCTTTTTGAGCTTTCCAGATTAGAAGTTGGATTGAAACTCATTAGGTAGTTGGGCGTTTCTTTCTTTGGGAATTCTTTTTGAGCTTTCCAGATTAGAAGTTGGATTGAAACTCATTTCAAATTCAAATCAATGAAGAAAATCCTTTTCTTTTTGAGCTTTCCAGATTAGAAGTTGGATTGAAACCAAAGTGGCTTAGAACTGTTCCAGACATTGAAAAGGCTTTTTGAGCTTTCCAGATTAGAAGTTGGATTGAAACCTAAAATCGGGTCTGAATATTCGAGTTGAAAAAGGTGCTTTTTGAGCTTTCCAGATTAGAAGTTGGATTGAAACTTGAACACTAACCATGCCTGTTTTCTGCACAAATAACTTTTTGAGCTTTCCAGATTAGAAGTTGGATTGAAACAGTTACGCCCGCCACCGCCACACGTAGCGCAAAGTACTTTTTGAGCTTTCCAGATTAGAAGTTGGATTGAAACACGACTTGGCAATATTGACCCGAAAGAAGTGTTTTGGCTTTTTGAGCTTTCCAGATTAGAAGTTGGATTGAAACTACATCGGACGGGAACAAACGCGCGATTGTGACAAGTCTTTTTGAGCTTTCCAGATTAGAAGTTGGATTGAAACTAGCTTGGACACCCTTCTGCGCCTCCATTTTCTGCGGCTTTTTGAGCTTTCCAGATTAGAAGTTGGATTGAAACTCGTTCATTGTGATTCGTCGCCTGTGATTGTGCGCACTTTTTGAGCTTTCCAGATTAGAAGTTGGATTGAAACGCAATCGTGGTGCTTTGCACCTTATTCGCAGCGCAAACTTTTTGAGCTTTCCAGATTAGAAGTTGGATTGAAACTATCGCTGCAATTGTTCATCAAACAATTCTGTTTCCTTTTTGAGCTTTCCAGATTAGAAGTTGGATTGAAACCAAATTTTAAACTTCGATATGAAAAAAGCATATTTCCTTTTTGAGCTTTCCAGATTAGAAGTTGGATTGAAACATCGGTTCGGTTGTCATCACAGGCACAACCGCCGCCGCTTTTTGAGCTTTCCAGATTAGAAGTTGGATTGAAACTGGATGATATACTTTTCGATGGCGTAAAACGGATGACTTTTTGAGCTTTCCAGATTAGAAGTTGGATTGAAACACGGGTCCCTACGTGCAAGGCTATGAAAATCCCGCCCCTTTTTGAGCTTTCCAGATTAGAAGTTGGATTGAAACTTGAAATTAATAAACAGGTAATACAATATGTTAGAATTACTTTTTGAGCTTTCCAGATTAGAAGTTGGATTGAAACGTTTTCGTCACATTTGTATTCAGCTTGTATGTCTGGCTTTTTGAGCTTTCCAGATTAGAAGTTGGATTGAAACTCCTATTTCCGTCCGACCCTTCCCACTTGCAGTCTGCCTTTTTGAGCTTTCCAGATTAGAAGTTGGATTGAAACAATTCTTCTTTTTGAGCTTCAAGAGACTGATATTCTTCTTTTTGAGCTTTCCAGATTAGAAGTTGGATTGAAACCTTTTTGTCAATATCATTGTCAGCCTCTATAACTTTCTTTTTGAGCTTTCCAGATTAGAAGTTGGATTGAAACTCATTTCATTTAATCTGCTTGTCGCGTCGTACAGTTTCTTTTTGAGCTTTCCAGATTAGAAGTTGGATTGAAACTCGCATAGCCTTCACAGAAGCAATGAAAGAATCGGCTTTTTGAGCTTTCCAGATTAGAAGTTGGATTGAAACAAAAACCTGATTACTGAGGGGGTGGCTCATTTGGCAACTTTTTGAGCTTTCCAGATTAGAAGTTGGATTGAAACATTACGGTTGTTGCGCAGACGGGACTCGAACCCGTGACCTTTTTGAGCTTTCCAGATTAGAAGTTGGATTGAAACATTTGCGCCCATACCCATCGAGGTTTTGCGCTTTTTTCTTTTTGAGCTTTCCAGATTAGAAGTTGGATTGAAACTTTCTGTATCGAAAAAGCGGATAATTTCGGCGTTTTCCTTTTTGAGCTTTCCAGATTAGAAGTTGGATTGAAACTTTCGGTAAATCCTTCTTTTTTTTAACTAAGTACCCACTTTTTGAGCTTTCCAGATTAGAAGTTGGATTGAAACCGTCGGGTCGGTCATCGCTATTGATTTAGTCGTTTTTCTTTTTGAGCTTTCCAGATTAGAAGTTGGATTGAAACTTGTTTAGGCGTTTTTTAAGCGAACATAACAGAATTATCTTTTTGAGCTTTCCAGATTAGAAGTTGGATTGAAACTTACCATCCGATGTGGCGAGTAAGTGACCAACCTCGCTTTTTGAGCTTTCCAGATTAGAAGTTGGATTGAAACAAACGCCTTATTGCTTCGTCTTATCATTCTGATGATACTTTTTGAGCTTTCCAGATTAGAAGTTGGATTGAAACGGTCAAGGTTTGCAAGGCTACGCCCTGCCGTCAGAGACTTTTTGAGCTTTCCAGATTAGAAGTTGGATTGAAACGATACAAAAGCATCTTTCAAGGGTAACATCACATCGCTTTTTGAGTTTTCCAGATTAGAAGTTGGATTGAAACTAAAATGTCGGTTTAGAAATACGATACTTTTTACAAATCTTTTTGAGCTTCCCAGATTAGAAGTTGGATTGAAACACTATTAATCTACCAGTCGAGTATTTAGTTCGTGTTTCCGACACTTGTACGACACCAGTATCAAAATTGAACATCACTTTATTTCTCATGTTAAATCATACTGTAGTCCGTGTACAACCTGTTTAACAGGAAAAACATTGACAATTTCACGTAGGTTACAATAAATAAACAATTAAATAAAACAATAAATATTTAATTGTTTATTTATTGTTTTCAAAAAAATCAAGCAAAGCCTCTATTTCAGGCTCAAAATCCTCCGTTCCGCATCGTTTAACAGAATACCCATTTGCCGAACGGCGACTTCGTTGAGTTGAAACAGCCGTTCTTCTTGTGGCATTTTTTGGCGTATTAGTTCTGCGTTCAGGTTTTCAATATTGCTCAATATCAACAATTGTTCTAATGTCGCATGGTCGCGCATATTACCTTTTAGATGGGGGTTTATTTGTTGCCATTGCCTTGCTGTCATACCAAAGACAGCCATATTCAACAAATCTGCCTCACTTGCATAGACGCTGCTTTCAATTTTCTTACCCCTCAGTATTTGTGGCATTAAGAAATCTTTGATAGCTTCGGTATGGATTGAGTAGTTTAGTTTCGACAATTCACGACGCAAGCTCCATTGTTGTTCACCCAAAAGGCGTGTACTTTCTTCCTCTTTGAGCCTTTGATATTCTGTAACAAGATACAGTTTTAAGCGTGGCGAGATCCACGTACCAAATTCGAAAGCAATGTCACGATGGGCATAAGTACCACCATAACGACCCGATTTTGAATAAATACCGACAGCACCTGTTGCATCAATCCACTTCTTAGGTGACATCCAAAAAGAGTTTAAACCGAATTCATCTTTAAACCCCTCGAATCCGTGGGGTTTAAAATGTGGGTTATTCAGTTCTTCCCAAAGCCGCATAAACTCTAAAGTGTTTCGGTTACGCATCCAGTTTGTAATTAGTTCCTCTGCCCCACCCGATGCTTTGACCATATCGGTTAGTGAAATATAGTCGCGCTCATTATTTTCGACAATTGCGATTTCGGTATTTTCTATAACTATCTTTCTTTTCGCCATGGCTCACTTTGATTTCGGACAATAAAACAATAAGTAATTATTTATTGTTTTATTTACTTATTGTTTTATTGTTTATAAGGTTTGCTAAATTTAGGTGTTTAAACCCTTATCCACTGCATCAATCAGATTTTAACGATGTTACGTATAATCAACGCCAAAGTCAATGACATCGCCAAAACCTTCCAACGATGTTGGCACAACAAGAAGTATAAAAAAAGAGTTTTTTTTCTTCTAAGCCGCGAATTGCACAAAATACACACACAACTTATTCAGTTTTTTTATTTGCTTAGAACTAATAATTGACAGCAATTTTCAAGACATACCCCTTCTGACTAATTTAAAAGTATTGAAGCAATAAAACAATTTTTAAATAATCAAATAAATATTGTTTTATTGTTTTCTCCGTTCAGCTTCCATTCTGATTAAATTGGCGATATAATCCCGCATGGAAATTTCATCTTCCGCAATATGAAATTTCATCGTTTTGTACAAGTCTGCGGGAACGTCAACGACAACTCTTTTGAGTCCTACAGGTACTGACGTTTTTTGCTCTTGTTCGGGTTTATGTATCTGTTGAATCACTTTTTCAATGATTTGCGTACCGTCTTGGGTTTTTACCATTTCCATATCAGCTGCCAAACTCAACTTTGACAGGTCGAAATTGTCTTTTTTTGCTTTCATGCTGTAGCTTTTAATTTTATTAAATTATTGATTTTAGCTATTTCAACTATCTCACGAGTAAGATTCACGATTTCCTCTTTAGCTTTTATGTCGTTCGATTCATAAACGCCTTTACCGTCAACTGCTGTTTCAAGATAAGCAACCCGCTTTGCTAAAACAGATTGTAAAACACCGATTTTAAAACCTTCAATAACCTCTTTCATACGTTTATAAATATTACCATTCGATGAATATTGATTAATGAGAAAATAAGCAGGAATCTCACCTTTCAGGCTTGTTGCTTGCTGATAGCGTTTAAAAAAAGGCGACATAGCGCGGTAATCATGTGCCGAGGGTAAAATCGGGATAATTAAAATATCACTTGAAACGATAATCCCTGTTGCCATTTCCGAAAGTGAGGGAGTACCGTCAATAATGACAATATCGTAATCGCGATGCAACTTGTCAACAGTTTTTGGCAATGCGTTGATGTCAATAACCCCGACGACCATAATATCGGGCAAATCTGCGCTTCTGACACCCGACCACACCAACGAATTTTGGTTTTCGTCAGTGTCAACGATACAGGTTTTGAAGCCCATGTGCGCAAAACAAACTGCCAAATTTTGGGATACCGTCGTTTTACCAACTCCACCTTTTAAGTTCGTTATACCTATTTTCATACTAAAAACCTTTAAATTTTAAAATAATAGGGCAAAAATAAAAACAATATTTAAATGAAACAAGAAAACAATATTTAAATCAATATTTTATTATTGTTTCTCATCTTAACAATATCATAAAGACGACCAATAGGAGAGGGGCAGCAGCAGCACTAGTGAATAATAAAAATTCAATAAAATACCAAACTGTAGTAGTTGAATAATTTTAGGCTAAACAAGGAGTCCTCTTTAAACGAATTAAACCTATTTTTTAACAACAACATATTGTTTTGTTTTTTTTTAATTTCTTTAGTTTCTTTTTATTATTTACATAGTCGCTAACTAATTGATATTCAAAATAATATTGGTTGGAAAGACTACTTAATTAGGGTTGAAAGACTACTTGTTTAGGGCTGGGAGACTACTTAATTAGGGTTCGATTAACTACTTAATTAGGGATTGATTGACTACCTATTTAGGGGTTTATGTATAACTTTTTATTTTTAAGGTTGTATTTAAGTGATTTAATTCATAAATAGTTGACTATCATTGATTTATATTTTATATTAGCTGGCTAAAGAGAGTATTTTATAAGACCGAATATTTTAGTGAAACTTGCTATTTGTAACACCAAAGCTTATTGTAACCCTCAGTTTATATTGAGATTGACTCCATATTTAGGGTTTATAATCGAACAGTTAATCCCTGTAAAAAATGCCCCTTTTTAACTGTGTAAAATATTGATTTTCATTGTTTTATATTTATAGAAATGGATGTGATTAATTTATAGGCACTTTAGATAGACTCCCATTTTAGGGAATAAGAAAATAACTCAATTTTTCAACGATTTTAGTTCGACTAATTTTGAAAAAATAATTAGTCTTTCTATATTTACCAAAAAATTAGCATAATGGCAGTCCAAAAAAACAAATCAATAGCTCGATTAGAAAATGAGTTAGTCTTCAACTACCAATACGCTTTTTCGGCAAAAGAACAAAAAACGATGCTTTTTCTAATCGCAAACTTAGAAAAGGAGAGTGATAGCGTCATCGTCTCTATCAAGGATATCGAACGAATTTTGAAAGAAGACGACAAAAAATGGGGGTCTTCTTACAAAGACATTCGAGAATTGTGTTTTTCACTATTAGACAAAAAGTTTTTTCACAAGAGTACAATACAATACAAAGGAACAATGATGGAAGCGGGATATAACTGGTTTCAGAGCGTTGTGCCTGTATTGGACGGTGAAGGAACAGCGATAAAATTCCGTTTTTCACAAGATGCTTTACCATTTTTGTTACAACTGAAAGAATATGTACAAATCAATATTCAGGAGGTAAAGCATATGAAGAGTGGTCACTCCATTCGTCTTTTTCAGATCCTGAAAGCTAAACGAAATCGTAATAAAGAATACAAGGGGTTTACAGAAGTCGGTTTCGGCATTGATGAATTAAAGTCTTTACTCGGGGTCGAAGATAAATACCCGCGTTTTAACAACTTTCGACAAAAAGTACTCGATGTTGCCCAACAAGAAATCAATGGTAAAACATCTATTTATTTTGAAATCGCTTCAAAGTACGAAAACAGCCGCGAAAAACGCATTGAGCAAATCCTATTTAAAATTTTTGACACTGAAAGCGAAGCACTTAACCAGAGACAGCGACAATTGAACAGTGGGGTAGATAAAAAAATAGTTAATCCTTATGAAGGAAAAGCATTCAACTTTGATGAATTCAAGAAAAAGTTTGCAAAAATCCACAAAATCATCGCTGAAAAAACTGTCGAACAATATAAAGAACTGAGTAGTCAAAAAAAAATTCTCAATTTTGACACTTTGGTTAGCAATGCCATCGTCGGTGTTTGTGAAAATTACTATAATTTCTTTATCAGCCGCTCCATAAAAGACCCCGAAAAGGTTGCTAACGTCAAGAAGATGTTTGAAGAGTTGGGGGTACCCGTAAAGATAAAGTAAGTAATGAACGATGGATTTATTGCTACTGAAATAGGGTTAAGTATAAATAAATAAATAAATAAAACAATGATTATTTATTTATTGTTTTAAAGATAGTTTAGCTTTTAGTATTTCAAAAGAGGCTTTTAGTTCTTCAATTTGCCCGAATTGGTTTTTCAACAGCGTGTTTTCTTTTTTCAAATTGTCAATTTCTGCTTGTTGTTCTTTTACCGCATTTATTAAGATGTAGGTTAATGCTGAACCATCAAATATTCTTTGATCATCAAAAGATAACGTCTTAATTTGATTAACAGTGTAAGGCAAAACGGTTTCAATTTCTTGTGCAATAATACCTACGTACAATTTAGCAGTATCTGTATAACCACTCTTACTATTGTATTGAAACCATACAGGGTTTATTCGTTGTATTGTACCAACCCCCTCAGTAAATGGTTTAATATTACGCTTTAATCGTTTGTCGGAAAATGTGGCCCATGTACCTCCGCCCGATTTGGAAGCATTCCCATTAACAGATAACAACTGGTCGGGATTAGAAGTACCAATACCTATGCGTCCATTGTTAACAATCGTCATGGCTTGAATTACATCATTGGGCCAATTGTCCGTATTACTACCAGCTGCCGCATTACTTGTACCTTTGTGGACATTAAAAGCCAATCCTCCTGAATAGTTTTGATAATCAATTAGTTGAATACTGGCAGCAGGATTGACCATATAACATCTGGAAAAGGCAATTTCTGGTCCTTCGCAAGGGTCAAGTATGCTACTTGTGCCATTTAAATTGTAACCACTCAATCCATCACCTACGATATGCATAACAGCTTTTGGAGTGACTGTGCCGATGCCAATAGCTCCATTTTGTTCTATACTCATTCTGACATTGGCTTGGGTCGAACCATTGGCTATTGTGCTTAACCATATTTTAGAGCCATGCTTTGAAGAAGACCAGTTTTCAGATGTTAAATAGCTGATATGTCCAGCTGATGCCAATGATGAACCATCGTAGCCTAAAGCCCCATAAGTCGCTAAAAAATCAGATGTAACAACTGGACTTGGCGTAGTCGAAGTGCCTCTCGAATGAGCCAAGTTTATGCGCCCAGAGTTGGTAGAGTTACTGTAATTGATTAATTGTAAGCCTCTTATAAATGTATCTGTAGATACAGTATCTATAATACTGACTTTGGTTTTGGGTAGTGTTGTTCCAATACCAATATAGCCTATACTATCAATTGTTAGCCGTTCTACATTATTGGTTCTAAATCGCAAGGCTTTATTGTCAGTTGTTCCTATAAAATTTACTGAGGGGGTAGTCTGCGCATTACCCAATAAAGACCAATCTACACTTGCTCCACTTAATGCGCCAAAAGAAGCGATAACAACCCACTTTTGTAGTGAAGAATTATACACCAAACTAACTGTTCCACTTGGACCAATGAGCAAGTCCAATGCAAAACCATTTAGAATTTGATTAGGAGCGGTAGAAGCTGCATTTTTATTTTTGAGAGTTAAGTTTCGAGAGGTTGCATTAATAAGGGTTAGTAATCGTCCGTTAGTGCCATTTGTAAACCCTGATATACTAAAGTCCTGAGTGGGTGCGACAATTCTATAAAAACTCATGGAGTCCAACACAACATTATTATTTGCGCCATTCACTATTAGAAGTGGGCTGGCTTCTCGAAAGGAAACGGCACCATTGACATCGAGTGTGGTATTAGGAAGTGTTCCTTCGCTCATTCTGATACCCATATTTTGGGCGAAAGTATAAGATAGGGTCAAAAAAAGAAGTAAAAATGATATGGTTATTGATTTCATACGTATTTTATAAGATTGTTTTCAAAATTAATTACAACAAGCATTACCTGTACAAATCGCTTGAGCGCATAACGAGTTGAATTACTGAGGGGGGGCGTGATGAATATGTTATTAGTTGCGCCTTGGATATTTGACCAATTCATACCGTCGGTACTATTTTGCCACTGAAAACTACAAGTACCCGAACCCGCCAAGAGTGTCGCATTAAGTATTACGCTACTACCCACACACACGATATTTTTCTCAACTACGGTCTGCACAATTGGGCGTTTTGAAAAATGGAGTGTGATTGTATCATTGATGGTTGAACAGTTTGTACCTGTGCTGTATTCACTGGTTAGAATATAAATACCTCCATTAGATACAACCTGTATCGTGGGAAAATTAGTCATGAAGTTGGTTATAACGACATTCGAGACGGTAGCTGTTGCTGCTGTGATTTGAGTGGCAGGCGTGACTGACCCCGCGTACCATCTGTAATTAGTATAATTAGTAAGATTTTGTGGTACTAATGTCACTGTATCATTTTCACATACCTCTATAGTTGTCGAACAACTTGACGATGCTATGGTCACTTCACGAATAAGTGTTTGCGCTTTTAAAATCCGATTTGACAAAAGGAATAATATCAAAACAAAGAGTTTTTGATGTTTAGTTATATTATTGATGATGTATTGAATGGAAACAAATACCATTGATGTATATGATAACGATGTCATATTAAAAACTATTAAAAAGAAAAAAAAACCGCGCACATGATATGCGCGGCAACTGGGTATATAATCATGTAAAAAATATATCATACTTGTATTTCAAATGTAATAAGCCCTACAACTTTGTAAGCTTTCAAGCTAAGAGTCTTTAAAAATACATATTTGTTAAATGCACTGCGAAGATTTAGCCAACCTACTAAATATGATTCAAAAAGGTGATGGATAACTAAATAGTTGTTGGACAACGCTTTTTTGAAGGGAGCATTAAAATTGTTCTATAACAATTTGTTTTGTCGTTATGGGTTGCATAGATATTGCGACTCACTTACCAAACTACTCAAATCTTCAATTTGGTTTTCGTTGAAATGGATACTGAATTTAGGTATTCTTTAAGAGTTAAAATAGGGGAAGCATGTGTCAGAATATATGAAAATAACCAATAGAAAGTATTGATTTTGTATTTCATCACCTTTTCGGTCAAGTATCACCTTTTTAGGTTAAGTACGGTAGATTGGCTGAATTTTGGGTCATCATTTACATGACTTGTGTTTGAGAAATCATGCTCTGGGTTATGTATTTATATTAAATAAATACAAAAACATTGCTATCCGTTAATAATAAAACTCATTTTCTAAATGAACAGAAAAACTTTTATTGGTTCAATTCTATTCCCAACCTTTTCCTTTTTTCTCACAATTTTTAATCTTTCGGCGGCAAATGAGACCTTGTCAGCTGGTGCTTTTATTGTCAATATGGGCATCGTGCCACAAACAACGGGCAATGCTTTGAAGCCTTATGGTATGATCTACGATTTGGTTGTAAATTATAAAGTGCCTATCAAATGGGTGATTAATACCACCAAAGCAAAAGACGGAACAGATTTTACATATGCAGGTACCGACTTCAAAGGAGGGCCTTTTATCATCGAAGCGGTGTATCGTTCTACCTCTGTTAATGCGCGGATAACCTATTGGCAATCACAAGGTGTAGTAGGTGTTACGACGACAACTGCCATCACCGTGCCTGTTTATACGACCATCAAAGCGATGCCGCGCTGGACATTGGATAAGCAAAATGGCAAAATTGCAGTTGGCTTTTTTCCTGATGCAGGTATTCCGCCAACGGCACATGGCGGTACGTCAGAAAGTGGTTGGAAGCTGCCTTCTCAATTGGGCTGTTGCGATGACCTTTTTGTCATGCCACACGCTGACCCAGCATGGTCAACACATGGCAATCTTTATACTTGGAATCAGACTTGTAATGGGTCTATTTGGCTGGGTTGTCATGCGGGTAGTGCGCTTGAAGATATGTTTAACCCAAGTTCGCCGACCCAACAAACCAATTTTCTGTCGGAAAAAACGGGAACGGCTTCTGGTAGCGGTCCATACAGTGAAAATGCTTTAAAACTTTGGAAAAACCATAGTAATGGTTCTCCTCCTTATACTTATGACTATCCAAGTGACCCTGTTATGCAATTCATGGGGATAATGGACGCGGCAACTCAAAACGGCTCGGAGCAGATTTACCTGCCTCTGTCGGCGGGTTGGAGAGCATCAACTAAGGTGGGGGTGTATGACCCTACGCAAGGACAAACTGTTTCTGGTGCTGTTCAGCATCGGGCAGCTATTCTCGCTTATGGCAGAGCTTTGGGTGATGTCAATCGAGGCTATGCGATGCTGGAAGCCGCCCATGATCTTGGTAAAGCAGGCGGCACAGCAAGTATCGCAGCAGAACGCGCCTTTTTCAATTTTTCGATACTGTCGGCTATCGAGCGCGCTGTAACGCCCTCAATTACTTTGGGTACAACAAGTGATACACTTTATTCGGGTGTGCCTGTCAATTTCTCTTTCACTTTGCCTGGCGGCGCAAGTGTAGCGGGTTATAACATAAAATGGACTTCTTCGTGTGGTGGCACTTTTTCGCCTAATACCACACAACAGAATGTCTCATTTACACCTGGGAGTGTTACAGCAGCAACTCCTTGCATTATTTACGTCACCATAAGCGATGCTTGTGGGCGCAGTTTTGCAAATGATTATAAAATTATCATCAGTTGTTCCTTAAGTACCACTTCTACCGTTACGAATCCTTCTTGTTCTGGTGGAACAGGTATAATTAGTTTTGCCCCAACAAGTGGCTCTGCGCCTTATACTTACAACTGGGCGCGTGGGGCAACAACAGGCACAGGTACGGGTACAACAATTTCAGGTTTAATAGCAGGAACATACAACGTAACTGTGACTTCTGTCAACGGATGCGCTACCTCTTTTAGCCAAACTCTGACTGCACCGACCCCCCTCAGTATAACAGCTACTTCAACTGATGTTTTATGCTTTGGTGGTACAACAGGCGCAATAAATGTGACAGCAAGTGGTGGTACAACGCCTTATACCTACAACTGGGGTGGTGGTGTCGCGACCGAAGACCGTACAGCTTTGGCTGCTGGTACTTACACCGTTACTGTTACGGATGCAAAAGGATGTACAGCTTCAACAAGTAAAACCATAACGGCCCCCTCAGTAATTTTGAGTGTTCCAGGAACAACGACACAGGCAAATTGTGGTGCAGCAACAGGTGCAATAAATATTACTGCCGCAGGCGGGACCGCACCTTACACTTACAACTGGGGTGGTGGTGTGACAACCGAAGACCGCACGGCTTTGGCTGTTGGTAATTATACGGTAACTGTAACCGATGCCAATGGTTGTACTGTGGTCAAAACCTTTACTATTACTCAGCCATCATCAATGGCACTCTCTACAGTCTTGACACACCCAACTTGTCCTTTGCCTGTTGCTGATGGAGCGATTGACCTTTCTGTAACAGGAGGTACATCACCCTATACTTACGATTGGGCAGATGTGGCAGGCACAAGCAATCCGCAAGACCGCACAGGCTTGAGTGCTGGTACTTATACCGTTGTCGTCACGGATGCCAATGGTTGTACGGCTACTATATCCGTTACTTTAAACACACAAAATTCATTGCCAAGCCCTCCAACTGGTGTTAATCATTAATTTTTTTAAACTAAATCTTAATTTTTAACACAGTTGTAAATATTATTATTATGAAAAAACTTTTAAATAATATAGCTTGGATGACAAGCCTTTTTAATACTGCTAAGTTGTTGTTGCTTACCCTTGCTTTATCAGCAGGTTTTGGGCATACTGCTTATGCACAAACTACAGTAACCTTAACAGCAACTGCCGATGCAGGCTTTTGGAACAACAATGCCACCGAAGAACTCAAAAACTTCGGTGTCTGTAATATCCTTTACCTCAACGGTCCTTCTGGTACAGCCAAAGACCGATCGGTCATACGGTACGATTTATCGTCCATTCCTGCCAATGCCACGATCACGAGTGCTACAGTTAGATTGATAAAAATAGGAGGTGCGACTACTGCTCGTAATATGAGTATTCATCGTGTTACGGCTGACTGGACAGAAGGAACTCAAAGTTGTACTGGGGCAGCAGGCGTGTGCAATTGGCAACAACGCATGACTGGTATCAACTGGACAACTCCTGGGGGTGATTTTGATGCTACCGCCACTGCCACGCTTTCTGTGGCGGCAAATGCTACTTATGATTTTTCTGCTACCAGTTTGGTGCAGGGCTGGGTGAGTGGCACTTACTCGAACTATGGCATCATGTTCAAGTTTACGACTGAGAATCTCAACTCGGAGGTACAATTTGGTGCTTCTGAAAACACTACGGCAGGCAACCGACCGCAATTGGTGGTGACTTATACTGTGCCTACTTTAAGCACTTCCATCACCAACGTCACCAGTGGCAGCAATGGCGCGATTGACCTCACTGTGACTGGTGGCACGTCACCTTACACGTATTTATGGAGCAACAGTGCCACTACGCAGGATTTAAGCGGACTGGCGGCAGGCACCTACACCGTGACCGTCACGGATAACCTTGGGGCTACGGCGACAGCTTCCGCTACCGTGTCCTCCATTCTGAGTATCACTGATGGCATGAACGCCTCTGACCTTATTGGGCAGTACACCACTACGGCAGGTTTTACCAATAATTATACGCAAGCGACCGCCAATAATAACAATGGCTCTGTTTACGCTTTGGGTTTAAATGTACCAGAACAATTTGTTATTGATAAAGTCAATCACCGGGCTTTTGTGTCAGAAGCAGGTAATAACCGTGTATTGGTGTTTAATTTGAATGCTTCTAATAATCTGGTTGATAAAACTCCTGACTTCGTTTTGGGGCAAGCCTCTTTTACAACCAATACCGCTGCAACTACTCAAAATGGTATGAGAGCACCCGTTGGCGTAACCTATGATGCAACCAACAATAGACTTTTTGTAGCAGACAGAAACAATCATAGAATACTTGTCTTTGATGTTTCTACTATCACAAATGGGGAAAATGCCGTAGCGGTATTGGGTCAAACAAATTTTACGACGGGTACAAGCGGATTATCGCAATCAAAATTTAACAGCCTTGATCAGACTGTCTATGATGCAGCTACTAACCGACTTTTTGTAGCAGACAGAAACAATCATAGAATACTTGTCTTTGATGTTACAAGTATTACCAACGGGCAAAATGCTATAAATGTACTGGGGCAGGGGAATTACACGACTGGTACGGCGGCTGTTACAGCAACAGGCTTATCTGGACCTTCGGGTTTAGCGTATGATGCTTCCCAGAATAGATTATTTGTAGCCAACTGGGTAGGTAACAGAGTTATGGTGTATGATGTTGCCTCCATTACCAATGGAGAAGCCGCTATCAATGTCTTGGGTCAGTCAACTTTTACGACCTCTACTGCGGCTACCACCCAGACAGGAATGAGCAACCCATATGGTCTGTTTTATGATGATGTGAACGATCGGCTCTTTGTCGCAGAAAATGGAAACAACAGAATAACAGTTTTCGATGCCAATACCATTACGAATGGTGAAGCGGCAATAAATGTTCTGGGTCAGTCTAATTTTACTACAGGTACTACTGCTATCACACAGTCTGGCTTAAACTCTCCAGAAAATATATTTTATAATACTGATAATGGTAAATTATATGTCCCAGAGTATGGCAACAACAGGGTTACAATATTTAATGCACAACCTCAACTCGTTCTTTCCACAGCCGTCACCAACGCCACCTGTGGCAGCAACGGTGCTATCACCCTGTCTGTGACGGGCGGCATCTCGCCCTATACTTACAACTGGGGTGGTGGCATCACAACACAAAACCGCTCCAATCTCGCCGCAAGCACCTATAACGTGACAGTAACGGATGCACTGGGTACGACGGCGACGACCTCCGCCACCGTGTCCCTTGTTCCGCCTATCACCAACGGCATGAACGCCGCTGACCTCCTCGGACAATACACCACTACGGCGGGCTTTAGCAACAACTATACTCAGGCAACCGCCAATAATAACAACGGTTCCGTGTATGCTTTGGGCTTCAGTGGACCTACTGATATTGAAATGGATGCGGTCAATCATAGATTATTTGTAGTAGACGGTACAAATAACCGCGTATTGATATATAATTTGGATGCTTCCAACAATCTGGTGGATAAAACGCCTGACTTTGTTCTGGGTCAGCCGAATTTTACGTCGAATACTGCTGCTGTTACCGCCACTGGCATGGATGCTCCACGCATCACGCTCTACGACCCGAATACTAACAGGCTGTTTGTCAGTGAGCAAGGAAACAACCGGGTATTGGTTTTTGATGTAGCTACGATTACCAATGGAGAAGCGGCCGTCAACGTGCTAGGCCAACCCAATTTCACATCCAATGCTGGTGGGGCAAATCAAACAACTATGTCTTGGGCATATGGATTGGCGATGAATCCAGCTACCAATCAATTGTTTGTTAGTGAGATAGTTAACCATCGAATATTGGTATTTGATGTAACGACGATTACGAATGGGGAACCCGCCGTAAATGTGCTGGGGCAGCCTGATTTTACAACCGTTGCATCAGCAGTATCCCAATCAGGATTCTTCCAACTACGTAACCTTAGGTATGCCAACAATCTGTTGTATGTCTCCGATGCAGGTAACAATCGGGTTATGGTATTCGATGTAACGACGATTACGAATGGTGAACCCGCTATAAATGTCTTGGGTCAAGCTAACTTTACTTCCAATACAGCAGCGACCACTCAATCTGGCTTATCACAGCCAAGAGAAATTGTTTATGATGGTCAGCGCATTTTTGTATCTGATTTAAGTAATAATCGAGTGCTGGTATATGACGTAACGACGATTACGAATGGTGAAAATGCGGTAAACGTACTGGGTCAGTCGAATTTTACTACCAGTACTGCTGCTGTTACTCAAACAGGTATGAACTTCCCTGCCGGGCTTCATTACGACACAAATAATGGCAGTTTGTATGTGGCAGACAATGGCAATAACCGTGTACTGGTATTTTCCGGACAACCTATACTTACCACCAGCATCACTAATGCTATTTGTGGCAACAATGGAGCGATAGACCTCACGGTAACGGGTGGGACGATACCCTACACTTATACTTGGAGCAATGGAGCTACGACACAGGATTTGAGCACCTTAGCAGCAGGGAGTTATACCGTAACGGTCACAGATGCCTGCGGTAAAACGGCGACCACGAGTGCTGTAATTATGCTGCAGCAAGGACCAGGGGGTGTTTGTAGCAACTTATTGCAATGGCTGCGTGCTGATAGTACTGGCGTTGTTGGTGGTGGAGGAACCCCAGTTAACGTTTGGCAGGACAAATCTTCCGCTGCCCGAAATGCTACACAGGTCACGGTTGCTAACCAGCCAATCTTGACCAGCAACGTAATGAACTTCAACCCGGGCGTGGTATTTGACGGTATCAATGACAATATGACCTATTCGGATGTAGGTATGGTATCGGGAGCTGGAGCAAGGGCAACTTTTGTGGTGGCAGGGCTTAGTGCGACCGATGCCAATAACAGAAGTATTTGGAATTATGGTACAGTCGTTCAGTTTCAGTTGTATGGGTTTAGAAAAAGTAATACTGGAGACTATCAGGTGGACGGCGTCAACGCAAACAATACTATCCCAAGCCTTTTTAACAGTACAGACAAGTACATTTTATACGGAGGTTACACAGGAACCCAGGTACAGGGGGCATACAACGGTAGCAGCATAGGTGGCAATGCTTTTACGTGGAACACAACACTTAGTGGGACAGGTACCTTGGGATCAAAGCTTGGTAATCTCGAATATTGGCAAGGACCAATTGCCGAGGTCATTCACTATTCGGGTAATTTGTCAGCGACGGATATAAATAAAATCAATTCTTACTTAGCCATTAAATACGGTATTACCTTAGACCAAACCACGCCCACCAACTATGTGGCTTCTGACGGCACTGTCTTTTTCTCTTCTGGTATAAATAATTTTTTAAACAATAATGCGGGTATTGCCCGTGATGATGCTTCTGGATTAAACCAAAAACAATCCAGATCTGCAAACCCTGGCTTACAGGTAACTATTGGAAACGGGAATACCATTGCCGCATACAACGCAGCGAACCCCAATAATTTTACTACTGACAAATCAGCTTTGATGTGGGGAAATAATACCGGTTTAGGGGATGCTTGGAATGCTACTGGTGCCCCTGCTGGATACCAACGCTTGAACCGCACTTGGCGGGTAGTAGAGACGGGGACTGTAGGCTCAGTAAAAGTACAGATTCCTGACAACAGCGGTACAGATGGCTTACCCGCCGAAACGACTACAGTATCACTTTTAGTAAAAAGCGATAATGATTTTTCAACTGGTGCTACTATCATACCCATGACCTTGGTAGGTACCAATTGGGAAGCCAATGTGGATTTTACCAACCTTCAATACTTTACTTTCGCCACGTTTATACCATTGACAGTTCAAAACAGCATCACAAATGTGTCTTGCTTTGGCGGCTCGAACGGTATTATCAATTTAACCCCAACTGGAGGTATCGCTCCTTATACTTATTTATGGAATGGCGGACAGACGACCCAAAACCGCACTGGACTTGCTGCTGGCTCTTATACGGTTACAGTAAGTGATAATGGAGGTAATTCACTAGTTTTAAATCTTACAGTTACGCAACCAGCAGCAGTGACCGCAACAGGTGTCGTGACTGCTGTAACTTGTACAACGGGTGGTGCGATTAACTTAACAGCCAGTGGCGGCACTGCACCTTATACTTATGATTGGGCGGACATAGCGGGTACAAACAATCCAGAAGATCGTTCAGGGTTAGTAGGAGGTAATTATTCTGTCACAGTCACCGATGCCAAAGGTTGTACAGCAACCAATACTTTTAATTTAGCAACACCCACATGCCTACCAAATACGACTGTGTGTAAATCGAATGCAGCAGATGTGTTCTCGGTCACGCCAGACCCGATGGTAAATACCTACACTTGGACGGTCACTGGCGGCGGCGTAATTGTAAGCGGACAAGGTACCCCCTCAGTAACCGTCAACTGGACAGGCGCAACAGTAGGTACTGGCAGCGTTTGTTGCAAAACTGTCAATTCTTGTGGCGAAAGCGCGAATATTTGTAAAGATGTTTATATTCGTGAACCGATAGCAGGCGCGGCGGTCATATCGCCTGTTTGCGTAGGTTCAAATATTTTATTAAGTGGAAGTGGTGGCGTGAGCTATCAATGGAGTGGTCCATCGGGCTTTACCGCTAACAGCGAAGCACCCATAATCAACAATGCAACTCTTGCAAATGCAGGTACTTACAACGTAACAGTCACCGATGCAAGTGGTTGTTCTGCTACTTCTATGGTTGCTGTAACAGTTTCTACACCGCCAACGGCTACGACTGTTGTAACGACTGCGACTTGTGGTGCATCAAATGGCGCAGTTGCTTTGACCCCCGCCAGCGGTACAAGCCCTTACACCTACTTATGGTCAAACGGCGCAACAACTCAAAATTTAAGCAGCCTTTCTGCGGCGAGCTATACAGTAACGGTGACAGACAACAACGGTTGTAAAGCCGTCACAACGGCTAATGTCGGTAATACATCAGCCCAAACCGTTACCCTAACGCCTACTAATGTGGCTTGTTTTGGCGGCAGCACGGGGCAAATAGTCTCGTCAGTAAGCGGTGGCACTGCGCCATTTACCTATTTTTGGTCAACTGGCGCAACAACAGCAAACCTAACAGGTCTTGGTTTAGGAGGATATAGCGTTACTGTAACAGGTGCAGACGGATGTGATGCAGTTGCTTCTGCCACATTGATACAACCCAACGAATTGGCAATTGATAAAGCCATTACAAATGTCAATTGTATTGGTGGCACAACAGGGGCTATCAATCTAACCGTCACAGGCGGTACGACACCTTATACTTACAACTGGGGCGGTGGTGTCACTACCGAAGACCGCACAGGCTTGGCTGCGGGTGTGTACAATGTTACTGTCACCGATGCCAATAATTGTTCATTAACAACGGTGGCTGTGGTCACACAACCTGCTTCACCTCTTATTGCTGCAACAACCGTTACCAATATTACATGTAATGGCGCAGCCAATGGATTGATTAATTTAACCGCTTCGGGCGGTACTTTACCTTACACCTATCTTTGGACAGGTGGCGCAACAACCGAAGATATTTCAAATAAAGCAGCAGGAACATATAGCGTTACTGTGACCGATGCAAAAGGTTGTACTGCTACTTCATCGAAAACGATTACAGAACCAGCAGTACTTAGTTTGACAAATGCAAGAACAAATGTTAGTTGCAACGGTGGTACAACAGGTGCTATCAACCTAACAGCAACAGGCGGCAATGCCCCCCTCAGTTATGCGTGGTCAAATGGGGCAACAACCGAAGATTTAACGACAATTGGTGCAGGCACTTATGGTGTAACTGTTACAGATGCCAAGGCTTGTACAGCGACAGCTTCCATAACTGTTACACAACCTGCGACATTAACGGCTACTGCGACACCAACGAATCCAAGTTGTAGCGGTGGCTCGAATGGTAGCATTGCTGTAACGATTACGGGTGGTACAACGGCTTATACATACCTTTGGTCAAATGGTGCAACGACTCAAAATCTAACCAATATTGCCGCAGGCACATACACACTCACGGTAACGGACACGAATAATTGTACAACAGTGGTTCAAGCAACGTTGACCAACCCAACCGCCATGTCTTTGACAGGCACAGTTACCGATGTAGCGTGTTTCGGGGTTTCAACGGGTGCTATTTCCATCACAACAACAAATGGAGTAGGGGCTTTGACCTACAATTGGGGCGGTGGCATCACTTCACAAAATAGAACAGCGATAGCCGCAGGGACTTATACGGTAACGGTAACAGATGCAAATACTTGTACGGCAACGCGCTCTTTCGTCGTTGCTCAACCCGCCGCCGCTTTAATGGCAACGCCGACCAAAACCGATGTAGCTTGTAATGGCAATGCCGATGGCTCTATCAATTTGACGGTTACAGGCGGTTCAGCACCTTATACTTTTAGTTGGTCAAATAGTGCAACGACACAAAACATCAGCAGTCTGATGGCGGGAACTTATACCGTTACCGTTACAGATGCCAATAATTGTACAACGACCAGCAGCGTCACCATTGCACAACCCGCAGCAACGATTTTATCCGCCACAACAACAAGTGCCGCTTGTAATGGTGCAAACGATGGGGCAATTGATTTAACTGTAACAGGTTCGGCGGGTCCTTACACCTACAATTGGTCGAATGGTGCAACCACAGAAGATATTTCGAGTATCACAGGCGGCAATTACAACGTAACCGTCACAACTGCCACAGGTTGTCCGATAACGCTGTTGAATATCACTGTTAACGAAATTGGTACGATTGCCATCACGCCAACTGTTACCCACAATCTTTGTGCAAGTGGCAATCAAGGCGCAATTAGTTTGACTGTAACGGGTGGTACAGCCCCCCTCAGTTATGCGTGGTCAAATGGCGCAACGACCAAAGATATTTCAAATTTAACGGCAGGTACTTATACTGTCGTCATCAGAGATGATGCCAATTGTGTTAAATTCTACACCTTCGTCATTACCCAACCTACGACGCTGACACCGCTTGTTTTGTCGGCGGTTACAACGCAACCGAATTGTGGTGCTTCGACGGGTGTCATTGATTTGACAGCAACGGGTGGTTTAGCTCCTTACAGCTATGCGTGGTCGAATAGTGCGACTACTCAAGATTTATCAAGTATTGCAGCGGGTATTTATCGCGTCAGCGTCACAGATGCCAACGGTTGTATTCAAAATTACACCAGTTCTGTCAACTCGACAGAGGCTTTGATTTTAACACCTACGGTCAACAGTGTTTCGTGTAAAGGCGGAACGAATGGTTCCATCACCACCACAATAAGCGGTGGTACAGCTCCTTACACTTATAGCTGGTCAAATAGCACAACGGCGGCTTCGCTTACGGGCGTAGCGGCGGGTACTTACTCAGTCGTTGTCACTGACGCAAGCGGCTGTCGTGCCAGCACATCTCAAACTGTTACCGAACCAACGGTGGCATTGAGCGTAATAACCAACATAAATGCCCCCAATTGTATCGGTACGGGTGGCGAGGCTTTTGCTTCACCATCGGGCGGGACAACACCTTATACTTACGCTTGGTCAAATAGCGCAACGACATCAAGTATCAGCAATTTGTCACCAGCGACTTATACAGTTACTGTAACAGATTTTAAAGGTTGTACAGCAATTGGCACATCTACCATAGTAGCAGCCAATTGTTTGCCACCAGTTGCTGTAAATGATAACTTTACAACACCTTTAAATACACCCATTACCCAAACCGTTGCGCCGAATGATTCTGACCCCGACGGCTTAGTTGCTGACCTTGTATTCAGCCTTTTGACCAATCCAACACCTGCACAAGGGGTGATTGACTTTGATGGTACTTACGGTAATTTTACATTCACACCTGCAACTGGTTTTACAGGTACGGTTACGTTAAACTATCAAGTATGTGATTTAACGAACCTTTGTACAACTGGCACTTTGACAATTACAGTATCGGCAAGTATTCTTCCTGTTACCGAAAGCGGCACATCGCCATCAACAGGCGGTACGCCCATTGCAAATGTCCGCAGCAACGATACGGTAAATGGGTTTGTCGCAACAGGCAGTAATTCAACGATTTCACAAAGTGGTGTATGGCCAAGTGGCATTACTTTAAACACCACAACAGGAGCCATTACCGTAGCCCCAGGTACAACACCTGCTGTTTATCCAGTAACGTATCAATTATGCGATTTGGCTACGCCAACACCAAATTGTGCGACGGTCGTAGATAATATTACGGTAACGCCCGTTATCAATCCAGTTACTGAAAGTGGTACAATTCCATCAACAGGCGGCACACCTATTGTGAATGTGCGCAGCAACGACTTCGTAAACGGCATAGCGGCAACAAGCGGCAACTCAACGATTTCGCAAAGTGGTGTATGGCCAAGTGGCATTACATTAAACACCACAACGGGTGCCATTACCGTAGCATCGGGTACAACACCTGCTGTTTATCCAGTGACGTATCAATTATGTGATTTGGCAACACCAACGGCTAATTGTGCGACGGTCGTAGATAATATTACCGTAACGCCCGTTATCAATCCAGTTACTGAAAGCGGTAGCGTCACGAGTGCAGCGGGTGGTACAGCGATTGCAAATGTGCGGACAAACGACTTGGTAAATGGTCTTGCAGCGACAAGTGGCAATTCAACGATTTCGCAAAGCGGAGTATGGCCAAGCGGCATCTCTTTAAACACCACAACAGGCGCAATAAACGTAGTAGCAGGTACACTTCCTGCTGTATATCCTGTTACTTATCAATTATGCGATTTGGCAACACCAACGGCTAATTGTGCGACGGTCGTGGACAATATCACTGTAAGTGGCAGTATCAATCCAGTTACCGAAAGCGGTAGCGTTAGAAGTCTCACAGGTGGTATCGCAATTGCAAATGTGCGAACTAATGACTTGGTAAATGGTGTAGCCGCAACAAGTAGTAATTCAACGATTTCACAAAGTGGGGTATGGCCAAGTGGCATCACTTTAAACACCACAACAGGTGCAATAATCGTAACACCAGGTACAGCCGCAGCGGTTTATCCACTCACTTACCAATTATGTGATTTGGCTACACCAACGCCTAATTGTGCAACAGTTGTAGATAATATTACCGTAATTAACAATCCGCCAATCGCCGTTAACGACATCGCTGTCACGCCGCAAGACAAACCCGTAGTTGGGAATGTTTTGACAAATGACGACGACCCAGATAGTGATCCAATAACCGCCATCACAACACCAATAAGCAATCCGACGAAAGGGACAGTTGTGTTGAATCCAAATGGCGTATTTACCTACACGCCGAATGCAGGACAGACGGGTGAAGACAAATTCTGCTATGCGATAACGGACGGTGCATTGAAAGACACCGCCTGTGTGACGATCAATATCATACCGAATCCCATCATCGGCAACGACAAACCAGTAGCGAATGACGATGCGACCCAGACACCGATGAACACGAATGTGAGCATCAATGTGAAGTCCAACGATACCGACCCAGACGGCAATGGGACATTGGGCATTCCGACCCCCCTCAGTACGACGACCGTTAAAGGTGGCACGATGACGAACAACAACGATGGAACGTTTACTTATACGCCACCGACAGGTTTCATCGGCAAAGACAGCGTCCAATACCGCATTTGCGACAACGGCAGTCCGAGCTTGTGCGATACGGCATGGGTGATTATCGAAGTGATAACGACACCAGCCGTGGGTAATCAACCACCCGTTGCCTTAGATGATGCGGGATTGACGCACCCAGGAACGCTCGTAACAATTACTGTCAAAGGTAATGATTTTGACCCCGATGGCGGTGTTTTAGGTAGCCCTTCAGTAGTTACGCCGCCGACGAACGGCACTATTGTTATCAATGGCGATGGTACGGTGACTTACACGCCGACCAGTCCGACATTCGTAGGTTCAGATGTGTTTACATACAAAATCTGCGACAATGGTAGTCCTAGCTTGTGCGATACTGCAACGGTGACAATAGGCATATTGCCAGCAAACAATCCGCCAATCGCTGTTAACGACATCGCGGTCACGCCGCAAGACAAACCTGTAGTTGGGAATGTAATGACAAATGACGACGACCCAGATAGTGATCCGATAACCGCCGTCACAACGCTGATGAGCAATCCGATGAAAGGAACAGTTGTGTTGAATACGAATGGTGTGTTTACGTACACGCCGAATACGGGACAGACAGGCGAAGACAAGTTTTGTTATACGATAACAGATGGTGCATTGAAAGACACCGCCTGTGTGACGATCAATATCATACCGAATCCCATCATCGGCAACGACAAACCTGTTGCAAATGACGATGCGACACAGACCCCGATGAATACGAATGTGAGCATCAATGTGAAGTCGAACGACACCGACCCAGACGGCAATGGGACTTTGGGCATACCAAGCCCCCTCAGTACGACGACGGTTAAAGGTGGTACGATGACGAACAATAACGACGGTACATTTACTTATTCACCCCCGACAGGATTCATCGGTAAAGACTCGGTACAATATCGCATCTGCGATAATGGCAGCCCGAGCTTATGCGATACGGCATGGGTGACTATTGAAGTGATACCGACCCCTGCTGTGGGCAATCAACCGCCCGTAGCGATGGACGATGCCGCTTTGACGAATATGGGTACACCTGTGACCATTGCGATAAAAACCAACGACTTTGACCCCGACGGCGGGATACTCGGCACGCCAGCGGTAGTGACAAGCCCGACAAACGGTTCAGTAGTAGTGAATCCTGATGGAACAGTGACGTACACACCGACAAGTCCGACATTCGTAGGTTCAGATGTATTTACCTACAAAATCTGCGATAATGGTAGTCCAAGTAAATGCGATACAGCGACGGTGACAATTGGCATCTTGCCACCACTACCAGCTGTTACAGTTGTTGCAAATATGGATATCGCAGGCACAATTGCAGGTACATTGGTCAATATTCCAATTCTGACAAATGATACCGATAATGGTGCCGGGGCGACTTTATCAAATGTCACTACGCCGACCATTACGCGCAATCCAACCAAAGGTACGGCATCAATAAAGCCAGACGGAACGATTGATTACACGCCTAATGCGGCAGCAAACGGCAGTGATACGTTGATTTACCAAATCTGCGACCAGATTTCCACCACCACTTGTGATACGGCTTTGGTGGTCATCAATATCGGTATTCGTTTGTTACCACGTGCTTACTTATTGGGCTGCTACAATGAGACAACGAGCCTGATGCACGACAGTTTGCGCCGTAAAAACTTGATTCCGCTACAACAGCCATATAATCAAACTGAATACAGCGATAATACCTACACAGGAACAGAAACAGTGACCCCCTCAGTATTGACAACTGTGGGCAATAATGCCATCGTGGATTGGGTCTTGGTTGAACTCCGTAGTCCGACCGATCCCAAAAACATTCTCTTCCGTCGAGCTGCTTTGATTCAACGTGATGGAGATATAGTAGATGTGGATGGTGTTTCACCCGTCATGTTTGGCAGTACAAGCCCCGCCAGTTACTATGTTTCAGTTAAACACCGCAATCACTTAGGTGTTTTGACGGCACTTGCACAGCCTTTGACTTTTGTACCGCTTGTCGTTGACTTTACATTGACAACAACGGATAACTATAAAACGACTTCTTTGGATAAGGATTTTGCTCAAAAACCAACGGCCAATAACAAACGGGCGATGTGGATGGGTAATATCAATAAAGACAATATGGTTATTTTCCAAGGTCCGAATAATGATGTAGGACAGCTGTATTTAAATGTTTTAACCGACTCTAATAATGGTGGTTTCTTAGCGAACTATATTTTGAATGGGTATTTGCGTGGAGATGTGGATATGGATGGTCTAACCATCTATCAAGGTCCTGGTAATGAAGTAGATAAAGTCTTCTTTGAGGTGGTTTTGCACCCAATCAATACGACCTATCTGTACAATTTTATTATCAACGAACAGATACCGAAGTAACTACTGTATTGATCAAGGATAAATTTTAAGAAAGTTTTGTGTTAAAAGTGCCTTTTTAGTTGCCTCATATTCTGGTATTGAATATGAGGTACTTAAAAGGTTGGATTGACACACTGATTCAAAGATATTTTAAAAGAATACAAAATGAAAAAGATAATCAATCTCATACTTTTTCTATTCATAAGTTTAAGTGTGAAAGCTCAAATCAAATTACAGCTAAATCTGCTATCTGATAATAAAACATATGTGGTCAGTATGATTCCAGAAGTAACTTGGTCATACCCCCTCAGTATTACAGGGACAGCTCAAGTGACTTTGAAATATCCTATGAGCAAAAAACTAATGGTGACAAACCTACGGAGTCTCGTTCCGAATGTCCAATGGCACGACAATGCTTATATAGAGGCATCTCAAACAAGTGGTGGATTTAGCTTTGTCTCTTTTGCTTTGCGCTCGCAAGGTACATCAGCCATTCCTTATGAAGCAGGACGGGAAGTGCCGCTTTTTTCTTTCATTAATTATTATGGCTGTATTGGTCAGATAGAGTTAGTGAACAACGCTGCACCAAATTTGAGTGGAGAAGAAGCCCGAATTTATAATATTGGCAATCATTGGACAACACTTGCCAACCAAACGGAAGCCTATAAAGGCAATGTGCAAGCAACCGCTAATTGCTCAACCGCAACAAGCACAGCAGATAATGGAGATAAATTATTCTCTGCTATATCGGCTTATCCTCTACCAGCATCAGACCGTTTGACTCTGAAAATCAATGCTAAAACAGCTGATGTACAGAAAATCAATCAGATTCAGTTCATCAATAGTTTAGGTCAAGTGGTTTTGACCCAAAAAATAAAAGTCCAAGAAGGTGAGCAAGAATTGACGGTTGATGTGACTTCTCTCACAACAGGCTTGTATTTGTTTCAATTAAAAGGCGAGCAAGTGGCTTCTCAAAAATACAAATTCATTATTTCAGAAAATTAAACGACTTACAATACCATCTTTTGTAAAATCATTTTTCAAAAATTAAATTCACAAATTCAGATGAAAAAGAACCTTTTCACAAATCTATGTTTGCTTATAGCATTCACTTTAGTCTCTTTTATTGAAATCAAAGCCCAAGTCACTTTCACTATTCGCCTTGAAGCCGATGGCATTACTTACAAAGTTTGGATGAAGTCCACAACGGCTTATACACAGCCTTTGGCACAAATTCCGACAACACAAGTCACCGTATTAGTACCTCATGGAGCAGGTGCTAATGCTTTTGTTGTCCAAAATTTCATTAATTACAATGCCAGTATGCAGTTTGGCGCATTTCCATCTCGTGTCAATGCCCCGACCGAAGCCCCTACAATAGATTATCTCTCTTTTGGTTTTACAGGTGCAACGAGTTTCAATATTGCGGCTAATACCGAAATTCCATTGTTCAGCTTCCAAAATGCAGGACCTTGTTTGGGCAGTTTGTCTTTAATCACGAATGCAACTGACCCATTCAACCAACTGCCGAACTCGGCTAACTCAAATCCTGGTAATGCTATTACGATTCTGGGTAAAGGTGGTGATGCCTATTCAGGCAATTATGGTACACCTGCGAATGCTTGTAATGCGCCTGTTGCCAACCCAGATAACACAACAGCTACAGTAGGTGTGACAAAAAACATTGCTATTTTGAGTAATGATGTCAATCCTGATGGTACACCTGTTACTGACTTAACAAAAATAAGCTTGCCCACAATTGTAACACCACCCACAAAAGGAACAGCGACAGTCAAACCTGACGGTACAGTTGACTATGTAGCAAATACAGGTGCAACGGGAACAGATACCTTTAACTACCAGATTTGTAACAAAAATGCACCCTTAGTATGTAGTACAACAACTGTTACGATTACAATATTAGCATCGCCATGTCCAAATCCGAATTGTGGCACAGCAACGATTGTGAAAAACTAACACTCAACCGATTTTTTCAAATGAAAAAACTAAAAAATGATAAGATTACTAAAAAATATCATTGTGGTTGTTGGCTTGATTCTATTTAATACAGCAACGGGTGTTGCCCAATGTCCAACGACAACATATCCCCTTTGTTCGGGCGAAAGTTATACGCTAACAGCTCAAAATGGTTTGACCAATATTCAATGGCAGGTAGACAATGGCAGTGGTTATAGCAATATTTCGGGTGCAACGAATGCCGTTTATATCGCTTCGGCTGTTGGCAAATACAAATACACGGCAAAAGATGCCAATAACTGTACGATTGAACTTTGCTGTCCATTTGAACTGGTTGCGGGGAATTGTACAACACCTTGTCCGACAACAACTTACCCATTGTGTATGAGCGAAAGTTATACATTAACAGCCCAAAGCGGTTTGACCAATATTCAATGGCAGGTGGACAATGGTGGTGGTTATAGCAATATTTCGGGTGCAACGAATGCTGTTTATGTCGCTTCGGCTATTGGTAAGTATAAATACACCGCAAAAGATGCCAATAACTGTACGATTGAACTCTGCTGCCCGTTTGAGTTGGTTGCAGGAACAAACTGTACAACGCCTTGTCCAACGACAACATATCCATTGTGTATGGGCGAAAGTTATACGTTAACAGCGCAAAGCGGTTTGACTAATATTCAGTGGCAAGTGGACAATGGCAGTGGTTACAGCAATATTTCGGGTGCAACAAATGCCGTTTATGTCGCTTCGGCTGTTGGCAAATACAAATACACGGCAAAAGATGCCAATAACTGTACGATTGAACTTTGCTGTCCGTTTGAGATTGTTGCCAATCCAACACCTGATTTTACATTGTCAAAATCAATGCCTTGTCCAGGTACTTTAGAAGATGTCAATATCACTAATTTAACGAATGCTTTGTCTTCTACAGCGACACTATCCATTGACGGCGGGGCATTCTCAGCATATCCAAATCCATCGGTTTTGGTAGGATTGAGTGCTGGTTCGCACAATATTACAGTACGTAATGCTAATGGATGTTCGACAACAAAACCGATAACAATCAGTCCGATTGTACCACGGACTTGTATTTCTGTGACGATTACGCGTAGCCGTTAACATAGATGCGTTGAGTGAGAAATGACATTAGCACTTTGAAAATCAAGAAATGCTCTTCTCCTTCCAGGGAAGGGCATTTCTTTAAATAAAAATCAATTATAAATTAATTGATACAAGAACGACAATTTGATAAAATGAGAACTTATTTTAAAAAATCAATTTTTTCGTATTTAGTATTCTTATTCAGTGTACTGTTATCCTCAAAATCAATGCTTTTAGCACAATGTGATACCAATATTTACAAACTGTCTGTAGGTGAGTCTTATACGCTCACAGCTCAATCAGGTCTGACAAATATCCAATGGTTTATTGACAAAGGTTCTGGCAAACAAGCAATTCCTGCGCCTAATGGTACATCAATGATTTTAATAGCTGATACTGAGGGGGGGTATTCTTATACCGCCAAAGATTCAGATAATTGTATTGTTAACCTGTGTTGCCCTATTAATATCAAAGTCTGTTCGCCCGAAGTACGTACACTTTGCTCAGGAGGAGCTTATGAATTGAAAGCCCCTTCAGGCTTGAGTGATATTCAATGGTTTTTTGACAACGGAACAGGTAAAAAAGCAATAGCTCCTCCACGCGGTAACCAACATATTTTACTTGCAGATTCGGTCGGAGCTTATACGTTCACAGCGCAAGATACGAATGGTTGCTTCACGGAGTTGTGCTGCCCCATTCAACTCATACCCAATATGCCTATTGTCATATCTTCACAACCTAATTCAATTCTTGAATGTATCAATACCAATCAAGCTCTTTCTGTGACCGTCGCAGGGGATTCAAGTACGACGCAATATCAATGGCAGATAAGCTCAGACAGCACCCATTGGTCAAACATACCTAATGCAACCCTTAAAAACTTCACACCGAATAGCCAAGTTGTTGGGTTAACATACTATCGCGTTTTTATCAAAGCCAATGATAATGATTGCGATAGTCTTTACAGTAAAGTGGCTTCGGTTACTATTGTCCCAAAACCAAGAGTCGCTGTAAATACAGCAACCCCCTCAGTATGTAAAGGCACCAGAGTCATTCTTAATGCCCAAGTAACAGATGGTACAGGTACTTGCCATGTACAATGGCAGCGTAGTACAGACAATGGGCTTAATTGGCAGAATATCGAGGGCGCAACGACAAATACGTTTCAAACACCTCCTATGGACGATTCAATGCTTTTCCAAGCGGTTTTATCTTGTTCGATGAGTAATTGCTGTAATTAAGAAGTTACATTATCCTAAATATACTGCAATAGTCGTCTACGAAAGTTTTTTACAGTGTTAATGTAAGTGTTGAAAAAACCGCGCACATTAAGTGCGCGGCAGCTGTAATTCATAACCATATAATAAACAAATTATTAATATGCTTGCAGGTCGTGTCAATATCTGAAGGCGTAGAGTTTCTGGAACATCCTTCGAGCTTAATACTCTCAAATATTAGACTTCAATACCAACGCATCGAAAATTTAGCCAATTTGTCAAAAACCATTGCAAAAGGTTATGTTTGACTAAATAGTTGATACACAACATTTTCAAGAGTGTTTTGGTAGGATTAAATTCAAGGGATGATTTTTTTAAAAAATCATGTTGGCATTAAATATGAATTCCAAGATTGAGCGAATGCGCTAAATTGGGTATCCAAAAGTGATGAATGACCTAATAGTTGATCTATGACATGATTTGGCTGGTAAGCTCCGTCTCATTTATTTCTATTGAAATAGTCAAGTAGCATTATATAAACTTTTTTGCATTCTGTCACCTTTTTTAGGTATAAAGTCACTACTAAAAATAACCAATAATCTTGATGGGATAAAACATACTATATTTGCTTGTATGAAAGTATTACTCATTGAAGACGAACTGGTTTGGCAGATAAAAATCAGAATGATTTTAGAAGAATTAGGGTGGGAGTTGGTGAAAATAACCCCCTCAGTAGATTTGATAGGAGACGACATTGCAACGACTCAACCTAATTTGATTCTCTCGGATATTGTCTTAAATGATATCTCTGTGTTTACGTTTTTTAAGGAGATGGCAGATTACAAAACACCCATCGTTTTCATGACAAATCGCCCTTCTGAAAACTATTATGAAAGTACAAAGAATTTAGACCACTCTGCTTTACTAATCAAACCTTTTCATGCCTTGACTTTAAAGTCAACTGTGGACTTATTATTTGAGCATTATACAGAACCCCAGAAACCATCTGAACGGGGCATATGGGTAAGAGGAAAACATAATCTTAAAGTTTGGATTGAAGAAGAAAAAATTTTGTGGATACATTCAAATGGGAATTACTGTTTCATCCAAACGGCAGCAGCGAAATATTCTGTAAAAGGAGCTTTGTCGAATCTTGCCAACTCTTTTAGTGAGTCATTCATACAAACTCACCGTGCCTACCTTGTAAATACACAATACATACAAAAGGTTGAACTCACACGATATAATCTCTTTATTAATAAGCAAGAAATTCCCATTAGTCGGAAGTATAAAGAGCAAGTGGTGAAATATTTGCTCAAAAAAGAGGTTAATCAGCTATAGGAATTTGTATTTTAAAAATTGTACCGTCTTCTTCCGAACTGTGTATTGTGAGCTGCCCATTGTGTTGTGCGACGAAATGAGCGACCAAATAGAGTCCCA
>JAEUUP010000038.1 GCA_016787525.1 Saprospiraceae bacterium | reverse complement strand
TTTCTATTGGAGCGAGCGATTTTTTGATTAAAATTTTGGCAAAGCCAAAATTTTAATCAAAAAATCGCTCGCTCCTCAAAGTCCTTTTCGCCGCCAAAGGCGGCGTTTGAAATGCACGAAAACTTATTTTTGACTACTTATATGTTGTTTTCAATATGAAAAATATTTTCCCATATCAAAAAAATGGCTTGTAAGGCAAGTTCAAATCATCAAACAAATTGATAATCAATATCAAACACTTGAGATAAAAGTGTTTGTGGCATATCCAAAACTTTGACGTGTCCATGCGGCCGTGGTGTGACAGGAGAATGAGCGGCTAAATAATCGCGCATAGTTTGATGCAATGTATAAGGCGTGTTTTTGCCATTTTTAACGTTCGGAATGCGGCACAACATGGTTTCAGGGTCGCCGTCGCGTTCACACGCACAAATTGTGTACTCCTTATCCATCTCCAAAGGTTTGCCGCCGACCGTGATGGCTTGTGTGCGTTGCCCCATTTCACCTTTGGCATTGAAAGTCATTTCCATGCCTTTCATTTTCACAACCCAGCCGCCAAAACGTTTTGACGCATCTTTTGCAAAAACGTTGTTCAACTCTTTTTCAAGCCAATCTTTCAACTGTTTACCCGTGGCAACGGCTGTTCTCACTTGCGAATCAACGGGCAACATATCGTAGATATACCCCTCAGTAATGGCAGCTTTTCCCGACGCATCCACGTCGCGTGGCGGGCAAAATCTAAAGCCATTAGACAACACGATGTCCGTCTCCACACGCCATTTTAAGGCATCAATGATGAGGGTGTCAATCGTGTTTTCAACCACAAAATACCGATAAAGCGGCACTGTGGAATAGCCGTGAACTTTATTAACGGTATCAACAAAAGGTTTTTCTTGTTCAGTCACCAAAGCTTGAATCGAAGGTTTAGGTTTGTACTTTTTGGCATTGACTTCCATCAATTCGTATTTTTCGCCCACGATTTTGCCATTTTCAACCGTCAAATCCAAACGTCCGACGAATGAACCGAATGCGCCAGGCTCTACAACTTTGGCATATTTACACTGAATCGGCTTGCGCACACGCTCGTGCGTATCGCCGCCAAAAATATAATCCACGCCTTTACATTCAGGCAAATTAGCCAAAGCCAATTGTTGCGAAAGTCCTAAATGTGCGATGATGATGACAAAATCGCATTGTTCTTGCTCTTTCAGCACATCAACCCAATAGCCCAAATTTTCTTCTGGTTTTGTGTAAACAATACCTTTGCTGTAATTTGGTGATTGTCGGATAGGCACAAGATGGTCGGTATAGCCCAAAAAGCCAATTTTGACACCGTGTTTTGACATAATATGATAAGCTGGGAAAATCAACTCACCTTTTTTACCACCGCCCAAATCGTGGTACATATTGGCGCAGACTTTTGGAGCTTTGAGTGCGCCTAAGAGTTTTTGCATCTTGTTTTTACCATAAATCACCTCCCAATTGCCTGGTAAATAGAGGTCGTAACCCAGCGCATTCAGAATGTCCACATAAGCCGTTCCCATCGTTTTCACAGACAACAAGCTGCCTTGAAACATATCGCCAGTATCCAAGATAAAGGTATCGGGATTTTGTTTGCGGACGGAGTCAAACAAAGTTGCCATTTGTGCGTAGCCTGCTGTTTTGCGAAACACAATTTGATTGTTTTCCCAGAACAACTCATCGTGTGGATGCACTTGGCAATGTACATCTGTGGTTTGCAACAAAGTAATGGTCTTTTTTACCGCTTCTTTTTCCAAAAAATCAGCATTTTTACTGAGGGGGGTACTGTGGGCCTCAACTGTATTTTCTGCCGATGCAACAAGAGGTGTCAAGCCCAAACCCACGCCACCAAGCAAGGTTTGTTGTATGAATTTCCGACGATTTGCCATATTTTAAATATTGATTATTGATGAATGTTAGATGCGGATACCCCCTCAGTATGACAGCTCTTTTTTTCGCTTGAAACTGCAAAAAATAAAGTTTTGTACGGTTGCAAAAGGTGTTATATGGTCAATAAGGACGCATTTGATTTTAGTAAAAAACACTTCGACACGTTCGCTCAAAGTTTTTTCTGAATATTGTTGAATCGGCAAACCACTACATTTTTCTGGTCCATTTTCAGAGAAAGTACTGATAATCAAAGAGCCTTCGGGCTTGATGTGTTGCGAAATGGTTTGGATATAGGTTTCGACATCTTCTTTTTGTGTCAAAAAATGAAATGTCGCGCGGTCGTGCCAAAAGTCATATTGTTCGGTCGGTTTAAAATCTACAACATCCGAAACAATCCATGTGACCGATTGAGCTTTTTCGCCCAAAGCCTGTTTCTTTTTTTCAATAGCAGTCGCCGAAATATCGAGAACAGACACATCCTGATAGCCATTTGCCAATAAATAGTCAATAAATCGGCTTTCGCCACCGCCAATATCAATGATTTTTGCCGATTTAGACAAATTCATGGATTCAAAAAAAGAGATAGACGTTGTGGGTGTTTCTTGAAACCAACTAACCTCTTCAAAGTTCTTTTTCTGATAGACGGTCTCCCAATGCTGTTGTTTTTGCATGTTAAAAGAATATTATGTAGGTAAAAATTACTTTCCTTTATTCGCTGTTTCTTTCTGTTCTTTCATTTTTTTCTGGAAGTCAACAATAGGCTGAAAAGGACCGTATTTGTGTTGAGCCTCTGGAAAAGTATCTGCAAACGGGCCAAAAGGATGGTCAAAAGGTTTGCCATCAATTTTGGGCCAATCTTGTTGCAAAAAAGGGTGTTTGGGTCGTGGTTGCGAATTGACAAAAGCCGCCAAATCCCATGCTTCAGTGTCCGACAATTGAGGATTTTGATACGACGCACCAAAAGGCATATTCGCTTTCACATAACCTGCAAAAGTGGACAAACGAAATAAACCCGCTGCCTCATTATAGCTATGCTCGCCCCACAATGGCGGATAACGCCGTCTATTGCCTTCAGGCATCGGCAAACCTTCGCCGTTTTGACCATGACAAGAAGCACATTTGGTGGCATACACAATGCGTCCACTATCGGAATTTGCGGCACGATTGAGCATAGGCAATTTGAGTAAACCTGCTCCTTTGGGTGTTTTTCCTTTCGGAACAGCTTGACCCAACCACTGGATGTAAGCTGTGATGGCTTTCATTTCTCGACCCATCGAATCCAACGCCTGTCCGTTGAGACTGCGTTGGAAACAATCGTTGACTCGTTTGGCAATCGTCTCAGCCGTTCCCGAACGGGCGCGAAACTTCGGATAAGTGGCCGCAACAGCCGAGTAGTTGTTACCAAAAGGTTTAGAAGCTGCTTCTAAATGACAATTTTGACAATTCATACCGTTCGACATAGGCTTTACGATGCCTTCTGGTCCTAAGTAATCAGCCGTGTGGGCAATCAAGTCGCGCCCATATTGTATCAATTTTGCTTCGTCTTCCTTCTGAATACTGAGGGGGTCGGGTGCTTCCCACACTTTAGCAGTATCGAATTGTGCCAAAGCTTCTTTTTTTAGGTTTTCTACTTGTATATTTTTTTCTTCTCTCCGAATTTGCCAAAGCACCAATGCTGCAAAACCGAGTATGAAAGCTGGAATATAAACCACGTATTTTGCTGTACGCAAATAGGCATAACGTTTAGCAATTTCGTCTGAGTCAGTCACATGTTTTCTCAACTCGTGACTGGCGGTTTCTATTTTATTGAAAGTGCGCATCAACACCATAAATAGACCTATGGCTGTGATGAGTAGCAGCGGTATGAGCCATTCATTCATTTTGGATAGTTTTAATTGTCATTGGTCATGTATGTTCATTGTATTTCAATGCTTTATGGTAGTTTGTCTTTAAGCAAACCAAAGACATAAGCACCTAATAGAGCCGATAAAAGAGTAACAGCCACCACGCCAAAACCACTGCCAATCTGAGCATATAAGGGTCCAGGGCAAGCTCCTGTTAATGCCCAGCCGAAACCAAACATTAATCCACCAAAGATTTGACCTTTGGTAAAGGTCTTGTCGGAAATGCTGATTTTGTCGCCAGAAAGGGTTTTTATGTTGAATTTTTTAATCAAAAAGACTGAAATGATGCCAACAACAACGGCTGTACCGATGACACCATACATGTGAAACGAAGTCAAACGGAACATTTCTTGTATGCGAAACCATGAGATGATTTCGGCTTTGACGAAGACAATACCAAAGAAAACGCCGACAGCCATATATTTTAAATGCGCTATCGCACTTTCTTGTTTCACTTTTTTTGGATGAACGATGATTAAATCGTCTTTTTCGAGTGCTTTAATGTTTGATTTTGACATGATTTTTATATTTTTTACCCCCTCAGTAAAAAGGAGTGTTTTTTCTTATTTTTTAAAAGGATAAATGATTTGTGACCAAAATGTTTTCGGAAACTGTTTGAGATTGTCGAACCCCAATGGCTCGTCTCGCCCTTCTTCTGGGATGTAATCTGTTTTGAAAATATAATCCCAAAGCGACAATGTGATACCAAAATTGACACCATATCGGTTCGGAATATGCTCTGCATGATGCCAAAGGTGCATCTGAGGGTTGTTGAAAATATACTTGAACCAACCCAACGGAATATTGACATTGGTGTGGTTGAAATGCCCCCAAGCCAGTGTGAACAAGTGAACAAACAGAAAATCTTGAATACCAAAACCTATCATACTGAGGGGTATGTATTCGAGTGTTCTGTAAATCACATTTTCCATCCAATGAAACCGCAAATGTGCCGCAAAACCCATTTGTTCGACCGAGTGATGGACTTTGTGAAACTCCCACATCCACTCGACACGGTGCAACAAGCGATGGACATTCCATTGGATAAAATCTTTTACAACAAATAAAATCAACAATTGTACGACCGCAGGTAAATAACCAACTTCAATAGCCACGAGATTGCGCCAACCGAAAAGATTGAAAATCAAATCGTTGAAGGCCGTTGACACAACAGCAGAAACAGCTGCAAAACCGACAAGCGAAAACAGGAAGAAATTGAAAAACATATAAAATGTATCGAGCCAAAAATCCTTTCTGAATGCGCCTTGTTTTTTTCGCCATGGGAAAATCAATTCGAGAGACCAAAAAAAGAGAGAAATGGTTATGAGCCAATAGAAATAATTGTCCCAAGCAGGGTGCATCACTTGACCCACGAAGTAGTTGGCGTAACCTTTCAGACCATTGATGAAAATATCTGCGTACCGTTCCATATTTGTTTATAGACTGAGTAAAAAAGGTAATCCGAAATGTGTCATCAAAAAACCGCCAATCATAAAACAAATGGTGGCAATGAGTGATGGTACTTGAAGATTCGATAAGCCCATGATGGCGTGTCCTGATGTGCAACCATCGGCATAACGTGTGCCGAAACCGACTAAAAAGCCACCCAAAACGATAAAAACAAAGCCTCGGAGCGTCCCTAAACTTTCCCAACTGAACAAATCGGTGGGCATGAGTCCAGCAAAATCTTGAATGCCTTGGTTGGCAAGTTGCGCCTTTGTTTCAGCTGCAATTTGAATGGGTTCAGGGTCTGATAGAAAATGAGCAGCGATGAAACCACCTATCAAAACGCCTGTGACGAAGAAAAGATTCCACTTTTCTTCTTTCCAGTTGTAGTTAAAATAGTTAATACCATTTGTCACGCTGCTTGGCAAACAAGCAGCGCAAATGTGTCGCAATGATGAAGAAATGCCAAAAGGCTTGTTGCCTAAAATAAGCAAAATTGGTACTGTCAAACCTATAAAAAGCCCCGCAATAGACCAATGCCAAGGTTGTTGAATGAAATCAAGCATAAATGGAGTGAGTTTTGATGAAACGTACAATCTTTGTTAAAGAAAAGGTATTGAAAGCAATACAGTATAAACTATTATGACAAAGTTCCCTAAATTTAGTGGTTATTGGTGCTTTTTTTGAAAAAAGTTGATAAATTTTATAACCCCTCAGTATAACCTACGCCGTACCAGGTAAAATTTTGTTCCAATAAAGCCAAGGTAGTACACGTCGCTTGAGTTGATACATTGACCAACGTTCTTTGGATTGATCGAATGGGAAAGTTTCCATAGGTTCATTGTTGTAGTCAAACTCTGCCAAAACCAATTTGCCATAACCTGTTACCAACGGACAAGAAGTGTAGCCTGTGTAGCTGGCGGTCAAAGGTTGTTTAGCAATAGCAGATAAGAGGTTTTCGACCAAGGCAGGTGCTTGTTTGCGAATAGCTGCTCCTGTTTTTGACGTAGGCAAACCAGATGCATCGCCCAGAGAGAAAATATTGGCATAACGTACGTGTTGCAATGTGTTTTTGTCCACATCTACCCAACCTGCGGCATTTGCTAAGACACTTTGTCGGATAAAATCGGGCGCAGACTGAGGGGGTGTTACGTGAATCATGTCAAAGTCCACCCAAGTTTCTTTGTCTTTGTTGTTGTCACCAAATCCAACAAACTTAGCACGTTTGTTCGCACCATCAATTTCGACCAATTTTTCCATAAAATGCAACTTAATATTGGCTCTTTCGCAAACACCTAAGAGGGTATCTTCGTATTTTTTGACTGCAAATAGCTTGGCTGCACCACTCCAATAGTGAATATCTGCTTTGTCTAAAACGCCATGTTTGCGCCAATAATCGGCAGCCATGTACATGATTTTGTGTGGTGCACCGCCACATTTTACAGGCGTGTGCGGATTGTGGAAAATGGCTTTTCCACCTTTGAAGTTTTTGATAGTTTCAAAAGTGTAAGGAGCAACGTCGAAGCTATAGTTGCTACACACATTGTTTTTGCCTAAAGTTTCGGTTAAACCTTTGATTTCGCCCCAATTGAGCTGAATGCCTGGAGCAACCACCAAAAAATCATAAGAAAGGGTTGAGCCATCGCCTAAAGTGACAGTATTTTGTTCGGGTTGGAACGTCGTTACTTTCTGTTTAATCCATTTTGCCCGACTTGGGATGACTTCCGCTTCTGTTCGTTCGGTATCCCTAATGTCAAAAACACCTGAGCCGACGAGTGTCCAAGCAGGTTGATAGTAGTGTTTGTCGGAAGGTTCGATGATAGCAATATCGAGTTTGCTGTTTTTTATAAGCAACTTCGATGCCACGGAGATGCCCGCATTGCCGCCACCAATAATAACTATCTGATGATGATTAGCCATAATTTGATTCTCTTTTTGTTTTTAATAAATCTTATTTAAATCTGATTATGCAAATGTATGAATATATATTCATGAAAACAAAAAAGAAATTACTTTTTATTTTTTATAAACCTTTATTTATTGTATAAAAAATTAAAAACCGTAATTATTACCAAATAAAAATTCTTACCCCTCAGTATAGCCTATGTTTTCAGACAGTCACACGTTCAGGAAAGCCTAATTTACTGAGGCTGCGCGACAATTCACGACGGGTCAGGGAGCGAAAATGGCGGATGTACAATGTATTATTGGGTGCGTCAATTTGGATAGAAAGCACACCTTGTAGGTTTCTAATATATTGTTCAATGCGCTGAGAATTGTCATTCTGAGCTAGTGTTGGAATAATAAAAAGCGATTCTTCCATGCGGTTTAAAACTGTAAATTATTAACAGTCAGTTACTTTAAAAAAAATTGTTAATCATAATTGATGTTACGCAAATAGAATAATCCCTTATTCCTTTCCCAAAGGATTATTTTGGAAAGCACTTTGTATGAAAATCGTACAATGTTGTTGTTATTTTTTAACGACGACGTACCATGAGTTCATCATTCACTAATGACCATTAGTCTGAGAAGGGAAAAGTAGTTCTTTTGATAAAATATAGATTGCCATGATGAGAACAAACCACCCAAAGCCCTTTTTCAAAGAATTGGCTTTGATGGATTTTGCTAAAAAACTGCCAATAAAAATACCAACGATAGCCGCACCTGTGAAAGTCATCAATAAAATCCAATCAATTTGATTCGATAGATTTTGCACATCACCTGTGAAACCAATGAGTGATTTGATGGCAATAATGACCAATGATGTGCCAATAGCTAAACGCATGGGTAGCTTGGCAAACATAACGAGTGCAGGAATGATGAGAAAACCACCACCCGCACCGACAAAACCTGTCAATGCGCCAACAACAAAGCCTTCAAGAATGATAAGTGGATAGTTGAAGGTGATATTGGCAATGTCACTATTGTCCTCTTCTTGTTTTTTATCGCGAATCATACTGAGGGAAGCAAAAAGCATGATTGCTGCGAAAAAAATCATGATAAAAATATTCTTTGTGATTGCCAAATTGCCGATGTGAAAAATGGTTTCGGGTATGAGTGGTATCACAAACTTGCGAACACTGTAAACTGCAATGAATGATGGGATAGAAAATATGATAGCTGTTGGGATATGCACTAGTTTTTTTGTCATATTGTTGAAGCCCCCTACCAAAGAAGTCGAACCCACGATGAAAAGTGAATAAGCTGTGGACAAAGTCGGTGACACGCCCGCAACGTAAACCAGTACAGGTACAGTCAGTATCGAACCGCCACCGCCGATGAGACCTAAAGAAATGCCAATCAAAATGGCCAAAGACAGAACGAGTATGCTCACAATTATCGTCGTTTAGATGTTATGTTGACAGAATGGGTTTTGCTTTCTGTCACAAAGATAAATTAGTTATGAATAAATGAACAATCTTTCATGTAAAAAATAAAAAAAAGTGACCACCCAAAATGGTCACTCGTCTTTTATTAGAAATGCTAAATCGCATTCATATTACAATCACAATTTTCAATACATGCAAGCAATTTGGTCACATCTTTTTCTTTTAAGGAATAAAACACGCTTTGTCCTTCTTTTTCTGAACGAAGAATACCGTTGACTTTCATCGTCGTCAAGTGATGCGATAAAAGCGATTGCTCTACCTCCAAAATCTCGCCTATTTCATTGACACTCAAGCGATTGTCATAGTTCAATAGTTCGATAATAGCTAAACGTGTTGGATGCGCCACTGTTTTCAAAATAAGTGCTGCTTTTTTTAGCTTTTCGCGATTGACATTGTATTCTGTTGTCGCTGTCATTGAATAGTTTTTAATAATATTTACAATCTTTGTTTGAAATGCTCTGCAAATGTATGAACGTTTATTCATACTTACAAGCGATAGGTATAATTTTTCAATCAAAAAGACCTATTTATGACTTAGGCTTTTTTAGTTACAAATGCTTTGAAACTGACAAAAAGATTAATCCAAATTGACCGTGATGTACGAAATATCCATACATACAACGCAAAAACACCTACTGCTGCAATGCCAACACTCACCAGCGGATGAATACCTAGAACAAAAAAGCATATACCAAATGTACTCAACATCCAACCACCACTCAAGGCATAAGCTACATACATCGAGCCCCAATAAAAGCCCGGTTCTAAGACATATTTTTGTTCGCACACAGGACACTTCTCATACATCTCGAATGGTTTTTTGAATGAGAGCATGGGCGTTTTGAACAAATCGCCTTCGTGACAACGAGGGCATTTGTAGTTGAGAATACTGTATGATTTCGAGCCTTTTTCTAAGAACTTTGCCATCTTTTTAAAATTTTATTTGAATCAATGAATTGCATTTTTTACGACCCTATACTGAGGGGTCTATTTTGAGGCAAAATTAAGGGTATTCTAAGCAATTGAAATTGAGCTATTTATGCCTTGAATGGTACTTTTTACGGATTTTAATATTCACTTAATTCAGCTATTTTGTCTCTAAGCAAAACGTTTTTTTAGGCTGATTTCAATCATAGCTTGAGATGATTTTAGTCAGTTTTTATTCGTGTGGCTATACCCTATTTTTGCTCCACGTTAAAATATAAAGTATTTTTCTGTCCAAAAACATGAATAAATGTTCATTTATTAATTTAAAAATTAAAAACTTGTCTTATGAAAGTAGAACAAATTTATACAGGTTGTATTGCCCATGCAGCTTACTATCTTGAGAACAATGGCGAAGCCGCTATTTTTGACCCTCTCCGTGAGGTTCAGCCTTATATTGATAGGGCAATAAAAGACAATGCTACTATTAAGTATGTGTTTGAAACACATTTTCACGCCGACTTTGTCAGTGGACATTTGGATTTGATGAAAAAAACAGGCGCACAAATCGTTTTTGGGCCATCGGCCAAACCTGCCTACGAAGCCCTTGTTGCCGAAGATAATCAAGAATTCAAAATTGGTAACTACACGGTGCGGGTCATTCACACCCCTGGGCATACGATGGAAAGCACAACTTATCTACTCATTGATGAACAGGGCAAAGAGCATGGCATTATTTCAGGTGACACCTTATTTATAGGTGATGTGGGTCGCCCCGATTTGGCTCAACACGTCATTGCAGATTTGACACAAGAGAAATTAGCAGGGCATCTGTACGATTCGCTGCGCAACAAAATCATGCCTTTGAGCGACGATTTGATTGTTTATCCGAATCATGGTGCAGGCTCAGCTTGCGGCAAAAACATGAGTAAGGAAACAACTGACACACTCGGTCATCAAAAGCAGGTGAACTACGCCTTGAATCCGAAACTGACAAAAGAAGAATTTATCAAAGAGATACTGACGGGTCTTACAGCGCCTCCAGGCTACTTTCCTCAGAATGTGTTAATGAATATCAAAGGTTACGAAAGCCTTGATACCATCATGGACAGAGGTAAAAAACCACTTTCTCCACTCGAATTTGAGGTTTTAGCCAACGAAACACAGGCTTTGGTACTGGATACACGCAGTTCTGAGGATTTTGCGAAGGGTTTTATACCCAATTCTATCAATATCGGCATTAACGGCAGTTTTGCTCAATGGGTCGGCGAAATGATTCCAAGCGTGAAACAAGAAATTCTATTGGTGACGGACAAGGGTAAAGAAGATGAATCCATCACTCGCCTATCGCGCGTGGGTTACGACAACACAATTGGCTTCCTGCAAGGAGGTTTTGCAGCCTGGCAAGCCGCAGGTAAAGATGTAGATATAGTGGAACGCATTTCTGCTGACGATTTTTCCAAAGAATACAAAAAAGGCGACAAATTGGTCATTGACATCAGAAAGAAAAGCGAATATGACTCAGAACATGTAGTTGGTGCTGTCAATATTCCATTGAATCGCATCAACGAGCATTTAGCAGAGTTTCCGAAAGAGAATCCTTTCATTTTGTATTGCGGTAGTGGTTATCGCACGATGATTGCAGCTTCTATTTTGAAACAACGAGGCTGGGAAAACTTCGTAGATGTCAGAGGTGGCATTGGCGAAATCAAAAAGACTGATGTACCAAAAACAGAATATGTTTGTCCGACAACACTTTTATAAGGTATTGTTATTTGATTGAGGGGTGTGTTGACTGTTTGAAACACACTCCTCGATTATTTTTCAACACCTTCAAATAGAAACTCAAATCACCTAAATATGAAATATGTCATTATTGGAGTCGTCGCAGGAGGAGCATTGGCAGGATATCTCTACTATTATTTTGTAGGCTGCGCAAATGGCACATGTGCTATTACATCAAATCCCATCAACAGCACTTTGTATGGTGCCTTCATAGGTATTTTATCCATCCTTTCTTTTCAAAATGAGGGGAAAAAGTCGCCTAAAAGCGAGTAATTTAATACCATCGGACAAAATACTGAGGGGATAATATCACAATCTAATATGAGCCAAGTCATTTTTTTAGGACTTGATAAATACCGAAATTTGTGGCGTAGTTTTAAAAACAATTATTTATGAAAAAGAAAATAATCATATTAGGCGCAGGTTCTTAGACATTCTGGTCGCTTCAGGTGTTAAGCTTTGGGCATGCAAATTGGCGATGGATATGTTTCACTACAAAAAAGAAGATTTGTACGATGATGTCAACTATATTATCACAGTTGGCGATTTTTACAAACAAGGTTCTGGTTTAGGGACACATATGCTGTTCATATAGCAGGCTATCAACTATTTAGACTCTAACGTTATTTTAGTTCCTTTTTATTCAACAATAAAAACCCTTCCTATCGCTTTCAAACATTTTTAGGGTTTCATCAGAGCCTTACGTCATTCCAAATTTGGAAAGTCGTGAGGCTTTTTACTTCTCTACGCAGGGGCAACATTCAAACTCTGTTGTCGGAATTGTTCAGGAGTCATATCGGTGTGCTTTTTAAAAAAACGAGAGAAATAGGCGTTGTCTTCAAAATTAAGTTGATATGCCACCTCCGAAATACTGCCCTTTGAATGAACCAAAAGCCGTTTGGCTTCCAAAATGATACGTTCCCGAATAATAAGTCCAGCCGACTTACCAACCGTTTGTACACACACTTCGTTCAGATAGTTGGGCGTGATTCCCAAACCAGGCGCATAATCTTTAGGAAATCGCTTTTGCAAATAGTGTGTATCCACCAAACGCTCAAATTGTCGCAACAACGATGTATTGTTATGCGTGGACGAAACAACTGTCGCTGGTTCATAAAGGCGACTCAAGATGACGAACAAATTTATCAAATGAGCGCGAATTTGCATCTCGTAGAATGTCGAATGTGTCTCATATTCTAACAAAATCTGCTGCAAAATAGATAAAACCACCCCCTCAGTATCTTCATAGAGTTGCAAAAATGGCGCATTATTGATGGAATGAAAAAAAGGAAACTCACTTAAAAACGATTCGTTGCGAAAAACCGACTGAAAAAATGAGCCATTGAAATTCACAAGATACCCCTCAGTATAACCCTCGAAATCCCACGTATGCATCATGCCTGGTGTCAAAAAATAGAAATAACCTTTTGCTACAGGATACGTCACAAAGTCAATGATATGCCGTCCCGCCCCCTCAGTCATGTATAAAATCTGATAAAAATCGTGTCGATGAGGAAACACTATATTGGTATTTTCGCTCAAAAATCGACTTAATTTCGTAGCTAAAAGGTCAATTTCTCGCTTATTGCTCCCAATCAAACTACAAATGGAGTAAACTGGAATTTTTTTATGTAGTGTCATATGAATAAAGGAATGTTTGTTGAAATAACCAACAAATATAGAAATAGCTGCCTTTAATAAACAATACTTCGGTAGTTTTTTAAGCGTAAATAACACCGCCTGCGGCGGCAGAGTGGACTTTTCGGAAGGAGGTTTTAATTTTTATGATAATGCAAAAACTTTACTGCTACTATTGACCAGAACATAAAAAGTTTTTACATTTGCATGAATATTTGTTCATATTTTCATAAATAATTTAAAATAGATATTTTAAGATGGACTTAGCAAATGTGATTAAAACAAACAACGCTGTTGTGGTTGATGTACGTTCGAGAGGAGAATATTTAGGTGGTCATGTCGTTGATTCAATCAATATCCCTCTTGATGAAATTCCAGCTCGATGGACTGAGCTGAAACAGATTGAAAAACCCATCATTCTATGTTGCGCATCGGGCAATCGCAGTGGTCAAGCGACGCGATTCCTATTGCAACAAGGCATGAGTAATGTACACAATGGCGGCTCTTGGTTCGATGTCAATTTCTACAAAAACAATTAAAAACAGAGCTGTGGCTAAGTTGCAAAATCGCCACAGCTCTGTTTTTTTTTAAACATTCAGATTTATCATTCTTTGGTAAAATACTAGAGAATCATCGTTTAACATAAAAAAAAAGTTTAGGTGCAAAATATTATTTTACACCTAAACCTTTTCTAAAACAAAGATTGTAACGTTCCATCAAAAGAACGACACAAAATTCTAAAATTATACTTTACCTCAATAGGACGATTCATCGTTTGAATTGTATTTTTTACGGAAAGAAACTCTGTTCAACCAATTGCTACACAAAACACCGCCAATTTTATGGATTGTAAATAAGCGTTTTATTTCTTGCTTCAAAACGGGCAAAACCCTAACTTACACCGCTTTATTTCTCAATCTAAACGATATTGGCAGATGGCGATTCAATTAAACATTACAAAAGAAGACATCTTCCCCTTTCTCAGATGGAAAGATGAAGTCAACAAGGAGAGCTTGCGAGCCGATTTCTTGGCAGGACTGACGGGTGCAATCATTGTGCTACCGCAAGGTGTCGCTTTTGCGATGATTGCTGGGATGCCGCCCATTTACGGTCTTTATACGGCCATGATTACGCCCATCGTTGCGGCTCTATTTGGTTCTTCACGACACTTGATTTCAGGTCCAAATACGCCTATTTCTTTAATTGTTTTCGCAGCTGTCAGTAAATTAGCCGAACCTACTACGGAGGCTTTTATCCAAATGACTTTTGTGATGACATTTATGGCGGGTACAATACAATTGATGATGGGTATCGGGCGATTGGGTTCTTTAGTGAGTTTTGTGTCGCATACGGTCATTGTAGGTTTCACAGCAGGTGCAGCTACGTTGATTTTGACGAGTCAAACAAAAAATTTTTTTGGTATTTCAGTGGCTGCCAATGCCTCATTTTTAGATACATGGTGGGCAGTAGTAGACCATATTGATGAAACGAATGGATATGTCCTATTTGTCGCATTGGTGACATTGTTGACTTCTATTCTGATAAAAAGAAAGAATCCTCGACTGCCTCATATGCTCATTGCCATGATTATAGGTAGCGTTTTAGCTGTCAATTTGGGTGGTGAAAGCGTTGGAATCAAATTTGTTGGCGCATTACCTTCTGAATTACCGACCCCCTCAGTACCGAGCTTCTCTTATTCGAGTATTCAGAAGTTGATGCCGAATGCTGTGGCTGTGGCTTTGATGGGTTTGATTCAATCCATAGCGATTGGTCGTTCGATTGCTTTGAAATCCAAACAACGGATTGATGCCAATCAGGAGTTTATCGGACAAGGTTTGTCGAATATCATTGGTTCTTGCATCAGTTGTTTTGCCAGTTCTGGCTCTTTTACCCGCTCGGGCATCAGTTACGAATCGGGCGCAAGGACACCACTCACAGCCGTTTTTGCTGCTGTATTATTAATGTGTATCGTGTTATTCATCGCTCCTTTTGCAGCCTATTTGCCTATGCCGGCAGTGGCGGGCATCATCGTTGTGGTCGCGTGGAGTTTGATAGATTTTGACTATATGCGTCATGTCCGCAAAGCCAGCAAACGGGACAATATTGTCGGCATTGCGACCTTTTTATCTACTCTTTTTTTAGACTTAGAATTTGCCATTTTCGTTGGTGTCATTCTGTCTTTGTTTTTCTTTCTGCAAGGTACATCGCATCCACATTTGGCAACAATGGCTCCCGACCACGACCACCCACGCCGACAATTGATGTACATCATTCGCAAAAAAGGTCTCAAACAATGTCCTCAACTCAAAATCATCCGCATTGACGGCTCTTTGTTTTTTGGCTCAATCGAACACATTGCCGCTTTTTTTCAGAAAGTCAGAGACGAAGGCAACGAAAAATTTGTCTTGATTTTGGCAAATGGTGTTCACCGCATTGACTTCGATGGTGCAGAATGGCTTGCCGAAGAGTCGAAAGCGTGGCGAGAGCGTGGCGGTGCGATGTATGTCGCAGGCTTAAAACTCATCGCTCAAGACGTGCTGATTGATGGTGGCTTTCTGGAAGAAATCGGAGAAGAATATTTTTACGTCTCAAAAACCGATGCCATTGGTGTCCTCTACCAAAAACTTGACCCCTCGGTATGTCGAGCTTGTTCTGCCCGCGTTTTTCTTGAATGCGCCACCGACCCTGCTCTCAAGAGCCCATTTGTCGAAGAAAATACGACGCAATAGCCCTTTTTTACTTATTTTGAAACGGCTTATGGAGGGATTAAATTTTTATAAAAAAATAAATGAACAATTGTTCATGTTTTCATTTTAATTCTATATCTTTGCATTGTTAAAAAAATCCTTTTACAATCATCAATCTTTCCTACCACATGATAGTAGAACAAATTTATACAGGTTGCTTAGCTCAAGGAGCTTATTATATTGAATCAGAAGGTGAAGCAGTGGTTATTGACCCCTTACGCGAAGTCACACCTTATATCGCAAAAGCAGAAAAAACAGGTGCTAAAATCAAATACGTCCTCGAAACACATTTTCATGCCGATTTTGTAAGCGGTCACATTGATTTGGCGGCAAAAACGGGTGCAACCATCGTTTATGGTCCCAATGCTGTTACGGGTTTTGAGGCGCACATTGCCAAAGACGGTGAAGAACTCAAAGTTGGCAAATATACTATCAAAGTTTTGCACACGCCTGGGCATACTATGGAGTCCACTTGCTATTTGATGTCCGACGAAAATGGCACACCGAAATATGTCTTCACAGGCGATACGCTTTTTATTGGTGATGTGGGTCGTCCCGACTTGGCACAAAAGTCTGACCTCACTATGAACGATTTGGCAGGTTTTTTATACGATTCTTTAGAAACAAAAATTAAAACTTTGCCCGACGATGTCATCGTTTATCCTGCACATGGTGCTGGTTCAGCTTGTGGCAAGAATATGTCGAAAGAGACTTTTGACACCATCGGACACCAAAAACAAGTCAATTATGCGCTTTTAGCACAATCAAAAGAAGCATTTATTGCTGTTGTTACTGAGGGGTTGGCAACACCGCCTTCTTACTTCCCTAAAAATGTGATGATGAACAAATCAGGCTATGATTCGATTGACACCGTCATGAATCGCGGCAATCGTCCTCTCACACCTACTCAATTTGAACTCGAAGCCGAGACCAACGATGCTCTAATACTTGATACACGCCATCCAGCCGATTTTTGCAAAGGGTTTATCCCCAATGCCATCAATATCGGTTTGGACGGCACTTTCGCGCCGTGGGTGGGCGAATTGATTACCGACATCAAACAGCCCATCCTCATCGTCGCATCTGAAGGTAAGGAGGAAGAAACCGTCATTCGCCTCTCACGCGTGGGTTATGACAACACAATTGGTTATTTACAAGGTGGTTTTGCAGCGTGGCAAGCCGAAGGTAGAGAAGTAGATACTGTCAACCGCATCACTGCGGACGAATTTGCTGCGCAATGGAGCAAAGACAAAGTGGTGTACGATATTCGTCGTCCGGGTGAGTATGCAGCAGAGCATGTGGACGAGGCTTTCCACCGCCCCCTCAGTAATATCAACGAATGGATTGGTTTTATTGACAAAGAAACGCCGTTTTACATGTATTGTGGCAGTGGCTACCGTACGATGATTGCCGCTTCCATCCTCAAATCGCGTGGTTACGACAATTTCCTCGAAGTGGCAGGTGGTTTTGGCGCAATTTCTAAAACCGAAGTCCCTAAAACCGACTTCGTTTGCCAATCAAAGCAAGTGATCGGATAGTAACAAATTCCCATTGTTTGCTTTACAAAATAGTATCAAAATCATTAAAAAATGTATAGCTTTTCTAAAAGGTAATTACCTTTTTTGGGGTTGTACAAAATAAGTAATTGATTTTGAGTAATTTAAAATCTTCGCAATAAGAAAGGTCTGTCATTGAACAAATGATAGACCTTTCTTATTGCGAAGATTGCCCTCCTCTGTAATTTCTGTGAACGAATCACACACCTAAGTAGTCAAAAATAAGTTTTCGTGCATTTCAAACGACGCCTTTGGCGGCGAAAGGACTTTGAGGAGCGAGCGAATTTTTGATTACAATTTTGGCAAAGCCAAAATTGTAATCAAAAAATCGCTCGCTCCAATAGAAAAACTTTCAACGTACGTCTTTTGCGCGTAGCGCAAAACAGTGAGTATCAAACACGCGAAAACTTATTTCTGATTACTTA
>JAEUUP010000084.1 GCA_016787525.1 Saprospiraceae bacterium | reverse complement strand
CAAATTTCAAAGCGTCTTTGGGTTGTTCTGTCAACAAAACATCAAATGGGACATAACCTAAAACGCCATCAGGCACAATCACCACTTCGCGTGTCAACAAATTACTGAGGGGGGCTATGAGTTTTTGCTGCAACTGAAAAGCGGCATTGGTAAAACTATCAGCTTTCATATCATACAGTTTCTCTGTCTTAACTTCGGCTGTATGATAGCCATACAAACCGTCGCGCAGTTGTTTGACCCATGATTCGAGGGGAAAATCTTTTTTGAAATCAAAAACAGCAAAGGTATCAGGACGCACCAGGAAAGCATAAACGGCACTATCGCCGACAAAATACGATAATAGTGTTTGCTCTTTTGACAGCAGTTTTTGTTGCACTTCAGTGACATCAATGGTTTTGTTATTGTATTTGAGGCGATAGTAATCGGGGTAGTTTTGTTCAAAGGTCTTTTTCAAATCGGCATAGAGTGTACGTAATGAATCGGCTCGACTTGAAAGTTCGAGATTAAGGCTATCTGTTTCGCTGTTGCCTTCACTCATGCGCTCTTGTCGTCTTTTTTCGATGTCGGTAATATTAAGTCGCAAGTGCTTTTCATATTCCAAAAGACTATCAGGAATATTAGCAAAGCGCAACGCATTGCTCTCTTTAAGTTGACTTTGGAGTAGGCTGGCTTTGCTTTTTTCACTGAAAGTAAATGCCTCTTGCAAGTTTGTGGATGTTTTGAGCAACAGATTCGTTTCAATTGCCCCTTCATAAAGCGCATAACGATTTCTCTTTTGGTCGGTTTTTGCCTCCGCAGTATTAAACTGCCTATTTTGATAGTCCAAGGCTGCAAAGGCTTGTTGATAGGTCTTAAATGATTCATCAAGATGTGATAAATCATTGGTTTTATGATACAATCGCCGTTCAAAGGCGGCTTTAGCTTCAAGGTTATTTATCAAACTGGGTACAGAGATTACTTTATTCAGATGCTGTTCACCCTCGAATAATAACACAGCTAAGGCTTTTTCATAGTGCGTTTTTGCGTTAACAAAATCATTCTTCTTTTCAGCTATTCGTGCCAATGCTCTTTCTCCATCCGCCAAATATGGATGTCCGCTACCTAATATTTTTTCACTAATCTTTATCGCTTTTTGCCAATAGAATAAAGCACTATCATACTGCCTTTTATTTTCATAACATAACCCCAAAAATTCATAACATCCTCCAATATAATAGCTATCAAGATCATATAATACACTATCAATTGCTAATGCTTTTTGAATATTTTCAATAGCTTTATTCCAGTCATTTTTTTTTATGTAAGCTTCACCTATGTGTTCATATCGCCTTGCTACCCATTTGTCCTGCAGCCCTCCAATATCAATTTCTAAGTCTAAACATTTCTGATGGTAAATTATTTCGTTATTATAATCTTCCATAGCATTATAAATAGATATCAAATTGCCGATAAGACTCGTAAATACAAAATAATTATCTCTATTTTGTGGTATGCTTTCTAACCCTTTCTGAGCTAAAGAATAGGCTTTTTCGTAGTCTTTCTTTTGTATGTAAACTTCTATCATTAGAGTATAAGCACTGAACCATATATCTTTAAAAGATTTATTTACTTTTAAAGCATTATTACAATACAAAATAGCCTTATCATATTCTTGCAACTCAATATATTGAAGAGCGCAACCGAAATAAGTTTTAGACAGTAATGGATTATCATTCCCATACCACTTCAAATAAATATCTTTTGCTTTTTGATAATTTTTCAATGATAAAATATTGTCATATGCCATCCAACAAGCAAAACCTTTAGAATCATATATCTCTGCTATTAAGAAGTGTTCTTCGCCTAACTTTTTCGTTCGAATAGCTAAGGCTTTGTCCAAATAAGCAAGGGCTTCATTGGTTCTTGCTTGTAGAGCGTAAGGTCTAGCACATCTAAAATATGAATTGGCTAAATCTAAATCATCCTCTCCTAATATTTTTAATCGAATATTGATGGCTTTTTCAAAATAATCAATCGCTTTATGATCTTGTTGTATATTATCGTAAATTTCACCTATGCCATGATATATCTCTGCTACAGAAGTATGCATTTCACCATATAACTTAAGTCTAATCGCCAATGCTTTTTCAGCACAAGGAATTGCTTGGGCTATTTTTAAAGGAAAATCTTTCCAAATTTTTCTATTAGGTCTAAGCACGACAGTCTTTTGATACAGTGCATCAGCGACTTCTTTTGTCTCTTTTCCAAACACCTGTTCAAAAAGGACTTGTGCGCTATCTGCTTTATCAAAAGCAGAATCATATTGTCGGCGACTATACAGATCTTTACTTTCTTTTAACCATTGATTAGCAAGTGAAGTATCCGCCAAACTATACTCCATTTGACCCCAAGCAGAAAAGCAAAAGCAGCAGAAAAAAACTAAAAGGCGTGTTGATTTTTTCATTTTTCATAGTGGTTTTAGTTCAATAGTTCGTTAAAAATAGAGAGGATTGAAAGGCAAAAAAAAAGGTAAAACAATTAACTTTGGGTAGTCACACCATAAAGCAACCGTTTTACCGAAGATGAAAGTCGAAACCTTCACCGCAACAATATTGCGAAAAATATCTGACATAGGCAAAAGTCGCCTCACTTTTCTGGCTCACATCGTACACCTGTATTTGAGTATGCGAGGTCGGAAGAATTATTTGATGATGGAACGCTATGGTAAATATAGCGAACAAACCTACCGACAAAATTTTGATAAAGCTGATAAAGGCTTCGATTTTAAAGCCTTTAACAAGGAGTTGATAGAGCGTTATTGTGGTCGTGAATTAGTATGGATTTTTGATCCGAGTTATATCGCCAAAAGTGGTAAAAAGACACCGGGTGTTGGTTATTTTTGGTCAGGTTGCGCTAGTTCCATGAAATGGGGATTAGAGTTGAGTGCCCTAGCCTTGGCAGATATAGAGAATCATACGGCGATGCACTATGATGCGACTCAAACGCAGTCAATTAAAGGAGAAGAAAGTCTTCGTACCTACTATGCCAAACTGATCTGTGAGCAAGCCCCCGAACTATTAGAAACGTCTAAAATAATGGCTTTTGATGCTTTTTTTTTCAAAAAAGCCGTTTGTTGACAGTATTTGTGGAGCGGGTTTTACAATGATAAGCCGTTTGCAAAGTAATATTTACATGCGTTATGCTTATGTTGGCGAACAAAAACCTAAAGGCAGAAAGAAAGAATATGATGGTAAAATAGATACCAAAAATGTCTCTACCCAACACTTTAAAGTCATCAAAAGTGATGAAGAAGAAGTCATTTATGAGGGTATGCTCATGTGCGCTGCCTAAAAAGATGGGTTAAAGTTGTCATCGTTCACACAATTAAGGAGGGTAAAGTTCATAAAGCTTGTGTCTATTTTTCGACAGACAAAAATGCTTTAGGTTTACAAGTGCTGCAATATTATAGGATGCGCTATCAAATTGAGTTCTTGTTCCGAGATGCTAAAAACCATTTAGGTTTGGAAGAATCTCAAAGCAGAAATGAATCCGCTTTGGATTTTCATTTCAATTTGGCTCTCACAACTTTGAATATTGCTAAAGCCATGCACTGGTTATCTGTGCCTAAAGAAGAAAGGGGTGCTTTTTCAATGGCAGATATTAAAACGCAGTATGTCAATGAACTTTTACTCGATAAATTAATTTTCATTTACGGAAAAGACCCATCTACCGAAAAAAAGAATCCTGTTATTAGACAATTATATCAATTAGGGCGTATTGCCGCTTGAATTTTTAACGAACTATTGTTAGTTAATGGTTAGTGCAAATCCTATTAACTGAGGTAAGATTTCAGTTTTTTACCTTCTGCGACAACTCTAACACATCATTATAAAACGCATGGTCTTTATTAGACAAAATATTTTGTGTGAGTGAATTAAACTGTGTTTTATGCTGCTTGTAATTCGCTAAATAACACAAAAGCAAATACCAATCAGATTTTTCACGTGATTTCCGACCACTCAGAATTAGGAGATTTTGAAAAATAGGCAATGCTGCTTTATAGTTTTTGGTTTGAAAATAGGAATGAGCTAAAATCTCTAAAGCGACAAAGTTTTCATCTGTTGCAGGAGTGTTTTTCAATAAATTAATAGCCTTTGAGTAGTCTTTTTTATCAAAAGCTTTTCCTGCTATATCCAACGAGTTATTTTCAGTTTGTTCGCCTCTACTGGTTCGTGTTTCTTCGTAAGTAAAAGTCTCGTTTTTTTCATAAGCCTCTAGAGCATAAACTCTATAAATATTTTCGTCTATTTCTTCTACTTTTGGGGGTAATGGTGCTTGTTTTTTAGTATCTTTTTTTACCAATTCTTCTGTTGGTGGCACCGTGTACTGAGGGGATGGATTTTGTTCTTTCGTTTTATTTGTAGTATCCGTTGACACCGCAATCGGTGGAGTTGGTATATTCTGTTTCGGTTCATTTCTAAACCACAACCACCATACAGCACCAGCTACAACAGCAACACTTGCTGCGGCTACTAGTGTGTAGTACAAACGGCGTATAGTTGTGCCTTCTCCGACTACGTGCAGAGTGCTTTTTTTTTCCTCTTTTACTGAGGGGGTACCTTCTTTTTTCCATTGCGCCATTTGATTACGCAAATCCTTTTCGATGATAACCTCCATCGCATCCCATTCAAAACGGTGCATATCAACGAGTTCGGCTAATTTGTGGTCATTAGCTATCTCGATTTCAAAAGCTTTGTGTTGTTCGGGAGTCAACTGTCCTTTCAGATAGGTTTCTATCTTTTCGTACAATTCAAAATCCGTCATTTTATATATTTTTAAATCATGAGTTTGCTTCGTCTATGTTCAAAATGGTCTTATAGTGCGGATTTAATCCAACGAAATCTTTGAATTTTTTGCGGCACTCGTAAGCATTTTTCTTAGCCATTTCGGGGCTGCTTAGTTTGAGTTCTGCTGCAATTTCTTCCATCGAATACGAGAGCTTATAGAGTTTGAGTATTGTTTTGCACCGTTCTCCTATTTTCGACAAGATTTCGTCAATAATTTCTCGTTTTTCATCTTCAATCACTCGGGCTTCCACACTTTCGATGGGTGCATCGTATTGTTCGGGTTTTAATTCTAAATCACCACCGAATTTACGACGAATGGATACCCACCGCCATTTAGCAATACCCATGAAATAAGTCGCCAAACTACTCTGTCCTTTAAAATTGCCCTCCCTTAGTTGGCGGTCGAATAGGATAATCGTATCTTGAAAGACATCTTCGGCATCTTGACTATTGCCACCATGTCCCAATACATAGGACACAATGGTTTTGTGCAATTTATCGGATTGATAAATCTGACGGAGTGCCTTTTCTCGGCGTATACCGCCTTCGTGAAAAGCATCAATGAGGTCTGAATCGCTGTATGGCAGCTCAGGCATTCGACAGGTTAGTGTAGTTTCTAAAAAAAAGGTGACTGAATTCTTTATGCAAATGTAAAAATTTTTAGACCGATGCCAATTTTTTATTGACAAAACTATCAAAACATAAAACAAGGGTTCTTTAAGTTGAAATAACATCCTGATATTGACCTTCTTGGAGCGTTGATAGCGTGTATAATACATTTGTTACGATTTCAAGGTACTGATTTAAAAAGTATGCTCAGTAAAAATGAGCGAATTGAATTTATTTCTTAAATGTGTAGTATACTGTGATTTTAGAATAAAAAAACAGTATACTTTTCATGTTGCCCTAACCATAAACTTCTTTAGGAATAAGTTTATGGTTAGGGCAACATGAAACATCCCGAATTTTCTAACATTGAAAATTCGGGATATTTCATGTTGCTCTAAAAAGGAATGAGAACTCATCTAAATATATGCACACTGCCTTTCCATGTCACGCCATTTGGTTTTAACCTCAAAATAAACAGATAATCTCCATCTGGTAGCTCTTTCCTATCGGTTGTTTGACCTGACCAATCGCGGTTGTAGGGGTCAGCAACAAAGACTTTTTGCCCCCAGCGATTGAATATTTCGATGCTACCACCTTGATAAAGTTGCCAATCAATTTCGGGTAAGTCAAGTTTGTCATTTATGCCATCGTCATTAGGGGTTATGGCGGTTTTTAGGGGTTGAAGGGGATCTTTTGGCAATACTTTTACTTTTCGGGTGTAATAAAACTCCTTGCAAAGAGTCGTAACAGTGTCTCCATATATTGTATCGTTTGTTGGTTCAACGGTTCGTCCACTTGGTAGCTTGAAACGAGCATCTAAAAAAACAATCGTGTCTGGTAAAGGTGGCATCGTATCCAATTTTCTTTTTGATGCACAAAAAAGAGTGAAATTGCCCTTATCAGGTAAGCTGTCGTTATCGCTAAAATTGCGGTTCACAGCATCGGGTATCTTTTCGCAAAAGCGGCGAAACTTAACAGGAAAACAACCCGATAGCTTATTACTATCTAACCGAATAACTTTTAGATTATCGAGACTGTTGAAATCGGGCAATTGCCCTTTCAACTGGTTAAAACTTATATTTAGTTGTTCTAATTTCTCTAATTTAAAATTAGGTACAGTGGTGTTTAGTTGGCATTTAAAAAGGCTCAATGCTTTCAGCTTGGGCAAAAAACTAAAGTCGGGTAAAGTGCTGGTTACGAAGCGATTAAGGTAAAGATACAACTCTTCTAAGTTGGGTAAATTGAAGTTTGGAATTTGCCCACTTAACTGATTATTACCCAGATAAAGATATTTTAAACTATCCAGTTTGAAATTTGGAATCGTACTATTTAATGTGTTGTTTGATAAATTTAGAACCTTAATTTTCGATGAATTATTAAAATCTGGAATAACCTCTGTTAAGGCATTTTTATCCAAATTAAGATACTGCAATGCTTGTAAACTCAAATTAGGAATTCGTCCTGACAAAGCATTGCTATCTAAACGTAAATCCAGTAATTTGGGTAAACTGTCAAAATTGGGAATTTGCCCGATCAATTGACTTTTAGTGATGTATAAACCCGTTAAATTATCTAAATTGAACTTGGGTAGGTTGCTATTGAAAGTGTTATATGATAAGTTGAGCGTTTGTAATCTAGGCAGATTAAAATCGGGAATCCGCCCAATTAAAGCGTTTGTATCTAAACGTAATGTTTCTAAATTAAGCAAATTAAGGTTTGGCAATATGCCTTGTAAGTTGTTGTTTGACAAGTTAATATCAGTAACGCACCCCTCAGTGTTGACAGTTATTCCATACCAATTGATATTGTCAGCTTTTCCGTTTGGCAGGATTAATGACTGCCCGCGATTCCATTTTTTTTTCCAATTCAGACCGCCTGTTGAATCGTATAGCACAGATAGTTGCAGAGAATCCCTTATGCGACACGAAAGAGGAGGGCAAGCACCTTCAAAGTTGTTCCAGTAATTTGCCCAATTTTGAGTACTTAGGCTGCTGTTTTTAGATATATTGCCATTATCCAGAGAGTTACCAATCAGAGGGCAGTTTCTTTTGATTTCATAAGGAATACAACCAGATAAATTATTTTCATATAATAATAATTTTTTAAGATTTTTTAGGTTAAAATTTGGAATCGAGCCACTCAGTCTATTACCAGAAAGCCAAATTTCCTCTAAATTAGCTTGATGAAAATTGGGAATTAAACTATCCAATTTGTTTTTATATAACTGTAAACTTTGAAGATTTTTTAATGAATCAAAGTTCGGTATAGAACCTGTCAAGGAGTCGCTGTAAAGCCATAATTCTTTAAGATTTGGTAAGTTAAAATTTGGTATTGAACCAGATACTTTGGTACTGTGTATTGATAAAGTTACAAGGTTTCGTAAGTTCTTGAAGTTCGGTAATAGCCCACTCAATGAATTTTTGAATAATTCTAATTTTTGGAGTTGTGGCAAATTAAAATTCGGTATTGAACCACTTAACTCATTGTCATAAAGTCTCAATTCTTGAAGATTCTTTAATGAATCAAAATTAGGTATCGAACCACTTAGTTTGTTGCCCGATAAACGCATCACTTTCAATTTGGGTGTCTTAAAATTGGGTATTGTGTCTGTAAAGAAATTATCGAAAAGCCACAAACTATCAAGGTTAGGTGAACTAAAATTAGGTATTTGTCCTGTAAGCCTATTATCACCTAAATCAACAAATTCTAAAGACGATAAGGTACTCATTGAAGCGGGTAATTGCCCTCGCAAACTATCTCCATTAAGAAGTAATCGTGTCACGCATCCACTAATTGGACTTACTTTTACTCCAAACCATTCGGTAATTGGAACGCCGCTGGTTTTCCACTTTTTATTATTTACGAGTGTGTTAACCCATTGATTGCCATTCGTCGAATCATACAATGCAACCAAAACCAATGAATCACGGCGCGGGTCACATTGCGCTGCCGCCTTTTCAACTGCAAAAAATAAAAAAATACTGAGGGGTATCAAAAAACGATTTTTCATTTTCTTCAGTGGCTTATTTTTAAAATGACTATTTGATTTCAATTTACACTTATTTTATCGGGGGCGTACATCAAGAGCGTAAGACAGATTAAATTCAAGTGCATTACCAAAAATACTTTGCACATCGCTTTGTAGATATGTGTATGCAATGCCAAATCTGACAGCTTTGCAATTCAAACCAAGCTCGCCTGTCAAAAAAGGTTTATTGATTGGACTCATAATACCACCAATACCCAACCATACTACTTTGTGAAAATGTAAACGAGTATTAATAGACGTTTGCCGTGGGACACGTTCGACATATCGCACCCATGTCGAAAATTCCCAAAAATAGTTCTCATTTGCAGCCCACGAAAAGCCCAACAAAGCATAGTAATGGTTTGCTAATCTATTTTGTTTTATACGCGGTGCCGACAAACCGCCATAAAAGTAATCCCCTTCTTCCTTCCATTTTCTATAATAATAAAGACCCAGACCTAAATCCTTGTAATTTACTGAAGGAGGATAGACAAAACCAATTTTAGGGTCGTTGGGTATCAAGTTGGGTGACAATTCATGGAGTAGAAACTGTTGACGATTGAATCCAAAATTAACTCCAGCCACTAAACCGTCCTTCGATAAATGCCCTCGAAAAGAATGAATATAAGCACCCCTCAGATAAACGTCTGTATTTTTTGTAATTCCAATCTTATCATATTGAAAATAACTACTTAGCAAAAATTTATATTTCCACCTATGGACAATCAACTCTGCCCGAACGCTGCCCGTTTCAGGTGCAATGTCTTGCAATTCACTTGTAGTTGATAAATAATACAAACCACCAATTGACAAATTACGCCCATTGTCCATTAAAAAGCTACGATTGACACTGGCAGGATTTATAAGTCCGTAGTATTCAGGATATTGCGTGAGCAAAGGTAATTGTTGCGCCTCAATAGTGGGCTGTAAAAAGCCGATTAAAAATGCAGAGAGTAAAATCAATTTGGTCATAAAGTGCGTTTGAAAAATGACTTTAGAATGGGTAAAAAGCTAAAATTACTGAGGGGTGTCATCGTTTGAAAATAAAAATGGGGATATCGTCGCCTGTTTCTTTATCATAAATTGGGTGTTGTTTCTCACCCAGTAAGTCTGCAAGATACGGTACTGTTTGTTCTACAAAAATGCAGAGTTGTCTAAACGTTAAGAACTTATCGCCTTCTCCTGTGGGTCGTAATGGTATTTTTTCTTTATTGTAAGATGGGCGATTCCTAAATGCATTTAATAGGGCTTCTGTAAAAAGACTTTGTTCTGGTTGATTTTTGTACTCAAACGACTTTTCTCCATCACGACACGACAAAAGTTGGCGATACGCTTTTGGCGCATTCATTATTGTTGCCATAGCATCGTTGCTTGAATTATTACCCATAGGTATCAACGACGGGTCTTGCGTCCTGCAAGCATCAATAAAAGTAAATATCTTCGCATCTAATTTTTTCAAAGGCGTTCTAATATCCTCTTCGTAATCCAAATAAGTCTTTTTGTTGTTGTCGTTGATATTATAATCACTTCCCCAAATTTTCGCTCTTTTTGAATTGTACATACTGCCATGACCCGACACAAAAAGGAGGGCAATATCGGTTGGTTTAATATTTCTGAAAAACGTATTAATTGTTTCCCGTATAACTACTGCCTTTGTCGAATCTGGCGTTTTTAGCACCTTATGGTGAAATGTACCATAATTATTTCTTTGCGTTTCAAAAATAGACATTATCGAGTCCGCATCATTATCTGTATGACGTAACCGTTTTATAGTATCGTTTGGGTATGGATTATCTTTATAATCAATGCCAATCGCCAAAATATACAGGTTAGGTAGTCGCTTATTTACTTTAAATATTGGCGTTCGTTTAAGTTGTGGCTTATCCACAATCCGAATTTGGAGCGTCGAAACGGGTTTTTCAAAGAAAATTGTCCGCGTAAAAACGTAGTTATAAGCTGTTGTGGATGTATTCGACTGCACAATTGTCCCTTTAAAATCAAGCACCCCAGTATATTCATACTTGCGATTGTTTATCCAAACCTCAATATTAGACTCATTCAAACTCGTTTCACCCAATTCTACTTTTATTCTAAGTGTGCTGTTACCTTGATTATCAGGAAGATTTATTTTTTTCCCTTCTTCAAGTAAAACACCGTTCAACCAACACGTAATGAAAGGTTTTATACTATCTATTTTTTGTTGTTTGGAAGGTGTATTCAACTTTTGAGGTATCACCTCTATGCAAGATTTCTGCCCATCGTCATAAGATCCAACCGCAATGATATTCCCTCGTTCTGATACGACAACATTATTAAAAACATCATTGTAGCCATGACCAAAGGGTTTCGGGTTTCCCCAAATACCCTCAACTGAAACCTTATTAACAAAGGCTTGAGTTTTATAGTCGCTTGGATTTTCAAAATATTGACCTACAATGATAAAACCGCTGTCTTTGTCAGTAGTAATGCCAAACCCCTCCTCGTTGTCCTTGTATCTATGTCCAAAAGTCGTTGCTCTCTCTTTAACGGGCTCAAAATTGTGATCATAATAAGCGAATAAAATATCTGAAAGAGTATAGGTGTAGCTTGTTCCAACAACCCCAAAATAGCCTTTTGGGTCAACAGCAATACCGCGTCCTTCGGCATTTTCCTTTCGTCTTGTCTTTGTTTTCACTCTAAAACTATCCCCCTCAGTATCGAAGACCGTCAGTAACAATTGTTTTTGCTTTCTATCCTTAGTTGCTGTACCAACGACAACTAAATCCCTATCATTTTTATCCCAAACAAGTCCGTTGCCTATCGTTTCTTCTTTTTCTTTATCCCGAAATAATGTACGTTTCAGCTCTTTTCCATCGGCACTCATTTGCACCACCCAAAGCTGATTGTTGCTTTCACCTGTCAGCCACAGCGTATCATTTGAAGCCTCAACAATGTCCATAAAAACACTGTTTTGTGCTGATGTATCTTTATATGTCCACTGAACTAAGCCTTTGGCATTGATTTTAACTAACCAAGCCGATCGATTAGGTTCTTTACCCATAAAACCCGCAATGACATAATTGCTATCACTTGTTTGAATAACACTTTTCGCCCCCTCAGTACCGACCCAGTTTACAGGCGTATCGCAGCGTTTACCAGTCGAATCCATGATTGTAAAAAACGTACCGCCATTTTCATCCTTTGTCGTACCAACTAAGACAAATTCTCCTTCTTGATTTTCTATAATGCGGTTAAAAACACCGTCTCTTTGACCAAAATAGGTCTTAGAAGAGTCTGAATCAATTTGGGTCTGTTTTTTTAGCAAAACGCATGACCAAAGCAATAATATAGGTAATAAACCTATCAGAAAAATGGGTATGTTAATTTTTGGCATAGTTCCTTATTTGTTTCTAAAATTTAGTTTTTCCTTATTTTAACAGCAAAAACGACTGGTACAACGTGTTGAATCCTGTTTTGAATAGGTAAGCATTTTATTTCTAAACTATTCTCGATGCAATTAAAGTCAATCTGTTCTGTTTCGACCAAAATATCCCCAAACGCTTTTTTTAAACGCGCATTTGCATCGCCTTTTGCTTCTTTAAATTTGTCAAACCGTTTATCAAAATCGGCCAATTCTTTATCTGCAATCAAGACCACCATTTGCTCCGTGCTTTCAATCCGTACAACACGATTTTTAGAAGGCATTTCAAAATTAGTGCTGTCGTTTTGTGCATTAAAAATGCCGTAATCACTCACAGAATCATTCGCATCGAGACTGAATAGATAGATTTTTTTGTTTTGCGGTACATGAGAAGCCACAATTCTAAAAGTTGAATTAACCCCAAATCTTTCCTTTGTTTCGTAATAGTGTTTGTCAGAATTGTAAGTGACATCTACAGATTCTGATGCGTATTGGTCATATCCATTTACGCGTGTTTTTATTTCTTTTTTTAACTCAAAATGAGCGATTGTATCTTTTTGAGGTGGTGGACTATAAGCTGAAGTATCTGTATCGTTGCCTTTGCCATTAATTAGAGGATTCAAAGTATAAGCTATTTCATAAACCTGCTCAAAAAAATCATACGATAGTTTTATGAAACCACCTTGCCCCCATTCTACTCCATGACTATTCATAATCTCAAAAGTTTTTTCTTTGTCGTCAAAACCGACGATAACCATAGCGTGAGAGCGTTTACCAGAGAGTTTGGGTATCCAATTTGGCTTTCTAATGTCTTCAAAATTATCATCTATTTTAGCACGTATGACAACAGGCATGAAGTTCGATAAGGCTTCTTTAATCGTTTGTTTCACATCATTACCTGTTATTTTATTAATGTTAATACCTCTTATTTTTTGCTTTGCCTCATTTAGTATTTTTTCATCGTTCATTTTGACTGCTAAATTGTGGATATTGCTATTTTTGAAGTGTTTCTCAAGACAAAAACCGTATTTTTCTATAAAGTCTCTTGCTTGCTTTGGACTTATACCGTCTTTTATTCCAAGCCCATTGAACATAAATGCTGCCGAGTACGCCCTTCTAGTGATTTCATTCTGATCTGACAAACCGTTTTTTATAGATTCTTTAATCGTAAATGCCCCATAACAAAAAGCAAATGCGGTACAAGAATTCGTCTTACCTTGGTTATAAGGTATTGGGCAATATTTTTTTAATGAAATTGCTGATTTAGTGAAATGTCCTTTTTCGGTCACCAAAAGCTGTAATTCAGGTATTGTATCGCCCTCAATTTCATCGTCAGCAATACCTTGTGCTTGAGCGGGCGGTTTTGATAAGAAAATTAATAGCCCCACAGAGACAATTAATCTAATGTACCCTATATTCATATTTACAATTTTCATCATTCCTGTTTACTAATGCTGATTAACTAATTAACCAATCGCCACCAAAAAGTATTGAGTTGTTGATTCAATCGACCAATTTCGGGGTAAAAAAGATGGTTTGAATCATTTTCAATTTTTTTCATTAAGTTTTTAAAATTAGGGTTTGTTACTTGTTTTGCTTCTACAAAAGTCAAAATTAATTGTTTTTCTACCTGTTGCTTTATGCTTAAACCTAAATCGACATCACTTTCTACCCCCTCAGTATCTTTCATCCTATTTTCTAAAATGGCTTGATAAATTTCAATTGCCGCAGCATAATTCCCAATTTTGCGGTAGACTTTAGCCAATGGTAGTTGTAATTGAGCAGCATAATAAATTCTTAATTGCGCATTTTTATACTCATCTATCGCATGATTACTGTCCAAAGATGTTGATTTGAACACGTTTTGAACGTTTTCAAATCGTTCTAACTCTCTATTCTCACCGCCCCCTGCTGGTTTGTATTCGCTCAACAACGCTTCTATTTGTCGATTAATCGAGTTCTCGTCCATGTATTTATCAAAACTCGCTGCCACAACCTTACCATCTGTGTTATTTTTAAACAAAGAATAACCTACGTTGAAGACTACCAAAAAAGCAACTGCTGCTACTACTGCCCACACCATAGGGCGACGATACAAAGACACAACCTTTGGTGGCTCAATACGGGCGGATTCGGGTGGTGTTAGCTCCGTTTTTTTTTCAAGGTCAGCCGTTAAAATATGTCTTAGCTTTAATTCCCAAGCAATTTCACTAGCAAATATTTTATCGGTTGCCATTAAATTAGCGAATTCAGCTTCTTCTTCTTTTGATAGTGACCGTTGAAAAAACTTTTCCATTAGGTCTAAATATTTATCTGACATTTTATTTGAGATATTTATTTTTCAGTTTTTCATAAATAGATTTGAGAGACTGTGAGTACCTTTCAACATGTGTTTTACAAGCCCCTGCCGACCACGGATAAATTTTTTCTGCATCAACGTAAGATATTTTTTTCGCCTTATCAGTGGTTTTTATAGTACTTATCAAATTGTGTTTTAAACAACTATCAATATTGCGGCAATTCTGTTCACAATAGCTTAGGCAATGCCATTTCTGTTCATTAATTGCTAAATGTTGTAACTCTAAATCCGTTTTTTCATAATTATCTTCATTCAAGCTCTTGATAACAGCGTCAAATTTTTGACATACCCCCTCAGTACAACGTCTTTTACAGTTATTTTTTTGCATGCAAGCCTGTCTATCGCGCTCGACATTATCTTTTATTAATTCCATTTTTGCAAAAAAGTCAACTTTTTCTAAACCTCCAAATGTTAAGGCAAAATTTTCATCATCGAAAGCATGAGTAAAAGGAAGAAGATAATCTTCATAATCCGAATAGCTCTCGTATTGCCTCTCCATCTTATTTTCACGGTAAATGTCAACACACTTTCGGTAAAAAATTTGTCTAAATAATCCATCAGGGCTATAATTCTCATATTTAGAACCCTCTATTTTTTTCTGCATTTCCTCCCAACTTCTAAAAAAAGCATCACCGCAATACAAGAGATAATTTTCCCAAAGAGTGTCAAGCTCATTAGGAAATCGTTTAGTAACACTTTTAAACTGATTTTTCAAGTATGATTCGCTTAGAAATTTGGCATACCAATGCACTTGAAGTTTATCTCGAGCAAGCATTTTTTCTGCATTAGAAGCTACTGTATCTCGTAGAACCTCAACAAGACGCTTGACTTCGGTAGAAGATAAAATTAATGATGGGTCAGACTGACTATTATTTGATATAGTTGTCATAGTTGGAAAATTGAAATAGAAAGTTACATCGTTAAAGATACCCAAAACAATCAATAGCCAAATTATTCAAGGAAAATTTTTTTTTGAAAAAAGTGAAATTATGGATGTTGACTTTTCTGATTTAAATCCGATGTGATTGTAGATGCAAAAAGCATTAAAAAAATTATCCAATTTTTAAATCAAAATCACATTATCAAATGATGAAGTCAATCATTCTCAAAGCATCCTTCGCATTCCTTGTCCTTTGGGTCGGTTCAACTGTAAGCCTTACAGCACAAGCACCCTATAAAGGTGCAATCGGTTTCCGCACGGGTTATTACGGCAACCTCGGCATTGATGCTAAATTTTTTGTCGGCGAAAAAGCCGCTATCGAAGTTGTTGCAACGACCCGGGGTTACAACAGCTATTATAGTTATCGCTACAACGAAATCATGGGTTTGTACCAAATCCAAAAACCGTTGAAACTGCCTGAAAGCAATATCGAGGGCTTTTCGTGGTACGTTGGTGGCGGCGGCAGCCTTGGGTTTTACAGCGAAAGTTATGCTACCAATACCATCAGCTTGGCTGGGGTTGTTGGGCTTGAATATACATTGCCCAAAACGCCCTTGACATTCAGTTTGGACTGGATGCCGCGTTATTTTTTGTCTTCTAATATATATTGGTCGGGCTTTGCTTCCAATTCGGGTGGCGCACGAGTCGCTTACTATTTTGGTGGTAAAAACTAAGCCTACAACTTGCGTCAAGTTTTAAATTTGACGCAAGTTAATTCGTCTAATATTTAGCTTTTTTCTTATCAAAATCAACAATTTAATATGAAAAATTACATTTTTCTCGTCCTCACTTGGCTTCTGTCAAGTGGGATGACGCACACCCTATTTGCCCAATCCAACCTTGAAGAAGTGCTTCACAACTTGGATAAACAACTCGTTGCGGTAACAGTTGGTAAAGAAAAAACAGACCCCTCAGTATCGAGCGACAAAAAGTCTCCTTGCACAGTTGTTTTTTCGATTGAAGAAACTGATGCCAAAGGCAAAACGGAGACATCACTTTACGAAATCAGCTTGTCTGATTTAAGTTCACAGTTGCTCAAAGCGATGACTAAAAGTGGTAATGTTCGCCTCGTCGAAGTCTCGACGAAAGACCATCAAGAATTTATCAAATTCTCCAAAAATGGTGAATTCAAAGGTTATGTTGACAAGTTCAATCTGCCGACTTTCGATAACGATGCGGCTAAAATCGTCATAGATTTGCTCAAATCTGCTATCGAGGTTTGTGAAAAAACACCTTCCGCTTCTTGCCCAAAACCCTTGACTTTTTCTGACGCGACCAATCAACTCAAAACCCTATTGAGCAAAATTGTCATCAACGAATTGCAAATCGAACAAGAATTAGTGTTCGACAAAAACGTGCCGACCCGCGCCGTTTACACAACCCGCGAATTGGGCAAAAGTAAGCCCACAGAACACGTTCATGTTTTCGATTTTGCCGATTTAATGGACAATAAAGTATTGCTCAAAGTGGCGGATAAACAATTGAAAATCAACGTTTTTTCACGCAATGGTGATTTGATTCAACGGCTCGAAAATGGCAAATGTCAAAGCAATTCGGACGATTTTGCATTTTTGGCAACAAGCATCGAACAAGCTAAATGTCTCGTCAAAACGCTCCAAGCTACCATCAATTTGGCACGTGACGAAGCAGAAAAACGCTTGCCTGTTTTGACAGATTTGGACGCTGCTCTCAAATTAGCTGCCGATAATGTCAAAAATTTTGACCAATGTGGCACGGCTTACGAACAGTCACTTGACAAAAAATGCCTTTCTACTTTCTCAATCCTCACAAATACTGAGGGGGGTAAAAAATCGGACAAACAAACGGCTAGTTTCAACTTTTCGGACATCAATACCAAAGCGTCAGATATAAAAATAAACGGCAATAAAATCGCCGTTCGACTGCGGATAAACGAAAGTAAGGATTACATCAAAGTCGTCAAAAATGGTATTTTACAAAACTACGAGAGCGAAGTTTTTATATTCACTAAGACGAGCGAAGAAGCCAAATTGATACTCCATGCACTCAAAAAAATTGTCGAATTATGCCCCAAGACTGCTGTTTCTACTTGTGATAAAAAAGGTGCATCGGCTCTTGATTGCGCTTTGGCAGCGGTCAAAACAGTCAAACAAGGCGATGAAGATGTGAAACAACGCCTTGAACGATTGCCCGACAATGATTTTAAATTGCGACTAACAATGGAATCACTGAAAGGCAAAAATACTGAAGAGTCAAACTATGAATGGAACATGAAAGACATTGACTCACGCCGCATTGAACTAAAAATCAATGGCAAAGATGTATCTGTTTTGTTGCCAACAAAAAACAACGAAAAGATTATCAAGCTCAATAAAAAAGACAAAACGGAGTACTTAACGAAAATCAATATTGCTGTTGAGGACATCGAATCGGGGCGAATTTTGGTTGGTATTCTTCAAAAATCACTCGATTAGGGCAAATATACTGAGGGGGTATAGATTTACGAAATTTCAAAATTTTGTAAATCAGTATTCATTCGCGCGCTCAAATATCATTTTCCAAACTAAAAAAGAATAACAAATGAAAAAGACAATGTTGATTTTGATGGTTGTTTGGGTGGCCATGTTAACGACAGTTGGCATGAAAGCCCAAATAGCTTCAATCGAGAAAGCGACCGTATCGCTCAGAATGATGAACGGCGATTTTAGCAATTTGTTCGCGGAGTTACCCAAATTCGATAAAGGAACAGGTGTTTGGAGTGTTGCTATTGCCCTCCGTTCGGACGTGGACAAACACACGCCAAATCTCAAAACAACCGTCCCCGCTGTGACGCTTTCTTACGAGCGTTCGGTTGGTAACAACATCGGTTTGGGTAGCCGTTTGGGCTACAATTATTGGCAGGTTTTGGACTCAAAATGCCAAGTTCATTACTATGGTTTGAGTGTTCGGGGCGCATATCACCTCAATATTTCAGACAGATTAGACCCTTATTTGGGGGTTGCTTTGTCGGTACGAGGAGCGACGATGGTGGACGAACATCTAACCGAAACTCGTGTCCGACCGAGTGCCAATTCGTTCATCGGAGTACGGTATTATATTGGTAAAAACCTCGCTCTTTTTGGCGAAGTGGGTGCAGATATGATGGGGTGGTTTCATTTCGGGTTCAATTTTAAAATCTAAAAAACAGAATTATTATGAAAAAAATACAATTGAAATTTATTGCTTTCGTGGCAATTATCAGTTTTTGGAGTAGCTGTTTAGTAAGCGAACACGATGTCATTCCCGAATGTGAAATCCAAGCAAACGGTTTGAGTCGCGCCATCAATGATTTAGTGCCATCAGACATTCTCCAAACGATTATTGATTTGGGAATGCCCATTAACAAAGGTGGAAAACCACCGCTAATTGAGGGCAACAAATACAAATCGTCGCCCATGATTTTGTTATCAACCAACGTGCCAGGCGAATCAACAGGTGGTCAATACAACGACTACATCGTAACTTTTTCGCAGCAAAACAGCACTGACCTAACTATCAAAATAGACTTCGTAAGTGGTACCGAAAAAGGAACAGGTTTGGGCAGTTTTATGGCTGGAACGGGCAATGACTTTACTATTTTCTCCCAAATTGATGTGGAAAGTACAAATCAAGTAGCGGGTGTTAAAGCCAAAACGGTGGTTATTATGTCGGGTACATGGACTCCAACAGGCATCAAAAATTTCCACACCGCCCTATTTATGTTGGACGATAAAGGCGACCCAAACGACGTGTGGTTGGAAAACGGGGAAGGTCGAATTTTTTATGACAAAGACGGTTTTTCTGAGAAGTTGTGAGGATTCTCTATATAAAAAATAAAAATAAAAACAAAAAAATCAATTCATTATTCAATAAAACGAATATTGAGGGGGGTAATTTAAAATCCCCCCTCCTACAAACCTTATTCTCATATTAAATAAAACTTTTTTATGAATAATATCAAGTTTTTTATCGTCACTCTTTGTTTTTTAAGTGCGCTCAAAATAGACGCTCAAACCGTTATTTTTGAAGACAACTTTGAGACAGGTACACTCAAAGCGGAATGGAAAGCAGCACCTAATTTGACAGGCGCTAATGGTGTCGTAGAGGTGTCAACCGATGCCGAGAGAAATGGTCAGTACGGTGTCCGCATGGGTAAATCTACGGCAGGCAATGGGGCATTTACGACCAATGCGCTTGATTTACGCCTTAATCTGGCAGGTCGAACGCAGTTGGAAATGACATTCAATATCAAAGATATTTCAGATGAAACACACGTTCAAGATGGCTTGTATTTGAGTAATAATGGAGGTAGCAGTTTCGTGAAGGTCTTCGATTTTAAACCCGATTTATGGTGTGATGCATACGGGCAATTTCCACCTTTTGACATTTATCAACTCGCCACAAAAAATGGCTTAACCTTTAATAATCAATTTATTATCCGTATTCAGCAATACGACAACGACGATTTTTGTTGTGGCGATGCCGATGGATTTTATATTGACGATGTCAAGATTTATATACCTAATTTAGCGTATGCAACATTGCCTTTTTCTGATGATTTTGAATCAGGCATACTTGGCTCGTCGTGGGCAAGACGGTTTGCCGATGGCACAGTTTCACCCGCTTTAGACGTTACCAAACCGACGAATGTGGTTGAAGTGCGCAATGGTATTGGTTTTAACTCCCAATTTGCGGTGGCTATGGGTCAAGAGTGTGCCAATTCGTTGTTTGCGGCCAATGCTTTAGACCTACATCTCAATTTGACTCCAAGTTCGCAAGTCGAATTGAGTTTTATTATTAAAGATATTTCGGACGAAACACACATGCAAGATGGCATTTATTTCAGCAATAATGGTGGGATAAGTTTTGTCAAAGTCTTTGATTTTAAACCCAGCCTATGGTGCGATGAATACGGACAATTTCCACCTCTTGATGTTGATGACTTGGCGACGAAAGCTGGTTTGACACTAACGCCCCAATTTGTTATTCGTTTCCAACAATATGATAACGATGACTTTTGTTGTGGCGACGCGGATGGTTTTTACATTGACGATGTTAAAGTTTACGTTCCCAATTTGACTTATGTAACTCTGCCTTTTTCTGACGATTTTGAAACAGGTATATTGGGTAACGCTTGGGCAAGGCGATTTGCCGATGCAACAGCCCTGCCTGCGACTGATGTCACCAAACCGACTAATGTGGTTGAGGTCCAAAATGGTATTGGTTTTAATTCTCAATTTGCCGTAGCGATGGGGCAAGAATGTGCTAATACACTCTTTGCGACCAATGCTTTGGACTTACATCTCAATTTGGCAAATGCGTCGCAAGTTGAACTTACATTTATGATAAAAGACCTTTCTGACGAAACACACTTTCAAGATGGTCTCTATTTTAGCAACGATGGCGGTATTACCTTCAAGAAGGTTCTTAGTTTCGAGCCAAGTAATTGGTGCGATGAATATGGACAATTGCCGCCAATTGATGTGGATGATTTGGCGGCAAAAGCGGGTTTGGCTCTAACCAATCGTTTTGTTATTCGTTTTCAACAACACGATAACGATGACTTTTGCTGTGGTGATGCAGACGGTTTTTACATTGACAATGTTCGGGTTTATACTCCGACGACAACCTATGCACCACTACCCTTTTCAGACGGTTTTGAAACGGGTCAATTCAGCTCGTCATGGAAATGGCGAAATACGCACCTTTTTATCATAGAAGGACCCAGTCTCACAAAACCCTCAAGTGTCGTAGCTGTCACTAATGGTATTGGAGCTAATTCCCAATATGCCGTAAAAATAGGGAAGGAATGTGAAGACGGTTTTGCTGCAAATGCTCTGGATTTGTTGCTCAATTTGGCAAATTCAACCCAAGTTGAGTTAAATTTTAAGCTGTACGATGTCTCCAACGAAAACCATCCGCAGGACGCAATCTATTTCAGCAACAATGGCGGCGCGACTTTTACGCAAGTTTATACTTTCGATTTTACCTCAATTCCTGATTTTCAATACACCAATATCAAAATTAATGTATCTGATTTGGCAGCACGAAATGGGCTAACGCTGACACCTCAATTTATCATCAGATTTCACCAATATGACGATGCAGACTTTTGTTGCGGCGATGCGGATGGCATTTACATTGACGATGTGACAGTAACAGCCAAACCCAACAAAATCGGAGACATATCGGAATTAGAAGGTTTGACAATTTCACCAAATCCGAGCCAAGACCGTTTGAATCTTAATTATACTGAGGGGGTGCTAAAAAGCATCGAAATCGTGAATTTGACAGGACAAGTTCTTTTGCGAAGAGAATTAGAAGCCCATCAAACGACTATTGATGTGCAGACATTGGTCAATGGTTTATATTTCCTCAATATATCAACCCTCGAAGGTAAATGGGCAACCATAAAATTTGTCAAGAATTGATTTTTAAATAGCAACGTTACTGTGGGGATTTTCTCTCCACAGTAATTATTTATTCACTTTAAAAACAACTCAGCTATGTCAATAACAATATTTTATCGCACGCAACAGTTTCAAAAGGATTTTGATGCTTGCGCCGACACTGTACTCAAACAAGAGATTGAAATACGTTTAGAAAAATTAGAAAAACAACCCGATACATTTGCTATTCATAACCTATTGCACCGTTATGCACCACACGTTTTTGTTATGAAAATATTTGGACAACACAATGCCCGAATCGTCATTCAAGAACAGAAATTCAAAGGGGCAATCTTGTATTTTATCCGATTGCTGTTTGACAAAAGTCAGTATGCTGAGTGGCGTGACTGGATTAAACCAAACATTTATTCTGGTTTATGGGTAAAAAAAGCCCCCCTCAGTAAATATGAGTTAGAAATGGCTTTTGGGCAATATCAGAAAAAGGAAACAGCTAACAAAATCATTTTTCGACAAAAACGAGTACGTGACACAAAGAGTGTTCCTGCGTATATGAACCAAGATTGGTTTTTTAGGGAGTTGCAATACGCAAATTCAAAACTATCCAAAATCTCTTTTTAAATCTTAAAAATTATGGGAAAGTACCTCTTTTTATTGCTTTTAATCATCACTTTGCCTTTTTACCAATGCAAAAAAGACAATCCATTAAGTGCATTAACCAACGCTTTTGAAAAAGCCGAGAAGGACATTGTGGATCAATCCATTTCATGGCAAAATACCTTGAAAGAACTGGAAAGTAAGGTAAAATACGATGTTTCAGACGTAATCCGAAATGATTTGACCTACCTGATCAAATCATCAATCGCCAATGTGGGCGTTGAATTTAGGTGCAATGGCGCATACCTCCGCGATGGTTTGAGGCGCGAAATTCGGCGAATAAAAAATAGGTTTTTGGCTGATAATGGCTTGGCTACCTACCAAGTGACCTATCTGCCGAATATCTGCCATGTTCTACCTAATGTGATTACACCTACCACGACAAGCGTTGAAATTTATGGCTATGATCTATTGAGAGAACATGTCAACGTTTATCTTCAATCAACGGATGGTTCGAAGAAAAACATCAATCAATACGTCAACTTTCAAAGTCATTTTCAACTCACTATCCAAATCGGTGGTATCAATGGTTTGCCAATTGCTATTAACAACCAAAAAATATTGCTTGAATGTGAATCCTGCGATATTGACCACAAATTTTTATCAGAAGTCGGGTTTCAAACACCAAATCTGAAACAAGTCAAAATAGATGCAGTTGGTGGTCAAGGAGGCTCGGTTTTTCTTGATGAACCCATCCAATCGGAAATGAAACGCATCGGAGGTTTGCGGTTAATTTATGGTAGTAAAATCAATGCCATTGCTGTTGTTTGGCAGCCATACATAGGTGGCTACAAATGGGGCATTTGGCATGGTGGTTACAACAGTGGAGGCAGAGATACTGTCATCAGTTTTGACTACGACGAAGAATGGATTGGCATCGCGGGCAGAAGTGGTGCTGTGATAGACCAGCTATTGATACAAACGACCAAGCGAACCATCGGTCCTTTTGGTGGCACAGGTGGTACTCCATTCGACTTGTTAAATCAAGGCCAAATTGTTGGAATTCATGGGAGGGCGAGTTCATTTTTGGATGCTTTGGGGTTGATTGTGCGGAAGTAAAATCTAAAATTAGTGAAAAATACGATTAGTAATAATTAATAAGAGTCAATCTAAGCCGATTACAATATATTGAAAGTCAGCTTAGATTGATTGTAAATACTACTCATATCAATTTGACTTAAAATTTACACTTTTTAACAAAAGTGTAAATTTTAAGTCAAATTGATATAATTCGTCAGCCTGCATCAGTTAAGGGATTGAGTTTTTGTAAAGAACAGCCTTTATACCACACAGTAGATAGAGAGATTATTTACATTGGATATGCTTTAGAATTCCCTTCTTTCAGAAAGAATCCACGTATCACACTACCCTTATCATGTGTTTTCGCGGTGTCTGCTAATCATCAAGTGTATTAGACACTATATATCATATCTACAACTACACCGAGCCAACAATAATCTGCTGATTGTTGACAGACACTCGTATGATGAAAAAATAGTAACCCGCAACTAATACTTCTCCTTTGGTCTCTGAAGCAATAAGCCACTTTTATAGGTATATAAAGAGCAACATAATTACCTCCTTTTAAACCTTTTCAGGTGTTTGCTCATTCCGTTTATTCCTACTATACCAAATAATGGCACAGAAAAAAACAACCACAATTGCACCAATCATAATTTGCCAAAATATGGGTCTCATATCTGAAACTGGTTTGAGGTGAAAAAATCTGGATTATACTTCTTAAAATCATTAAGGTTATACATTATGAATGTCCGTTTTTCATTCCTAGCTGCTGTTGCCAATGCCCAAACCAATAACTCTGGCTCGGAGCTATATGAATGGTGAGTTTTTAAGTCGTTCAATATCTCTTTGACTTTTCCGATTTGATCTCGATTCATAACTATTGGCAGGCGATTCTGTAATTTATTTTTCAGTGCGTCTCGTTCCTTGCAACATTGGTCATGGTCATTCGACAACGCTTTTTTCTTTGCTTTTAGATTATTGAGTTCATTTTTAAGCCTCATATTCTCCTCATTCAAATGAAGGCTTTTTTTATATTCTTCCTCATATAGTTTTCCCACCTGTTCAACACCTTCCTCCAATCCAAGGATTTCATTTGTCAATTGTTTGTGTTCTAATGCCCATTCATTGGCTTGAGTATTCAATAACTCCACTTGTTTTTTGTACCATAACAACTGCTGCTGCAAACGCTCATTCTCTTCTATGAGTGCGTTTGTATTTTCTAGCAACCTCAGATTTTCATCGCGATTGCCTTGAACTTCTGAAATTAGCCCACCTATCTGTTCTTGTAGATTATATATTTGCTCCTGTAGATTATAGTTGCGTTCTTCACCTAGTTGACGTTCTTGCAAAACAGCGTTGAACTGTCGTAAACAGTACTCTGTGTAATTAGATAGATTCATCTCATATTGAGCAGCTTCTACGCTCAATTGTTCTTTTAGTTCGGACTCAATGCGAGCTGTGAGAACCGTTTTGGGCAGTTTTTTTTCCATAAGACTCTTACTTTTTGAATTAAATAATCGGTTTTGTACATCCTTTATGCAAGGATGATTTTAAAGGCAAAGGTAAGGTGTATTATTAATCCTCTGCCAATCGCTCCGACTTAGCTTTTTAGCAGCCCATTTGGCGTTTTAACTCGCGCCCAATACGAGGCGGGAAGAAATTGAGTTGGGCATACATTTCGGGTGTGATATTATACTTTTTAAAAAACTTCTTGATGGACTCCCGTCCAGTTCGGTATTCGGCATGGTGAAGTTCGTCGTCTTCAAATGCCACAATTTGGGCTTTTGAATATTTAGTTTTGTCTTGAGTCGGTGAACCAAAAAGTGCCAACAAATAGTCTTTTTGTTGTTGTGTAATGCCTCTTTGTTTAGAAAAAGTATCAAATGAAAGTATAGCTGGGTCAGAGAATATTTGTATCCATTTGTTGAAGGTTTTCAAGTCTACTTCATACAATTTTGATAAGGTTTTACGGGTTGTGACGTAAGGCTCTTTTTTAAGTTTTTGAGTTTGAGCTGCTAACCAAAGAGTAACAATTAGAATAATGGTGATAAGCCAACCCAAAGCCATATTTAAGTTCTTGTTCGTTTTTTTCTCCATGTTACGTTTGTTGAATAAGTTGAATACGTGGTTAAGATATGTTTCTGCAAACGTATACGGTCTGATTAGACATATGTTACAACCTCTCTCCCTCAGTATTCGGTATTTTTGAACTCAAAAAAACGTATACTTTATCGTATACGTGATGTATTCGCCCCATATACGCGCGTATACGTCATTTTTATGTATATACACATGTATACACTAAAATTAGAAAGAAGAAATATTGCCAATGCTTAGGTAATTTTTTAGTTGAAAAACGGCGGCTCTGCCGCCGAAAAAAATTAAAACCTCCCTCCGAAAAGTCCACTCTGCCGCCGTTAGATACAAGTGTTGATAAGGACTACAAGATTAACAAAATCTGTTAGGTTTCAAAATTCGGCTCAATTGTGATTTCAAGTTGTTACTAAAAGCGGGACAAAAGTCGAGAGAGCCAATCGTATATATTGTATTCGTTTGTATAAACTGTGCTGCCCGCTTTTAGTAGCAACTTGAAATCATAACTGAGTCAAAATTGATTAAAATAATATTTTTTTTACGGTAAAAAAATATTATTTTAATCAATTTTGACTATTTTTGTTCCGTCTTTAAATAAAAATGCTGCTAACATGGCTAATAAAAACATCAAGACGGCACTGAATCATGTCCTCGACTTTTCATCTACACCTGTCGCCAACTCCCCGACTCTTCAGCGTGTCAGCAAAAATGCGATAGATATCGTCGTCAATCCTGCAACCGAGAAAAACGCTGTTTTCCAACACTCCATACTGTGCCAAACCTTTTTGCCCTACAAAAACCCAGGCGAAGATGTCCGTGATGTTCAAAAGCGACAAGGGCGGGCCGTTTTGTCACTTGAAGCGGGCAGCATTTTCAATCCACACACCGAATCCTTCGAAAAAGTGGGATTACCTTATGGTGCAAAAGCCCGTTTGATTTTGTCCTATATCAGCACCCAAGCCGTTCGGCAGCAAAACCCCGTTGTGGATGTGGCGAACAGCATGACCGCTTTCATCAAACGTATCGGTCTAAACAACGACGGTGTCACCATCAAACTGGCAAAAGAGCAACTCAAACGACTGGCAGCCACACGTATGTCCATCGGTTTTGTCCTCGACTCGGACACAAACGCCAAACGAGGCATACAAACCAATCTCAATTTGATACAAAGTTTCGATGTCTGGTTTTCGGACAATCCAAAAGAAAAAACCTTGTGGAACTCCACAGTAAAACTCTCTGATGAATATTTCAATAGCCTCATCAATCACGCCATTCCTTTAGACGAGCGGGCTTTGGCAGCACTTTCCAACAACGCTTTAGCTTTGGATACGTATAGTTGGCTTGCGCAACGGCTTCACCGTGTGCAAATTGGACAACCCGAATTTGTGCATTGGGAAGGTTTGAAAGAGCAGTTCGGAGAGGGTTATGCTGATATGTTTAAGTTCAAGCAAAAGTTTAGGCAAACTCTGCAATTGGTTCTGAGTCAATACAAAGATGCTAAAATTGAGGAAGTCAAAAACAAAGGTTTTCACCTCAAGCACTCCCCTACCCCCATTCCTTTTCAGCCCTTCCAAAGGCTCAATAAAGGGTCGAGTTCGGATATTGCACCTACTATATTCTAAAATATTTCAACGTGAGTTCGGGTAGGTTTTTGAAAGATATACAATTTGAGTAGATTTCAAAACCACGTGAGTTTGGGTAGGTTTTGAAGTGTTTTAGTAGAATTTCACGTTTTCAATATATTGATTATCAATATATTACAGAAGCCATATTAGATCACGTGAGTTTGGGTAGGTTTTTGAGAACTACTGACATTATGAGTTGAATAAGCACCTGTTTCGCACCTTTTGTCGAATCAAAGATTTATCTCAGGCTTCTTATACATGAATTAACGCAGTCATGTTATAGAACTACATAAAGAGTCAAAATACTGAAGTAGATGAAAAACTGTTCACTCATTTTTTCTCACTAGATTATGACGTGTGTACTATTTAGAAGGGTTCTTTCAGAGTATAAAAACAGTTAGTAATTGTTCTTTTAAGTTTAAAACGGTTTCTGAAGTGCCTAATACACAAAAAAAGAAAGCATTAGATTATTATAACTATTTCTTGGATTAGGTAATAATTTAAATCTTATCAACGAGAGTTTGGGTAGAATAGCTAAGTTTATCAACGAGAGTTTGGGTAGGTTTCAATATATATCAACGAGAGTTTGGGTATGCAAACAGATAATTATTTTCAAATAATAAAAAAACAAACAGATAATACTTTAAAAAGTAAAATGTTGTTTTTAAAAAAAGAAATGAAAAGTCAAACGTATTGCGCAAGGCTATTTCACCGACTAACACTTATTTTTTTTAATTTAAGACCACAACAGTTTTTTGACAATGATTTACACTCTGGGCGGAATTAAGGGCGGTACAGGCAAAACAACACTTGCCACCAATTTGGCAATAATGCTATCAAAAAATGGGCGCGATGTGCTGCTAGTGGATGCCGATGACCAAGGCACTGCTACCCTATTCACGGCGCGCCGCAACGAAATGCTCAACAATCAAGCGGGTTACTCAGCCATTCGTTTGCGCGAAATGGACGTTTATCAGCAAGTCCTTAACATGAAAGACCGATTTTCGGACATCGTTATTGACACAGGTGGACGCGATACCAAAAGCCAACGTTCGGCTTTGGTGGTGTCGGATATCTACATTTTGCCGTTTCGTCCGCGCTCTTTCGACATTTGGACGCTCTACGATTCTATTGATTTGATTGAAGAATGTCGTCTCATCAATCCAAAATTGAAAGCTGTTGGTGTACTCAATCAAGCCGATTTTAAAGTGAGTACGGAGAACGAAGAAACGAAAAAGCTTTTCGTCGAAGACGAAAAAATTAAAAAAGCATTGGTCTTGTTGGATGCCCCCCTCAGTATTCGCAAAGCTTTTGCAACAGCAGCAGCTGGCGGATTGTCTGTTGTTGAACAAAAAACGAAAGACCAAAAAGCCATTGCTGAAATTCAGCGATTCTATGATTTAATTACAAATCTTTAAAAAAAATGTTATTTTATCATTTTTAAATTATTTTTTTAACGGTATTAAAATAGTATTTTTACATTTTTAAAACTTGAAAATATGTCATCACTACTCAATAGACCACAGTTAGACATCGAAAAATTCATAAATAAAGGTGGTACGTCCACTACAGTCAATCCGCTTATGCCAGACGATAACCAATCCGAAACACCACGTAGGCAAAGGGGGCGCCCTAAAGGCAGCATCAAAGAAGAACCACCTATGCGTGTAGAAATGCGGATTCCTCCACGCATATTGGAAAAGATAGACCAAGTCGTTTTGCAAGATCCTATTTTGACCTCTCGTCATGCATGGCTTCTCAAAGCCATTTTAGAAAAAGTTGAAAGGGATTTGGATAATATAGATTAAAAAATGTTTTTTTAACAATTTTATAACGGTAAAAAAACATTATTATAATGTTTTTTTTATGAGCCAAATAGAATTTAGTTCATCATTCTATATACCCCTCAGTATCAGTATTGTATTTTATTTGGGTCACTAATTTTTTAGTCTTTGAGAGCAAACCTGATAATAAACTAAATTTTACATTGAAATTTGTTATCATTTTAGGCTTACATTGTGAGCCATTTTTTGATTCTGAGCTATAAACGCAGTTAAATATTTTCTGGGGTGTTTATGTGATAAGATTTGCTTATTTTGAAGAAAAACTTATTTTAGAGGCAACATCACCTTCTGCTCAATATATCTCTAGCACTAAAATATTCGATCCCTTACTAAAACTATGTGTGAAGTTCATTCAGTGTTTTAATTCAAATCTATTTAGATTTAGAGAATATTTAGGCTGAATAATTTTGCCAATATTCAGCCTAAAGCTTTTAGTGCTGAGTTTTGATATAAATTGAAAATTTCCGATTTTTTAACATTTAAATACTGTTAAAAAAATGTAAAATTTAAGTTTTAAAAACGTTTTTTTAATAAAAAATAGTATGGAACAAGAAAATGCACTATATCCGTTTGAAGGGAAACAAATCAGAAAAATATGGCATGATGAAAAATGGTATTTTTCGATTGTAGATGTCGTAGCCATTTTGACAGATAGCCCCATTCCACGCAACTATTGGACAAAAGTCAAGAAGTCAATCATAGAAGAAAGTCAAACGCATCCGTTTTGGATGCAGTTGAAAATGACTGCATCGGATGGTCGGATGCGTTTGACAGATTGCACGCATACAGAAGGGGTGCTTAGGATTGCAATGTCAGTACCGTCACCCAAAGCAGAACCATTGAAACAATGGCTTGCACAAGTAGGGCGGGAGCGCATTGAAGAGACTGAAAGCCCAGAATTATTGACCGAAAAACAAGCCGAATTGTATAGAGCAAAGGGTTATCCCGAAGAATGGATCAAACAGCGTGTACAAACCATCCAAACCCGTAATCAACTCACCACTGAATGGAAGAATAGGGGAGTGGTCGAAGGCCAAGAATACAGTATATTGACAGCAACTATAGCTAAAGGCACTTTCGGATTGACTCCCAAAGAACACAGCGAATTGAAAGGATTGGACAAACAAAATTTGCGTGATCATATGACTCCTATGGAACTCATTCTAACAGCATTCAGTGAAGAAGCCACACGTCAAATTGCCATCCGCGACAATGCTCAAGGTTTTTCGGAAAATCATGAAGCTGCACAACTAGGTGGTATCATTGGTGCAAAAGCACGATTGGGCTATGAGCAAAATACAGGTTTAAAAGTCGTATCAAGCGAAAACTATCTGGGTTTGACGGGTAGCGAAAAACCTAAAGAAATTGGCTCTATACCGGAAGATATAATTTAATTCTGGTTTTTTTACATTTTTATACCATTAAAAAAACGATTTTTAAATGTAAAATAAATATTAAAATTACTTAAAAATATCCCTAAGTATATCAATAGTTCGGTAATTCTTTAGTACCTAAAATAACTTAAAATAGCCGCCTTCGGCGGCAAAGAGACCTTTTGGAGCGAGATGTTTTATTTTTTTAATTGTGGGCGCAGCCCACAATTAAAAAAATAAAACATCTCGCTCCATCCTACCTTTTTCGGCGGCGAAGCCGCCGTTTTTCAACTAAAGAATTACCGAAGTATTGTATATAATAGGAATAAAATTAACCTGAAAAATATAGCCCATTTTTAAAAGGCACTCTTGTCAAAAGAGTGCCTTTTTCAATAGCTTAAACGTCGGATTAAACTACAATAAAAAAAACTCGAAAAAATTTTAACACTTAAAATAAAAACGTCACCATACACACAGTTATTCACATTTCGTTTTTCTACAGCTTTTTCAGCCTTAGTTTTATACTTTCATACAGGCACTGTGGCAGCACCACATCACTTTCAGTATATTCGTTATTTAACTGTTTGTAGCTCAATAGGATAGGACACTACAAGAAGGCGAGCCAATTTATTTGGAATTGACAAGTGATGTCAATTGAACTAAACAATATCCTCATTTTTCGTATCAACTTCAATGTATTGGTAGAAAGTAAAGAAGTGATTCGTGCTTCTTCTCTAGTAGTGGGTGTTATGAATCGCGTAGAATGCTCAACGACAAATAACAGTTCTCCACATACGAGTAATAGATGGTTAACAGATTTTGGTTGACGGACTAACAGAGCTTTCATCTGCTAATATTGACACGAATGTGATGGTTTGTTTCAATACGGCTCACCAAAAAGACTTTCCAAACAAAATTCAAAAATAATTTAAGAAATGGAAACTATTGTTTCAATACGGCTCACCAAAAAGACTTTCCAAACAAGCTAACAGGAGATTGGGTAGAGCCTAATGTTCGTTTCAATACGGCTCACCAAAAAGACTTTCCAAACTTTTTTTCATTAAAAAACAATTCTGAAATGAAGAATTTGTTTCAATACGGCTCACCAAAAAGACTTTCCAAACGCTGCAAACAGTTGGCGACAACCCAGTTATATTTTACTGTTTCAATACGGCTCACCAAAAAGACTTTCCAAACAGGTGACTATATTTGGAGTAATGGTGAGCAAGCATCTGCGTTTCAATACGGCTCACCAAAAAGACTTTCCAAACAAACAAAATGGTACGACTTGAAATTTTGACCCAAGATCATCGTTTCAATACGGCTCACCAAAAAGACTTTCCAAACGCTATCTACCTGACAGGAAGTTAAACCACCAAATGTCTCTGTTTCAATACGGCTCACCAAAAAGACTTTCCAAACTCTCAAATGAAAAAATGGATTGATTTGTTGCTCATTTTGTTTCAATACGGCTCACCAAAAAGACTTTCCAAACCTGTAGCAATACAGGGGGTAGCCACTCCAGAGTTGGGTGTTTCAATACGGCTCACCAAAAAGACTTTCCAAACGCACTATCAAGAACATGTGAAGACGTAGTAGTTATTATTGGTTTCAATACGGCTCACCAAAAAGACTTTCCAAACTTTTATTTTTTTTTCACAAAAACATTTAATCATGAAAGTGTTTCAATACGGCTCACCAAAAAGACTTTCCAAACATCTTATTAACCGCAAAATACCACGATTGGAAATAAAAAGTTTCAATACGGCTCACCAAAAAGACTTTCCAAACATAGAAAATAAAGATGCTTAACTCAGAACAGCGCAGCAAGTTTCAATACGGCTCACCAAAAAGACTTTCCAAACGACCAAGATGAACATATACTATTTGATTTTCATTGGAGTTGTTTCAATACGGCTCACCAAAAAGACTTTCCAAACAGAACGTCTTTCAGTCACAACGGCAAAACGCATGACGTGTTTCAATACGGCTCACCAAAAAGACTTTCCAAACAAATTCGGCGTAATCTTCGCCATCGGCATTTGCTGTTTCAATACGGCTCACCAAAAAGACTTTCCAAACTCTGCCTACGGTGGCGAAAAAGTATTACAGAAATTCGTGTTTCAATACGGCTCACCAAAAAGACTTTCCAAACCGCCTGATAATCAATGATTTAGGAAAAATCTTTTTATGATAAAACCGACGGCATACTGAGGGGGTGATTGTTAAAGTCTTCAAAATCAATCACGTATGTCCTACGATTTTTACCACGACGCTAAAATAGGCAATTTTCGCAAATCTATCCAAATTTTCACGCCCAATTCTGTTAATAAAGTTTAAAAGTTCGGATAAGTGATTGATTATCAATCGGTAAGCATCGAAAAAAAACTTCGCAAATCGTTTTTCAAAACAGGTCAAAAAAGAGGTTTGCGAAAAATGCGACTTAACAATAAAATCTCGATATTGATAATCAATGGTTTACAGATTTTGAAAACATTGATTTTCGCAAATCCCCTCAGCCCAAAGTGCCAAAAAGGGGATTTGCGAAAATTTTAGAAACAGCTTGAAAGAGCCGAAAAACACAAAGTATTGATAATCAGTATCTTGTAGAAATGGATGATTTCCCAAATTTTCGCAAATCAATATTAGAGAAAAAACTATACAATCAAGACTTGTGGTGCGATGCTGTCGGTCATTTTGCCGATGGTTTCAGACTTGACATAACAATCCAAGCAGATGCGATAAATCAATATCGTATCGGTTGTTGGGTCAATCAAAGGCGGCAAATCGGCTCTGATTTTTTTGAGTTGCACCTCCGTAATCATGCACTCGAACACGCTTTTGTTGCGTCGTGTGCCGTATCGTTCGAGCAAAGCAGCGACTTTGTTGCGCTTTTTGTCTTCGCTCACATCGTAGCAGATGACCGTGAATTTTTTTCTTACCATTTCATAATATACGGTTTGTAGTTTTTAGCCTCTCCTTTTAGGTATTTTGCCAGATTGACGGCTTGCAAGCGCATGATGTCCGCCATGCGGATGCGCTGCCCTCTGAAATTTTCGATGGTATTGATGCGTTCCAGCACTTTTTCAGCCAAGCGGCGGCGGGTGTCCATCGAGAGTTTGCCGTCCTTTTCGGTGGTCAGTTTTTCTTGCCGATTGATGAGCGACACGACCGTTCTATCCACCACAGGCGCACGAAACTCCTCGACCATATCGAATACCAAAGTCGGTTTGCCCCGATTCGGCTCGTGCAGAAAAGATACTGAGGGGTGCAGTCGGGCATTCAGCACTGCCGACCACATACGTCCGTAGAGAATCCCGTAGCCGTAGTTGAGCAACATATTAGTCAGGTCGCGTGCGCCTTGATGCTCGCGTTTGGTGAAGTCGGTTTCGTCAGCGATGAGGTGGCGGAGTTGTTGCCAATAGCTTTGTGCGGCATTGCCTTCTTGTGCCATTATTTGTTGCCGCAAGTCCGAATGAGGCAATGCCAGATGGAGTTTTTGGGTCTTTTCGATGCTTTTTTTCATAAAATCGAAAGTCGCATCCATATCTGCTCTGAATTTTGGGTCATTGTCTTTGTGGTGTTTTGAAAAATATTTCAGCACATTCATCTGATTGGTCATTTTAGCTTCGGCAATGTCGCGGGCAACGGTGGCCGCTTTGCCATTGCTGCGGGCTTCGCTTTGTGCCAACCACAAGTCAGCATCCGCATCGTCGGTTGAAAACAATTTGGCAAAAGGTTTCCCATCGTTGTCGTGAAACACAATGGGAATATTGTGTTTGGTGCAATGCCAAAGCAGGTTGCTCGATACGGTCACACCGCGCGCCAAAACGCTGATATGACGTACATTAGCAGTCGGGTTTTTCAAAAGATTTTTGCCCTCCAAACGCACGGTGATTTGCTGACGCGCCAAGCCCAAATACACACCCGCGTGGGCAATCACCAATTCCATGCTCGCACCTTCGCGGTCTTCGTATTCGCGCCGTTTTTTATCAATGAGCTTTTGTGGACTGATTTCGAGCGGTTGGTTGGTGGGCAGTGGCGTTGCTTCGGGTTTTGCAGTATCGGTTGAGGTCGTTTTCGCTTTTTTGACAGGCGCATCTGCCGCTTTTTCTCCCTCCAAATCGCCTTTTTGGGTAAGAACGGTCTCAGTTAGAGGCGTTTCACTTGGCGTATGGGGTTCAACAACGGGCGCAGGTTTTTCGGTAGCGGGCTTAGGTTGTGAGGGTTTCTCTTTTGTCGCACCTTCTTTCAAAGCCAACATCAAATCGTTGATGATTTGATTTTTGCGCTGCCGATACTGAGGGGTCAGAAAAGGCAACCGTTCGAGCCACGCTCTGATTTGCCGATTCGATAGTTGGGGCGTGGTTTGGCGCATGGTTTTGAGGCGTTCTTCAGTCAGCGATACTGTTTTTTCATCAAAAAAAGCCAATGTCTCGACTTTCAGCACTTGAGCCTGATAGCGCAAAAAACCTTCGACCATTTCCAAAAATTTCGGATTTAAGCCTGTATCGAAGTCAAAATACAGTGTTTCTTCTAATTTTTGGAGCATATCCGTCCGTTTATTGTCATCCAAACCGACCCCCTCAGTATTGAACGTCAAACCTAAAAACGAAAAACCATCTGCCACGCTTTTTATCTCGTACTGGTCGAGCGTCAACTCCAACCGTTTGGTCAGAAAGTCAACGATGCGTTTGCCAACCGATTCGGCTTGGTTTTTTTCGCGGGTCAATATCACAAAATCGTCGGCAAAACGCACATAACCCAAAGGGCGGTGCATCTGAAAAATGAAATAGTCCAACTGATGCAAAAAAATATTGGCAAGCAGAGGCGACAAAACACCGCCTTGTGGAATGCCTTTTCCTGCCGACGATTGCCATTTTTCGCCTGCCAAACCAACTTTTCCCATGCCCACACAGAGCATAATGAGTTGCAAAAGCGGCTCGTCTTTCAGAAAATAGCGCAATTGTCGTTCCAACAAGGCATGAGAAATATTGTCGAAAAAGCGGTCAATATCGCAACTGACCAACCACCGATTCTGAAAACGCTCGATGCACGTTTTGACCCGTCGAACAGCGTGCGGCGTGCCGCGATTGGGGCGATAGGCATAGCTCGACTCCATGAATTTGGGTTCAAAAAACGGTGTCAAAAGGTCGGTCAGAGCCTGTTGCACCACCTTGTCGCGCACTGTCAATAGACCCAATGAGCGCAATTCATTGTCTTTTTTCGGCACTTTTACTTCCATGTATGGCTCTGGAATATAGGTGCGTTGGCTCAGTTCGGTGTGCAGAAGGGCGATTTCAGCGTCTATTTTATCGGCAAAATCGCCAACGGTGCGGCGGTCAATGCCGCCTTTTTTGTTTTTTGAAGCGACTTTTTGCCATGCAGCACGCAGCGTATTGGGGTCTATGAGTTCCGAATAGGTGGGCTGCGGCAAGTTGTTGGGTCGTTGTTCTTCTTCTTGTATGGTCATCTTTTGTTTTGTTGATAGGGTTCGAGAATGGGTTCTTTATCTGGTTTGGCAACTATCATAACGAAACCCTAAAAATAGGTATTATCAATCAAATGGTATAGTTTTTTCTCTCATATTGATTTGCGAAAATTTGGGAAAAGGCGCATTTTTACAAGATGTTGATTGTCAACGCTTTGTGTTTTTCTGCTCTTTCTGGCTGTTTTTAAAATTTTCGCAAATCCCCTTTTTGGCACTTTGAGCTGAGGAGATTTGCGAAAATCAATGTTTTTAAGATTTATAAACCATTGATTGTCAATATCGAGATTTTATTGTTAAGTTGCGTTTTTCGCAAACCTCTTTTTTGACCTGTTTTGAAAAACGATTTGCGAAGTTTTTTTCGATGCTTATCAATTGATTGTCAATCACTTATCCGAATTTTTAAACTTTATTAACAGAATTGGGCGTGAAAATTTGGATAGATTTGCGAAAATTGCCTACTTTAGCGTCGTGGTAAAAATCGTAGGACGTACGTGATTGATTTTGAAGACTTTAACAATCACCCCCTCAGTATGCCGTCGGTTTTATCATAAAAAGACTTTTCTTAACTCATTGATTATCAGGCGGTTTGGAAAGTCTTTT
>JAEUUP010000067.1:2500-51472 GCA_016787525.1 Saprospiraceae bacterium | reverse complement strand
TTTAAAATTTGTCAAAGCATTGAAATGTGGATAAGGCAGACCCAGCCACTAAAACATTGTTGGCTAACGTCTGTAAAATGTGGGAAATTTTATTTTTTAATATTTTTACTCCTTGACACACTTTTTTGAACATTCCCCTTTATCCACTTTTTCATACAGGCTTTCAAAACGATTGGGTAACGCTCGGTCTTTATAAAACTTCAGCAAAGACAATTGGTCTAAAAACTCCGTCGGTGCATCATCTCTGAAAAGCCAACTAACAAAACGTCGCACCACAGCATGTAAGTTAGAAGCTGTTTTGGCGATATACTGAGGGGTCTTGTCTAAAGATTCTGCGAGTTGTTTCCTGTTGAGTTTTTGAATATTATCAAACTGCGGAGCGTCTTTCATCAACTCCTCAAACAAAGCGACCACACCCGAAGCATTGTCGGGATGAAAGAACAAACGCGAATGAACGAACTTGTCCAATTGTTGCAACTCCGATTCAGTCAGTTGTCGCAAAGTTTCGATGAGTGGCGAGTCCAACATAAGCGAACAAGACAGTTTTTTTCGTTTTGTACAAAAAAGAATAAAAAAAATTTGCCCGAAATTAACCAAATGCCAACAGGTGTTCGGAATTTTAAGTCTATTTTTTCCTAAAATTCCTACCCAATCTCCTTGTACTTTGTTGCGAATTTATCATTGAGCATTTATAGAACTAAAACAATCTAATCGAATGAAAAGTCTATTTCAAAAGTTTTGGCTACTCATAGCCTTTTTTGTACTCCTGACCATTGGTACAGCATTTACTTTGCACAAAACAGATGCTCCAGCATGCGTCGTTGTGGATGATATCAGTGGTATGATAGATGGCAATAATAACGACCAACACGAACGCCACAAACTACCACCTAAAATCAAAATACCCAAAGACACGCTCTGTCTGACGGGGCGCACGATTCAAAAATCCTCCACCATCGTCGTAACAATTAAAAATGGCAACGGCAATGTGGTGGCAACTGGCACGAAAAACATACCGCACAACCCCAATGCGGGCTATATATTCAAAATGCCCATTTCGCCGCAGCTCAGTTTGAATGTTTGGTACAATATCGAAGTCAAGTTTACGCATACCGACAATCAAAATATTGTGCAAACAGGTCAAATTATGCGCACAACGCCCTGATATAGCATCCAAAAACCATTAGAAAGCAGGAAGAATCCTATTACCCTCAAAAGGTAATAGGATTTTTTTTTAATGATTTGTTAACCCCAATACTGAGGGGGTATGCTCGGCAAACGGTCTTTATCTTTTCCCAATTTAAAGCATTTTGCGCCCCCATCTTTGTACCATCAAACGCAACGAAAGCCATTCTAGACACGCCGTAGTTGCAAATAAAAATTCTTAAACCATATTTTTAATATTTAAAATGAAAACAATTATGAAAAATTCAGTCAGCAAATTAATCGCATTCGTACTTTTCGCTTTCGTTACAAGCTCAAACATGTTCGCACAAACCTTTACGGAAGGCGCATTCGACAATCTTTCAGCGACCCGCTTATTGGTCAACACAGAAGCAACGACCATCAAGACGCATTTTACCAAATTGGGTTTTGCAGATGGTGGCTTGGCAACTGAAAACACCAAACGATTCACAGGCACAGACAAGGTAGGCGCATTTACCATCGAAATCGCCAGCCTGAAAATGAGAAAAGGTACATCAATCGTTCAATTGACGACCATCAGCCTCAAACGCGGCACAGGCACAGATGTCATCGTGATGGCAGAAGACGGCTCGAACAGATATTTTGTTGAAAATGGTCAAGTGAAAACAAGAGCGCGGACCTCTTCATCGTCTTCAAGTGTCTCAGATTGTGTATCTCAATACTTTTTGGGTACAGCATCAAGTTGTTCATCGTGCGTCACATGTGTCACAGGATGTGTATCGAGCAACAGTGATTGGGCGGCTAAAGCGATTTGTTCGGTCAAATGTGTGGGTTCTTGTGTGTCATGCGTATCGAATCTCATTGGTTTTATCAAGTGCGTTATCAAAGCACTTTAGGATTTAACGTCTTTCATGTTTCTTTAAAAATGACAAGGCTACCTCGTTGGGTAGCCTTGTTTTTATGTTCTCACACTGTCTAAAAAGGTTCTGACAGCGGTAAAAGACACCGTTTTGTTATCAAAATATTGTTGCGCGGCCGTCGCCTCCCCCTCAGTAGCGGCGAGATGGTTGAGGATATTCGTCAAGTGCATTTTCATGTGTCCTTTCTGAATGCCCGTCGTCACCAATGAGCGCACCGCCGCGAAATTTTGCGCCAAACCCACCACTGCTACCACCTGCATCAGCTCCGCAGCCGAAGGTTTGCCCAAAATGTCGAGACTCAAACGCGCCAACGGATGCAACGAAGTCAACCCGCCCACCGTTCCGAGAGCCAATGGCATATCAATCCAAAACTTGAATCGCCCATTCTCAATCGTACAATCCGACAAACTGCGATACTGCCCATCGCGTGCCGCAAACGCATGAGCGCAGGCTTCAATCGCTCGAAAATCATTCGCCGTTGCCAACACCACCGCATCAATACCGTTCATAATTCCCTTGTTGTGCGTCACCGCCCTGTAAGGGTCAATGCGTGCAATGCGAACCGCCCGACGGAATTTCTCGGCATAGAAAGCCGCCTCCTCATGGTGGAAATCCTCAATATCACACTCGACCCAAGCCCTGACCAAACAGTTGGGCGTGAAGTTGGATAGGATGCACATCACCACCACTGGCTCAATGCCCGTTTTTTCTGCTAAAAACCACTCCAAAGTTTGCCCAAATTGCTCTAAAACAGAGTTGATAAAATTTGCGCCCATCGAATCGCATGTCTCAAAAGTGCAACGCAATTGGTAATAATCGGCCTCTTGGTCTGTAAAATCAATCAATTCGATGCCCAAAATGCCGCCGCCACGTTGCGTCATATTCGCCGTAATGTGTTCCGACTCAGCGATTAACACCTTTTTTGTCTCCTCAAAACACCCCCTCAGTATATCGCCCTCACCCGACCATGTGAAATGCACCTGACCGACCTTCACCGTTCCCAAGACTTCCGCATGAAAGCCACCACGCTCCGACCAATACTTCGCCCCACTCGATGCCGCCGCCACGACCGAGCTTTCTTCAATCACCATCGGCACGGCATACACCTTATTATTAATCAAAAAATTGGGCGCAATGCCATAAGGCATCGGAAAGTTGGCAATCGTATTCTCAGAAAAACCATCGAAAATGCGTTGGAACTCAGCATCAGGGTGTTGAAAGCTTTGTAAAAACCCCAAATCCCTCCCCTCAGTATTTTGATAAAAGTGCTGTGCTAACCAATCAATCTTTTGCTCTTTGGTAAGTTTGTAAAAGCCGTTAATCGTCTTGTTCATTGAAAAAAAAGATGTGTTAAAAATAAAGAAAAGCGAATGTACGAATTGATTTTTTGAATCACACAAACAAATCATCCATCGTTACTTCGTTTTGAACCAAAGCGTTGGCATATTTATTTTTTTCAACCCCGTAAGTTGTTATCATCGTCAAGAAAACCGCCTTTTGGGTCTTAGTCGCTGTTTTAAAAACCTGTATCTTAGAGCGCAGTTTTTCGGAATACGCCTTATCAATCGAAAAAGTATCTAAAGAAAATTTACACTCACACAGATTAATAACTTGGTCGCGGCGGTCTATCAACAAATCAATTTGAGCCGATTTCTCCGCAGTTGCTCCTTTCCAAGACGCATGATGCGACTGAATGCCGTGTATGCCCAACGCTTTTTTAATCTGGCAAACATGGTCAATACAAATTTGTTCAAACGTAAAGCCTTGCCAAGCCCTTTGAACAGGATGGTCTAATAGATTTATCCAACTGTTCTCACCTTGATATTTACCGTCTTTGATGAATTTGAAGTAAAAAGCTGTATAGAAATCGGACAGTCTATAAACGATATTCTTTTGCTTGTTGTCAAGTGACACATACGAACTGATAAAACCACTCTCTTCAAGGTCAGCCAATGCCTTAGTCAACGTACCACCCGATGCAATTCCTGACACTTTAACAATATCGCTTCGTTGCAACCCCTCCGTTTTTGTTGACAACACTTCCACTATTTTTTCATAAACCTCGTATCTGCGAAAAAGCGAACGATAGAGATTAAAAAACTCATTTTTTAACAGACCCGCTTTCTCAAAAAACAGCTCCTGAATATTCTGTACCGCACTCAAATGGGGCTTAATCGCATCCAAATAATATGGAATGCCGCCCATCACCATATAAATCTGAATAATCTGGTAACGGTCTAAAACACAATTTTTGGCCAGCAACATGTCTTCTGTTTCGCGAAGATTGAACGGTTCAATTTTCATCTTTTGGGTGATTCGATTGTGCAATCCGCCTGTATGATTGATTAACACATTTATCATCCACGAAGCCGCAGAGCCGCAGACAATCAGCAAAATATCTTTCCGATTCGTCGCCCAACTGTTCCAAAAATGTTCCAGTCCCATCATAAAATCAGATGCAGGCGTGTCAAACCACGGTAGTTCATCAATGAAGACAACTTTTTTCCCTTCATGTGTGCGATTTTCTAAATGTTCAATCAAAAGTTGAAAAGCCATAAGCCAATTGCGCGGCGGCGAATCTATCACGATGTTCGATTGCCTACGCAAAGCCGTTTCAAAATTGAACAATTGCTGGGTTGTATCCGCATTCGCCAAGCCTGAAATTTGAAAATCGAATGTGTAATCAAAGTATTCTCTGATAAGAAAAGTCTTGCCAACACGCCTACGACCATAGACTGTCAAAAATTCAGACTTCTTGCTATTGAGGATGTCGTCGAGTTGTTGTATCTCTTTCTTTCTACCAATGATTGAAGTATTGTCCTGCATAATCAGCCAATTTTGATGTAAAAATACAAGTTCTGGCTGCAAAAGCAAACCTTTGCAGCCAGAACTTATGTCTTTTATACAGTTTTGGCTGTTTGAACAGCTATTCTAAAATGACCTTCTGCGTTTTCGGGTAAGTTACTTTGTAGTTGAATTTCACTTTTTTCTCTTTGCTTGCAGGTATGTCGAGCTTCCATGTCAATTTGCCTGTTGTTGCCTCAACGGCAGCATCGCCCGTTTCAGGTACGATTTCGATGTCTTTTGTTGAAGAAATTGGAATTTGGTCTTCGACCGTGATACTGAGGGGTTGGTTGCGCTTGTTTTTGATGATGGTTTCAAAACCACGACTATCCGTACGTTTGTCGCTCAAAAATTTGCTTTTTGTAAAATCTTTCAGTTTGGTGCGTGTCACAACCACGTTTTTGTCGCGACCGAGTGAAATATTGAGCGTATCGTCGGTGGTCAACGTATTCAACACTGTTTTACCCATGAAAGTCCCTTCAAAAAACAAATTGGCTTCGCCACTCAGTAAGTTGTACTGTTCCCAATCCACAACTTGCGCTGTCAAAAACGCATCTTTATCCAATTTCGGTGCGACAAAATATTGGTAGGTCGCAGGCACTTCCAAGTCTTTGATTTCGACTGTTTGCGGCTTGTTATCGCTTGGGATGGTGTAAGGCAGTTCTATTTCAAACAAAGAAGTCGTGGTTTGTTGGCGTTCTGTCACTTGAAGCGAAAATGCGCCAGCTGTTTTGGGTATCTCATCATCATTATTGTTTTTAGCGGCTCTTTCTTTTTTTGCCGCTTGTGGCACATTACTTACGATAGCAACCTCCTCCAACCTATCGTAGAGTTTAGAACGCAGTTGTACAAACCCCAAATTCCATGTCTTCAGTTCAGGCTTCACACCGCTTTCCATCGGATTGCCCGACGACAAAGTGAGTTTCACATCTTTCCAATCTTCGCCTGTGGCTTGCTGTACATGGGCTTTCATCTGCATACTGAGGGGGGTAACGATGTCTTTCACCCGCATATCATAAGTCGGAATCCAACCTGCGCTCGGCACAACATAAGTCAGTATCAACTTGGCAGATGTTGCGGCATTGGTATTGACCACGACCACTACTTCGCTCGTGATGGTGTTCTTTTTGGCATTCATCTCATTGAGTTGCAGGCGAATACGAGCGATGCTTTGCTGAACCTTTGACACATCTTTTTGAATATCGAATTTTTTATTTAAAATTTCAGATAATCTAATACGCTGATATTCAGCGACTTGCTTCAAGTCATCCAGTTTCAAAGCTGTGTTCGATACACCTAAAATCTGCACTTGGTTGCGTTGCAAGAACGATTCTTCTTGTTGCAAAACCGATAGTTGATTGTTCTCTAAAGTCAATCGGTCTTGCAACACTTCGAGTTCTTGTTCGAGGTCTTTGATGGTATCTTTCTTAGCAGCCGACTCCAAAAAATTGGTGCGTGGCGTGACTGACAGCACCGTAAAATCACCTTCGCCACGCACTTGCACGCTGCGGGTATCGAGGCTTGGTGTCAGACCTTTGAACACCAACTCCGTGCGTCCTGTACTGAGGGGGGTACTTGTCGTACGAGTAACTTGTGCGCCATTGAAAAAAACGGTTACTTTTTCGATGGTCGAAGTGAGGTTTTTAGGCTGCGCCAAAACAGTTTGAGTTGCCACAAACAAAACAAAAAGCCAAATATGCTTCATACGTTGTCTATTTTGAATGATGATAAAAAATGTTTCTCTGGTTCTAAAGCGAACAAAAACTGAAGAGTGAGGTTAATCACTCACAAAATAAACATATTTTTTCTACGCAAGTGTCATAATGCCAAATCAAAAACAAAATCACTTTTATAGAAGCATTTGATTTTCAATACTTTGGCCATTTTTGTTTTAAAATCTAAAAAATAATTCAAAAAATTGTTTTAAATTATTTTTATTTTAAAACAATTTATTCCTACCTTTGCCACATCATCAGAAAGCAAGCAGACGCTTTTTTGAACTTTAAATCACACTAAGGAGGCATCATGTATATCGTAGCAAATTTTTTTTCAAGCATCGTAGCCTATTGCCGCGAACACTGGTTTAAGCTCAGTTTGCTGGCATTGATACTCGTTTTTTTATATAAAAAGGAACTCAGCGTCAACTTTAAAGTAGGCTCAAAAGAACCGAAAAAAGAACTCAAGGACAACAAAATTACATCCACTAAGAACAATCCGACCGAAGAAGTACCCCTCAGTATCTTCGGTTCGGAAGGCACTTTGAGGCGAAAAACCGAAGAAATGCCACAAATTGATGAAAATGCAAAGGTTTCTTATCTCAAACGATTCGCACAAGTTGCTGTGGCAGAACGCAAAAAATTTGGCATTCCTGCGAGTATAGTATTAGCCAATGCACTCAGACAAAGCTATGCAGGGCAGCGCAATTTTGCAACGCAGTCGAACAACCATTTCGCCCTGCCCTGTACTGAGGGGTGGATTGGCACGAGCGACAAATATGGTGAAACATGTATTCGTCATTACGACAATGCGTGGCTCAGTTTTCGCGATCACAGTCTTTTGATAACTTCAGGCAGTTTTGCCAATTTAAAACAATTTGGTGATAAAGACTACAAGGCGTGGGCTAAAGGTTTGCAACAAAATGGCTACCCATGCAGCAGTGCGCACTTAGCCGAAGACCTCATTGCCATCATCGAAAAATATCGGTTGGAGCAGTTGGATAAGTTGTAGAGTTCGTTATTTGTAAAGTAGTATAGGTGTAAAATTCAATATTCAATCCACAAATAACGGATTCACGAATAACTAAAAAAAGATTTGTTCTGGGAATTAACAAATATGCTGTTTTTTTGATGGAGGGCTGCGATGGAGCAGCCCTTTTTTATTTCTTTTTACTCAATCGCTTTTGCCATGCTTTGTTCACCTTCCAAGTCAACCACGCCGTTCCAGAGCCTAAAACAGCTCCTGCCAGCACATCGGAAGGATAATGCACACCCAGATACATCCGCGAATAGCCTGTAAAACCCGCAAAAGCCACCGATGGCACAACCACATACCACTTCGGATAATTCAAACTCAAAGATGTCGCCAAGGCAAATGCACCCGATGTATGTCCGCTCGGAAATGAAGGCGACCCCTCAGTATCCAAAGCGTTCAAATCAGGATAAGTCACATACGGGCGCGGTCGTTTGACGATGTATTTTAAAGCATACGCCTCGACAACTGTGGCAGCCACAGATACACCAATCTCAAGCGACTTTTTTTGCAAAGCCTCGTCTTTTTCTATCAGACCAATGCCATACATCAAAATCGGCGTACCGACAGTCACATAAGGTGCTGTATTGCTGATGAAGTGATTGAAGCCGTTGTCGGAAGGGCTACGTCGTTTTGATATATTTTTAAGTATTTGGTAATCAATATTTTGTGCTTCATGTTCAGAACAATTAAAAATAAAAAGGAGAAAAAGGAATGCTTTCATATTGTTCATTATTCAATCAGATTTGTTACGTAAATGTTAAATTTTTAAAAAGTACGAAGATTGTCGTAGAAAAGTTTTGAATTACGAAAACTGTCGTACTATATTTGTCGTAGATAAATAGGATAGCAAAGTAAGGTGTTAATTTTGGAAAAAATAAAATTTAGTTTTTATGGCAAATGAATTTGTAAAACCGACTGAAGCAGAACTCGAAATTCTGCATGTGCTTTGGGCTTATGGGGCGCAATCGGTTCGGTTTGTCAACGACAAACTCAATGAACAGCGAGACCCCTCAGTAGGCTACACTTCAACATTGAAAACCATGCAAGTCATGCACGAAAAGGGCTTAGTCGCGCGCGACGATTCGGCTCGCTCGCATATCTATGCGGCTGCGATGCCACAGACGGAAACCCAACGCAACTTAGTCAAAAACTTTGTGGATTCGGCATTCAAAGGTTCGGCGATGCAACTCGTGATGCAAGCTTTGGGCAACCATGAGGCTTCCGACAGCGAATTGGCGGAAATAAAAGCTCTGATTGAGCAAATGGAGAAAAAATAAGTCACTACTAAATCATTCAAAATGAACTGGTTACAAAATATTTTGCCACCAAATTGGACTTATGCGTTGGGCTGGACAGTGATTCACTCATTGTGGCAAGGCGTGGTCATTGCTTCCGTCATGGCGTTTGCAATGATGGGTTTACAGAAAAAAACGGCTGTTTTGCGTTATCGCATTGCCTATGGCTCATTGCTCAGTATGCTTTTATGCGCTATCGTAACCTTCATTTTTTTGTTGAAAAAAACGACAGATTCAACACCCGATGATTTCTACGAATCGTTGATACTGAGGGGGTTGATTTTTGAAGCAACCGATGACAATCAGTCTATTCTGGAGCGCATCAGTCTATTTTTCAACGAAAATCTTTACTTAATAGTCACGATTTGGTTGATGGGCGTGGCATTTTTCTCTTTGCGGTTGTTGGGTGGTTTGATGTATGTGCAGCAATTACGCAGTCGGCATCTCATGTTTTTGCCTGCCGATTGGCAAAGTCGCATGAATTTTTTCAAGCACAAAGTAGGTGTACGCTATGCTGTTGAGTTGGCAGAGTCGGCTATGGTCAGTGTGCCGATGGTCATTGGCTGGTTGAAGCCTTTGATTCTACTGCCTATTGGCACTATAAATAATATGTCGGTTGCTCAAGTTGAAGCGATTTTAGCCCACGAATTGACACATATTGCCAACAGAGATTTTGTTTTAAATATACTACAATCCATTATAGAAATTTTATTTTACTATCACCCTGCTGCTTGGTGGATTTCAGCCAACATCAGAACTGAGCGCGAAAACCGCTGTGACGATGTAGCTGTACAACTCTGTGGCAGTTCCCTAACTTATGCCAAAGCCTTGCTCTCGTTGCAAGAAATGCAATTACAAAATGTCCGCACTTACGGACTTGCCATGACCCTTGCGGGAAAAAACAAGAATTTTTTATTGAACAGAATTAAACGTATTTTAAATCAGCCACAAAATCGTTCCAACATCATGGAAAAGCTCACTGCAACTGCATTACTTTTGGCTGTTGTTACTGCCTTATCGTTCGGCAATAACAAAACAGTCACACGTTCACAATCGGATACTTCCGATTTAAGTACCCCCTCAGTATTGACCGATACTTTGCCACCAAAAGGCAAAATCACCATCAAAAAAGAAGACGATGGTGGCAAATCGGTCGAATTAAAGGTCGAAAATGGCAATATCACTCAATTAAAAATTGATGGCAAGGATATTCCGAAAGAAGATTATGACAAGTATGAAGACTTGACGGATGATCTTTTATATGGTATGCCAACACCACCTACACCGCCAACGCCTCCTATGCCGCCCACACCACCTACACCGTTTAGTGCGCCACTGCCGCCAACACCGCCCGTGCCACCTGTTGCACCTTTTGGCTCACGCACAAGTTTGAAAAAAGAGAAAGACAGTGATGGCAACACCATTTTGAAGATGAAAAAAGCCGATGGCTCGTATTCTGAAATCAAAATTACGCCTGATAAAGAAGTCTATGTGGATGGTAAAAAAATGGAAGAAGGCAAAGACTTAAAATTGAATTTAGGGGATAATGGCTACTACTTTTTCGATTCTAAAGGCAAAAGTTTCTCATTCGCAGATGGTTTCGATAATTTTGATTTGAAGTTAGACAATCATTTTGATTTAGTAATGCCTAAAATTAAAATCAAAAGCCTTAGCGATGACATTCTAAAACATCCGCGTAGTTATTATTTTCTTGATGGTGATAGCTCAGGTGTTTTTCATTTGAGTAGTGATTCTGCAAAATTGAACAAGCTAAAAAGTAAGCTCTATTACAACTACAATTTTAATTGGTCTGACGACGATGTAGTGCGTATTAAAGAAAATGCTAAACGATTGTCGGAAGAAGGGATACGCAGCGCAGACAGATACCGAAAAGATGCTGAAAGATTGGAGCGCGATGCGCAACGTCTATCGCAAGAAAAACAAAAGTTGGCACAAGAACAAAGAGAGAACTATCAGAGAAATGTTGAAAGGCTGCACCGTGATGCACAACGCATGGCACAAGAACGGCAAAAATTGGCACAAGAACGCATGCAAGAACAGAGACAGAACCGCGAAGAGATGATTCGCGATAGGCGTGCTGAAATAAGTGAAGCTAAAAAAGTTTTTGAACGAGAACTTATCAAAGATGGTTTTTTGAAAGAAGGTGAAAAGAAATATACATTTGAATTGACTGACAAGCAATTGAAAATCAATGGTAAAGAGCAATCGTCAGAGATGCACGAGAAATATGTTCGGTTGTATAAAGAAAAATTAGGCTTTAGGTCGGACAGGAACTTCTCGATTAACTTTAATGAAAATTGAGATAGATACCCCTCAGTATATCAATTCATTGAATACAAAACACACATCCTGAATGTCTTAACGTACATTTGGGATGTGTGTTTTGTAGCCCTAACTATATTTATACTCAGAACCCTAAGCCTATAGCCAAACCTCGAACGATTGAGAAATTAAGCGATTTACCTTTTGTCAATACACCTGTTTGAAGATTAATTTGGTATATACTTGGCACGCCATCTGTACTCAAAAGCAAAAAGCCTTTTCCACTTGTGCCACCAATATCGAATCCATTCAAAGAGAAGAACGGGCTTGACAAATCAGCGACATATTGCAAAGTCCCATTGTTGGGTGGGTTTTGGATGTAAATCTTCTGATTTTGTGCATCAACCACATAAAGCACCGTTGTAGCCGCCCCTGCAAAATTGTTGGTGTAAGCCGCTGCCGATACTGAGGGGGTCCCTGGATTGAGCGCACCATCAACAGCAGCGATCGCAGCTGTTTCAGGATGAACTCGCAGGTTTTGTCCTTTATTACTAACGATGCGAATCCTATCTACGGTTGGATTGAAATCAAAACCAAAGTCTGTGCCATCCAATGATGTTGCAAACGGCGAGCCGATTTGTGTCGCAGCACCTGACGACATATTGAGGGTATAAAGTCGATTTGTACTTCCCAAAGCATAGAGTTGTCCATTGGCAGGGCGCATATCTATGCCTAAAATGTTTTCACCCATTTGTAAACCTGTAATCGCTTTCGATACGGGTTGAGGGTCGTAGGGATTGAAAATTTGTAAATTATTAGAGCCATCCACTGCATAGGCAACCGCTTGGGTAGAGATAGCTAAACCAATAATTCGGCTACTAAAGGGAAAATTACCCAACTTTAATACACTTCCTGTTGTCAAATTGACAACGTACAGCTCAGATTTGCCGCCGACTGTCAAGGCGGCCATGCCCAAATCATTGTCCGTGATGTCAAAACCAGCAGCACTTTCTGCATCCACGCCTAAGCTCCCCACTTCGACTAAAGTGCCATTATTGGGTGGGTTTTGAATGTAAAGCTTATCTGTGGTGACATCAATATCGTACAAAGTTGTGGTTGTTGCCCCAGATTTGTTGTTTGTGTAAGCTACTTCAGATACTGAGGGGGTGCTTGGATTGAGGTTGCCGTCGGTTGCTGCGACTGCGCCTGTTTCAGGATTGAGCCGAAGGTTTTGCCCAGTGTTGGTCACCAATCGAATACGGTCAACTGTTGGATTAAAATCTAAGCCGACCACTGAACCATTGATAGCAGGTGTAAAAGGATTTGCCCCAATAGCTCTTACTGTTCCCGAATCTGAATTGATAACATACAAGCGGCTGGCATTGCTCACGCCATATAGCTGTCCTGTGGCAGGTCGGTAGTCAATCGCCACCATTTTTTCGTTTGCTGCTAACCCTCTCAAGCCAACTTGTTTTAAAGGCATAGCAGAGTTATTGGCATTGATTGTCAACAAGTTATTGTCATCACTCAGAGCCACAAAAACAAGGTCGTAGTTGGTTTTATCTTCCTGTTTGCGGCAAGATATGGTACTGAGTAAAACTGTGCTAATAAGAAATAGACATAATTGCTTGAACTGAATTGATTTGAAGTTCATCATTTTGAATTGGATTAAAATTTGAAAAATTAGGTTTGAAATATACATGTCCATAATTTAAGACATAGAAATAGCTTTGCCAAAATATTGACATTCAATTGTTTAGACAAAAGCAGTTAGGAATGGACTCGAAAAGATATACGAAGGTGAGTGCGCTTTTGGATTTAATTACCTCGAAAAAAAATCTGTATCAAAAAGTAAGTAGTTTATACACTCGAGCTGCAAAAATACTGAGGGGTAAAGCCCAGCTTACCAAGGTGAACCGAATATTTCAAAAGCTTTTTTCTCCAATACTTCTCTAAAACTTGGATGTGCGATAGAAATCAGTGCTTTTGCTCGTTGTGCTAAATTTTTACCATACAAATCCACAATACCATATTCAGTAGCAATATAATGCATATGCGCTCTGGTAGAAACAACGCCAGCTCCTTCTTTCAGAAACGGAACTATCTTGTTTTGCCCTTTTTTAGTAGTTGATGTCATAGCAATGATAGGTTTACCACCTTTTGAGAGGGCCGCGCCTCTAATAAAATCCATCTGCCCACCTACTCCTGAGAACATCTTTGGACCAATACTATCCGCACAAATTTGACCGGTTAGGTCTATTTCAATGGCGGAATTTATAGCTGTTACTTTAGGGTTTTTCATGATTGCTTCTGTACTATTCGTATAAGATACATCAAGTAGTGCAACAGTAGGGTTGTCGTCAATAAAGTCATAGAGCCTTCGAGAGCCTACAGCAAAAGTTGCCACCATTTTACCAGGATGTGATTTTTTTTTCATACCATTGATTACTCCTTTTTCAACCAATGGGAGTATGCCATCAGAAAACATCTCTGAATGCACACCTAAGTTTTTATGATTGCCCAAACAGGCAAGAACTGCATTGGGAATGCCCCCAATACCCATTTGGAGACAAGCACCATCTTCAATGATATTGGCAATGTGACGACCAATAGCTTGCTCTTCAGGAGTCAGGGGTTCTGGAGTATCTTCTGGAATATCGTCATCGCATAAGACCGCATGATGGATTTTACTCTCATGGATGATACCATCACCATGCGAACGTGGCATTTTGGGATTGACTTGGGCGATGATGACTTTAGCGTGTTCGATAGCAGCTCGAGTTGTATCTACTGACAAACCCAAGGAACAAAAGCCATGTTTATCGGGTGGCGAAACGTGGATAAGAGCCACATCAAGGGGCAATATTCCTTTTTTGAATAGCACTGGGATTTCGCTCAAAAAGACAGGGATATATTGATTGCGCACTCGCCCGATGGTCGCTCTTGTATTTGCACCAATGAAGAAGTTATTGATTTTGAAACTATTATAAAACTCTTTTTGGGTGTAAGGTGCATCACCAATTGTGTGCATGTGGCAGATTTCGACATCTACAAGACGTGCGGCTTGAGCAACCATCTCGTTGATAAGTTTATTAGGTGTTGCAGCAGCACCTTGAATAAAAATACGATTTTGGGATTGAATGTGCTGAATAGCTTGAGTCGTGGTGATAAATTTCATACGTAAAAGTAAAATGATAAAATGAACATGCGAAATTAAGCAACCTCAATAAATAAGTCTTTGCTGAGGTTAGAAAAAGCAAACCGCCTACCCCAAAGTTGAGGTAAGCGGTTTAGAGCTTTTCGTATTGTCGAAACGGAATTTCGATTACTTGATTTCAACTTGCGCGCCAGCAGCTTCCAAAACAGTTTTGATGTTGTTTGCTTCGTCTTTGCTAACACCAGCTTTCAATGTAGCAGGAGCACCATCAACTACGTCTTTCGCTTCTTTCAAACCTAAGCCTAAAAGGTTTTTCACCTCTTTGACAACGTTCAATTTGCTTGCACCAGCAGACTGAAGGATAACGTCGAATTCAGTTTTTTCAGCAACTACCTCAGCAGCACCGCCGCCAGCAGCAGGAGCAGCAACTGCAACAGCAGCAGCAGCAGGCTCAATGCCATATTCGTCTTTCAATATACCTGCAAGTTCGTTGACTTCTTTAACAGTCAAGTTTACGAGTTGTTCCGCGAGAGCTTTGATATCAGCCATTGTATTTTAATTTAAAATTTTTACGAAATTAGTTTTAAAAAATTGATTATTAAATAGTTGTAAAACAACTAAAAAATGTGTTGATACTGAGGGGGTATCTCACGATGCCCTAAAGCCTCATATATCCATCTCATATTACGCACCACGCTCTTCGAGTGCTTTGACCAAGCCAGCAATTTTTTGACCTGCTGAGCCTTGCAATGCACTGATAACGTTTTTCGCAGGTGATTGAAGCAAACCGACGATTTCGCCAATAAGCTCTTCGCGCGATTTGAGTTTTTTCAATACAGCCAATTGGTCTTCACCAACGAATGTAGCAGAGTCAATATAAGCACCTTTAAAGCCTGGTTTTTCCGTACCAAGTTCCTTGCGGAAGTCTTCAATCAATTTTGCAGGTGCTTTTTGATTCTTTGTAAATAGGATAGCAGTTTGACCTTTGAATGCGTCGAACAAACCTTCATAGCCTCTTGAAGCATCTGCTTCTTTCAAGATTTTGAGGGCGATTTTGTTCTTAACAACTTGCATTTCAATACCTTGCTCAAAACATTTTCTGCGCAAAAGGTTGGTCTGACCTGCTGTCATTGCTGTCGGATCTGCTAAGTAAAAGAACGAGTACTCCTCGAGTTTACCTTTTAAGTCCTCCAGTACGACCGCTTTATCTTCTTTTGTCATGTTGAATAGCAGTTTTTTCTTTTACTTAATAGATTTAGTATCAACTTTGATGCCTGGAGACATTGTCGAAGCCACTGTGAGTGATTTCATGTAAGTTCCTTTCGCCGTTGAAGGTTTCATTTTGATAAGCGTTTGCAATAATTCATTCGCATTATCTGCTAATTTTTCGGGCGAGAATGAAACACGACCGATACCAGCATGAACGATACCTGTTTTGTCAACACGGAAAGCAATTTTACCTTTTTTGACTTCACTGACTGCTGAAGCAATATCAGCCGTAACTGTACCCGTTTTAGGGTTTGGCATCAAACCACGTGGACCGAGAATACGAGCCACTTTACCCAATTGAGCCATAACGTTTGGTGTTGCAATTACAACATCCACATCAAGCCAGCCTTCTTGAAATTTTTTGATGTATTCGTCGAGACCGAAATAGTCTGCTCCTGCAGACATAGCATCACCCTCACGATCAGGTGTACTCATCACCAACACCTTTTTGGTTTTACCTGTACCGTGTGGCAATGAAACCGTACCACGAAGGGCTTGGTCTGCTTTACGAGGGTCAATACCAAGGCGGATGTGTATATCAACTGACGCATCAAATTTTGCAACGTTCACTTCTTTCACCAAAGACATTGCTTCGGGCAAAGTGTAGAGTTTGCTACCGTCAACTTTTTTGTCAACTTCTGCTCTTCTTTTTGGAACTTTTGCCATTTTGTTTAAAAAAAATTTAAAAGTTAGGTAAATAACGTTCCGAAATCGTTTCGGAACTCCCTGTTCGAATTGATTATTGATGATTGCTTATTGATATAATTCATCAGCAATGAAAATAATCAAACAAACAATATTACGCCCAAGGTGCTGTACCTTCGACCGTAATACCCATGCTTCGTGCTGTACCAGCCACCATTTTCATAGCCGCTTCTACAGTAAAGCAGTTCAAGTCAGGCATTTTGTTCTCAGCGATAGCGCGCACTTGATCCCAAGTCACTTTGCCCACTTTCACACGGTTAGGTTGTTTTGAACCTTGACCTTGTTTCAACTTAGCCGCTTCGAGCAATTGAATAGCTGCTGGCGGTGTTTTGATAGCAAATTCAAAAGACTTGTCTTTGTAAACAGAGATAATAACGGGCAAAATTTTGCCAATCGAATCTTGTGTCGCAGCATTGAAACGCTTACAGAACTCCATGATGTTCACACCTTTTGAACCCAAAGCGGGACCAATTGGTGGCGCAGGGTTAGCCTGACCGCCTTTCACCTGAAGCTTGATGTAAACTTCTACTTCTTTTGCCATTTTAGAAAAGACATTTTTAATAAAGTGATTCGTCTCGCTGGTTGGGAAGCAATTCCGATGTGACTCGAAATCATATTTAGTTCGACGAAATAAAACTTTTTGAAACAGAGGTCACAGTTGTCCTCAAAAAGCGGCGCAAAGGTAGGCTCTTTAGTTGTTTTTTACAAGGTTTTTGTATTTTTTTATAAAAAATCTTTGTTTTTTCAACTTTACTACTAAAAAAATGGAGGCTGCGATACCCCCTCAGTACAGCAGCCTCATTTTATCGTTTTATAAATACCTTTCTTTGATAATATTCATGTGGTGACGCTGATGACCATAAACTAAATTCACCAAAGTTAGCACTGTAATTGGGTTATTGTTGGACAATCCTTTTCTTTTCAAAGCTTTTCTATCCAATGTTTTGATAAATTCGATGGTAGAAGCGCGCAATGTAATCCCTTCTTTCAGTATGCTTTTAATTTTTCGAGCATCTGCATTTGCCACAGGCACATACACATTTTCGTCAAAGCCTGCCAAAGGCGTTTCGTCAGCCCTTGCAAAACGCAAAGCGCGATAGATAAAAATGCGCTCAGCATCCATTAGGTGTACTAAAATATCTTTGATTGTCCATTTGCCTTCGGCATAACGGTAGGTCAATTTTTCTTCAGGCAACGACAATACCAACTGTTCCATTTCTTTTTGAATATCTTTCAAATGTGTCAATAGATTGCCATCTTCTGGCACTTGATTCATGTAGTTTTGAAAATAAGGTGCATAATCGCCCACAGCGGGTTTCGGTATTTTTTTCATAAACTCAAGGTTTAATTATGTAAAAGATGTTTTATTCAAGATGCTGTAAAGAATAATCGTTTAGGCAAATTTGAGTATTAAGTTTTAATGTCAAAATAAAGCATTTTCTAAAAAGAATCGCGTCATTTCCTTTTTTATTTTAAATTTGTGTTTTAAAACAAACCTAATTTTTGAACATCACTATGAAAAATTTCTCTTTGCTTTTACTACTTCTTGTAGTATTTCTTAGCTGCACCCAAGCCCAACAACCTACAACCGTCAAAACAGCCAATGATTTTGTATTGCCTTACAAGGGTTCTTTCGGTTATGGCTCTAATATGGGCTATTATGCCCCACATCGCGATGAAGCAATTGCCGATTTTGCAGCTCGAGCAGGTGTACGTACTATGCGTCCTGCAATGTTTGAGCATTTTGTCGAATATTGGGGCTACGATATTCGCATAGATGCCTTCAAACACTATGAAGCTTTGGGTATGAAAGACCACGTACTGTTCATTGGCTATCCGTCCAAAGCGCATCGCGACAATACGGTTTATTGTGGCAAGGATTCTTCAGTACTGTTTGCCAATATGTACGAGCCGATTTGGGACAATGGCGAAAATGGCACGCCTGTCAATGATAATAATTACTACGCCCTTTATGTCTGGAAAACCGTCAAAACCTACGGAAAATGGATCAAGTTTTGGGAAATTTGGAACGAACCTGATTATGCCAATACCTTCAAAACCATGCTCCCCGCAGGTACACCTGGCTCTTGGTGGACTTCAGACCCAGACCCTTGCGAGTATGCCCTTCACGCACCTGTGCAACACTATATCCGACTTTTGCGCATCAGCTATGAAGTTATCAAAAAAGCAGACCCAACGGCTTATGTCTGCACAGGTGGTATTGGTTTCCCCAGTTTTTTAGACGCTATTTGTCGCCAAACCGACAATCCAAATGGTGGCGCAGTGACCCCTCAGTATCCACTCAAAGGAGGGGCTTATTTCGATGTTTTGAGCTATCACTCTTATCCACATATTGATGGTTCAGTACGTGAATGGAGCGACAAATTGAACGGTTTTGCCCAATTTCGACACTCTGACCGTGCAGTGGAAGGCGTTTTTAAGCAAAAATCGGGTTTGGAAACCGTTTTGAAAAAGCATGGATACGATGGCACGAAATATCCTAACAAGCACTTCATCATCACTGAAAGTAATATTCCAGCCAAAGAGAAAGATGAATTCATGGGCAGCTACCAAGCTCAAAGAAATTTTTTGATAAAAAGCCTTATAAAATCGCAACTCAATGGTTTGTTGCAATTCCATGTATATAGTGTGGGAGAATTAGCCGAATCCCATGAAATGAAAAGCGAATTTGACCTCATGGGTTTATATAGTAAACTGGAAAACACGCCCAAAGAGAAAGTAAGAATGCAAGAATCGGGCATCGGCTACACAACAACCTCCGACATACTAAGGGGGTATCATTACGATGCAATGGAGACGCAAATGTTAAATTTGCCCACTGAAGCCGACGGTGCAGCATTTCGAAATGATTCTACAGGCGATATTGTCTATTGCCTGTGGGCAAAAACCAACAAAGACCGCTCAGAAGAGGCTGAATTGCTTTATTCGTTTCCGACCAATCTCAATATTTCGCATGTACAGAAACGGGAGTGGAACTATTCACAAACTTACGATGTGCAAATTTTGAATTCAAAATTTATCAAACTCACTGGTACGCCTGCTTTTTTCAGAAAAGGTCAATTGGAATTGAAAAATATGCCCGAAAAAGAAAGTATTTATTGTTTTCCAAGTCCTGCCGATTCAGAGCTGTTCATCAACTATCGTCTTGACAAGGAGGCTGTTGCTAATCTACAGATTTATGATGTGGGAAAAAGGCAATATATCCAACTATTTAGTAATCAGACAACTGCCGCAGGCACGCATCAGTGGCACATCAATACTGAGGGGTATGAAAATGGATTGTATATCGTGCAGTTGAATATTGGGCGGCAAGGGTTTTCAAAAAAGGTTTATATCGCCAAATAAAGAAGGAAGCATCTTGCATCAAGTTCGGAATAAATTTGACGCAAGATGCTTCCTTAATATCTACTAATCTTTGTCAATTTTTCTTGAAGAGCCATTGCGATAGCGACCCCATGAAAAACCAAATTTCAAGTTAACCTGACCATAGAACCCTGAAAATGACTTATCTGTATATTTTGTAAAATCAGAATCCATCACGGCACGGTAGCCTGCCATCACATCCAAATGGCACCAACGGGTTAGATTAGCTTCAATCCCTACGGCGGGTTGCACCATGAAAACACGGTCTTCTTGTTCAGCCGTAACATTCAATTTACCAGATCCAAGACCCACACTCAAATTAGGGTGAACAGGACGATAGGCACTCGGTGTGTAACCAATCAAAAGGCTGTTAGAGCGCAAACTGAATGAACTAAGGTTGTCCAAACGTTGGTTGTTAATATTGTAGTGGAGTCCACCAATATAGAGTTTTTTACCAAATTCTAATGCCCAAATGCCACCATTGTAGCCTGCAAAATCTTTGTCAAATTGTCCCATATTGTATGACCAACCACCCCATGCGCCTGAAAAGCCAAGCCCTTGTTCACCAATGATTGTTTCCTCACGTTGTGCAAAAAGAGATGTTGTGAATACTGTAACCGCTAAGATTGCAAATAGCTTTTTCATATCTATTAATTTTTTTTAAGTGATAAAAATCTATTTTTTAATTGTATATGGGAAAGACAATTCAAAATTAAAAACCCCTATGCCCTAAACAATAAAAAAGTCAAGGCTTAACCAAACCTTGACTTTTTCACCTGTTTTTTAACAATTCCTTTAGAAAAAGGTTGAAAAATGGTCAAAAATTAATCATCATTCAACATGCGATAAGGTACACGTTGGACGATAGAACGACCCAATGTCACCTCATCAGCATACTCCAATTCTCCGCCAAAAGAAATACCTCGCGCCAAAGTCGAAACTTTGACTTCGTGCAAACTCAATTTTTTTGACACATAATAAATAGTCGTATCCCCTTCGATGGTCGGAGACACCGCCATGATGATTTCTTTAATCTCTCCTTGAGCAACCCTATCCATCAAAGAGTCAATATTCAAATTTTGAGGACCAATGCCTTCAATAGGGGAAATAACGCCTCCCAAAATATGGTATAAGCCCCGAAATTGTCCCGTTTCCTCAATAGCCATCACATCGCGAATACCTTCCACCACCATCACCGTCGAGCGGTCGCGACGTGTATCAAGGCATACGCTACACACCTCCGCATCCGAAATATTGTGACAAATACCACATGTTTTTATGCCCAAACGCATACGCAACAATGCGTTGGCGACCCCCTCAGTATTTTCTTTGGGTTGTTTGACAAGATGAAGCACAAGGCGCAAAGCAGTCTTACGACCAATACCTGGCAAAGTGGCAAAAGCATTTACAGCTTCTTCAATAAGTTTAGATGAAAAATTCATTCTGGAAAATTAATATCAAAATTTCTTTTAAAATACAATTATTTGGTTATCATTACTATTCATCCTTTTCGTTTCAAAGCCCATTGCCAAATATCACCATCATCTGGGTCGTTCAATGCCTTTTTGAATTGAAAGCCCAACTTTTTGAGTACCGATACAGAGGGGTTCTCATATGCTAAAGTATGCGCCATAACAGCCTGCACAGTATCATGCTGAAATGCAAAATCTATCAACCCTCTTGCAGCCTCGGTAGCCAGACCCATTTCTCGATACCGCGCATCAATCTCATAACCAATCTCAATCACTCCCTCAGTATCAGGCGAACCTTTGAACCCACACGTCCCCAATAATTGTCTATCAGCTTTGTGAACTGTAAAAAAACTGCCCCAATAGTTGCCATTCTCTTTGAATGACTGATAAAAATAAGGCAAAGCATTCGCCATATCTGCAAATGTTGTCCAAGCAGCGGGTTCATGAACGTCCAAAAGTTGACCAAGCGTAGCCAAGTCATTACTAAAAATAGCTTGAAAGTGAGTATCTTCCCAACGAACTAAGCGCAAACGTGATGTTTCAATCATTTAGTTTTAAATTTTGAACAAAAATAAACAAAGTATTATCAATACTGTTAAGTCATTGCATAAATTTCGAGGACATGCACAGATTTAGCAACTCCAAGTTTGTTTTGTTTCTATTCAAGTTTGGTTAGCCACGATTTTTTTGATTGAAAAAAAGTATGTTTGTCTCTTGATAAAGTATCTTTGCGTAGTCTTTTAACAATAAAGATGTGTTTTTAGAAAAAATCCAGTTATTTATCCAACCAATAAAAAATAAGAAATATGGCTGAAGTAATTGTTATGCCGCGCTTGAGCGACTCGATGGAAGAGGGCGAAATCGTTATGTGGCATAAAAATATAGGTGATAAAGTCGAAAAAGGCGACCTTTTAGCTGAAATCAATTCCGATAAAGCTACAATGGACTTTGAAAGCCCAAAGTCTGGTACGTTATTATTCGCAGCAAAAGTAGGTGATAAGTTGCTCGTTGGCGCACCTCTTGTTGTTATTGGTGATGCAGGCGAAGCATTTGAACATTTGTTAGGTGGCAGTGCCTCAACTGCTCCTGCCCCAAGCAGCAATGGTACTGCTGTGGCAGCTCCAGCTGTTGCTCCAGCAGCACAACAGCCTGTTCAAACAGCACCCGTTGCTATCCCCTCAGTATCTGTTGTCGAGACACACGATACAAGCCGTATTTTTGCATCGCCTTTAGCACGAGAAATGGCAAAAGCTGCTGGTATCGCCATCGAAAATCTGCAAGGCTCAGGTGATAGTGGTCGCATTGTGAAAAAAGACATCGAAACAGCCATAGCAAAGGTGAGCTCTGCTCCTGCTGCTCCAGCCGAGAAACCACAAGCAGCAGCTAAATCTACCCCCTCAGTACCGAGTACATTCGGTGGGGAAAGTTACGAAGATGTACCGTTGACAAGTATGCGTAAAACAATAGCCAAACGCTTGAGCGAGAGCATGTTCACTGCGCCGCATTTCTATTTGTCAATGGAAATCAATATGGATAAAGCTACAGAATTGCGCAAACAACTCAATGAAGTGGCTGCTCCTATCAAAATATCCTTCAATGACCTTGTTGTGAAAGCCTGCGCAGCTGCTTTGCGCAACCATCCAGCCATCAATTCTTCATGGATGGGCGATTTTATTCGTCAGAATCACCACATCAATGTTGGTGTTGCAGTAGCCGTTAAACAAGCTCTTTTCGTACCTGTCATCCGCAATGCCAATATGAAATCGTTGGGACAAATCAGCACCGAAGTACGCGAGTTAGCAGGCAAAGCAAAAGATGGAAAATTACAACTGCCAGAAATGCAAGGCAATACATTTACCATTTCTAACTTAGGTATGTTTGACATTGAAGAGTTCACTGCAATCATCAATCCACCTGATTCATGTATTTTAGCCGTTGGTTCGATTGTTCAAAAACCAATTGTCAAGAACGGTGAGATTGTTGTCGGCAATATGATGAAAGTGCAACTATCCTGCGACCACCGCGTTGTTGATGGTGCAACTGCTGCTCAATTTTTGCAAGAATTAAAAGGCATTTTAGAAGACCCTATTCGCCTTTTAGTTTGATAGCATAAGATATTATCGAAATTAAAAAACGCTGTTCTGAACTTTCAGACAGCGTTTTTCGTTTGACAGAAAAATAATTGAAATGAAAAAAACATTAATTCTCGGTGCTACACCAAACCCAGATCGCTATGCTTATATGGCTACTTCAAAGCTAAAAGCCTATGGACATGAAGTCCTACCTGTTGGTATAAAAAAAGGAGAGATAGAAGGCATTCGTATAGAAAATACGCCCCCTCAGTATGAAGGCGTGGATACCATTACTTTGTATTTGAATCCAGAAAATCAAAAGCCATATTATGACTATATCTTTTCTCTGAAACCCAAACGCATCATTTTTAATCCGGGCACTGAAAACTTTGACTTGATTAGATTAGCAAAAGAAAGAGGTATCGAAACGGAATTAGGTTGTACTTTGGTTATGCTATCTATAGGGACTTATTGATTGATAATCAAATCTTTATAAAAAGAAGAGGCATCATGTAATACATGATGCCTCTCAAATTTATAAGCTAAGAGTTATTTATTAATAACCTGATTTGTTACCTTTATAAGATTTCTTTTTGATTGAAGTAGGTGCGCTCATTTCTGATTCAGTCGTCGCAACTTTGAATTCAACACGGCGATTCATCATTGAGTTACCACTTGTAGGAACTAAAGTGTTGTCTTCACCTTGGTATGTCAATACTAAGCGACTACGGTCAACACCGAAACGTTTTACAAGAGCATCAATAGCTGCTTGCGCACGACGGTAAGAAAGACCTTGGTTGTAGCCATCAGAAGCTAATTTATCTGTGAAACCTGTTACAGCAACTCTAACAGAAGGATTAGTTTTCATAACAGATGCAACAGCAGCAAGGTTAGCATACTCAGATGTTTTTACAGATGCACTGTTCAAGTCAAAATGAATCATTGGCAAGAACCAATCAGCCATGCTTGGAGCAGCTTTAGTTTCGCCCAAAGATGCTTTGAATTTAGCCAATTGAGCTTCAACGATACGATTAACATCTGCTTCAGTAACATAAGCTGGTTTTGGAACTTGAGCTACACCATTACCATCTACTTTATAACCAACTGGAGAGAAAGGCTCTTTGTCTTTGAAGTCAGCATAGCCGTCACCATCGCTGTCTAAAGAAACACCGCGTGTATCAACGCGAGCACCAGTAGGTGAATCTTTTTCTTGGTCAATCATATCTACAACACCATCGCCATCAGTGTCAGTTGGGTCATATTTAGGACGTGCTTTCAACTCTGCAATGTCTGCATTCATTTGGTCAGCTGGACCAGCCCACCACAATGGCATTGTTTGCTTGTTTTTAGCACCCAAGTTGAAACCTAAGCGAAGATTCGTGTAACTTTGGAAGTCGCGGAAGTTGTATTGGAAAGCGTCTAACAAATCCGCACGTTTACCAAATACTGTCATCAATTTCTCCTCAATAGAGAAGCTCATTTTGTCATTGATGCGGAATGAGATACCAGCACCTGCTTCAACATTAGGTACCAACTTACCAGTATTACGTGTACCTGGAACGACAAATTCTTGATCACCTGTTTTAGCACCTGATTGTCCACCAGTTTTAGTTACATTAACTTGCGTATTGAGATAACTAGCCCCCGCACCTCCAAATACGTAAGGGTTAACTTTTCTTGCACCCGCATCCCAACGACCATTATTGAGAGAAATTACTACTTGAAGACCTCCTGTTAAAGCAGACGTATTCGTTTTGTTAATTGAACGAAGGTCTCCACCACCATATAAGTTTCTAGTTTCTTCCCCGCCATAACGCCAATCGGCACTATTAGGTGTTACAGAATTAAGTTGTGAGAAACCAACATCTGCACGTAAAGAAAACGTGTAGTCAAGTGCTTTGCGAAGGTGTAAACCAACACCAACACCTGGTTTTGCTTCAAGGTCACCTACCAAGTAAGAAAGACCTGCGTGAATACCTAACTCTGTTTGATTGTTAGGTGCAAAAAAGCCATATTTGGCTTTAGAGTCTTGGCTCGCTGCAGCTTTTTGTGCAGAAGCATCTGTGAGGCTTAAAGCCACAAGAGAGAACGATAGAACTGAAAGAATTTTCCTTGTCATAGGGTTGAAACTTTAGATAAAGTTAATAATTAATATTCAATGAATTAAAATATAAAAAAATATTTTACTTACAAAAGTATCTTGTTTTCTGATATGTCACAAATTTTTTGAAGTTTTTTTGCAATTATCTAAAAAATATTCCTTGAGAGTAATATAATTCTTCTATTAAGTACTTTTGATGACTCAAAATTGCATCGTCTTAGAATTTAATTTGTTGTCATTTTTTGCAACGACTACTAATAGACTGATAATTTACATCAAAGTCACTTTTTCAGACACTCGATAGAAATCGTAAATATTATATCGTAAAATCTAAAATAAGGTTTCACTACACACTAAAATTTAATTATCAATTTTATGTCGAATCTAAATTCACTTAAGCCGTTCGTAAGAAGTTTGTAAATTTGCCACAATGTATGAAACAATAATACAATAATCAAAATTTAAATTACTGATTCACAATTCATTTAGTATTTTTAGGAAAAAATTTTAATAATAAAACCCATTCGACAAGAATGAAATCTATCACACTAAAAATCTATAACTTATGAAAAAATACAGCACAAAGTTAATTGTTTTGTCATTTCTGTTCATAATTCAAGCTTCAAATTCTTCGGCTCAACCAGTTATTTCTTCAGCGAATTTGAAAAAACATGTCACTTTTTTAGCTTCTGATAAATTGGAAGGACGTGGAACAGGTTCTGTTGGTGAACAAAAAGCGGCTAAATATATTGCCAAACAGTTCAAAAAAATAGGTCTAAAACCTGGTGGTACTGAGGGGTCTTTTTTTCATATGTTCTCGTTTAAAAAACTATCCAATCCTCATGCCACCGAAGATTCTAATACTCCAGATATAAAAAGCCAAAATATTGTTGGCTTTTTAGACAACAATGCAAATGTCACAATTATTGTAGGTGCACACTATGACCATCTGGGTTTAGGGCATGATAAAAACTCACTTGATGCTAATCCCGACGGGAAAATTCACAATGGAGCAGACGATAATGCCAGTGGCACATCAGGTGTTATAGAACTTGCACGATACTTTGCAAAGAATGGCAAAAAAGAGCCTTTTAATTTTCTTTTCGTTTGTTTTTCAGGTGAAGAATTAGGACTAATTGGCTCAAAAAAGTTTGCAGAGACCCCCTCAGTATCACCCGATAAAATCAACTTCATGGTCAATATGGACATGATTGGTCGTTATCGTACTGACAAAGGCTTGATCGTGCATGGCTATGGTACATCGCCGATGTGGGGTAAAATGCTCTCTGTCATTCAGACTGATATAAAAATTATTCCTGACTCGTCGGGCGTTGGTCCTTCTGATTTCACCTCATTTTATCTTAAAAAAATCCCTGTTTTAGGTTTTTTCACAGGGCAACACAGTGATTATCACAAACCCACTGACGATTCAGAGTTGATAAACTATGAAGGTGAAAAACACGTTTTAGAGTATATTGCACGTATTATTGAAGGTACTTGCACATTTCCGAAATTGGAATTCTCTGAAACCAAACAACCTCAAAATCAGGCCCGTTCTTTCAAAGTAACGATGGGTGTTATGCCCGACTATGCTTTTGACAAAAAAGGGATGCGCATTGACGGTGTGACAGAAGGGAAACCTGCCGCAAAAGCGGGACTCAAAGCAGGTGATATTATTTTGAAAATCGGAGACTTAGACATTAAGGATGTTTATGCTTATATGGATGCTTTGAGCAAATTCAAAAAAGGAGAAACAACCAAAGTCGTCATTCAACGAGGGAGTGAAAACTTGACGCTTGATATTACTTTTTAGGCAAAATACATCATGATAGAGTTTACAATAACAACACCAGCTGTACTTTTTCCAGCTATTTCGCTTTTGATTTTGGCTTATATGAATAAGTTTGTTGCCATTACAAGCCTTATTCGTACACTCAAAGAGCGATATATTGAAGATGAAGACGAAAACATCTTGTCGCAAATTCGGAATTTACGCCGACGAATGATTATTATACGAAATATGCAATGGTTGGCAGTTTTTGCCTTGTTTTTGTGTATTTTGAGTATGTATTTCATCTTTGAAAATCAGCACATTACGGCAAAAAACTTGTTTGTTGCGGGTATGATAGCACTCATGGTCTCGTTATTCCTATCCCTGCGCGAGATACATTTAAGTATTGTTGCCATTAGTTTAGAACTCAAAGACATGAATCACCATTTGAAAGAAAAGAAAAATATTTTGCGCAAAATCGAAGAATTAGAGTTTTAGACACCGCATATGATTGTAAAAACACGCGGCATCATCTTACGCACTGTCAAATATTCTGAAACGAGTATTATAGCGGACATTTATACTGAGGGAGGCGGTCTGCGGTCTTACATCATCAGCGGTGTGCGTACGCAACGCTCAAAGGTGGCAATGGGCTTATTGCAAGTGATGTCGTTGGTGGATATAGTGGCTTACGATGTACCCAATAAGCTAAATCGCATCAAGGAAATTCAAGCAGCCCATGTCTATACCTCGTTGCCATTTGACATTCGCAAATCTTCGATTGGTTTATTTATGGCAGAAGTAGCACGTAGAACCATTCGTGAATCAGAAGAAAATGCCGAATTGTTTCAGTTTTTGTTCGATATTTTCAAATATCTGGACGAAACACATGAACGTTTTTCTAATCTTCATTTAGCTTTTTTATTGGAATTGTCGGGGCATTTGGGTTTTAGACCCGATGAAGGTGAATATACTGAGGGGGCCGTTTTTGATTTAAGAAGTGGTATTTTTACAAAAAATAGTGTAGGACACAGCCATTTTCTATCGGAAAATCATAGTTTTTTACTGTCTCAGTTGTTGACCCAATCATGGCATCAGAGCCATTTGCTAAAAATCAGCCTTGAAGAACGGCGTTTGCTTATTGGAGAGTTGTTAAAATTTTATCAATTTCATCTTGACAATTTTCCAGACATTAATTCTTTTAAGATTTTACAAGAGATTTTTTAGCAAGACTTTAACCCTGTCGCAAAAACAGAATCTGTATTCAAACGTTTCTGAACAAAACAACCTATTTTTGCTCGAGATTTTCACTTTCATCTTCAAAGAATAGCTCATGAAACATCGTTTACTATTTTTTTTAGTCGTAAACATATTTGTACTGAGGGGGTACAGTCAAACTTTGACTATTACGCCAGGCATTGTCAATACATCTGTCAATCCTGATTCGTTTGAGGTGAAAGGCAAAGCAACACTCAAAAATACTTCTGCACAAACCAAACGAGTGGTTTGGCAACGCAATATTATCAGCAAACCGAGTGCGTGGCAAGTTCTTGTGTGCGATATTAATCAGTGTTGGACAAGTGGCGTGAGCGTTTCGCCTGATACTATTGTGCTTGCACCGAATGGAACAAGTAATTTAGATGTTTATATTCGCCCAAGCGGGGCTTCAGGTGCAGCAACTGTTGAGTTGAAAGCCACTGAGGTTGGCAATGCCACCAATACGGTAACAGGTCGTTATTTGTTTACTTCATCAACAGGCATTAAAGAATATACTTATAAAGGTAGCCCCTCAGTCAGAATTTATCCAAACCCAACAACAGATTATTTTATGTTATCCGATGACAATGATGTGGTTGAACGAGTAATCGTTTATAATATCATCGGACGGCAAGTAAAATCGTATAAAGCGGTAAACAATACCAAATATTCCGTTAATGACCTGCCTGAAGGCATTTATGTCATCCGATTGCAAAATGCTAATGGCATGACGGTTAAGACGATTCGCCTGAATAAATCAAAAGTGAAAGCCTAAACACGGTTCTTTGTTTGTAATCAGTATAAATAATTCAGAAAACCACTGACTTTGATGATACAAGTCAGTGGTTTTCTGCTTTCTTAGATGTAAATTTGCGGTGAAATTCAAAAAGATTTTAATTATCTACTAAAATATTTAAAAATGAAACCTATACATATCGTTGCTATTCTTGTTCTTGCAGGTGGCATTGCGGCTTTGACATTACAAGCAAAAGATGTGGCAACTTATGCCACATTCACTGATGCAAAAACGGCTACTGAAAAAGTAAAGGTAGCTGGTAAACTCAAAAAAGATAAACCTATGGTTTATGAGCCTACAAAAGATGCCAATAAATTCAGTTTTTATTTGGAAGACACGCAAGGTCAGGAAGTGCCTGTTGTGCTTTTGAAACCCAAACCACAAGATTTTGAATTGTCGGAACAAGTGGTCGTAACGGGTGATATGCAGAACGGTACTTTTGTCGCCAACGAAGTTTTGATGAAATGTCCATCGAAATATAAGGATGAAGAAATTTATATGAAAAAGAAAAATTAAATCGCTATATGGTTGTATTGATGTATTGCCAAACAACAACATCACATCAATACAACCATTTATCAATACAACCACACAACAACATAAATGAATGACATTCAATACATTGGCGAAAATCTCCTGCCTCGCCAAATCGGGCATTTTTCTGTCGTTTTAGCTTTTATTTCTGCACTACTTGCTACGATTTCTTACTTTTTCGCCACTCAAAAACAAATTCGCACCGACGATACTGAGGGGGTCGCATCGTGGCAACGTTTGGGTCGTTGGTCGTTTGGTGTACACAGTGTTGCCATACTCACACTCATCGGCTCTATCTTTTATGTGATGATAAATAAGCGATTCGAGTATTTTTATGCACACTCGCATGTGGATACAGATTTGCCGTTTCAATACAATTTTGCTGCTTTTTGGGAAGGTCAAGAAGGCAGCTTTTTGTTGTGGATGTTTTGGCACGTAGGACTCGGAGCGTTTATCATACTGAGGGGTATGAAAGATTGGGAAAACCCTGTCATCTCGACTTTAGCTTGTGTACAGGTTTTTCTCTCGTCCATGATTTTAGGCTTGCATTTTGGCTGGGGTGAACACATCATCAAGTGGGGTAGCAACCCGATTTTGCTTTTACGCGAAACGATGAATGCCCCCATTTTCCAACAAGCTGACTATGTGACCAAACTCGCCAAAACAGCCAAAGGACTGAATCCGCTTTTACAAAACTATTGGATGACCATTCACCCGCCTGTTTTGTTTTTGGGTTTTGCTTCTACCTCTATTCCGTTTTGCTTCGCCATTGCAGGGCTTTGGACTAAGAAATATACTGAGTGGTTGCGTCCTGCTTTGCCATACTCACTTTTTTCGGGTGCAGTACTGGGAACAGGTATTTTGATGGGCGGTGCTTGGGCTTATGAAGCCTTGAGTTTCAATGGCTATTGGGCTTGGGACCCCGTCGAAAATATGTCGCTTGTGCCGTGGTTGGTGATGGTTGCGGGTTTGCACACGCATCTTATCGCTCGGGCAACGGGGCATTCTTTGAGAGCTACTTTTATGTTCTATATTTTGAGTTTTTTACTGGTTCTTTACTCTACATTTTTGACTCGCTCAGGTATTTTAGGCGATACTTCGGCTCATGCTTTTACAGAAATGGGGTTGGAATGGCAATTGGTTTTGTTACAAATGTTTTTCCTTGTCGGTGGATTGTTTTTGTTTTTTAAAAATTATAAAAGTATTCCGAATCCAGCGAAGGAAGAAACGGTTACGAGCCGCGAATTTTGGCTTTTTATTGGGTCTTTGGTCTTGATTTTGTCGGTGGTTTTGATTTCATTTACAACATCGTTGCCCGTTTTCAACAAAATCATCACCTTTTTCAACCCTTCTGCTAAAAAATTGTCTGCGCCTGTTGATACCATCGGTCACTATAATAAAACGCAGTTGTGGATAGGTGTTTTCATGGGTTTCTTGTCTGCTATCGCCCAGTTTTTACGCTATAAAGAGTTCAATTTTGAGAATTATCGTTCAACTTTATTGAAACACTTGGGCATTTCTGCGGGTTTGTCGGTTGGTATCACATTACTTTTGTTGGGTTGGATCAATGCGGCTTCGGCTTGGCAATATGTTTTGTTGTTGTTTGCAGGTGTTTTCACATTGATTGCCAATGCAGACTACCTCGTCAGTTTTATGCGAAAAAATTTGAGCGCAGCAGGGTCAGCGTTTTCACACATGGGATTTGGTGTTTTGGTGGTTGGTATTTTAGCTTCAGGTGTTAACAAAACGTGGATTTCCAAAAACCGTTTTGCTATGGAAGGGCTTATCAATTTTTCAGAAGACCAATTCGGCAAAAATATTCTGTTGATGAAAGGCTCGGCTATCCCAACAGAAACAGGTTGGGAAATGCTCTACGAATCAGATACTACTTACGGCACACGCCGTGACTTCACCTTGAAATTGCGCAAAAAATCAAAGGATTTGAAGTCGGTTGTGGATTCATTTACGGTTCATCCTTATGTTTTATATGATAAAAAATCGGGTAAAATCGCTTCAACTAATCCCGATACAAGGCATTTTTTAACGTATGACGTGTTCAGTCATATCGCAGCTTTGCCACCAACGGAGCAAGATCCCGAAATCGCACATGAAGTCGAAGACAGCTTGAAATATCGCCCATTTGATATTCCTCTTGGCACGCCGACTGCCATCAAACCCGATTTGGCGAAGACCCCTCAGTATTCAGTCGTTGTGGAGGGCATCAATTCGTCGCCAACACATCCAAAATATAAAGCAGAAGAAAAAGACATTGCTGTTGGTGTGAAGCTCAAAATACTGAGGGGGGCCGATTCGGTTTATACTGCCGAACCGATTGTGTTGATTCGTGAAGACAATGTGTTCCAATTGCCTGTAACCGTCAATCAATTGGGCTTGCGTATCAGAGCGGAATCTGAAATATTCGACCGTCTTTTTGTGCCACAAAAAGATTTGGCATACAAAGATTATATTTTCCAACAAGGTCAAACCTTGTCTGTTGGCAATACAGAAGTGACTTTTGAAGGCGTGAATGCTTCGCCAAAGGTCGAAAATTTTCAACTTGAACCTAGTGACTTGGCTTTTGCTGCTAATTTGAAAGTGGTTAAAAAAGACAAAATGGGAGATAGTTTCTACGCCACATCGCCTGTTTATGTCATTCGTGGCACAACACCCATTCCAATAAAGGACGATGTGCCAGAGTTGGGTATGCACTTTGCCATTGCCAAAGTCAAACCTGAAACGAAGCAAATCACAATTAAAATTGCTCAAGGGAAGCCCACACAAATCCCGATTTCTATCGCCGAAGATGCTCCAAGAACGGATTATATCGTATTGGAAGCCACTGTCAATCCAGGCATTAATCTTGTTTGGTTGGGGTCTATTTTGATGATGTTGGGTTTAAGTGTAGCCATGTTCTACCGTCTTAGAAAGTGAAAATAAAACATGAGCTTGGTGCGAATCTATTTTGCACCAAGCTCTAATTGTTTAAAAATCAAATAGTTATCCGAAAAAACCTATTCTTCTCCTTTCAAAAAATTGACCTTTCCCGTTTCAATATCATAAATAGCACCGACAATAAAAACTTCGCCCCGCTCTTGCATACCCCTCAGTATGGGACTCATTGAGGGTATTTTGCGCAGAGAAACCATCAAGTGTTCGCGTAAAACCAGATTAATCAAGTCTTCACGTTTCCACCGTTTCCAGTTTACATCGCGTTTCACATTGTCAATTGCCGTTTTGAGTTGGTAATTAATCGCTGTTTGATTGCCCGTTTGGTCGTTGTCAATCGCTAATTCAATGAATGGGTCTTTAGTCTGTGCCATCACAACTATCACTTTTGAGCCGATGACGCGGCAAGCGTGTTCCATGCCCGCGACCATTTCGTTGGTTACAGCACTGGCTGGAGAGCGCAGACAATAGACATCGCCCAAACCTTGATTGAAAATCAGTTCGGGCGCAACCCTCGAATCTGTACCTGTGAGAATGACGGCAGGCGGATATTGACCGTTTTTGCTCAAATAGTACCGCTGTTCACGAATATTGAACCGCTTGGGTTGGTTATTATTGAAGCGTTTGTTCCCTTCTTCGAGACGCGTTAAGGCTTGAGCAGGAGTCATTTTTCGCAAATCACTTTTGGTGACAACGCCTGCGGTGAAAGAACAACTTTGAGCTAAAACAAGGCTTAAAAAGGCGATGATACTGAGGGGGTGCATTTTCATAGTTTTTTAATTTTTTTTTTATAAATCATTCAAAATCAGCATCTTCTTTCAGTTCTTCGAGTGGATGCCACATGTATTTTTCAAAATTTTTAATCTTATCATCTTCAACAATCACACCCTCTGCTAACAGCAATTCTGCCATACGTGTCGGTGTGCCAAAATGCACGCGCCCCGACAATTCGCCCAAGCGATTGACCACCCGATGAGCAGGAATATCTTCTGGATTGTGTCCACAATTGTTCAATGCCCAACCGACTATACGCGGTGAACCCAAACGCAAATAATCAGCAATCGCTCCATAAGTCGAAACACGACCTCTCGGAATCAACCGCACGAGCGCATAGACATCTTCCCAATAATGATTTTTTGCAGCCGCCATTTTGTTATTTTTTCAAAGCCATCATCAATCCATCGCGCAAGGGCAATAATAAACACTCTACACGGTCATCTGTCAACACCTTTTTGTTAAAACTATCGAGAATTTGGGTATCCAAGTTCTTTTTTTCTTCTACGATTTTGCCACTCCACAACACATTATCTGCTAAAATCAAACCGCCTGAGCGTGTTTTTTCAACCACTAAGTCCCAATATTGTGGATAATCGCGTTTACCAGCGTCAATGAAAACAAGGTCAAAAAACTCATCTAAGGTCGGAATTATCTCTAAAGCGTTGCCAATCAATAGTTTGATTTTATCTTGGTATCCAGATTTTTCAATGTATTTTTCAATGATGTGTTTCAGTTCATCATTCCCTTCCAAAGCGTACAAAACGCCACCGTCAGCGACCCCCTCAGTCAAACACAACGCAGAGTAACCTGTAAAAGTGCCGATTTCAAGTACCCGTCGGGGCTGCATTAGCTTAGCGATAAGACTCAAAAAACGTCCTTGCAAATGCCCTGACAGCATACGTGGTGCAAGTGTTTTTAAGTGTGTTTCGCGCACAAGTGATTGGAGAACAGCACTTTCGGGTGTTGTATGTGCTTCAGCATATTGCTCTATTTTTGGATTAATCATAACAGCATTTATTGTTGTGTCTATGGCTATTTGAATTTCGTTTCAATGTATCAACTTCACAATGTCAAAACCACTAGCTAATAAAAAACGTGAATATCTAAACAAAATGATAATTCGGTTTCCAAATTACCAAAATATTTCTTACTTTTGCAGCCATTTTAAAAAACAATATCGAGTTATGAGGTTTAAAGCCTTGAAAATGAGTAATAAAACTCATTTTTGACGCAAAAGCTTCTAACTTTATTTTATAAACTTTTAAAAATATTGAGCCAATGCCTTGCGGTAAAAAAAGAAAGCGTCATAAAATTGCGACGCACAAACGTAAAAAACGACTAAGAAAGAATCGCCACAAGAAGAAGAAGTAAAAACTGATTTCTAAACCTTGATAGCGCAGTTTGTATTTTTCAAATGCTATTTTCGCTAAAACGGGTTGTTTTTGCTTAAAAAGTCAACGTTGACATTGTGGCTTAGTAAAAAATAAAGAGGGAATGTCGAAAACCTATGAGATTTTCGGCGTTCCTTTCTGCGTTTTATTTGTATGCAAATTATTAAAAAATATTTTTTGAAACGCCACTACTGAATGATAAATGTAAAAACAAATGAGCCAAGTCAATACTCATCGTTTCTCTAACGTTCATTTCATTCATTTTCATTCTTTTACTGAGGGGGTATATTTTAGTAAGCGTGTTTCCTTTTTTCCCTTTTTAATTGAAAGCCCAAACCAAAAAGTCATAGGGAAACATGCCTGAAAAAATAAAAAGCAAAAAAAATTTGACGGTCTAGTCCAATATCGAGTACCCTAAATTTTTACATCTCTGTCAAATTCATCTGCTCACCCTTGCCTCATTTCCCGTTTTGGATTTTTTTAGTTTTCCAAATCGGCTTCTGATGCCCATTGACTTTATGACGCAAAATCACCTCATTTTTGCAAACAATTTGAACAGTAACAACTTTGGCTATCAATCAAAAGCGTTGATAGTGGAAAAAGAACTCATTATCCACTCGACGCAATCAGAGGTTGAAATTGCCCTTCTCGAAGACGGGAAATTAGTCGAACTGCATCACGAAGAAACAAGTAACGATTTTGCTGTTGGGGACATTTTTATCGGCAAAATCCGTAAGTTGATGCCCGGATTGAACGCTGCTTTTGTTGACATTGGTCATAAAAAAGACGCGTTCTTGCACTACACTGATATGGGACCCAAACTCAAAAATGTGTTGAAATTCACAGATAGTGTCATCAGTGGAGGTATCAACACAGCGAGCCTTGACCATTTCAGAATTGAGCCAGACATCAATAAAAATGGGAAAGTTGACCAAGTTTTGCCTAAAAGACAGCATATTTTGGTGCAAATCTTAAAAGAACCCATTGGCACAAAAGGACCGCGCCTAAGTTGTGAAATCACAATTCCAGGTCGTTTTTTGGTCTTGACTCCGTTCACAGATGTGATTGCAGTATCGAAAAAAATTTCTAGCGCAGACGAGCGCAAAAGACTTCAAACGATTGCCGAGAGCATCAAACCTAAAAACTTTGGCGTTATCGTAAGAACAGCCGCCGAAGGCAAAAAAACAGCGGAATTGCACGAGGAAATGATGCAAATGACCGCTAAGTGGGAGAAAATTTTCTTCCAACTCAAACAAGCCAAACCGCCTGCTAAATTGCTCAGCGAATTGGATAAAACATCGAGCATTTTGCGAGATTTGCTCAGCGACCAGTTTTCACGAATCATAGTTGATGACAAAGAGACTTGTGAAAGCATTAAAAATTACCTTGCAGGCTTTGCGCCCGACCAAATTAAGATTGTTCAACACCACAAAGCCACAGGTAAACACATTTTTGACCATTTTCCAGTCAATCGCCAAGTCAAAGCCTCTTTTGGCAAAACGGCAACTATGGCAAGCGGTGCGTATTTGGTCATCGAACACACAGAAGCTATGCATGTCATTGATGTGAATAGTGGACACAAAGTAGGGTCAGCTGCCACTGACGACGCCATTTTAGCGGTCAATATGGAAGCTGCGGAAGAAATAGCACGTCAGATGCGTTTGCGTGATTTGGGCGGTATCATCATCATTGATTTCATTGATATGAAAGACCCAGAACACAAAAAGGTTTTGCAAAAAGCTATGAAAGATTTTATGGTAAAAGACAGAGCGCAACACACGATACTCCCCCTCAGTAAATTCGGTTTGATGCAAATTACACGTCAGCGTGTACGCCCCGAACTGAAAATCAATACAGCAGAAGTGTGCGTCTCGTGCAATGGTACGGGTAAAGTTCAACCGACTGTTTTATTAACGGATGCTCTTGAATTTGACCTTGACGCTGTGTTGCAAACACGACCCAAAGGGAAAATTTCGGTTCATGTTCATCCGTTTGTCGCCGCTTATTTGACTAAAGGTTTTTATCCAAAACGGCAGATAAATTGGTATTTCAAATACAACAAATGGATTCGTATTCAACCAGAACCCGATTATCCTTTGACAACCTACAAGTTTTTTGATGAAAATGAAGATGAAATTCGTTTGAATCAATGATTGGCTAAGATTCAGATATGATTTGTGACGTATGAAAAAAAGCGACTTCCTCGATTTTACTGAGGAGGTCGCTTTTTTCATTTTTTATCTTCTTTCTTTAAAAAACCGCTTTATCAACTCGACGCACTCATCTTGCATGATGCCCAACTCAACTTTCGTTTTGGGGTGCAAAATCTCTTTGCCAAAACGCATAAAGCCTCGTTTATCATCGCTGGCTGCAAAAACAAGTCGTCGAAGTTGCGCCCATGCTAATGCTCCAGCACACATTGGGCAAGGCTCGAGTGTTACATACAAATCACATTCATCTAAATATTTGCTGCCCAAATAATCTGTTGCTGCTGTCAAAGCGATGATTTCGGCATGAGCTGTCACATCATTTAATCGTTCAGTTTGGTTAAATCCACGCGCTATAATGCGACCTTCGCACACAATCACTGCACCTACAGGCACTTCACCAGTATCATAAGCCTTGCGCGCCTCGACTAAGGCTTGCTGCATGAAATAAATATCATTTGCCATTTATTATCAAATCATCTGTCATGAGTCATTTGTCATTGAAAATCTTACACAAATGATTCAATAACTATCTAAAAACTGCAGGTTTAGTCTTGGTTTTGATACGGCAGAGATACATATTCGCCGTCATATAAAGCGTTGAGCCATCGTCACCCCAGCCACAATTAGCAGTCGGTTGCCCTGTGTCAATGCGTCCTAAAAGTTTACCTTTGGGCGAAATTATCAATACACCACCCGGCCCTGTTGTAAAAAGATTGCCTTTATCGTCCACTCGCAAACCATCAGGTAAGCCTTTTAAACCTTGTTTCGACATGGGTGTTGCATCAAAAAATATCTTCCCTTTGCCTAAAATACCGTTTTTCAGAACAGGATACGCCATAATATAGGCTCTATCTGGGTCAGATTGTGCCACATACAAAATGCTCTCGTCAGGTGAAAACGCCAAACCGTTCGGACGTGTCAAATCATTGACCAAAAGCGTCACAGTTCCATTTTTAGCTATGCGATACACGCCAAAAATACCCGTTTCGCGGCTTGGGTCATTCTCCTGTTTTGGTAAACCATAAGGTGGGTCAGTAAAATAAACATCGCCATTCGATTTTTGCACCACATCATTCGGGCTATTGAACCGCTTACCTTGATGATTGTCTGCTAAGGTCTTTTTACCGCCCCCCTCAGTAGGCATGATGGTCACACGTCGGTCGCCATGTTCGCAGGCGATGATTTTGCCATCCAAACTAATCGTCAAGCCATTGCTGCCAGGCTCGCGGCTGTAGTCACCACGTCCTGTATAACCAGATGGTTTTAAATAAGGTGCTATACCCTCACCTTCTTTCCATTTGTAAATCGTATTGGTAGGTACATCTGAAAAAATCAGGCAGTTGTCTTTTTTAAGCCAAGCGGGACCTTCTGACCACTTAAAACCATCAGCGAGGACTTCGATTTGAGCATTTTTATCAATCAAATCGTCCAAACTTGGGTCAAGCCGCACGACTTGCCCTATTGTTTTGGGCTGTGCAAAAGAGGTAATCGTCATAAGTAAAAAGAAAAGAATGAGTTTGTTTTTCATTATTGGAAATGAGTTGGTGAATTTTTGTCGAAATATAAATCGAAAAAAACGGTTACTCACCAACCTGCGCCAGTTTTTTCCCACCTTGAGTATAAATTGTGATTTTTTACGCTAAAAAACTAATTTCGTGCGATGAATTTGAAACTCAAAACCCGCATCGCTCCAACTCCCAGTGGCTTACTGCACGAAGGCAACGGTGCTTCTTTTCTTCTAACTTATGCCTTTGCCAAAGCTTACGAAGGCGATATTCTACTCCGTATTGACGATCTCGATGCTGACAGAATGCGCTTGGAATACCTTGATGACATTTTCAAAACCCTCGATTGGTTGGGTATTGAGTGGACTGAGGGACCGAGTTCGGTTGCCGATTTTCAACAAAATTGGTCACAACATCGGCGGTTGCATATCTACAACTATATGCTCAATTTGCTAAAAAACCAAAAAGACCTTCTTTATGCCTGTGAGTGTTCGCGAAAGCAAATCAAAGAGACGACTGTCAATGGTTTTTATCCGCAAACCTGTCGGTTCAAAAATTTAGATTTCAATCAAATGGACACCGCTTGGCGTATTCATGTGCCAGACAACAACACTGTTTCGTTCAGCGATTTAGATTTAAAAACAAAAACAATCCAGCAAACTGCTTTTTTTAGCCATTGTGCAATGGGCGATTTTGTCGTTCGCCAAAAGAATCGTTTGCCAGCTTATCAAATCGCTTCCGTAGCGGATGATGCTTATTTTGGAGTCAATTTTGTCGTACGTGGTGCAGATTTATTGCAGTCTACTGTGGCTCAAATCTATATCACACAACAACTAAAACGAACTGATTTTAGCAAAACACTGTTTATTCACCATGATTTGGTCAAAACCAAGGAAGGGGACAAACTCTCCAAGTCCAAAGATGCAACTGCCTTAGCCGAATGGCGGTATGCTGGGAAAACACCTGAAAACCTTATCAAACAAGCAGCAAAATGGTTGAATTTACCTGAAGTTGGCAACTTTAACGAACTAATCGCCGTTTTGAAAGCATCAGATTTATTTAACATACCCCCTCAGTATTTTTCAAAAAAGGTGTAAATTTGAGGCAATGAATGAAAGAACGATAACCCTAAAAATTGGACTCTATCCAAAAAGTAAAAAGGCATCATTCTAAGTGGTTAAACTAACACCCCTCATTATTTTTAACAACAAATCAATAAAGCATTGATTTTCAACAATTAGTAAATGAAAAAAAGTAAAAAAAAAGAGAATAAAATCTCAACACAAGAACTCCAAAAAAGCATACTCAAACTCTTCAGGGATAATCCGACTAAGAAATTTTCTGCCCGCCACATCATCGAAAAATTAGGTATTGGTAATAATAAAGACTCCGTTCGACATGCACTCGAACAACTCGAACTGTCGGGCAAATTAGCACCTGCACAAACAAGAGCAGTAACTGTCAAAAAGAAAGCAGCAGCAACTGAAGAAAGTTTGCCCTCTTCAATGAAAACAGAAGTGAAAAAGTCAACCACTCGCTCACAACCACCCAAAGGTGCTGTAGCAAAACGTGGTACGTACATTGGCATTGTAGATATGACTAAAAGTGGCTCAGCATATGTGGTTTGTGAGGGATTAGAAACTGATATTTTCGTTCCTGCTAAACTATTGATGGGTGCCATGAACGGCGACCAAGTGAAGGTCAGTGCATTTTTTCCTGCCTTTGGACGTAGTACACAACGGAGGCGACCCGACGGAGAGGTGGTTGATATTCTGAAGCGTTCAGCTACACATTTTATAGGTATTTTTAGATATGAGAGAAGGTGGGCTGTTGTTTATCCCGATAGGATTGATGTCCCAGAAATTGCAGTACGTTTAGACGATACTAAAGATGCAAAAGAAGGGGAAAAAGTAGTGGTCGAAATAACTGATTGGGGTAGTGGACGCAACAAAAAAATGTTTGGCAAAGTAACCACTGTTTTAGGTATGCCAGGGTCAAGCAGTATCGAAATGCAAGCTATTTTGATAAATAATGGCTTCAATATCACTTTTCCAGACGATGTTTTGGCTGAAACTGAGAAAATTGATGACGACACGCCCCGAGTAGCGGCTCATACTGAGGGGGATGGTATCGCAGTGCGGCGTGATTTCAGAGAGGTAACCACTTTTACGATTGACCCTTTCGATGCCAAAGATTTCGATGATGCTTTGTCATTCCAAGTTTTACAAAATGGTCATATCGAAGTTGGTGTCCATATAGCGGATGTGACGCATTATATCAAACCGCAAACGGCACTTGACAAAGAGGCTTATTTGCGTTCGACTTCTGTGTATTTGGTTGACCGTGTATGTCCAATGTTGCCCGAAAGATTATCAAACGAGCTATGTTCATTACGTCCGAATGAAGACAAATTGACTTTTTCAGCCGTTTTTGAGTTTGATGAGAAGTTCAAAATTGTTAAAAAATGGTTTGGGAAAACCATCATTCACTCCAAACGCCGTTATGCTTACGAAGAGGCACAAGCCATTTTGGAATCAAGAGAAGGTGATTTTGTCGATGAATTGGCGAAATTGAATCAAATCGCGCATCATCTACGCAAAAAACGCTTCAAAAATGGGGCAATTAATTTTGAAACCGATGAAGTCAAATTCAAATTGGATGAGCAAGGCGTGCCTATCGAGGTATTCGTTAAAGAGCGCAAGGAGGCACATTTGCTCATCGAAGATTTCATGCTTCTAGCGAATAAAGAAGTAGCTACTTTTATGGCAAAACGCGATGCTCGTACACGCTCAAAAGGCATGGAAGTGCCATACATTTATCGTGTGCATGACTTGCCCGATGTTGATAAATTACGAGATTTTGCCGCTTTTGCAAGAGAATTAGGTGTCAGTATGAACCTCGACACTCCTCAAAATATTGCAAAATCACTCAATGAATTGGCAAAAAAAGCAGAGAAAGATGAAAATTTGAAAGTTTTGACTCCCATTGCTATTCGTTGTATGGCAAAAGCTGCTTATTCCTCGGACAATGTGGGGCATTATGGCTTGGCATTTGAATTTTACAGTCATTTTACTTCACCGATTCGTCGCTATTCTGATGTATTGGCACACCGCATTTTGTTTGAAAACTTAGCTACTATCAAGCGAGTGGACAAAGAAAAACTCGAAGAACAGTGCAAACACATTTCAAAACAGGAGAAAAAAGCAGCTGATGCCGAACGACAATCCATCAAATATAAGCAGGTAGAATACATCAAAGGGCATATCGGCGAAACTTTTGAAGGTGTGGTAAGTGGTATGTTGGAGCGCGGTATTTTTGTCGAAATCAAACACATGCTGACTGAGGGGATGGTTGAATTTGGGCGTTGTCCTGAGTTTTTTGAAGTGGAACCCACACGCCTTAAAGCAAAAGGTGTAAAAACAGGTAGAATTCTAAAAATGGGTCAGTCTGTTAAAGTACAAATCGTTGATGCAGATTTGGAATCACGTCAAATTGACATGCGGTTACTAGAATTTTAAGAAGCTGTTTTAAAACTTAAACAGTTTCTAAGGTAAATATTGGTTGATTTTTACAAAAAAGGCGCAAACATAAAATTTGCGCCTTTTTCGTAAAGCTCTTTTGAGGTTTTGCCCCAATTTATGTAAATAAAGAAAGAGCCCATTGCTTTCTATCACAAGAATTGTCAGAAAACAGAAGAAATTAAAAACCACTATACAACTTCGCCAAGGATTCGTAATTGGTACACCAATACTTTGCTCCCGAATAGTCTTTTAGACGGTTAGGAAATTTCTGATTGTAAACAACATCCGCAGGATTTTTAAAAGCTGGCGGTTTAGGTGCATTATCGTCCCAACGACTCACTTTTTGGTAGAAAAAATAATCTTCTCTTGTTTTTGCACAGTAGCCAATCATAAATCGGTTGAGTGCTGCCAATTTTTCATCTGTCGTACTATTTAACGACATTTCATAATACTTTTGCGCACGAGTGAGACCGAAATAAGTGTTTATAAAAGTTGTATCGCTTTTAAAATAGTCTGAATGAGACTCAAAAGCACCCCAATAAATATCAGACATGAGCCAGAAATTGCCTTTCCAAGTCATATTGTAGTAAGCATTGCCTAATAGATAATAATTTTGAGCTGCTACTGAGGGGTTCTTCTGCGCCTCATTACGAAGAGCGACAACCCTTTCCAGAAATGTTATTTTGTTGTATTTTATCGAATCCGCAAATGTAACAGTATGAGGATGAACAACATCTACATAAAATGGGTTGCAGTTGAGCATAGCTTGATACGGCTCTTTTTGCCAGTAGTTACGTGGAATCGTTTTAGCGACTTTCAATGCACTGTCAATTTGGTCATTGCGAATAAAATAGGTCAATTTGTAATCTTTGATTTTATTAACATCCCATTCACGTGGATTCTTAACCTCAACCCATTCTTGTTTTTTCTCATCGTAGTAGCCATATTCTTCCCTGTAAGGTCGTTTTTCAGCAGCAATCAATTTTTCAAAATTCGTTTTTGGCGTGCTAACAATACGAATTGCTTCGTCGAAATCAGCAGGCTTCCCTAGTGAATAAAGGCGATGATAAGCGTTTTCTTGATAAAACCCGACATAATTCGTAAACCGATTCGTCAGCATCGTCAACAGACAACCTTTAGCAATTTTACCTTGTTCGATGAATTTTTTACCAATAAAAAGATAAACTTGCTCTCTGAATGTGCCAAAATCAGTGATTTCTTTTTTATTTTTTTGTAATACTGACTCGAATCGAGCAATATTTTCTTCTGTCATCGCAGAAATAGGTGCTACATTCAAATCACAAAGTACATTAGTCAATTCTGCTTGCACCTGTATATTGGCTCGCACATTTGGTAAGGTTTTTAAATCTGCCAAATACTGGCGCAATTGTTTGAAATCTTGCTTCAAAAATGCTAAGTGTGCGCCAGCCAAAAGTATAAAAGCTCGGTCTTTGACCTTATTTTCAGAAATAAGTTTTGCAACGAAATCTGTTACTTCGTTCAGATATAAGCGGTCAGCAGCCCAGTTCGCTTTTTGGATTTCTTCATATTTTTTCTCATCACTGTATTTCGGGTCATCAAAATAAGTCTCACCAGCATCATTTTTCTTTTTAGGTTCACGAATCGAACGACTGACATAAGTATCGTTGCCCGTCAATGAAAATGAATACAGCCAATCTTCGAGTTTATTGATTTCGCGTTCAATCAACATGGGCAATTCACTTTGCATTGGGTCAGCAGCATATATCGTTTTTAAATCATTCAAACCTCGCCCCGGATGACGCAATGCCATCATTGTTGTCGCAAGCCCACGTTGATGCTCTGTTTTCGCCATAGCAAGTGTCGTTGCTTTATGGTCTGCATTGACTAATTTGAGCGATTGCAATTTCTTATCAACAGTGACATCAAAACAATTCGCAGCCCATAAATTACGTAATTCAGGCGTTGGCTGCGCTTTTGCATAGTAATACAAAGCTGAACCAAGTATCCAACTATTTGATTTTGAGTCTTTTAAGTAAGTATCAAACGTTTTTATCACCCCCTCAGTATTTTGTAAATACTCATACGCTTTTATTAATTGATAGGCTGTACGCAAACGAATAAAAGGAGTCTTCGCCGTTTTGACTGTATTTTCGCCTTTCTGTGCGATTTTTTTTATGCCTACTGAATCTATTTTCCACTCCCAATCCGTTTGATTGTACGTGCCACCGCTGAATACAGCTTCACAATCTTTAGCAAAATTGAAATAGGTCAATAAATCTGGTTTTGCCTTCAGACCTTGATAGAAAGTATTCGTTTTCAAAGAATCACCTTTGACTTGACGTTTGTATGCCTGAGGGTCAGTATCGTACACCAATTTGTAAATATCTTTATCGGTTGCAGATGGCACTTCAGTTTGCCACTCTTTTACATTCACCTGCTCATAAGTGGTATCAAAAACCTCCGCCAAACTCTCTGTTTTGCTACCCGTTTGAAAGTATAAGTTGGTTGAATATGTGAATGGTAACAAGGCTTCATTATTCACTAAATTGGGTTGAAAAAGCCAAAAACGGAACTCTTCATCGTACAAAATCGGACCACAACCATCCAATTCGAGGCGAGGGAAAAGCATCAGAACTACACTAATGCAAATAATTAAGGACTTTTTGAAAGACATGAGCATCAAGATTTTTGATAATAGATGAATTCAAATGGTAAAAAACAACATTAGTTGTATCATTGTTAAGCATCGGGCGAGCGAGTTTCGCAGCATCGTATAAATCGTTTTCATTGACTTCTTCTATCTCGATTTCATCGCCATATCGCAAATATAAACCTCTGAAAACGGTATCTTGCACAACTTGAAAATAATTTTTGCCCCCCTCAGTATTTAAATTCAAAAAAGACAGATTTTTACTTTCATCTATGCTTAATCCATTAAAAATGCCTTGATATTGTTTGTTTCTAAACACTAAACCCCACGAAAATACAGGCAAGGCGATATCCAAAGGTAAGTCATAACGTTTTTGTCCTTTTAAATATTTTTCACACTCGTTAGCATCAAAAATAGAATTTTGGGATGAGTATTTATTGGGAGCATTTAGGTTATACATCATCAAAGCCCCCTTATCTACGGGCGGAATACCTGTTTTTGAGCGATATTTAATTTGATGTAAGCGGATAGTGGCACTTATTGGCTTCTGAACTTGCAGTTTCAATTTTTCTAAAAAACTAAAGTAAGCTACCCGTGTCTTCTCTGTCCAATCACAATCGATCTGGATTTCAGGAAAAAATACTGAGGGGGGTATTTTGTTCAGAAAATAATGGGAAAGATTTTTGACAAAATGTTCAATGGCTGTTTTGTCAATGCGTTCAAACACATGGTTAGGTATGTAAACGACAGGAACTATTTGAATGCTTTGAGGTAGAATTGACCAATCAACGTTGGTTTCTATACTTGGGACAGCCTCATTTTTAGCATTTGTTTCGATGTTTAAAACAGCGATGTAAAGGCGTTGCCCATTTTGTTGCTTCAAAAAATTATCATCAAAATTACTTTTGTCAAGATGGGTCTGCCAAAAATAGAAAGCAAGTCTTGTCTCAGATGAGTTTCTGCGACATTGAGTAAATATAGACGAAAAGATAAAAAGAAGATAAAAGAGGAATAATTTCAAATTTGCTGTCATTTCAAATCATGCAGGAATAGTAAAGAATCAGCAAATATAGAGCTAAAATCAAGAATATTAAGTAGGCAAAAAGAAAGAATCCCTCTCGAAATGTTCGAGAAGGATTCAGATAGCTTGAGTTGGCAGCGACCTACTCTCCCACGTTCAGGGACGCAGTACCATCGGCGCAGTTGGGCTTGACGACTCTGTTCGGAAAGGGAAGAGGTAGAACCCCAACGCTATAGCCACCAACAGTTCTTTGTCGAAGCTTAATGCTTGACGTAATATTTTGAATATTTTTAATTGACAGTTGTTGGAGGAGTATTTATGAAATATATTGTATGATTAGGAAGGTAATTGTAATTAAAAAGTAATAGATTATGCAAAAGATAAAAAGATAAGAAAAAAAAAGGAAGCTATCGGGCAATTAGTATTACTCGGCTGAACATATCACTATGCTTACACCTGTAACCTATCAACGTAGTCATCTTCTACAGCCCTTTCCCATAACGGGTGGAATACTCATCTTGAAGGAGGCTTCGTGCTTAGATGCTTTCAGCACTTATCCCGTCCGAACATAGCTACTCTGCACTGCATTGGGCAACACAACAGATACACTAGCGGTTCGTCCATCTCGGTCCTCTCGTACTAGAGACAGCTCTTCTCAATATTCCTACGCCCACACTAGATAGGGACCGAACTGTCTTGCGACGTTCTGAACCCAGCTCGCGTGCCACTTTAATGGGCGAACAGCCCAACCCTTGGGACCTTCTCCAGCCCCAGGATGTGACGAGCCGACATCGAGGTGCCAAACCGCATCGTCGATATGAGCTCTTGGATGCGATCAGCCTGTTATCCCCGGAGTACCTTTTATCCTTTGAGCGATGGCCCTTCCATTCGGAACCACCGGATCACTTTAGCCTACTTTCGTACCTGTTCGAGCCGTCGCTCTCACAGTCAAGCGCCCTTATACTAATACGCTCTGCGCATGATTACCAACCATGCTGAGGGCACCTTTGCGAGCCTCCGTTACTCTTTTGGAGGCGACCACCCCAGTCAAACTACCCACCACACGCTGTTCTCCTGTTGAGGAGTTAGAACCTAAATGCAAAAAGGGTGGTATTTCAACGACGCATCCACAGCCACTAGCGTGACCATTTCATCTGCTCCCACCTATCCTACACATCTTGCATCCAAGCTCAACGTGAAGCTATAGTAAAGGTTCACGGGGTCTTTCCGTCCCAGTGCGGGTAATCGGTATCTTCACCGATGCTTCAATTTCACCGAGCTCGTGGCTGAGACAGTGCCCAGATCATTACACCATTCGTGCAGGTCGGAACTTACCCGACAAGGAATTTCGCTACCTTAGGACCGTTATAGTTACGGCCGCCGTTTACTGGGGCTTCAGTCAAGAGCTTCGCTTGCGCTAACCCCCTTCCTTAACCTTCCAGCACCGGGCAGGTGTCAGACCCTATACGTCATCTTACGATTTAGCAGAGTCCTGTGTTTTTGTTAAACAGTTGCCTGGGCCTCTTCACTGCGGCTCCTCGCGGAGCGTCTCTTCTTCCGAAGTTACGAGACCAATTTGCCTAGTTCCTTAGCCACGATTCACTCGAGCGCCTGAGGATGCTCTCCTCGACTACCTGTGTCGGTTTGCGGTACGGGTTGTATATAGCTGAAGCTTAGAGGTTTTTCTAGGAAGCCGACTTGGGTGGATTATCCCGCTTTGCCGAAGCATTGCAGGTACTATCACGTTTCAGCTCAAGTTGCGCATTTAACTACAACTCTCAAAGCCTACGCGTTTCAACGAACTATTCCGTCAGTTCGCACCACTTACGTTTCTCCGTCACCCCATCGCACTATATACAAGTACGGGAATATTGACCCGTTTGCCATCGGCATCCCCTCTCGGGTTATCCTTAGGACCCGACTAACCCGGAACTGATTACCATAGTTCCGGAACCCTTAGTCTTACGGCGATGATGTTACTCTCATCATTTATCGTTACTTATGCCTACATTTGCTTTTCATGTCGCTCCAGCACCTCTCACGACACACCTTCGCAGCTGACATGAATGCTCCCCTACCAATTCTTGCGAATTCTTGAGCTTCGGTGTACAGTTTGATGCCCGATTATTTTCCGCGCAGAAACGCTCGACCAGTGAGCTGTTACGCACTCTTTAAATGAATTGCTGCTTCCAAGCAAACATCCTGGCTGTCTATGCATCTCCACATCGTTAGATTCAACTTAACTGTAACTTAGGGACCTTAGCTGCAAGTCTGGGTTGTTCCCCTCTCGCCCCGTGACCTTAGCACCCCGGGGCTCACTGCCGCTGAAATATGTTGGCATTCAGAGTTCGTCAGGGTTTGGTAGGCTGTGACACCCCCTAGCCCTATCGGTAGCTTTACCTCCAACATACACACCACGACGCTGCACCTAAATGCATTTCGGGGAGTACGAGCTATCTCCGAGTTTGATTAGCCTTTCACCCCTACCCTCAAGTCATCCGAAAACTTTTCAACGTTTACCAGTTCGGTCCTCCATCCCGAGACTATCGGGACTTCAACCTGCTCAAGGGTAGATCACTCGGTTTCGCGTCTGTACCCACTACCTATCGCCCTATTCAGACTCGCTTTCGCTGCGCCTCCAGTCCTTAAGACCTTAAACTTGGTAGTGAGTAACAACTCGTAGGCTCATTATGCAAAAGGCACGTGGTCACTTGATATTATCGCGCTCCCACCGCTTGTAGGCGTACGGTTTCAGGGTCTATTGCACTCCGCTTCTTGCGGTTCTTTTCACCTTTCCTTCACAGTACTGGTTCACTATCGGTCTCTCGAGAGTATTTAGCCTTACCGGATGGTGCCGGCAGATTCAGACAGGGTTTCACCAGCCCCGCCCTACTCAGGATACTGAATGTGCATAAATTTTTTACGTGTACGGGGCTATCACCCTGTATCGCATGACTTTCCAGACATCTTCCACTTGAATTTATACACGACAATCAGTCCTACAACCCCTGTGTGTAAACACACAGGTTTGGGCTCTTCCGCGTTCGCTCGCCACTACTTACGGAATCATTATTATTTTCTCTTCCTCTCCCTACTTAGATGTTTCAGTTCAGGAGGTTTGACGTTCGGTCACGCCTTCAGCGTGACGGGTTTCCCCATTCGGACATCTGCGGATTAACGTTCTCTTGCAACTCCCCGCAGCTTTTCGCAGC